>CAMUXE010000032.1 GCA_947164605.1 uncultured Lachnospiraceae bacterium | reverse complement strand
ACATATGATAAAAACTACAACCTGTCATCACAGACAAACCCTATGGGACAGATTCAGTTATATACATATGATTCAAGAAATAGATTATCAGAGCTTAAAACTGCTAGTGGTGAAAGTGCGAAATATACTTACGATGCAAATGGAAATCTTGTAAAACTCACTAATTCAGTTGGAAACAGTGAATTTGGCTACGATTCAGAAAATAATGTTACATCTGTTACTAATGCTAAGGGATCAAAGAAGACTTTAGCTTATGACAAGAATAATCGTCTTACATCAGTAACAGATGCTGGTGGTCAAAAGTCATCTTATACATATGACAAGATGGGCAATGTATCAAGTCAGACAGATCCTGAAGGAAATATTACAAAATTTACCTATGACCTTGAAAATAATCTGACCAGTGTAGAAGACGCAGCATCAAGAAAAGAAAGCTATGAGTATGATCTGGCAGGCAGACTTGTAAGTCAGACCAGACCTGATGGCAGTCAGGTCAAGTATGATTACAATGAGCTTGACTTGCTTGTGGAAAAGAGATTCTCAGAGGACAATAAGGTTACATACTCTTACGATGCACTTGGAAACAGAATCTCTATGACGGATGAAAGTGGAAAGACCGTCTATGAGAGAGATTTAGCTGGTAGGGTTACTAAGACCAGTCAGCTGGGCTTAGATGTAGCCTATGAATATGATGATTTTGGAAGAGTAAGCTCAATCACTTATCCAGATGGCACTAAGGTGAGTTATACATATAATCTGGCTGATCAGCTTACTAAGGTAGAGAGCGCTGATGAGACAGTAGATTATACATATGATCAGAATGGTAGATTAGTAGAAGCAGTTAGAAGTAGCGGAATAACTACATCCTATACTTATAATGCAAATGGATATTTAAAGTCACTTACAAACAAAGATGCTGATGGGGCCTTAATCTCTAGCTTTGAATATAGCTATGACGTCCTTGGAAATATCGTAGAGGAAAAGATAAATCAGAATGATTATCATGTCATAAATACTTATGAATATGATGAAAGAAAGCAGCTTATTAAGGCAAGCAGAGAAGATGTCGCAAGTGATGTCACAACAAGTGATTCCACAAAAACTAAAGAAGTGGTAAAATACACCTATAGTCCTTCTGGTAACCGCACAAAGCTTGAGAAATCTGAGCTTAGTGAAACTTCATCAGATGCCTCAAATAATCAAGCTAGTCAGGCTAAGGAAGAGATACTTGAAACTATAGGATATAGCTATAACAAGTCAAATCAGCTTGTGTCTGAGACTAGCTCTATTTCAGGTGTGACTACTTATAGCTATGACTCAAATGGAAATCTAATCAAGAAGGAAAGTGCAAACTCAGGCGATGAAGAGCTCTACACATACGAGTACAGCCTTGATTTAAGACTCACTGCAGTTAAAAAGGGTGGAAGCCTTCTTATGGCTGCAAGCTATGACGGAGATGGAAACAGAGTCTTTACTGCATCAAGAAGAAAGGAAGTGCTTGAATATTCACCAAGTGAAGATGAGAGTACGGATGGTCTTTATGATTTATCACGAGTTGCCTTTGGAGTTGAAAAAACTCAGAATGCAAAGAGTAGTGATGAAATAAATCCTGATAATACAGATGTTGCAAGTAGTAATAAGAAAAATGAGGTTAAAGATAAAAGTTCTGCTAGTAGAAATGATAATGCTAATGATGACTTGAGTTTAGATAATTCATATGAAAATGCTTCATTGTCAGATATATTTAGTTTTGGTTTCAGTGTCGGCCTCTATGAGGCAGTGGCAGGAGCAAATACAGGACTTGGACTTGATTTTGTTAGTGATTTCAAAAAGCTCTTTGATAATAAAAATTCTAATTCAGACAAGAATGCTTCAGATAAGAAGAGTCAGACAGATTCTGACACAAGTGTATGCTTAAAGGAAAGTAGAGAAAATGAGGATAAAGCTAAGAAGTTAAACTCAGCATTTCCTCTAATTCCTGAAACTACTGATGCAGATAATGGTGATGGAACATACACAAGAACAAGTTATGAAAGTGCTATCTATGTGAATTCTATCAATGAAGGTCTTATGCAGACTTCATTTGGAAATGTGTCAGGCACAGTTGCATCTGCCTTTGAGAATACACAAGTCCTTGCAAGATATGAAGGCGAGAGTAATAGTTTAGATAAGTCATATATTTACGGAAATGAGAGGATTTCAGAAAAAACTTCAAAAAAATCTTCCGAAGAATTTTCAGAGTCAGCTTCTAGTCTTTTAGATTACATCTATGATGCCAGAGGTTCTGTTACTGAAAACTACAACAATAACAAGCTTACAAGAAGTCTAAGTTATGACCCATATGGTGAGATAGTAGCAGGAAATACCTCATATGAGAGTTTCTATGGTTACAATTCAGAAGAATATGACCCTAACACAGGGCTTAGTTACTTAAGAGCCAGATATCTGGATTTAAGTCAGGGAGGTTTTATCCAGGAGGATAACTATCTAGGCAATATCTTAAATTCAATAGGCCTTAATGCCTATTCATATGCCTTTAATAATCCTGTAATGTATCAGGATCCAAGTGGTCACTGGCCTAAAGCTTCAACTATAGGCAAAGTGGTTGGTGGTGTAGTTGGCGCAGCGATTGGCATTGCAGTGACTGCTGCGATTATTGCGAGTTCTGCCATTACTATACCGGTCGCATGTGCTGTTGCAGTTGGAGTAGCGACAGCAACTGCTACTTTATCTGCAGGAGCCATAATAGGCTCAGAAATAGAGCAATATCAGACAAAAAAAGAAGAAAAAGCTGTAGACGCTGAAATAAATGAGTTAAAGAGTCAAATAGAAGATATAAACAGATCTATTGATAATGGAAGCATAAGCGAAAATGATGGTTCTTCGCAGATAGCTAGTATAGAAGCCAAGAAAGGAGTACTGGAGCAAAAGAAAAAGAATCTATGTGATAGAAGCAA
>CAMUXE010000031.1 GCA_947164605.1 uncultured Lachnospiraceae bacterium | reverse complement strand
AAGTCTGCATAAGACCTTCATTGATAGAATTCACATAGATAGCACTTTCATAACTATTTCTTATGCAAGCAAAATTTAGTGTTCCCTATACTTCACTATTCTGTATATCAGTCAGCATGTCCAATTTGAGCTTGTACATTGCTGGGCTCATGTCGAGGAAGTGTTTGTGAGGATTTTCAAATCTCTGTTCCTCGCTCCAAATCTCATTTTCAAGCTGTTCCTTAACATACTTTGCGATTTCTGAGACCTCTGGCTGCTCATATACCTGAACACCATCTTTAAAGATAGGCACCTGTAATTCCCTAGCTGTGAAGTTTACGAACTTTCTCTTTCTCCATGGCTCCTCAGGATCTACAAATGTGTACTCCTGACTCAAATCAACCTTCTCATCTGCAAGAGCAAGTAAGTCAGCTACAGCCTTACCTTCCTCATTGTAAACCCTGTAGAGCTTCTTATAGCCAGGATTTGTAATCTTCTCAACATTGCCCGAAACCTTTATTCTTGGCTCATATACTCCATCCTTGTTCTCAACAGCTGAGAGCTTATATACTCCGCCAAATACAGGTTCTGGAGATGCAGTGATCATTCTCTCACCTACACCAAAACTGTCAATAGGGGCATCCTGATCAAAAAGAGATGTGATAAGATACTCATCAAGACTGTTAGATACTGTAATTTTGCAATCCTCACATCCAGCATCATCAAGCATCTTTCTAACCTTTTTTGAATCATAAGCCAAGTCACCTGAATCAAGTCTAACTCCCTTAAGCCTCTTTCCCATAGGTTCAAGAACTTCCTTTGCAACTCTGATAGCATTTGGAATTCCACTCTTGATTGTGTCATAGGTATCTACCAAAAGTACTGTATTATCAGGGTAGTTTTCTGCATACTTCTTAAAAGCGGTAAATTCATCGCCATATTTCATGATAAAACTGTGAGCCATTGTTCCGACTACAGGCAGATCAAAGAGTTGTGCAGCCCTTACATCTGCTGTTCCTACACAGCCGCCAATAATAGCTGCTCTAGCTCCCAAATCTGCTGCATCTATATTGTGAGCCCTTCTCGCTCCAAAATCTACCACTGGTCTCCCCTTTGCAGCCCTTACAATTCTCTGAGTTTTTGTAGCTATCAAAGACTGGTGATTAAACTCTATAAGCATTGCAGTTTCAAGAAGCTGAGCTTCAACAATTGGTGCCACTACTGTGATAACTGGCTCATTAGGATATATTATTGTTCCTTCCTTTACAGCCATAATAGTTCCTGTAAACTTGAAGTTTGCAAGGTAATCAAGGAAACCGTCAGAGAACTGATTAAGGCTTCTCAGATAGTCAATATCACTTGGATCAAAGTGCAACTGATTTACATAATCAATTATCAAGCCCAAGCCACCTGCAATGGCAAATCCAGCCTTTCCTGGATTTCTTCTGTAAAAGATATCAAAGACAACATTTTTATCATTGTCAGAATCTGGATCGTTGAAATAAGCATTTGCCATGGTAAGTTCATAAAAGTCCATGGTCATTGTAAGGTTTCTTGCTTCACTCTGGTTATATTTACTCATATCTATTACCTCCTAAAGCAACTTATATACTGCAGCTGCTCTCTTTGAGTACTGTCTAGATGTACCAATTTCATCAACCAGGCCAGTCTTAACATATTTTCTTAAGAAGTCTCTTCTAAAGTTGCTTGCATCTATGCTCTCGCCCTTGACTGCCTCGTAAATCTTCTTTAATTCATAGATTGTAAAGCTCTTTTTATCTTTTAAAAACTCAAAGGCATCCATTGTGTAATCAATTCTGTTTTTTAGTCTTTCAATTGCTGTTGAAATTATTTCTTCATGATCAAAAGCCAGTTCATGGCTGCTCAGCCTATCCCTATCCCCAATCAGGTCAAATCCTTCATCTGCCATCTTTATCTTGAAAAGTTCAGCATCTGAGGCATCATCACCTGCTTCAAAATCAAGAGTCGACTGTGGAACGAAGGCCATATATGCTATCGATATAACTCTCATTCGAGGATCCCTGTCAACTGCACCAAATGTCTTGAACTGCTCTATGTGTATTCCGTCCAGCTTGGTCTCCTCCTTGAGTTCCCTGGCCGCTGTTATATCTATGTCTTCGTCCATCTGCATGAAACCGCCAGGTATAGCCCAATGGCCTTTATAAGGATAGCCACCTCTTTTTATAAGCAGTACTGACAACTCGTTCTTGTCGCTCATAGTGAAAATAACTATATCAGCTGTATTTGCCGCTTTTTCGTAGCGATCAGGATCATAATTCTTTAAAAATTCTTCCTCCTCCTTACAGGAGGCCTTGTATTTTCTCATAAATTCTCCTTCCATCCATTATAAAAAATATAGTCTTAAGGACCATCTATCCGATAATTTTAATATAGTCTTATTGACCATTTATCTGATGAATTTAATATAGTCTATATGACCATTTATGTCAAGCCGTTTTTTTTATTTTTTTATTTTAAATTTCTTGTCTAAAGAAAAACCTCTGGACCAGCCGATATCAGGCCTGTCCAGAGGTTCATTCATTTAGCTTATTTAATTTTAAAAATTAATACTGCTTAAGATGAATAGCAAATCCGCCAATTTCCTTGCTTAAGTATACGAACTGCATTGTGCCATCTTCGTTGTACTTAGCCTTGTCCTTGTTGATTCCCATTCCTGTTGACTCAAAGTAAGCTGCAGCCTTGTCTACATCATGAGCACCGATAGCGATGTGACCCTTTTCACCAGGACCGCCATTCTTCATAATCTCGATAAGTGGTGAAGCAAAGATTGAAGAGTTACCGAACTTAGGAACAAAGCCCATAAGTGTCTGGAAATCCTCTGCGATCTTCTTTGCATCTTCCTCGCCGTTAGCATTGATACCTACGTGTAATACGCAAAGGCCAAGCTCTTTAACTGAATCAAATTCTTCTGCCATTTTTTTACCATTCCTTTCGAATTTTTATATATCTATTTTAGTTTAATTTGCCCTATCTTACAAGTATAAATAGCATCACTTTTCACTTTTATCTTTAATTTCAAAACGATTCAAGATTGCAGCTAGTACTGCGCCAGATATATTATGCCAAACTGAAAATATTGCCCCAGGCACCATTGCCAAAGGCATGGCGGCAACAGCAATCACTATAAGCGCCATCCAGTCACTCACAAACTTAGCAATCTTTTTTAAAACTAACATGTCTCGCCCTCATTTTTGCTGCCAGCTTTACTGCAATCTTTGATGCAACCTTTACTGTCATCATAGCTGCCATCTTCAATGCCGTCTTCACTGCCATCTTCATCATTGCTGCCAGCGAGAATGCTCTCTATCTGGTCTGCTCTCATATCCTCACCTATGAGTATAAGCACTTCCTGCCCTATAGGGCTTTGGCTAATCCTACAGGTATCAGGCCTTGCGTTCAACTCTATATAATGGTCTTCTTCTTTCACATAGCCTTTTATCCTATAAACTCGCCCACATGATGGATTTGCAAAAATATCAGCGATTTTTCTCTCCAAATCCTGACGACTCATCTCAAGGTTCATAAAGAAAAGTGGCTGATAAGTCAAATCGTCTATTCTATAACTTTTTTCAAAATCCGACAGTTCAAGCAGCAAGCCGTCAAGCTCTTTAAAATCCTCATTATCAAGCAAGTCCCAAGATTTGACTAAGCATTGCCTCCTCTCGACTAGCTTCTTCGACGAGATTGATGCCAAAGCCTTGTTTACATAGTCTAGCAGCTTATTAGTTACTTCTTCAATTTCATCAATCTCATCAAGCTTACTCACTATAAGCTTGGAAGCTTGGGCAATCTGTGAGGCAAATATATATTCAGACTGAGCCGAAAGCTCCTCCTTATAAATATCCTTGTCAACAATAGCCATGACCGAATTAATACTGTACCATCTGTCCAAAGGCTCCTCATGTAAGATATCAAAGAATTCATCCACATCAAAAAGACCTGACGGCTCCACCACAACCCTGTTATAGCCAAGCATTGCCATAGATATCAGCTTTGTCTTAAAGCGCCTGATATGACAGTCATGATCACAGCCACCTGCTACCATCTCTATATCAGCTCTATCCTTAAAGTGGTCAGCCAGAATCATTGTATCTACATTGATCGCGCCAAAGTCATTCTCGAGAACACAGACATTCTCCCCCTTATCGATCAGATAATCCACATATTTCTTAATCCATGTAGTTTTGCCAGATCCCAAGAATCCGGTTATAAGATCAACCTTAACCATACAAATCTCCTATCTAAGTTCAGCAAGATCTAATCAAAGTTCTCATCAAAGTTCTCATCAAAGTTCTCATCAAAGTTCTCATCAAAACTCTCATCAAAACTCTCATCAAAGCACTAATCAAAGATCTCATCAAAACTCTTGTTGGCATAAAAAAAAGTCCTTTTTGCAAAGGACCTAAATAAAGAACGGAGAGGGTGGGATTCGAACCCACGCGCCCTTGCGGACAAACGGTTTTCAAGACCGCCTCGTTATGACCACTTCGATACCT
>CAMUXE010000030.1 GCA_947164605.1 uncultured Lachnospiraceae bacterium | reverse complement strand
ATTAGTCAGGTAATTATCAGGAAATAGCAGTAAGGATTAGTCAGGTAATTATCAGACAAATACTAGTAATTAGGAGGTTAATATGAAGGGAAGAATAAAGGATTTCTTGCCATGTTACTTTGCTTTCTTTGTAAGTGGAGCCATGGTTCTAATGGTAGGCGCGATTTTGCCAAGTATAATTAAGGAGCTGGGTATAGGTTATGCAGCAGCTGGTGGAATACTCACAACATTTGCCGTGGGTAATCTTATAGCAAGTTTTATAAATCCGGTTTTAAAAAAGCTTTTGGGTCATAAGGCTTGTGTTATCTCGCTGACGAGTTTAATTCCTATTGCATGGTTGCTTGTTACTCTCACACATTCGCTGCCTTTGCTTTATCTACTCTTTTTCTTGATAGGTATAGGCCGTGGAACAATCAGTATTATCAACAATAAGATGGTCAATGATAAATCGGCAGGCAGGGCAGATGCGCTGAATTTCTTGCACATGTCTTTCGCAGTCGGTGCGTTTATCGCTCCATTTGCTACTCAGTTACTGACAAATACAGAGCTTGGATGGAGGCTGGCAGTATACATTATCATTGCATGCATGATTCTTGTGATTTTTGCCTTTATTTCAATGGATGGCTATGATTCAAAGCAAGATTCAAAGACATCGGAAACAGCGACTAAGGATCTTGCTGCTGACTCAGAACCAGAAAAGAAGGAGCCTTTTTATCGCAGTCCAATCTTTTACTGCATTGGACTTTTGCTCTTTTTCTATCTAGGCCTTGAAAACTGTGTAAATGGTTGGTTTGTAACTTACTTTAAGAGCATGGGTATTATGAGCGACAACTACGCTTCTGGCTTGGTTTCTGTGACATGGGTTATGGTTATGATTGGTAGATTTGCCACAGCTAAGATAAGCCAAATTATTGATAAGTCAAAGATAGAATTCATCTACTGCGTAGCTACTGCGGTTTTCTTTATTCTTATGATTCTCACTAAGAATTTGACTTTGATAACAATTTCAATAGCTGGATTAGGCCTTTTCTTTGCAGGCATTTATCCAACAGGCATTGCTATTGCGGGTAAGGTGCTCAAGGGCTCTAACACTGGAATGTCAATTTTACTCGCCATGTCAGCTCTCGGAGGCATTATCACACCACAGGTTGTAGGTATTGTCGCAGATGGAATGGGCATGATTGGCGCAGTTCTACTACTCACTATCAATATAATAGGCATGTTTGTGACTAGCATTATGGCTATTTTTCTCGCTAAAAAGAAGATGGCTTAAAAGCTTCTGCAAAGGCACTGGTTATGGGATTTATCGAAGGATAAATCCCATAACTGGTGCCTTTTTGTTTTTTTGGGGGGGTGCTTTTGGGCTTGTTTTTGGGCTGTTTTGGCCTGTTTTTGGACTGTTTTGGCCTGTTTTTGGACTGTTTTGGCCTGGGCTGGGGCTGTTTTGGCCTGGGCTGGGGCTGAAGGGGGCGGAAAAAGGCAAGTTGGGCGAAATATCTCCCCTTTAAGAAGCTGGTACACAGAATCAGGGGGCGGAAAAAGGCAAGTTGGAGGAAATATCTCCCCTTTAAGAAGCTAGTACACAGAATCAGGGAGCGAAAAAGGGCAAGTTGGGCGAAATATCTCCCCTTTAAGAAGCTAGTACACAGAATCAGGGGGCGAAAAAAGGCAAGTTAGGCAAAATATCTCCCCTTTAAGAAGCAAGTACATAGAATTAAGGGGCGAAAAAGGGCAAGTTGGAAGAAATGTCTCCCCAATAGGAAACCAAAGGAAAAAAGGAAACCAAAGCAAGCTCACAAGAAACATTAAACAAGTCAAATTAAAACTCTTAATTAGTACCAATTTCCTATTTTTAAAAAAAATATTGGTGGTATAATGATAATATTGAACTCTAAAAAAGGAAATTAAAGGAGTTTAGAACATATTGTTTTTAGGAGGAAAAAATGAGGAGAAAAAATTTATTAGGATTCACTATGGCTGCGGTGCTTACTTTCAGCTTAATTGGCTGTGGCGTTAAGTCACAAGACAAGACTATTGTAGTGAAAGATGCAAATCAGCAGACTACTGAGGCGCAGACAGGTTCAGATAATCAGAACAATGCAACAGGTCAGACTTCTGTAAACGGAGGATCAGAAGCTGGCAAGTCTGGAAATGGAACTTCAAGCCAAAAGCTTACTGCTAGTGAAATTGTTAAAAAGTTTATTGACAAGAATTGTGATAATTACAGCTTTGATTGTAATTGCGATACACATGTTAAGGTTACAATGGATGATGAAAGTGAAGAAATGCCTGTTACCATTAAGATGAGTGGTAAAATGGCTGGAAAGAAAGTATATCTGCACATGGTTAGAAACTTAACCTATGAAGATCAGGTAGATGACAACGATATCACAATGTACTATGATGGCAGCGACTGCTATTATAAGATGTCAAGCTACGGAGATGCATTTTTTAAGATAAGCGGCGACTATATGTTAGATGAATTGGGCGTAGATTCTATGCTTGGTGCTGATTTTAATAAGATTAAATTTGACAAGGCTACACTTACAGAAGATGGTGGTAATTATGTTATAAAAACTAAAGTTGCAGACTTATATGATTCAGTTGATGACATGAGTGGAATGTTCAATATGACTGGTTTGTCTGAATTAGGTCTTGATTCAGATGAGGTGGAAAATGGTTTGAGCGATATGTCTGTTGAATACGTTTTTGATAAAGACTTTAATCTTATAAAAGGAACTACTGAAATTAAGGATATTTCTATGGATTTTAATGATAAAGTTGGTGATGTAGCAGTTGTATTCAAAATTAACATGTCAATGAAAATAGCATTTGAGTTTGGCAACTATGGCACAATTAAGGAGTCTGATGTAGAGCGCCCCTCTGATGTAACAGTTTATGATATTGGTTCTACTATTGCTTATTAATTTTGCAAGTTACACAGCGGCAAATGTTCTTGATAAAGCATATTTCGCTGATTAGGGAATTTCAATAATTAATAAATTATGATTCAAACCCGCGAGTTTTCTCGATTTGAGAATTCTCGCGGGTTTTCTTTTTTGACAATTTTACCCTCTTGGCTGCTTAGAAATATCTCCCTTTTAAGAAACTGGTACACATTGATACATAGTAATAGGGGGCGAGAAAGGGCAAGTTGGAGAAAATATCTCCCGACATCAAGGGGCAGAACGAGCTTTAAGGGGAAGAGCGAGTTGGAGAGGGGCGAGAAAGTAAGAAATGGAGAAAATATCTCCCAGTATCACGGGGGGAGCGAGTTTTAAGTGGGAGCGAGTTTTAAGTGGGGGAGCAAGTAAGAGGGAACAAGTAAGAGGGAACAAGCCCAAATGGTAGGCATTTATATGTAGGAAACAATGCTGTATAATTATTTAAAAATAAAATATATTGACAATATATTTGAGCTGACATAAGATATATTTATGAATTTTATTTTTCTCATTTCAAATCAAAACATTCCAAAATACGAATTTAATCTTTATTACATTATGGATCTTATCAAGTCCAGTATTCCCGTTGGTTCACAACAATGTATTTAATTCCATGAATTACAATTAATCGATTTAAATTTTAAATTAGAAAAAGGAGGGGTTCTATATGATTAATTCCTTACTAGATGATATTTCTTTTTACTCTGATGCAAAGAAAAGGTTGAATAATCTGAAGGCAAGTAAAGAAAATTTGGAAAAAGCATTGGACGAGGCACCAGAGGGGCGAATTAGAATGTTCGCAAAGGGGAATAGGACGGCATTTTATTACAGGAAGAAAAGTTCTGAAAAATCGGGGACTTATTTGAAAAAATCGGATTGTAATATGATTAAGAAATTGAGTCAAAAAAATTATAATGAAAAAGTGATTAAGTTGGTTGAGGCAGAATTGGACGAATTGGAAAAAATTGTAAATAAGTGTGAGAAAAATGCGCAAGAGATCAGAAGTTTGTTTGATTCATATCCTGTGGATGTAAAAAAGTATATTCAACCGCTGGATATTTCTGATTTTACATTCGCTGAACAGTGGCAAGCTGAGCCTTATGAGGAATCTAAGGGCTTTGTGGAAAATAAAATTTTTGATACTAACAGAGGTGAGAAAGTTAGGTCAAAGTCTGAGTTGAATATCGCAAATATGCTTGATAGTTATGGGATTCCATATAAATATGAGTGCCCATTGAAGTTGAAGAATAAAGTTATTATTTATCCTGATTTCACTATTTTGAATGCTAGATTAAGGAAAGTCTTTTATTGGGAGCACAGAGGAATGATGGATGATAGAAGCTATGCAAAGTCTACAGTTGCTCGAATTAAGGATTATTTCAAGAATGGATACTTGTTAGGGGATTCTTTGCTGATAACTGAAGAAACTCAAGAATCACCGCTGCGTCCAAGTGAGATAAAAGCAGTGATTGAACGTTGGCTTTTGTGATGACAGGGTAGCTAGGGGCTTTTGGAGGTTATAGGCTTTTGGAGGTAATAGGATTTTGTAGGTAATAGGATTTTGTAGGTAATAGGATTTTGCAGATAATGGGCATTTGGAGGTAATAGACTTTTGCAGGTTATAGACTTTTGCAGGTTATAGGGGGCGAGAAAGTGAGAAAGGGAGAAAATTTCTCCCAGTATTAAGAGGTGGAGTGAGTTTTAGGGGCGGAAAAAGGCAAGTTAGG
>CAMUXE010000029.1 GCA_947164605.1 uncultured Lachnospiraceae bacterium | reverse complement strand
ATCTAAATTCTTGAATTATCTAAATTCTCTAAATTCCTAAATCTTCAAATCAATTAGATTTCGTTGTTAGACCAAATAGGAGCAACACCTTCATTAATCATCTGAATCATATAAGGAACAATATCAGGATCAAACTGACTGCCAGCGCAATCACTGAGCTCATGGATAATCTCATCCTTTTGCAGGTGGTTTCTGTAGACTCTGTTACTGCTCATTACGTCAAATGAGTCGGCAACGCAGATTATACGGCCTACAAGTGGGATATCCTTTCCCTTAAGTCCACTAGGATAGCCAGTTCCATCGTACTTTTCATGATGATACTTTGCACCATCCTGTATTCCAGGAATAGAAGTCATCTTAGATAAGGCCTTGGCACCAATCACAGTGTGTGACTGAATTATAAGTCTCTCATCCGGTGTGAGCTTTCCTGCCTTATTGAGAATCTCATCAGGAATACCAATCTTTCCACAATCATGAAGAAGAGCTATGTAGTACATATTCTTAACTTCATCATCCTTCATGCCCATTCTCTTGGCAAGTTCCTTAGTATAGTAAGCAACTCGGCTTGAATGACCCTTAGTGTTAGGGTCCTTGGCATCTATAAATGAGATAAGGGTATTCATAGTCTGCATGATAACCTGGTCAGCATAATCGCGCTGAGTGTTCATCTGAGTAGCTTTTCTACCCACAACTATGCTTGTGATCAAAAGGATAAGCCAGATATTCAAAAGTAGAAGTCCAAGGTAGAAAAGAGGCTCCTTGAAAATAGGTTTGTGACAGTATGCTTCAAAAGTGAAGTCATGAATATTCAAAACCTTGTCAGAAAGCAAGACAAATCCGATTGTCTCAACCTTAGAACTTGAAATCTGCTCATTATAGTCCACTGGAGTGACAATTATGTCATTGTTCTCATCCTGTACAAAATTGCCGTTCCAAGCGCTGTCAATTTCAGCATTCTCAGGAAGATGAATAATTAACTTCCATCCAGAAATTTTTCTTCCCTTAACATTAATCTTAGCATCGTACTGGGCTCCAACGGCAAATTTGCCATTATCCTTCCAGTTCTTGCTGACCTCCATATTGATTTCAAT
The DNA here is from genome assembly GCA_947164605.1 of uncultured Lachnospiraceae bacterium. Taxonomy (GTDB): domain Bacteria; phylum Bacillota; class Clostridia; order Lachnospirales; family Lachnospiraceae; genus CAMUXE01. The sequence goes on along the minus strand of CAMUXE010000029.1, from coordinate 6,186 downwards.
TTCACCGCCAGCATTTTCTGAATTAATCTCATATATTGAAGCCTTGCTGTTATTTGCCAGATTCATCGCATAGCTTCCTGCAAAAACAGCCAAGACAGCGATAAAGAGGATCACTAGTAAGATCTTGCTAATTTTCTTTTTCTTCAATGCGTACCTCCGTCTAAATCAGTAACTTATATCTATACCTAAATCCCGTCTAAATCAGAAAATATATCTATAGCTAAATCCTTTTTCAAACCTAGTGACAAATATATAAAATAAGTCTACAATTATCTTATCTTTTACTTTAATCAATCTAAAGCAATTAAACATTATAGCAAGGAGACCGTTTAAAGTCAATGTATAAGAGCCTTATTGCCATATCAAATCGCAAATATTTAGAAGATGAAAGAGCCTTTTTAAAACAAGTTGAAAAGATTGCAAAGTTAGGTCCCAAGGCCCTACTTTTGCGCGAAAAGGACCTTAATCAAAATGACTATGAAAAACTAGCCATACAGGTTTATGACATATGTTCAAGCTACGAGCTTCCGCTCATAATTCACACTCATTATAAGCTGGCCCAAAAGCTCAATATACCTTACATTCATCTTCCATTGAGCTACCTCGCGGAACTCAAGCAGGATCCTGAAGTCGCATCCATACTTTCCACTTTTGAGAAGATAGGCACCTCTCTTCATTCGCTTGATGACCTGAATCTTGCAAAATCTCTAGGCGCGACCTACGCTTTCGCGGGCAATGTATTCGAAACCACATGCAAACCCGGTTTAGAGGGACGAGGCCTCGATTTTCTAGATTCTATAGTTGCCGAGTCCCCTTTTCCTATCTATGCCATAGGAGGAATTAATAAGGACAATCTAAACACAGTGCTAAAGCACGGTGCTGCCGGCGCCTGCATGATGTCAGGTTTTATGAAAATCTAGATTCAAAATACTCAAAGTCTCCTTGAAGGTCTAGATTTAAAGTGCTCAAAGTCTCCTTAAATTCTAGATTCACAATGCTCAAAGTCTCCTATTTGACTGCCTCAATTTCACTTATGCCAAGCACATGCTTTTGTATAGTCATTATATCAATTACAGAGAGTGTGCTTTTGCCGGAAACTGAAGCGGCCTCTCTCTTAAGTCCAGTGAGAGTTTGGATATCAAGTATATCCTTTTGTATCTCCATAATATCGCTGACTTCTATCTTTCCATTGCAATTTACATCACCCTTTACAACTACGTTATAGCTGTCAGAATTTGAACTTCCATTAAGGGTAAATTTCAAAATATCACCTGTAGCGACTATACTTAAAGCCGTTTTTTCATTAGCTGACTTGTCATAGACAGCAATTCTGTAACCATTACCATCCCACTTCGATGTCAATTCTGACGCCTTAACTCCAGGAGCGCAATTTAATATAATCGGATACGCATTAATACTTGCATCTGCATCCTTAAGCTTATAGCCTGAATTAGTAAGAAGAGTCAAAGTTGGAATCACAGCAGGTGCGCTAACCTCAACTGGAATACTTGTGCTTCCTATGTTTAGACCATCAGCATTGGACACATTACAAGTAATACTTGTGTTTCCAGGGCCGACCGCATAAGCATATCCGTCCTTTATTGTCACGACCGACGTATCCTCAGAGCTATAGCTCACCAAAACATTGGACTCATCAAGATTTGTAGTAAGGCTATTGTTAATATCAGCCTTCACACTTGGTTTTGGCAGAATCTGTGACTGTCCTTGCTCCAAACTTATACTTGAAAGACTTGTAGAGTCTATAGAATATCCAATATTAAAAGATGAAGATAAAAGCTCAACTTGGCCCAGACCACTTCCATTTGTCGCCTCAGTGTAATTGGCATCTCTCTGTACTCCGCCAAATTCCTGAACCACATATGTGGAACCATTCACATTGACCACAGCCGCACCAAATGTGTTGAAATGAGCATTCAACATGTTTCTTCTATGGCCCTGACCACTATATGGGTCATCCTCCTCCTGCAAATAAACAAAAAGCGAATCTGAACTGTATCCATATCCATAAGCAAGATTCTCACCAAGCCAGCCATAGCCCTTACCTTCTGAGATAGAAAAGCAGGACTGCCCATTTGGTCTGGTGTGTGAGAATGAGACTGCTATCTCAACAGCTCTCTGCATTGCCGCCTTCTCAAGTGTGTAATCCCAGCTCAGACTGCTAAGATTGCTAGCCCAAATCTTTGCGCTATTATCGCTATTCCAATACCAGGTATTATCTCCAGTTCTAAACTCATTAATCATGTCTAGCTGTCGTCTGGCAGCTGTCTGATCCCAAGTCACACTAAAGCTGACATTTACAGTATCTGCCGCATGAATTCTTGAACTATCAAAGCAAAATATACCTAAAACCATTGTAAGAGCAAGCAGAAGAGCCATGCCCCTCCTAAGTCCTTTGCTCCTAAGTCCTTTGCCCCAATGCTTTCCTGCCGTCATGTTCCCGGCTTTTGCCTCATCTATCATATTTGCTAAAGTAAAGCTTTTCTCCTCCATAAAACCACCTTATCAAGCCTTTTCTATAAGTGCAGATTCTTGTAATTCAACATCAGTCATAAGAGAGAGGGCATCGATCATGCTCATATGGAAGCTTCCGAGTCCCACAGATGCAACTTCCTTTGAGTTTATCTTATACTCAAGCTTGCTATCCTTCTCATATCCAATATCCTCGCCACCTGCATCAGTGTCATCCACCTTGTTCTCAACTTCCATGGCAGCCTCTTTGTTTATAACACCGAAATTTGCAGCATCATCTGGCTGAGTATTTAAACCCATTCCAAATTCTGCAGTGACGTCAAATCCTCCAAAGTCATCCATACCAGCTGTAGCGCCATTAAGTGGAAGTGTCTCCTCTGCAGCGATTTCCTCTTTCTGTTCTTCAGGTCTTGCCTGTGATAAGTCCCAAAGTGAGATGTTTCTGTTCTTTTCAACTATCTTCATCTTATCTTCAGCAACCTGACCTGCTATGCCGAGAGCCGCACATGCTGTGAGAGCTGCGATTACTGGCTCAGCACAGCTCAAATATACTCCACAGAGGCAGTTAAGCATACAACCAGTGCCTGTAACACGTCCCATATTTGGTGTGCCGTTGTAAACATGATATGTTCTTTGTCCATCACTTATAATATCAATACTTCCTGTGATAAGCACTGTTGCCCCAACTGTGTAGGCATAATTTCTAGCTATCTCATCAGCCCTGTCCAATGAAGCTCTGTCATCGGCATCTATCAAATCATCTTCTGAGGCATCTACGCCAGATATGGCATAACTTGCTCCGGCAAGTGCCTTAATCTCAGATATATTTCCCTTGATAATATCTGGCCTATTCATTTCTATAAATTCTTTGGCAAGTTGCATTCTATATGATGAGCATGTAACTCCGACAACATCGAAGCTCATCTTAATTCCAGCATCGTGTGCAGTCTGGCCAGAAATCTTCATGGCCTCAACTCGATTGTCCACAATATTAGCCAGGGTAACTGTCAAAGCCTTTGCGTTTGCAGTGATCTCTGCTACCTCCATAGGGTGCTCGGCCATAATAGGATTTGCCCCCATAGCAAGTACCACATTTGCACAATCATTGATAGCAATATGGCTCATGATTGAGTGAATAAGCGGCTTCTCAGCCTTAACTTTATTCTTTGCAGTAACCATGGCGCTAAGGACCTGTCTAATCTCCAATGTTGTCTCATCGCCTACAGTCGATCTCTGGCTACCTTCAGGAGCAAGTTCCTCTGCAACCTGGCTGGCTGTAGCCGCATCAGTATCAGCAACCACTCCGTAATTGCTTGAATCATCTGCGTATGGATTGTTATTTGGGTCCAAAATTAATTCAAATTCGTCATCTAGCATCTTTTTTCTCCTTCTGTTTTATAATGATGTCTTTAATGTAATTTTGATGTAATAATCAGGCCTCATTCTTCTTTTTTACCTTATAGCTCTTAATAAAGTAATATATAAGCGCCATCAGCACAAATGCTCCAAAGACCATATACTTCAAGTTTATAATGAAAGTACTTGGATTATTTACAAGGTACTTAACCAAAATCAAACTTATCAAATAGCCCAAAATGCCAATACATGCTATACCTATGGCATCATTTACAATATAGTCCTTGGAATCATATGTATTCGAACCAAGTGCCTGCTGGAATCTTCTAAGCATATTGCTTTTCTGCAGCTGCTTAAGCAAAATAAAGGCTATACTTCCGCCAATCAAAGTACCAGCGATAAATGAAGGCACATAGAAGAACCATGTGAGATTGTTCTTTCCCCATATAAAGGTCATAACTGGGTATGAAACAATAGCACCTATAATTCCTGTACCTACAACCTCACCAAGAAAGGCAAAGATAAGCTTTCCTCTTGATAAGCGATAGAGCATGCCAGATAAAAATGCGCCAAATACAGCTCCAGTTATAGCCAATGGCGGTATTCCCATCACTATCATCCTGATAATTCCTATTATCAAAGCACAGGCAAATGCATAGTATGGTCCAAGCATTACGGCACATGTGATATTAATCAAATGAGCCATAGGACACATACCCTCAACCCTCAAAATAGGTGAAATAACTACTCCAATTGCCACCATCATGGCCATAAAAATAAACTTTAACAACTTATTATTTTCTATCATTTTTACATTCCTTTCTAGAATAAATTATATTTTTTCAAGTTCTTTGTGTCAACAAAAATCAAGTTTAAATCCCTCAAAAAGCTAGTCAAATTCTGCATTTTCCAAGATAAACTATCAGTATTAAAAAATACTTGACATAGTTTTTAAAAGTAACTATAATCGAATCATAGCTATTCACATTTGAATACTATGAATTAAATTATAACTTTCATCTGACACCCATTATTTACTAGGTTTGCCAGTTAAAAGAGATAAAATTTATTTATTTATTTTAGGAGGAAGATTTATGAGCAAAATCGTAAACAATTCACTTGAACTCATCGGAAACACACCACTTCTCAAGGCTGATCGTTATGCAGCATCTGTTGATGCAACAGACGCAACTATCTTAGCTAAGCTTGAGTACTTAAACCCAGCTGGTTCTGTTAAGGACCGTGTAGCTCTTAACATGATTGAGGATGCTGAAAAGAAGGGGCTTTTAAAGCCAGGCGCAACAATCATCGAGCCAACAAGTGGTAACACAGGTATCGGCCTCGCAGCAGTTGCAGCAGCTAAGGGTTACAAGGCTATTCTTACACTTCCAGAAACTATGAGTGTTGAGAGAAGAACTCTTCTCCATGCTTATGGTGCTGAAATCGTTCTCACAGAGGGCGCTAAGGGTATGAAGGGTGCTATCGCTAAAGCTGAAGAGCTTAACAGCCAGATTGAGGGTTCTATCATCCTTGGTCAGTTCACAAACCCATCTAACCCAGAAATCCATTTCCAGACAACTGGTCCAGAAATCTGGGATCAGACAGAAGGAAAGGTTGATGTATTCATCGCTGGTGTTGGTACAGGTGGTACAATTACTGGTGTTGGTAAGTACTTAAAGTCACAGAATCCTGATGTTAAGATCATCGCTGTTGAGCCTACATCAAGCCCAATTCTTTCTAAGGGCGAGGCTGGTCCTCACAAGATTCAGGGTATCGGCGCTGGTTTCGTTCCAGAAATTCTTGATACAGAAGTTTACGATGAAGTAATCACAATTGACAATGACGATGCATTTGCTGAGGGCAAGGCATTCGGTATCACAGAAGGTATCCTTGTTGGTATTTCTTCAGGTGCAGCACTCAAGGCAGCTCAGATTGTAGCAAAGCGCCCAGAGTTCAAGGGTAAGACAATCGTTGCTCTCCTCCCAGATTCAGGTGATAGATACCTCTCAACTTCTCTTTTCAAGGATTGATCCAAAAGAAGAAATTAGCCTATTTAACTAATTTCATCTAAATTCGACTAAATTCAACTAAATTCAACTAAATTCGAATTAAAATAATAATAGTATAATCGCAATAAAGCCTGGAGCCCCGCTCCAGGCTTTATTTGTTACTTTCTCACCTTCTAGACTGCCTACTAGCCTAGAACTTGCTACCGCCCTATAACTGGGAGATATTAACTGGGAGATATTTTCTTCCTTTTTCACTTTCTCGCCCCTTATAACTTGCCTACTAGCCTATATCTGGGAGATATTTTCTTCCTTTCTCACTTTCCCGCCCCCT
>CAMUXE010000028.1 GCA_947164605.1 uncultured Lachnospiraceae bacterium | reverse complement strand
ACAGAATTAGGGGGCGAGAAAGTGAGAAAGGGAGAAAATATCTCCCAGTATTAAGAGGTGGAGTGAGTTTTAGGGGCGGAAAAAGGCAAGTTAGGCAAAATATCTCCCCTATAAGAAGCTGCTACACAGAATTAGGGGGCGAGAAAGTGAGAAAGGGAGAAAATTTCTCCCAGTATTAAGAGGTGGAGTGAGTTTTAGGGGCGGAAAAAGGCAAGTTAGGCAAAATATCTCCCCTATAAGAAGCTGCTACACAGAATTAGGGGGCGAGAAAGTGAGAAAGGGAGAAAATATCTCCCAGTATTAAGGTGAAGAGCGAGTTAGGGGGGCGAGAAAGTGAGAAAGGGAGAAAATATCTCCCAGTATTAAGGTGAAGAGCGAGTTAGGGGGGCGGAAAAGTGAGAAAGGGAGAAAATATCTCCCGACATCAAGGAGAGGAGTGAGTTTTAGGGGCGGAAAAAGAGCAAGTTAGGCAAAATATCTCCCCTATAAGAATTCAGAACATAGAAAAGAGAAAAAATCGCCCCCCTAAGTAGTCCCAATATATTAGGTCTCCTTAGAGGGGCGAAAAATCAACTTATTCAGCTGCGATTACAGCTGCGATAAAAAGCTGCGATAAAAAGTTTGGATTAATAGTTGTACTTATCAGCTCTACTTAATAGTTATAGTAGTCGCCAAGGATGTACTTGCTTAGCTTCTGGCAGTAGTCTACGCTGAAGTTGTTGGCACCGTGGGTTGAAACGCCGATTTGGTCTGCACCACAGAGACACCATTTAAACTGGGCTGTGTAGCAAGAGCTGCCTGCGGCATGGATCTTGTTCTGACTTGCCAGAGTGTCATTGTAATCACTTAACTTGTAAGTGGTCATAGCTCCGGTCTCATAACGCTTGTGGGTTACAACTGGCTCGATAGAGTAACTCTCGATTGAAGTCTTGCCATCGCTCTTTTTGAGCCTTACTTTAGCCATCCCACCTAACATTCTTGGGATTTCGTCCTGGTCAGAAACGAAGTTGCCGAGAGAGTAGTAAACAAGCATTCTGTGGCCGTCTTCGCTAACTAAATCGTCCATAGATTCAAGAACATGTGGATGTGTGCCGATTACGACATCGACGCCTTCTTCAAGGAAGAGATCAGTCCAGTACTTCTGGAAGTCAGTTGGACGGTAGACATATTCAGTGCCCCAGTGAGGACAAACGATAACCATATCGGCCAATGTGTGAGCTTTTTGAATGTCGCTTCTCACCTTAGCTTCGTGTTCATCATCCATAAGGTCAACACAGTAAGGTGCGCTTGATGGAACAGGAATGCCGTTAGTTCCGTATGTGTAGTTGAGAATAGCAACCTTAAAGCCCTGCTTCTCATAAACATAGATGTTTTGAGCATCCTCTTCGCTGTCGTGAATACCTAAAACAGCCATTTCTGGATGTTTCTCTCTCCAGAACTGAATAGTGTTGTCAACAGCTCTGTAAGCTCGGTCAATAGCGTGGTTTGTGGCATGGCAGACAACGTTGAAGCCAGCCTTAGCCTCGGCATCACCTAATTCCTGAGGACTGTTAAATGCTGGATATCCAGAAGTTCCAAGCTCAGTACCACCAAGGATTGTCTCCTGATTTACAATTCTAATATCACTTGACTGGATATCGGAGCTAATGTTTTCGAAAAGATTGTCAAAATTATATGAGCCATCTGCCTGAAGACCGTTCTTAATGACGGTTTCGTGCATAAGCATATCACCAATCATCATAACATCGATGGTTACATCAGGATCTTTTGCCTTAGTTGTAGGCTCAGTCTGTGCAACAGATGAGGCATTAGCACTGTTTGAAGATGAACTTTGATGCTTCTTTTTAAAAGCATTGATAAAGAAAACTCCGATAAGTGCGATACAGACAATCGAGACGATTGCTATAATCATTTGACGCTGACGTTTTCTGGCACGTTTTTTTGCTGCAAGTTGCTTCCTGCGGTTTGGTTTAGTTTGATTATTCCCCATACATTCTCCTTAAGTTTTTTTAACGCATGCATTATAGCACAATAAAATAAATAATCATACTCAATTATATTTACATAAAGTCTAGTATGAATTATAATTTTACAAGGCGCGCTATTGCTGAGCGTTGACCTATGAAAATAAGTATTTTAATGATGGAGGATCATATGTCTGAGTTTTTAGAAGGAAGTATGAAGAACTTTTTAGTTGAGCTTTCAAGCAAGAATGCGGTACCTGGTGGCGGCGGTGCAAGTGCGTACGCAGCAGCACTTGGTATGGCTTTGGGCTCAATGGTTGCCAATCTCACAACTGGCAAGAAAAAGTATGCTGAATATCAGGAAGAGATAGATCAGATTTTAGCTGGCGTCGATTCAATCACAGATGAGCTTGCATCATATATAAAGAAGGACGCTGAAGCATTTGAGCCATTGTCAAAGGCTTACGGCATGAAGGCTGATACTGATGAGGAGAAAAAGGCTAAGGATGAGGTGATGGGTAAGGTCCTTTGCGATGCTACAAAGACACCTTTGGGACTTATGGAGACTACACTTGAGTCTATGAAGGTGCTTGAGAGACTTTCATTTATAGGTAGCAAGATGGCAATCTCAGATGTTGGCGTAGGTATTCAGATGGCCAAGGCTGGCCTTAATGGAGCTTCACTTAATGTATTTATCAACACAAAGGCTATGAAGGATAGAAATATGGCTGATGAGTTCAATTTTGAGGCAGATAAAATGCTTGCTGAGGGCAACAAGCTTGCAGATGATATCTATGAGAGAGTTTGCGACCAGTTAAGATAGAAAGTGCTCAAGCCTTGAGTCATGAAATTATGAAGCGCTCAAGCCTTGAAACTCGAGATAGGAAGCGCTCGAGCCTTGAGTTGCAAGAAGGTGAGCAGTCAATTAAAATTTAGAGCTGTTTTGGAAAAGCAGGCTAGTTGAAAATGGAGGTTTTATGGAACTTAGAGGAATAAACGTGGCAAATGCTATTAACGAGGAACTTATTGCTGAGCTCGAGGCTATTAAGGCCGCTGATGCAAGTGCTAGGACCCCTCATCTTGCTATAATAAGGGTAGGTGAGCGCCCTGACGATATGTCATATGAGCGCGGTGCTACAAAGAAGATGGATAAGATTGGTTTTGACTGCACATGCTATACATATAGCGCAGATATTAGCAATGATGACTTCCAGAAGGAATTTGATAAAATCAATGAAAATCCTGAAATTGATGGAATTCTGCTTTTGAGACCACTTCCAAAGACGCTTGATGAGGCAGCTCTTGTTGCTAGAATCAACCCAGTCAAGGATCTTGATGGTATTTGTTCAGCTAATATGGCCAAGGTATATGCTGGAGATGAGACTGGACATGCACCCTGTACAGCTGAGGCGGTTATCGAGATGCTTAAATATGCCAAGGTTGATATGAAGGGAAAGAAAGCAGTTGTTGTCGGAAGGAGTCTTGTAATAGGTAAGCCAGTAAGCATGTTGCTTATGAAGAACAATGCTACCGTTACAATATGTCACACAAAGACAGCAGATATGAAGGCAGAGTGTAAGCAGGCTGAGATACTTGTCGCTGCAGCAGGAAGAGCTAAGATGATTGATGATTCTTATGTTAGCGACGGGGCTATAGTTATGGACGTCGGTATCAATGTCGACGAAAGCGGAAACCTCTGTGGTGATGTGGATTACGATAAGGTAGCTGATAAGGCTTCTATTATAACACCTGTTCCAGGCGGTGTGGGAAGTGTGACAACTTCAGTACTTGCTAAGCATTTAATGAAGGCCTATAAAATAAGAAAATAACTTATTCGAAATAATAAATAGACGCTGATAGTTTTTTAACTATCAGCGTTTTTTTATCCAAGAATTAATAGCGCTTAGCAGTGAGATTAGAAAATTCAAAAGAATGCTCGTTTGGCTCTTTGGATTACATAAAAAATCATCTTATATACATTTAATAAAATAAGAACTAAATATGAATGAATTATTAAGCGAAATGGTCTGAGACTCAAAAATTGCTATGGCTATTATATGCCTAAATAGCGCACTTTTGTTCAAAATTATCAAAAAATTGTTGAAATTAGAAGTGAATTTGTACATATTTTATTCACAATTTTAATTGACTAAATAAGCATTTGATTATAAAGTTTTCAGTAGATAATAAACAAATGCTCAGATTATTTAGGAGGAATCTTTTAATGAAGAAGGCAATCAGACGAGTAATTTCAATTGTTTGCGTTGTGATTCTTTTGGTTTCAGGATTTATCGGATACTATCCAACCGAAGGAATTCAAGCTGCTGAATCAAGCAACTTGAAAGATTTTACAACTGCAGCAAGTATTGATCTTGGCGATGGAATAAGCAAGAATCCATCAACGGGAGCATACGTGATTAAGCAGGGCAAGGAGTGTACCGTTAATCTTACATTTGACGAGGAAGCTACCATGGGTGGTAAGCAGTTCTCTGATGTTATGACATACGAATTTCCCGAGGACTTCAATGCCAAAGATCTTGGAGAGCAGGAGGCTGTAATCGAGGGAAAGACAAGTAACAATGAACCATACACCTTAAAGGGCACATATTCTGTTACCAATAATGTTCTCACATTCAAGTTTGACACTAGTGATACAGAAAACTATTCAAAGTTCGCTGCTGCTAACAATGCTGATTTGAGCCTTAACTTTAAGGGCGTTTTTGAAAATGATGTTAAGAGAATCAACTGGGGCGGAGCAGGCGTTACAACTGATATTGAGATTGATACAAGTTCAGGACTTACAGTTGCAAAGACTAATGCTGTAGCTATTGATGGAAAAGTTACATACACAGTCACAGTTACTTCATCTGGTAACAATGACAATGTTGTAATTAACGACCTTGCAGGAAATCTTTTAAGTCTCACAAACGTTGATAAGATCACAGTTAAAGATGCTGCGGGCAATGATATTCAGGCTGATATTACAGCTTATAACGGTAGCAGCCAGTTTAGCGTAAAGATTCCTTCTATGACAGATGGCCAGAAGGCAGTAATTACATATTATGAGCAGATTGATAAGACAAATGCTTTCTACAATGGTGCTAGCAATGGCAACAATCAGAACACAGTTACAGCTTCTTCTGATCAGTCAGTAGAAAAGAGCACATATAACTGGGTAGATGTTAATAAGGTAGTTCCAAGCGTTGACAAGAATGCGCAGGCATCTGCCACAAATACAAGCACTGGAAAGGCTGAAATTTCTTATACAATTAAGATTAATGAGAATAAGGCTGAAATCCCACTTGGCGGTAAGGAAATTGTTGATGAGCTCACAACAAACAGCGCTATCAATTCATACGCTGGAGATGGTGTAAAGCTTGTTAAGAAGGATCTTGACGGCAATGTAGTGTCGGAAGAAATGCTTACATGGCAGTCTCTCAACGTATATAAAGAGTATACAAAGAGATTTTCATATCAGGTTCCTCAGACAGACACAGTTCCTTATATATATGAACTTACATACAAGACTCTTGTAGATATGAGCTCTCAGTCAACAGCTACTAAGGTAGAGAATAAGGCAACTGTAGGTAGAGTTACTGGATTTGGCTCTGCAACTATTGGTACAGTTGAGGGAACTACTCCAAAATTTGCTAAGTCCTATACATGGGCAAGTCCAGAGTATATTGATTGGGAAGTAAAGGTTACAGTTCCAGTTAAGGGACTTGAAAATGTTTCAGTACTTGATCTTCCAGATAGCAGCCAGGGAGATATCCTTGACGCTGATGACAGAATTGATGAGGCAGTTTCAGATAAATCACTTGGCAAGGCGGTTCAGGTTAGCGGTCTTGTAGATGGCGATTCTGCAGCAGTTATTGATAGCTCTGATCCGGCCAATGTTAAGATTAAATTTGACAAGTTGGTAGGAGGCTCTGAAGAGAGAGACGTAACTATCAAGATTAGAACTAAGAATAATTTCAATAACCAGTACACAGATGGCCATACAAATAAGGCTACACTCACATACGGACCTGGCCTTACAATCGACGCTCAGTCTACAGCTTATATCAAGCAGAGAAGTGTTGAGAAAGCATTCCAGGGCGTAAAGATGGTTACTGAGAATGGTGTGGAAAGTCCAGTATTTATGTTCTCTGTTAAGTTGTCTCAGCTTTCAGCAACTCAGCTTAAGTTGACAGACACATTTGACACTGAGAATTTTGAGTACTATGCAGATGGATCATACACATATGGCACACAGGGCGTGGATTGCGGCTATATTTATGGCGGAACACAGTGGTGGCATGGTGATAAGGCAACTACAAAGATAGAGCCAACAGCAACAGCTACAGGCTTCACAATTTCGGTCCCTGTATATGCCGCTGATGGCGTGTCAAATTCAGAGTATGTGCCATTCACAAGTGGCAAAATTTCTGAGGAGTATATTCTTGTATATGGACTTAAGTTAAAGAGCGGCTCTGATCTTAACAAGCTAGTTAAGAACGGTACTATCAGCCTTGATAATAAGGTTAATTTCTTTAATGTTGAGAGCACTGCAACAGGAACATATGAGTACGAGAAGGTTAGAAAGGGCATTACAAGTGAACCAAGTGGTACTAACCACAACGCTTCTTGGAAGATTGAGGCCAATCCTTCAGCTCTTCAGCTCTCAGACACAGGCATTATCGATGTGACTGACCAGATGTCTTCAAATCAGACTCTTGATTACGATACTGTAAAGATAGTGAATGCTGCAGACGGTTCAGTGATTCCTGATGCAACATTTGACATGACAGGAAACACAATCAAGTTCACAATACCTGATCAGACACATGCAATTATTACATACACAACAAAGATAACTGGTATAGGTGATGTTGAAATTTCAAACTCAGCTGAAATTGCCGGTTATAAGAAGACAGAATCCGGCAAATATACCCTTTCAGCAACAGGTGGTGGTTCTGCCTCAGTTGTATCTATAACTATTGTTAAGTATAAGACAGGCGATGTTAACACACGTCTTAAGGATGTTGAGTTTGAACTTCAGTATAAGGATTCAGATGGTAATTGGGCTTCACTCAGTAAGCATAATAAGTTTGTAACTGATGCAGAAGGTAAGGCTGTAGTATCTGGTGATATGCAGCAGTTTGGTTGGACTCTCTGGGAGGGTACAAGATTTAGACTTGTTGAGACTAGTACAAACACAGGATATCAGCTTGGTGAGCCAGTAGAATTTACAATCAGCAAGAATTCAAGGGATGCAGCTCAGGGAATTCTTATGCCAGATGATTGCCTTGCAATCAGCAACAATTATGTTGGTGAGCAGAGCAAGATTGCAATTATGAAGACTGATAGCACAGGAACAAAGGCACTTGAGGGAGCGCATTTCCAGATTCTTGATAGCGAGGGAAAGATTGTTCAGCTTGCTGGCAAGAACCTTGAGTGGGATTCAACAAGTGTGAGATACGAGATTGTAGGTCTTCCTAACAATGCGACATACACACTTCACGAGACTAAGGCTCCTAATGGATATTTGATCGGTTCAGACAAAATCTTCACAATTGATGAGGATGGAAATCTTGTGACTGATAATACAGATAAGACAAATCTTATGGTTGCTGCAGACAAGACACTTCTTGCTACTAACGATGAGACAAGCGTAAATATCACAAAGACTAGCCTTAAGACAGGTAAAGCATTAGCGGGGGCACACTTACAGGTGCTTGATGCTGATGGCAATATAGTAGAAGAGTGGGATTCTACAACAGAAACTCACAAGATTGTCGGAAAGCTTTCAGTAGGTCAGGTATATACACTTAGAGAGAGCAAGTCACCACTTGGCTTTGCACTTACATCAGATACTAAGTTTACAATAGGTGATGACGGTAAGGTCGTAACAGGTGATCTTTCAAAGACAACATCTAAAGTTACTGATGGAGTAGTTATTGTTGAAGATAGTGAAACTCAGGTAAATATCAAGAAGACAGATATTGCAAACGGCAATGAGCTTGCAGGAGCACATATCCAGGTACTTGATAAGGATGGAAAAGTAGTAGAAGAGTGGGATTCAACAAGCCAAGCTCACGAGATTAGTGGTAAGCTTTCAGTTGGAGAGACATACACTCTTCGCGAGACAGTAGCACCAAAGGGCTACAATCTTACGAGTGACACTAGATTCACAATCGGTGATGATGGAAAGGTAGACGCAAGCAAGACTACAACAACATCTAAAGTAAAAGATGGCATAATCCTTGTAGAGGATCAGGCAATCGAGACAGTAGTAAATATCAAGAAGACAGATATAGCAAACGGCAATGAGCTTGCAGGAGCACATATCCAGGTACTTGATAAGGATGGAAAAGTAGTAGAAGAGTGGGATTCAACAAGCACAGCTCATGAAATCAAGGGCAAGCTTGAAATCGGTTCAACATATACTCTTCGTGAGACAGTAGCACCAAAGGGTTACAATCTTACAAGCGATACTACATTCACAATCGGAGACGATGGAAAGGTAGACGCAAGCAAGACTACAACAACATCAGTGGTGAAAGATGGCATAATTCTTGTAGAGGATCAGGCAATCGAGACAGTAGTAAATATCAAGAAGACAGATATAGCAAACGGCAATGAGCTTGCAGGAGCACATATCCAGGTACTTGATAAGGATGGAAAAGTAGTAGAAGAGTGGGATTCAACAAGCACAGCTCATGAAATCAAGGGCAAGCTTGAAATCGGCTCAACATATACTCTTCGCGAGACAGTAGCACCAAAGGGCTACAATCTTACAAGCGATACTAGATTCACAATCGGAGACGATGGAAAGGTAGACGCAAGCAAGACTACAACAACATCTAAAGTAAAAGATGGCATAATCCTTGTAGAGGATCAGGCAATCGAGACAGTAGTAAATATCAAGAAGACAGATATAGCAAACGGCAATGAGCTTGCAGGAGCACATATCCAGGTACTTGATAAGGATGGAAAAGTAGTAGAAGAGTGGGATTCAACAAGCCAAGCTCACGAGATTAGTGGTAAGCTTTCAGTTGGAGAGACATACACTCTTCGAGAGACAGTAGCACCAAAGGGCTACAATCTTACAAGCGACACTATATTCACAATCGGAAACGATGGAAAGGTAGACGCAAGCAAGACTACAACAACATCAGTGGTGAAAGATGGCATAATCCTTGTAGAGGATCAGGCAATCGAGACAGTAGTAAATATCAAGAAGACAGATATAG
>CAMUXE010000027.1 GCA_947164605.1 uncultured Lachnospiraceae bacterium | reverse complement strand
CAACTTTTTTTGTTTTTTTGCAAAAAAGATTTTAAAAGCCTAGATGATGGGGTTTTAAGCGATTTTCACATCCACATCTTGTAATTAGCACGCTTAATGAAAGATAAAAAAAATAGCTATGTGCATTTGCACATAGCTATTTTAGCTTAAACATAACTCTTATTGTAACTCTTATTCAAATCTTACATAGTCTTTAACTTCTGCTTTGACCTGCACTATTACATTAACTTCTATTACAACTCCTACTTAGGCTTTAACTTATATTTATAGTTAAATCAAACCTTGATTCCAATAATAAAAGGCTCTTCTGTCACTTTTCCTAATTATTCTCAAAAACTCTTATCTCACTGGTTTCACTGGCATATCTTTCAACGCTTTCAATAATCACAACATTGGCCTTGATGTCAGCAAAATAGCTTGGTTTGTAATTGCCCCTGTGGATATCGATTACCCTGGTGTAGGTCTTTCTAAAGTAGTCTCTCATGTATTCGCGGTAGGAATCGCCTATAATAAGAAGAGTCTGATTGATTGGGGCATCCGGATTTTCACTCACAATATATTTCTTGTCTGCATCATTCATAATGCTGAAAGAATCTTGATCTCTGTAGTGAACGATTGGAATGTCATCCTTAAATCCGCCCACAATGCCGCACATTTGGGCTAAGTCCCTGTTATCTGCGTTCTTTTCCTTAACTTCCACGCTATATGCTGAAGTGTCATATGAAGGTTCAATCTTACTCATAAGCTGAGTGAAGGCCAGATAGGCACCGTAATCATTCCAGTGAGTGTCCTGCCTAAAGTAAATATTTTCCGCGAGGTGTCCCTCAAGAACATCCTTCGCATAGAGAAGGTTCTCGTATTTGCTAGACTTGATATATTTGTCCAGGCCAGACTCCCTGTCCTTGATCAAAATGCTGGATGGGAGCTTATCCTTATAAATATTCTCCTTGTTAGGGGCGAACATGTAGTAAAGCTTGACATTGTTGAGCTTGGCATTCTTGGTATTGGTCTCGATTCCAATGTCCAGGGCCTGCTTGATGGTGTCAGGATACTGGTCAATGCCTGTCGCTGTCCTTACAGGGTTGTGGTCAGAATCAGCCTCATAGAAAAGCCAAGTTTTAGCCTTGGAGCCATCAGCCTTGCCGGAAATGACATTGTTGGTCTTAATCTCACCAAATATGCTGAACTTGAGACCAGACCAGGTATTAATAATGGTAGATCTCAAAGGCAGGTTGTCATTGTAGTATTCGTCAAATTTTTCCGCCACATCAACGTACTTTGCAGCTTCCACAGCGTCAAATGTTGCTTTCGTCCTATTTTCCGTGTTCTTAGCATCCTTGTCGACGCCCGTCACATAGCTGACTATTGGAGCCCCAAAAGTCAACATGATGAAAAGGTAGGTCAATACATATGAAGAAAGTTTAGCTTTCTTGGCTTTTTTTCGAGTCCTTGCCTTGCCGCTAGTCCCGGTATTCTGCATATTCTTCCTTTTGTATTCTCTGTAATCCTGCATAAATACCCCCTAGAAACGAAAATAAATGAAAGGATTATAAGTATTTGCCACGAGGAGCATAATGCAAGCGATGTAGACGAGGCACAAAATAAAAGGCTCTACTATAGTCTTGTAGAAAGTTTTAATCTGTGGCTTAAGGCTTACATTCTTAATATATGGCACGATAAAGGCAAAGATAAAGCCCAGGGCCAGCATGCTCACGTTCTGTCTGTTTAAGATTTCTGACAAGTCATAGATTCGCAGGCCATTTGCCCTAGGTATAAACATTATTGAATAGTACTGAAAGGCCTTGGCAATAGTGTCTGTCCTAAACATAACCCAAGATAAGAGTACAATAAAACAAGTGTAGATGCGGCATAAAATCCTGATTGGACAGGCATCAAGCCATTTTTTCAGGCCAATTCTTTCTATAATCATGATGATTCCGTTAAAAACGCCCCATACAATGAAAGTCCAGGCAGCGCCATGCCAGATTCCAGTCACCAAAAATACTATAAATATGTTGATATAGGTGCGAATGCTGCCTTTTCTATTTCCGCCAAGAGGAATATAGAGATACTCTCTAAACCAGCTGGTGAGCGAAATATGCCATCTCTTCCAGAAATCGGAGATTGAAGTCGCCATATAGGGATCATCAAAGTTCTTCATAAATTTGAAGCCAAACATTTTACCCAGGCCAATCGCCATGTCGCTGTAGCCCGAAAAGTCAAAGTAAATCTGAATCATGTAAGCTACTGCGCCAATCCATACAAGGCCTGTTCCAATTTCGTTGATATTGAGGCCGTAGCAGTAATCAGCTATCTTAGCCGCTGAATTAGCAATCATGACCTTTTTAGCAAGACCTATAATGAAAAATTTTACTCCATTGGCAAATTTGTTGGCTGTCACCTTCCTGAGTCTGAGTTCCTTTTCGACATCCTTATACTTGACTATAGGTCCAGCAATCATCTGTGGAAAAAGCGATATGTAAAGGGTCAGGTTTAAAAGACTATACTGCGCCTTGATAGTCCCCCTGTAAAGATCGATAACATATGACATAATCTGGAAGGTAAAGAAAGATATACCTATAGGAAGTGCTATCTGGGCAAATTTTATAGCCTCATGTCCTGCTATGGCATTGATGTTGTCTATGATGAAATTGATGTATTTAAAAAATATGAGCACGCCTAAATCAATAATTATACATATTGTCAGCGTTAACTTTCTTGCAAGGTCATTTTTCAACTGGTCCATAATTATGCCAAATGCGTAATTGACCAGAATAGATGCAAGTAATAGCAGGATATATACCGGTTCTCCCCAAGCATAAAAAATCAAGCTAAATATTGTAAGAACTAGATTTTTCCATTTTTTATTTACTATATTATATATAAAAAGCAAACTTGGAAGAAAAATCCACAAAAATGTCATTGAACTGAATGTCATTTTGTCCTCCTACTTTATAAAAAAAATCAATGGTATTATAGCATATTTATAATGCTTTACAACAAATTACTTGCAGGAATTATGACAAATGATTATAATATCTTAGTTGGTGGTAACAAGCATATTTATAGGAGACAAAATGAAGAGGTTTAACATGGATTGGAAGGCTGAACAGATTATTACTATCATAGCCTGTATTTTAGGCGCAATAGTTCTCATTCTCGGTCTTGCCTTTGCATCACAAAAGAATGTAACGCGTTATGAGGGAGACAGCAACAAGTTACAAACAAGTAAGCTTGCTCAGAGCTCAAGCACAAAGAAAGCAGACGAGACAGAAGCAGAGACCAACGCTATCACTGTGCAAAAGGACAATAAACTGGTTAAGGTGGATGACCAAACTACTGTCCAAGAGACTACAAAAGCAAACTCAAGCAGTAACACTAATAAATCAACAGATTCCAACCTGGTTGCAGATGCGACAGATTCTACAACTAAGGCAAATGATACAAGCTCGGATGACAACACAAAGAAAAGCTCTGATTCTAGTGATGAAAGCTCTTCAAGTGACGATGATTCGAAGAGTGGAAGCTCTTCAAGTGACGATGATTCGAAGAGTGGAAGCTCTGATAATGACAATTCATCAGGTGCTTCTGACAATAATGACGATTCAACTTCAGGCAAAGATAGCGATGGTAAAAAATCGGATCCTCATGTTCACGAATTTGTAGAAGTAAGCCGTACAAAGTTATCAAGCACAACAATTTATTCATGTGCTTGCGGACAGACCTTCTCATCAAGTGCAGCTGCTTCTGAACATATAAGTGATTCTGTAGGAGATGGAGATAATCACGGCATCACAACAGTCACAAAGACAACTTATGAAGTTACAGAGTCTTGTGAGGCAGACGGTGAGACCAGAACATACACCATCACTGAATAGTATTTATATTAATAATTCCTTTTAGCCTTTCTTATCTTATAAGAAAGGCTATTTTTTAAAATTCAAAGGCGATGGCATGCAATACAGCCAGATTTCTACCTGCTATCTTGCATAGGCATCAAAGCTGTCGCCTTTCTCAAGATTGGACTGGGTATAGATACCAGCCTTGAAATAGCAATTCTCTGCATCTTTCTCGTAATCCACACTTTGCTTCTCATTGTAGAAAACTCTGAATATCTCTTTTCCTTTGCATCCTGCAAAGAAGAGGGCCAGGGCAAATAGTCCTAAAAGAAGAATCCTACTTACATTCTTATAAGAAGCAAGTAATTTTGCCAAGTCCTTCTTGATATTATCTTTTTTCATGTCTACCTTCTTTTGGCCTGCCTGTCACCATCTTTGATTACATGAGGCTTTCTAATTCAGACTGTTCACAATCCGTGAGTCTGTGAGTGCTACTTCTGCAGTTCAATCACAAGTTTGACTCTGTCGTGAATATCAGTCTTTTCATATATTGACGAGATATAGTTCTTGACAGTCCCCTCTGAAATGTAGAGTTTGTCCGCAATCTGTTTATTGGTCAAACCCTCAACCATAAGACTGGCTATTTCCTTCTCCCTCTCAGTAAAGTCGTCAGCAATAGAATTTCTAGAGCTCACATTCATAAGGCCGGTCAGCCTTTGCATTACCCTCGGATCCAGAACGCTGACTCCACCAAGCATTTGACGAATTGCGCCAAGAATCGCCTCGCGGCCACTATCCTTGAGCAGATAACCATCTGCCCCATTCATGATGGCCGAAGTTATATTCTTATCATCGTAAAATGTCGTCAGAACCAGAATCTTGACCTTTGGATAGGCCTTCTTCATCTTTCCAATAAGCTCAATTCCGCCCATGCCGGTCATGTTCAAATCCACGAGCCCTATGTCACACTCTTCCTTTTGAAGGATTTCGAGGGCTTCCACCCCATCATGGGCCTTGCCCGCAATCTCGTAATCATTTAAGGTCAGGATAATCTCGAGGCTGTCAAGCAGCATCTCCTCGTCATCCACCAATAAAACTCTCGCCATATCTTCCCTCACATCTAGTTTTCTTCCCTTGTCTGTTCCAAAGGTAGCATAATCTCTGTCCTAAAGCCATCCTCCTCGGCAAATGTGCACTTTCCGCCTACTCTCTTGACATAGGACTGAATCTTCTTTAAGCCAAAGCCTTTATCTATCAGTTGTTTAGAATTTTCCTCATTAAAAATACCATGGCCGTTGTCCTTGACCATCATTTTCACATGTCCAGAATCCGCCGTGACAGTCAGCATGTAAGCCGTGGCATGGCCATGTTTAAGTCCATTGGTCAATGCTTCCTCCAAGACTCCCGTCAGGAACTCTACATGAGACTTATCAAGCTCTGCCATATCAGAGTAGAAATCATAGAATTTCTCAACCTTTAGTTCAGTATCCATGACAAAATTTTCGACAATGTCGTCCAAGAATTTGCGCAGGTCTGTAAAACTGACCTTGGCATCAACCTGGTCAAGGACTCGCACTGCACTTCGAATTGCTTCGAGACTGCCCTGGATTCGAGCCTTAGCATCCAGCATGCGCTTGTGAGATTCCTCTGGTTTCTTCTCAAATAGCATATCTGCTGCATCCAAAGTCATGACTGCTGCCGTGATTGAATGCCCCACAGAGTTATGAATATTGCGGCTTATATTCTCCCTTTCAAGCATACGTGCCTGCTGCTCATTGAGATAGGCCTGTTTGGTCAACTCCTGATTCAACTTCTTCTCATGCCACTCGCGAACCGCCGCCATAGTGAGTTTGTGCTGGGTCTCCAGCCGATTCATTCTCTTTCTCTTCCCATAATACTTGACTAGAAACAAGCCTTGCAGGCATAAGCCCAGAAACAGAAGCCTCACAATGGACCAAGCAAGGTGCTGGCTTGTAAAGATAGAACTAAAGGCCTCAGGATTCCAGATCTGATCCCAGATTGAGGCGGCCTTAAGTGAGGCGCTGTTTATTGAAATGCTGTTTATTGAAACGCTATTTATTGAAGCGCTGTTTATTGCTGTGCTACTGGTTGAGGCGGCCTTAATTGCAGCGCTAGCCAAGAGCTGCATATAGTCATAGATTGTGAAAAAAAGGATGAATAAAAAGACTTGAAGTCTTTTCCTAATCCTGTCTAAGCACACCAGGCACAGAAGACCCAATATGTTGCCGCTCAAGGCAGAGATAAGCAATATGAGCAATACTTTGCACGAGGTCAGAAAGCTTGCAAGATTAAATCTTATTTTCTTATAATTAGGGCTTATACTCTGTGAGCTTATTTCTTTATATCTTATTCCCTGCTCGCCCTGGCCGTCTTCATCCTGACTTACATACTCATAGCTTACCAGCAGCATTAAGAGACCAGACGCCGCAAGGCATATATTCACATGGTTTGAAAAAGCCATGGAAGATATGCCTGCCATAAGAATTATTAAATTGTCAATAATGACACCAATCATGTAGGAAGCACTCCTGTTTTCAGAATAAGAAATTATTTTTTCCCTGATTAGGCTGACCGCCATTTAATTTTGCTTTTTTTGAGGCTGACCGCCATTCAATTTTGCTTCTATTTTGAATCAAAGGCCACATCTTTCCTAGAATTCAGTAACATCAACCTTGGTCATTCCCACTCCCTTTGTGATGATTGTTGGGATTAGAACCATAGCGTCTGTCATCAAGAAACCAAACAGGCCTATCAAGGTCCAATACGGAAGGAATCTGCCGCTAGGTAGATATATCAGCTCATTCATAAGGAAGGTGAAAAGCATTATCAATCCTGCTCCCAAGACCACAGCTATAAGATTCATTAAAAGGATCTCAGCTGCCACCTTGCGAACAAGCCTGCCTCTCGACATGCCGATAGCTCTGTAAAGTCCAAATTCGAAGCGGCGCTTGAGGTAGAACTCTGTAAGCACTGAATTTACCACAACCGAAAGGATAAGACCTAAAATCAGGCTTGCGCCATAAAAGAGAAGGATAAAAGGTGCAAACTGCTCATCTACCTGACTGCTGATTAGTTTAGCTATAACCAGCTTGCGCTCTCCTCTTTTGTCTGAAAGATAAGACCAAAAATCCTGCCCAGACCTAGATTTGGAGATAATATTGGCCTCGACGAATGCCGAGTCCGAATCGTAGGCTCCACTATTCTCGACATAAAAGCAATTGTAACTGTTATCATATATTATAGCATCGATTGTATATGTTCCATTCAAAAATCTGCTATATTTTTCATCCACCTGGTCCCCTAGTTTTAAGCCAACATTGGCCGCGAAGGCTTTCGAAATAACTATAGAGTGATCCTTAATTTGGCTGTAATCACATTCTATCCCCAAGTTATCAAAGGCCGTCTTTAGGTCATCTTTGTTTTCAAAGACGAAGGAGTCCGCAGTCATCTCAAGCCCAAGTGTGGTCTTAAACATAAAAGAGGCATGTCCTTTAGGAGAGCGCCTTAAAAGCACTAAATCGGGATCTTTTTCACATTCGCGTATAAAGTCGTGAAAGTCCGCATAGTTCTCATCATCTGACTGGACATAGGCAGTTATAATGCGATTCCCGTACTTAATCTCCTTGTCATAGAAATAGGATATACATGATATATAAGCCCCTGCAAGGTACAAAAATGTGCTGGTCATAAGCATTATGATCAGAAGAATCGCCCTTCTCTTATTCTGCTTAATATAGTAGATAGCTGATAATGGTTTCATAGTCAGGCCTCCGTAATTTCTCCATCCCACATCTCAATTATGCGGTCTGCTCCATCAAGAATTGAGCGGTCGTGGGTAACAACTAAGACCAGTCTATCCTTGGAGTATTCCTTCAGAATATTCATAACATTGTAGGCGTTCTCGTGATCCAGTGATGCAGTCGGCTCATCGGCAAATACTACCTTTGGATCATTGATCATGGCCCTGGCTATCGCCACCCTCTGGCACTGGCCGCCTGACAATTTGGAAGGCTTCTTCCTAAATTCCTTGTCCTTGATTCCCAAATTCTTAAGGAAAGTTCTTGCCTTCTCTCTTGCTTCAAAGCCCTGATTCATACTTGCCACCATAACATTGTCCATGGCCCCCATATAGGGAATCAGATAGTGCTTCTGAAAGATAAAGCCAAACTCCTGTCTTCTGAGGACTTCCCTCTCCTTTGAGCTAATCTCTGTCAATTCTCTATCATTATAAAGAATGCTGCCCTCTACTGGCTTCTTCAAGGTGGACAAGCAGTACATCAGGGTGGATTTGCCGGATCCTGAAGGACCTATAATCCCAATCAGGCCCTTATCCGGCAGCTCCAGGTCAAATCCCTTGAGAGCAAAGCTTTTCTCATCAGATTCCATATCGTAAATCATAGTTATATCTTTAACCTTAAACATATTTCTACCTCCAAATAGGTTACTAATCTAATATAGCGCGTGCCTTTTTTTAAAATGCGGCTAATCTTCTATCTCATCGATGGTCCTTATCTTTCTCAAGTAAAGCAGCACCGGCAACTGCAGGACGCCAATTATCAATATAAAGAGCGAGCCAATCTTCAGGAATTCCTCTGGGTAAATTTCCCTGCTCATCAATCCCATGCTATCTAACAAAGTAAATTTTAAAAGCAGACTGATTGCGATGGAGAAAACAAGTCCCATAATGCCGCCAAAGCCGAATGAAATCAGCATTTCCCGAAGCATCATACCGTATATGCTTTTGCGGCTATAACCTATAGAGGCATAGAGGCAGTACTCATTTATGCGGTTGCGAAGCTTAGAAATATAGGCAATTGTCACGGCAAATGCTAAGAAGAGGCCCACTATCATTGAAATAATCTTAACTACGCTCAAAATGATATCTCTGACCTCTTCGCCATAAACCTTCTGATTTTTGGCCATGTCATCAATATAGTCAGCATCGCTCAGAGTCAATCCATACTCATCTGCCAGTGTTTGAAAGTAGGAGGTCTTCTCATCACAAAGGATTACGATATACCAACCCGTATTGGCATAGCCATGTGGAGTTCCAACACAGGTCATGTGATCTGACTTGAGTATTCCTACAATCTTAAAGTTCTTGCCAAATATTTCTTCAAGGTAGTAATCGCCAATTTTTAGCTTCTGATTGACCATGATTTTTTTGTCCAGAGCCACCTCTCCATCTTCTTCTGGCAAGCGGCCTTCTATCAGCTTTGCGTCATTGTGGTCCAAGTAGGCCGGAATCTGCTCTTTGTCCAATAGCGGGAAGTTGTAGTTCATCTGACCAACCACTCCCTGATACCTTCCGTAAATGACTTGCTTTTCATAAGCATCATCTATACCTTCATGATTTTTCAAAAATTCTAAAAATTTGTTCTTGGCCTCCTCACGGGCTTGATTGTATGAGGCCATTTGGGCAGTTGGGTCATTTTCAGCGCTAGGCTTGTCTATTCCCTCTGAGTCGGTGACGCCTGATGTGTTGTTCGCATCAGTAGGATTTGGCGCGCCGCTTGCCTTAGTTTTGTTAGAGTCAGGCAAAAATAACCAAATACAGATAGGTTAAAATAACCAAAATAG
>CAMUXE010000026.1 GCA_947164605.1 uncultured Lachnospiraceae bacterium | reverse complement strand
TTATTAATATTTGTTATTAATATTTGTTATTAAAATGCTGTTTAAGATTATTCTTAACATAAATGAAAGGATGAATTATTATGGGAAAGATTATTGGTATTGATTTAGGTACTACTAATTCATGTGTAGCAGTAATGGAAGGTGGTAAGCCTACTGTTATCACTAACACAGAGGGTGTAAGAACAACACCATCTATCGTTGCTTTTACAAAGGATGGAGAGAGACTTGTAGGTGATCCTGCAAAGCGTCAGGCAGTTACTAATGCTGATAAGACAATCTCTTCAATCAAGAGACACATGGGTTCAGAATATAAGGTTGAGATCGAAGGCAAGAAGTATACTCCACAGGAAATCTCAGCTATGATTTTACAGAAGCTCAAGGCTGATGCTGAGAACTATCTTGGTGAGAAGGTTTCAGAGGCTGTTATTACAGTTCCTGCTTACTTTAATGATGCTCAGAGACAGGCTACAAAGGATGCTGGTAAGATTGCAGGTCTTGATGTAAAGAGAATTATCAACGAGCCTACAGCTGCAGCTCTTGCTTATGGTCTTGACAATGAAAAAGAGCAGAAGATTATGGTATATGATCTCGGTGGTGGTACATTTGATGTATCTATCATTGAAATCGGTGATGGAGTTATCGAAGTACTTGCAACAGCAGGTAACAACCAGCTCGGTGGTGATGACTTCGATAAGAAGATCATGGATTACATGATTTCAGAGTTTAAGAATCAGGAAGGTGTAGACCTTTCAAATGATACAATGGCTGTTCAGAGAATCAAGGTTGCTGCAGAGCAGGCTAAGAAGGAGCTTTCAAGTGCTACTCAGACTAACATCAACCTTCCATATATCACAGCTACTGCTGAGGGTCCTAAGCATTTCGATATGACACTCACAAGAGCAAAGTTCAACGAGCTCACATCTGATCTTGTTGAGAAGACAGCAGAGCCTGTAACAAGAGCTTTGTCAGATGCTGGTCTTACAGCTTCAGACCTCTCAAAGGTTCTTCTTGTCGGTGGTTCTACACGTATTCCTGCAGTACAGGATAAGGTTAAGCAGCTCACAGGTCACGAGCCAAATAAGTCACTTAACCCAGATGAGTGTGTAGCTATCGGTGCTTCAATCCAGGGTGGTAAGCTTGCTGGTGATGAGGGCGCAGGCGAGATTCTTCTTCTCGATGTTACTCCACTTTCACTTTCAATCGAGACTCTTGGTGGCGTAGCTACAAAGCTTATTGAGCGTAATACAACAATTCCTACAAAGAAGAGTCAGGTATTCTCAACAGCTGAGGATAACCAGACTGCAGTAGATATCCATATCGTACAGGGTGAGAGAGAGTTCGCAAGAGACAATAAGTCACTTGGACAGTTCAGACTCGATGGTATCCCACCAGCAAAGAGAGGTGTTCCACAGATCGAGGTTACATTTGATATCGATGCCAATGGTATCGTAAATGTTTCTGCTAAGGATCTTGGAACAGGCAAGGAGCAGCACATCACAATCACTTCTGGTTCTAACATGTCAGATGCTGATATCGAGAAGGCTGTTAAGGAAGCTGCACAGTTTGAGGCAGAGGATAAGAAGCGTAAGGAAGGCGTTGATGCTAGAAATGAAGCTGAAGCTATTATCACTCAGACTCAGAAGGCTATGGATGAGGCAGGAGACAAGGTTGATGCTGCAGATAAGGCAGCAGTTGAGACAGAGCTTAACTCACTCAAGGAGCTTGTTGATAAGACTGATGTTAACAATGTAAGTGAAGAGCAGACAGAGCAGTTAAAGGCTGGAAAGCAGAAACTCATGGATGCAGCTCAGAAGCTTTTCGAGAAGTTATATCAGGCAGGAGCAGCAGCTCAGGGTGCTGCAGGTCCTAACCCAGGCCCTGATGCTAGTCAGGGTGCAAACCCTTCTGGCAACCCTTACGGTGATGATGTTGTTGATGGAGACTTCAAGGAAGTTTAATCGACAGTTCAATAATTGACTAGATTTTAAGATTTTAATTGCCTAAGGTAAGTCCCATAACTATAGGATTTGCTTTAGGCACATTTTGCTAATTAAGAAAGAGGATTTATTATGGCAGATAAAAGAGACTATTATGAAGTCTTAGGTGTCGACAAGAATGCTGATCAGGCTGCAATCAAGAAGGCTTATCGTGCCCTTGCAAAAAAATATCACCCAGATATGAATCCGGGAGATAAGGAAGCTGAAGCTAAGTTCAAAGAGGCTTCAGAGGCCTATGCAATACTTAGTGATGAAACTAAGAGAAAACAGTATGATCAGTTTGGACATGCTGCATTCGAAAATGGCGGCGGCGGTGGAGCTGGCGGCTTTGACTTCAATAATATGGGAGATATCTTTAGCGACATATTTGGTGGCGGTGATATCTTT
This sequence comes from uncultured Lachnospiraceae bacterium, assembly GCA_947164605.1. Classification (GTDB taxonomy): domain Bacteria; phylum Bacillota; class Clostridia; order Lachnospirales; family Lachnospiraceae; genus CAMUXE01. The sequence continues at coordinate 7,593 of CAMUXE010000026.1, read as the reverse complement.
GGAGATCTCTTTGGTGGCGGCAGAAGACGTAACAGCAATGGACCACAGAGAGGTTCTGACGTGAGAGCTTCCGTTAGAATTACATTTGACGAGTCCGTAAAGGGAACTTCAAAGCAGATTACAGTTAACTTCAAAGAAGTGTGTAAGACATGTAATGGAAGTGGCGCTAAGGCTGGAACTACACCAAGAACTTGTAGCAAGTGCGGCGGTAAGGGCCAGGTAGTATACACAAGACAGAGCTTTTTAGGTACTATGCAGCAGGTTTCTGAATGTCCTGACTGTCATGGTAGTGGAAAGATTATCAAAGAAAAGTGTCCAGATTGCTATGGAACAGGATATGTTTCAACAAAGAAGACAATAGATGTAAATATTCCTGCTGGTATTGATAATGGCCAGAATATCCGTATTCCAGGCTATGGCGAGCCAGGCAAAAATGGCGGCAGCAGAGGCGATGTTATTCTTACAGTTATGGTTTCGTCTAAGGCAGGCTTTGAGAGAGATGGTTACAATATCTTCTCTGATGTTGTGATTTCTTATCCTACAGCTGTATTTGGAGGAAGTGTAAGAGTTCCTACTGTTGACGGTGAAGTAGAGTACGAGGTAAAGCCAGGTACTCCATCACAGACCAGAGTTAGACTCCGCGGTAAGGGTATGCCTGTCGTAAACAATGAGGGAGTACATGGCGATCACTATATTACCCTGGTTGTCGATATACCAAAACATCTTACAGGCGCTCAGAAGGATGCTCTTCTTGAATTTGAGAAGGCTCTGACAGGAGAAGAAAGACCTAAGAAAAAGGGTTTCTTTGGTAAGTAAAAAAGTTTATAATCAAACTAGCTGGACCGTGTTGCTTGCAGCACGGTCTTTTAAAATAAGAGATTTATGGCAATGCCAGAAAGAGGGCTATATTGAGTATTGAAAAGCTGAAGCAAAAGATTGAGAATCTTAAACTTGATAAATACCAACTTGAAAAGAAGGAAGTTCTAAATGATATCAATGGAATAGGACTTGCTTTGAGACATAAGAAGAGTGGAGCTAGACTTGCCTTAGTTGTCAATGATGATGACAACAAGGTTTTTTGCATTGGGTTTAGGACTCCAGCCTTCAATGATACAGGTACACAGCATATAATTGAACATTCGACTCTCTGTGGTTCAAGCAAGTATCCTGTCAAGGATCCATTTGTCGAGTTAGCTAAGGGCTCGCTGAACACTTTTTTGAATGCCATGACATATCCGGATAAGACTATCTATCCTGTCGCAAGCTGTAATGACACTGACTTCAAGAATATTATAGATGTATATATGGATGCAGTTTTTAATCCTAATATGTACAAGAATGAGAAAATATTCAGACAAGAGGGCTGGCATTATGAGCTAGAATCCAGGGAGGATGATCTTAAGTATAATGGAATAGTCTTCAATGAGATGAAGGGTGTTTACTCATCTCCTGATGATATTCTTGCTAATCATATTACAGAGGCTCTTTTTCCTGACACTGAATACAGCAATGAATCAGGTGGTAAGCCAGAGCACATAACTGACTTAACTTATGAGGACTTCCTTGCTTATCACAAAAAGTATTATCACCCAAAAAACAGCTATATATACCTTTATGGCAATTTTGATATAGAGGAGAGACTTGACTATCTGGATAAGGAGTATCTCTCACATTATGACAAGGATGAGGTAGAGCTTGACTCAGAGCTCCACATACAAGAAAGAGTGCCAGAGGACAAGGATCTTGAGTTCTATTATCCAATCAGTGATGATGAGGAAGAGAGCAATGCTACATATCTTTCTAAGAACTGGATAGTGGCAAAGTCAACAGATGTTAAGCTTATCAGTGCTCTGTCAGTTATTGATTATTGCCTTACAATGGCTCAGGGCGCCTATATCAAGGAGGCCATGACTGAGGCTGGCATTGGCGATGATGTCGACTCAACTCTAGAGGCCAATATGATGCAGCCTATGTACACTATAGAGGCTATCAATGCAGATATCAGCGACAAGGATAAGTTTGACCAGGTAATAAGAGATTGCCTTGTAAAGATTGTAGAGCAGGGTATTGACCAGGATATGGCACTTGCAGGACTTAATTCAATAGAATTTAAGTACAGAGAGGCAGACTACGGTCGTTTCCCTAAGGGACTTATATATGGAATAGGAATGTACTCAACCTGGCTCTATGATGACTCGCGTGTATTTGACCTGATAAACCAAGGCAATATTTTTGAAGAATTAAAGGAAGAAATCAAAAAGGGTTATCTTGAGGAGGTAATAAAGACTTACCTGCTTGACAATGAATATTCTGTCCTTGTCTCTTTGAAGCCTAAGAAAGGCATGCAGGAAGAGATTGAGGAGGATGAAAGAGCAAGACTTGCAAAGCTCAAGGAAAAGATGTCAGATCAGGACTTAGATGCAATAATTGCTGCTACTAAGGACTTGAAAGCTTATCAGAGCGAGAATTCAAGTCAGGAAGACCTTAACTCGATTCCTTTGCTTGAAGTGAGCGATATAGAAAGAAAGCCGGCAGAGGTCTATAACCAGGAGACAAAGATTGGCGATTTGAAGACAGTAAGACACAATATCTTTACCAATAAGATTGTATATGCTTGCCTCTCCTATGATGCCAAGGGACTAGATATGGAAGAAATACCATACCTTGGCCTTCTTTCAGACTTATTGGCATCGCTTGATACTGAGAATTATAGCTATGGCAAGCTCTCAAATCAGATAGACTTAAAGAGTGGCGGCATATCTGTGAGTCCTGTCTGCTATTCAAATGATGAGAATACAGATAGGGTAAGGCTCTCACTGGAATTTGGCCTCAAGAGCATGTATGATACTTGCTATGATGCCTTTGAACTTATGTATGAGCTTATGATGAGAACTAAGTTTACTGATAAGAAGAGAATCAGGGAGATTATTAAGAGGGTTAGAAGTGGCCTTGAGAACAACTTCTCTTCTTCGGCTCACAGAATAGCAATACTTATTGCTAATTCGCAGTTCTCTTTAGCAAGTAATTTTAGGAACCGTTATGCAGGATATGAGTACTACAAGTTTATAGCTGATTTTGATGACCACTTTGATCAGTATTTTGACCAGGTTATAGATAAAATTGGCAAGATTATGGACAAGATATGTCAGAAGTCCAATCTTATAATAAGCCTTACAGCTGATGATGAGGGCTATGAGATTGCCAGCAAGGCCATTGCAGCTATCTTTGAAAAATTGCCTGACAGGGAAGTTGAGGAGAAAGTTAAGAAAATCGATGAGCTGGCAGAAAGAAGGGCTTACACCATTCCTTCACAGGTTCAGTACGTAGCTTGCTGTGGCAATGCACCAAAGATTGGACCTTACTCTAAGGGGGCTGTGAGAGTTCTCAACACAATTCTCTCATATGAGTATCTGTGGGTAAATATTAGACTCAAGGGCGGTGCCTATGGCGGAATGTGCTCTCTGTCATCATACAAGGACACACCTTCGACCTTTGTCTCATACAGAGATCCAAACCTTGAGGAGACAATTGAGGCCTATAAGAGAATAGGGGACTATGTGAGAAATTTTGAGGCCAGTCAGAGGGATATGGCTAAGTTCATTATAGGAACCATGGGAGAGATAGATACTCCACTCAATCCAATGTCTAAGGGACTTAGATCCTTTAACATATATATGAAGGGCAGAAGCTATGATGAGATAGCTGAAAACAGGGCTCAAATACTTGATTGTAAGATTGAAGATATCAGAAATCTTGCAGATTATATGGAGTCTATAATAAATGCCAATCATATTGTTGTAGTTGGTGGAGAGAATAAGATTAAGGAAAAAAGCGAATTGTTTGATTCAATCGAAGCTTTGAAGAAAGGGTGATATCTGACTTACAGGTATCAGGTGAAATATGGATCTTGATGAAATGCTTGCAGCAAGCGGAATAAGCCAGGGCGGCGGAGCAAAGACAAAAGCTGGCTTTGCTACATTTATTGGAAGGCCTAATGTGGGTAAGTCAACCCTTATGAATAAGCTTATAGGCCAGAAAGTGGCTATTACTTCAGGTAAGCCACAGACTACAAGAAACAGAATCAGGACAATCTATACGTCTGAAAAGGGCCAGATTGTTTTCTTAGACACTCCGGGTATTCACAAAGCCAAGAATAAGCTCGGCGAATATATGGTTGAGACAGCTATCTCAGCTATAGGAGATGTCGATGTCGTAATTTTTGTCGTGGAACCTTCCAAGGCAATCGGCTCACTTGAGGAAAAGATAATAGAGCGTCTTAAGATGGCTAAATGTCCAGTTATACTTGCTGTCAATAAGACAGATAGAATTAAGAAGGCCGAGGTGGCTGACGCCATCAGCGTATACACAAAGGCCATGCATTTTGAACAGATAGTAGCTGTATCAGCCAAGTGTAATACCAACATTGACAGCCTGACTGATGCTATTTACGATTGTCTGCCTTATGGACCTGCCTTCTATGACGAGGAGCAAGTCACAGACCAGACAGTGAGACAGATTGCATCTGAAATTATAAGAGAGAAGGCCCTTAGGAACCTCAGTGAGGAAATCCCACACGGAATCGCTGTTGTGATTGATTCATTTAAGGACAGAAAGGCTAAAAACGGTACTATCACAGATATTGACGCCACAATTATATGCGAGAAGAATTCCCACAAGGGTATTGTTATAGGCAAGGGCGGCGAGATGCTCAAGAAAATTGGAACTGAGTCTAGAAAAGATATTGAGGATCAGCTTGGAAACAAGGTGAATTTGAAGCTTTGGGTTAAGGTTCGCAAGGAATGGAGAGATAATCCATCTATCATCAAGAGTCTGGGCTATGATCCTAAGAAAGAGAATTAATGAGTGGACTTTTACTTGTCAGGGGCCTAGTGCTCTCTAGTATGCCAATAGGAGAATATGACAGAAGGGTGCTGCTCCTGACCAAGGAGAGAGGCAAAATCTCAGCATTTGCCCGAGGAGCCAGAAAGGCCAACAGTCCCTTGATGGCTGCAAGCAGGACCAATGCTATGGGAGAGTTCGAAATCTTTGAGGGAAGAAACTCTTATAACCTTCAAAATGCGCATATATCAGACTTTTTTGAGGGCTTGGTCAATGACTATGACTCTATGGTCACTGCTGCCTATGTTGCGGAGATAGCAGATTATTACGGAAGAGAGGGCTTGGATGCCTCACTCATGTGTAACTTGCTCTACGTGACCTATAAGGCTCTTGAAAAAGGAGAGGTCGATAAAAAACTGATCAGACTGGTATATGAGTTGAGAGTCATAGATATCAACGGAGAGTGTACAGACTTCTTTAAGTGTGGTATATGTGGCAAGGAGGGGGCTGACAATTTTGACAAGAAGGATTTGAGGCTTCTCTGCGATAATGACGCCCAGGGACATTATACGCAAAAAATCAGTCCGCAGGCCTTATATACTCTGCAATTTATCGTTACAGCTCCTCTAACCAGGCTTTATTCTTTTAATCTAAAGCCAGAGCTCTTTAAGGAATTAGAGAGGATTGTTGAAGCCATAAGACAGAGGGCGATTGATAAGCCAATGAAGTCGGCACAACTCTTATGAAAAAACTTGTAGAATTTTATTAATTGCGATACAATAAGAAAGTGTGGTTTTTTACAAGCACAAATAATAGATAATGAGGAAATGAATATGGAAAAGACATTAGATAAAATTGTTGCATTAGCTAAGAGCAGAGGCTTTGTATATCCAGGTTCAGAGATTTACGGTGGTCTTGCTAATACATGGGATTATGGTAATCTCGGCGTTGAATTAAAGAACAATGTTAAGAAGGCTTGGTGGCAGAAATTTGTTCAGGAAAGTCCATATAACGTTGGTGTTGACTGTGCTATCCTTATGAATTCACAGACATGGGTTGCATCTGGACATCTCGGCGGTTTCGCTGATCCTCTTATGGATTGTAAGGAGTGTAAGGAGAGATTCCGTGCAGATAAGATCATCGAGGATTGGGCAAGCGACAATAATTTTGAGCTTGACGGTTCAGTTGATGGTTGGACTAATGAGCAGATGGAGAATTTCATTGACGAGCATGAAATTTCTTGCCCAACATGTGGTAAGCACAACTTCACAAAAATCAGACAGTTTAACCTTATGTTCAAGACATTCCAGGGCGTAACTGAGGATGCTAAGAACACTGTATATTTGAGACCTGAGACAGCTCAGGGTATCTTTGTTAACTTCAAGAATGTTCAGAGAACATCAAGAAAGAAGGTTCCTTTTGGTATAGGTCAGATTGGTAAGTCATTCAGAAATGAGATCACACCAGGAAACTTCACATTCCGTACTAGAGAGTTTGAGCAGATGGAGCTTGAGTTCTTCTGTAAGCCAGGCACAGATATTTCATGGTTTAAATTCTGGAAGCAGTACTGCATTAACTGGCTTCAGGGTCTTGGTATCAAGCCAGACGAGATGAGAGCTAGAGACCATTCTCCAGAAGAGCTTGTTTTCTACAGCAAGGGAACAACAGATATTGAGTTCCTCTTCCCATTTGGTTGGGGTGAGCTTTGGGGTATCGCTGATCGTACAGATTATGACCTCACTCAGCACCAGAACACATCAGGTGAGGATATGTCATACTTTGATGATGAGTCAAAAGAGAAGTATATCCCATATGTTATCGAGCCTTCACTTGGTGCAGACCGTGTAACTTTAGCCTTCTTATGTGCTGCATATGACGAGGAAGAGCTTGAGGGTGGTGATGTAAGAACAGTTCTTCACTTCCATCCAGCACTTGCACCAGTTAAGATTGGTGTGCTTCCACTTTCTAAGAAGCTTAACGATAAGGCTGGCGAAGTATTTGCCATGCTCAGCAAGACTTACAACTGTGAGTTTGATGACCGTGGAAACATCGGTAAGAGATACAGAAGACAGGATGAAATCGGTACTCCATATTGCGTAACTTATGACTTCGATTCTGAGGAAGATGGCGCAGTTACAGTACGTGACCGTGACACAATGGAGCAGGAGAGAGTTAAGATTGAAGATTTGAAGGCTTACTTTGAAGGAAAGTTTGATCTTTCATTCGATGTGCCAGAATTGGATTGATAGAATATGATATGTCCAAAGTGTGGTAGAGAGTATCTGGGGGCAAGTTGCCCTTGGTGCGAAGGACCAAAGATAACTGTAAATAATTCACAATATCTTGAACGCAGAAAGGCATATGAGGAGGAGCAGGCCGGTAAGCGGTCTGCTCCTTTTAGTATGGGCCAAAATGAGCCCGAAAGTGGGACTGATGATGATGCTAAGGATCAGAATGATCCAATGGCAGACCTTACTCCTATGGATTATGTGAATTTTGTGGCTGCTGCTCTTAAAAAGTTCAAAAAGTCTCCTGATTCAAAGGGACACAAGAATCAGAGCCAGGCTAAAAGTCAGAGCCAGGCTAAAAGTCAGAGCCAGACTAAGAGCCAGAGCCAGACTAAGAGCCAGAGCCAGACTAAGAATCATGCCAAGGCTAAGTCAAAGAAGGGGAAAAATAAGCAGAATCAGAGAACTGACCCAAATAGGAAACATAGTAAAGACCAGAATAGGAAAACTAGTCAGGACCAGTCCA
>CAMUXE010000025.1 GCA_947164605.1 uncultured Lachnospiraceae bacterium | reverse complement strand
CTAAATAAGCCTGATTCTGATAAGGCATTTTCTTCAAAAGCTGGCTCAAAGAAGGAAGGGACTGAGGTCGATGCGACTGGGGTCAACGCGACTGAGGTCGCTGAGACAAACTTGGATATTAAGTCAGGCTCAAAGAAGGCTTTAGACCCTGACAGAATTATGAAGAATATTGAGTCTTACATGAGAAATGTAGAGAAAAATGGCCCATATTCTGTAATATGCACATTTAAGACTTATCAGGATTTTGAGGACTTTGCCTGCGCATGCGGCAAAACCTACGGAATATTAAATGTCCTTTTTAAGATGGACAATGCTGATGGCTACTACCTTCTTATGACCAGGGGCAGAGCAAAGCTGGCCAAGATGCTGGCTATAACAAATACTGCTTTGGAATATGGCGATGTTGAGCTGTCAAGTAAGCATCTTCTCTATTCAATCAGAGAACACGGCCATGAGGTTATGGGCGACGGCGCTATCAATAAAGTTAGAAAATACTGTGGCTTGTAAGGTGGTCGATTAAGGACAAAATATGGACTTTAATCGCATAAGCTAATTATGAAAGCTAGCCTAAAGGCTAAAAAACTTGGCTGAAAAAAGCAGATAGGAAAGGAATGTGAAATGCAGTTTCCTAAATTTATAAAGAAGGGACAGAAAGTAGCTTTTGTGGCCCCTTCCTTTGGATGTACCTTTGAACCATATAAGTCCTGCCTTGAGGAGAGTCTTAGAAAGTTCGAAGCTATGGGCTATAAGACTGAGTGCGGCCAATGTTGTTTCCTTGATGATGGAGTCGGAATCAGTTCAAGCCCAAAGAAGTGTGGAAGTGAGTTGACAAGTATGGCCCTCGGCCAAAGCCAAGCCCTTATATCAGTGGGCGGCGGAGAGCTGATGTGTGAGATCCTTGATTATGTGGATTTTAAGGCAATCAGTCAGGCTGAGCCCAAGTGGTTTATGGGTTACTCTGACAATACTAACTTTTCTTTCCTCCTGACTAGTATGTGTGACATTGCATCAATATATGGACCCAATGCCGGAGCATTTGCCATGAGACCTTGGCATAAATCGCTGGACTATGCACTGGGACTTTTAGATGGAAATGCCTTTGATGAGAAGACTGGGAAGGCTGTTTTTGATGGCTTTGACAAGTGGGAGAAGGAGTCCTTAAAGAGCCCTGAAAATCCTTATGCTGGCCTTAATCTGACTCAAGAGTCTAAGATTAAGTATGAAATACCAGAGTCCATGTCAAAGGACTCGAGCGCGACATTTGCAAAGCAGGAAGCTGAGGATAAGCAAACTGCTGAGGACAAGCAGGCTGCTAAGGACAAGCAGGGGAATGAGGAATATACCTTCTCGGGCAGACTGATTGGCGGATGTATGGACTGCCTCAATAATTTAGTCGGTACCAAATATGACCACATTAAGGCCTTTAATGAGAAATATAAGGAAGATGGCATAATATGGCTTCTTGAGGCATGTGATTTGAGCGTGCTTGATATAAGAAGAACTCTTTGGCATATGAAGGAGGCTGGCTGGTTTGAAGAAGCTAAGGGTTTTGTGATTGGAAGACCTTATCACTTTGATGAACCAATTATGGGGCTTGATAGATATGAGACTGTAATGTCCCAGCTAAGGGAGCTTGAAGTACCAGTCCTTATGGATGCTGATGTGGGACATATTTCACCTCAAATGCCGCTAGTTCTTGGAAGTATGGCTCAGGTTAAGCTTAAAGAAGATTCCTACCAGATTGAAATGAGCCTAAAATAGATTAGTAGCTTGATTTATACGTATTATTATAATAAAATATAGAAATCACTGCTTATAATAATGATATGCCTTTTAATGGGGAAATCGTTAGTATAAAAATGTTTAATACTTGTTTTTGAAAGGAAATTATTGCGCTATGGGAATGACAATGACACAAAAGATTCTTGCAGCTCATGCGGGTCTTGATGAGGTTAAGGCAGGTCAGCTTATTGAGGCAGATCTTGATCTTGTACTTGGAAATGATATCACAAGCCCAGTTGCTATCCACGAAGTGGAGAAGATGACAAAGCAGACTGTATTTGACAAGGATAAGATTGCTCTTGTTCCAGATCATTTTGTACCAAACAAGGATATCAAGTCAGCTGAACACTGTGCTTGTGTTAGAAAGTTTGCTAAGAAGAATGATATTACTAACTACTTCGAAGTTGGTGAGATGGGTATCGAGCATGCACTTCTTCCAGAAAAAGGACTCACAGTTGCAGGCGATGTTATCATTGGTGCTGATTCACATACATGTACATACGGTGCACTCGGTGCATTCTCAACAGGCGTAGGTTCTACAGATATGGCTGCCGGTATGATTACAGGTAAGGCTTGGTTTAAGGTTCCATCTGCAATCAAGTTTAACCTCACAGGCAAGCTCTCTCCATGGGTAAGCGGCAAGGACTTAATCCTTCACATCATCGGTATGATCGGTGTAGATGGCGCTCTTTACAAGTCTATGGAGTTTACAGGTGATGGACTTAGCTCACTCACTATGGATGACAGATTTACAATTGCTAATATGGCTATCGAGGCTGGTGGAAAGAATGGTATCTTCCCAGTAGATGACCTCACAAGAGAGTATATGAAGGAGCATTCTACAAAGCTTCCAAAAGAGTATGTGGCAGATCCTGATGCTGAGTACGACGAGGTATATGATATCGACTTGAGCCAGATTAAGTCTACAGTTGCATTCCCTCATCTTCCAGAAAATACACATGTTGTCGGCACATTTGACGATATAGCAATTGATCAGGTTGTAATCGGCTCATGTACTAATGGTAGAATTGATGATTTACGCTGCGCAGCAAAGATTCTTGAGGGAAGACATGTTGCAAAGGGAATCAGAGTTATTATTATTCCAGCTACACAGAGCATCTACATGCAGGCAATTGAGGAAGGACTTATTCAGACCTTTATCAAGGCTGGTGCAGTTGTAAGCACACCAACTTGTGGCCCTTGTCTTGGCGGTTACATGGGAATTCTTGCTCAGGGTGAGAAGTGCGTATCTACAACTAACAGAAACTTTGTAGGTCGTATGGGTCACGTTGAGTCTGAAATTTATCTTGCAAGTCCAGCAGTAGCAGCTGCAAGTGCTGTAACAGGTAAGATTTCTCAGCCATCAGATTTAGGTTTGTAATTTTAAGGAGGATGCGATGAAAGCAGAAGGAAGAGTTTTTAAGTTTGGAGACAATGTAGATACAGATGTAATTATTCCAGCAAGATATCTTAATTCTTCAGATCCTAAGGAATTAGCTACTCACTGTATGGAAGATATAGATAAGGATTTCGTAAAGAATGTAAATGAGGGCGACATCATTGTTGCCAATAAGAACTTTGGCTGTGGCTCTTCAAGAGAGCATGCACCAATAGCTATCAAGGCAGCAGGCGTTAGCTGTGTAATTGCTGAGACATTTGCAAGAATTTTCTATAGAAATTCTATCAATATAGGACTTCCAATTATCGAGTGCCCTGAAGCTGCTAGAGAGATTCAGGCAGGAGATGAGGTTGAGGTGAATTTTGACACTGGTTTAATCACTGATAAGACAAGTGGTAAGACTTATACAGGTCAGGCATTCCCTGAGTTTATGCAGAAGCTCATCAATGCAGGTGGCCTTGTCAATTACATTAATAGCAATAACTAATTATGTCGGCTGTACTTCAAGTGATTGGGGTACAGCTGTTTTTTTAAGAGCTTAATCAAGATATTATCAGGAAATTATCAAGAAAGGGGATTGAGTCATGGACAATAATCTAATTAAGGAGAGAGAAGAGATTGATGACAGCTTTAAGTGGGATTTGACGCCGCTATATGAGTCAGATGAGGCTTTTGAAGAGGCCTTGGCTGCCATGAATTCAAAACTAGATCATATCCTTAGCTTTGATTCTAAGCTTGTGGATGCAAAGACCATAAGGGAATTTTATGATGAGTCAACTTGCCTTGAGCAGGAATTGTCTAATCTTTATGTATATGCATCTCTCAGAAAGAGTGAGGATACCAGAAAAGAAGATGCTCAGAGTATGTATCAGAGAATCTATGGAAGCTATGTCAACTTTGCAGCAGCTTTGTCTTTTGCAGATCCTCAGATTCTTTCTTTAGAGCAGGATAAACTCGACCAGATCTTAAATTCAGCTGAGATGGAGCCTTACAAGTATCAGTTTAGCAAGCTTGTAAGACAGAAAGCCCATGTTTTGACTGAGGAGGGCGAAAAGGTCCTTGCCATGATGGCGGAAGCTCTGGCTGCTCCAAGCGAGGTCGCTAGCAATCTTATGAATGCTGATATGACTTTTGAAAATGTCAAAAACTCTGCTGGGGAGGAACTTGCCTTATCGGGGGCAAATTATATATTGCTTCAGAGCTCTCAGGACCGCACACTCAGAAAGAATTCTTTTAAGGCTTATTACAAGGCCTATAAGGACCATATCAACACATTTGCCGCAGCTTATGCAGGCAAGGTTAAGGCTGCGGTAGCTGAGGCAAAACTTAGGGGCTACGAGTCATCTCTTGATATGTACACTAGCTTGGAAAATGTGCCTAGCACAGTCTACGACAGCTTGATTGATGCAGTTCACAAGTGTATGCCTTACATGCACAGATATGTAAAACTGAGAAAGAAGATTTTGGGCCTTGATGAGCTTCACTATTATGATGTCTATGCCCCTCTTGTCTTAGGAGATGAGGACAAATATAGTCTTGAGGAGGCTGAGGAGTTGGTTTTGGCAGCTGTTGAGCCCCTCGGCCAATCCTATGTCAAGCAGGTAAAGACTGGCTTTGAAAACAGGTGGATGGATGTCTATCCTAACAAGGGTAAGAGGAGCGGTGCCTTTTCAGAGGGAACATACAGCTCAATTCCATACGTTTTGACTAATTTTGTGGGTAATCTCGACAGTGTTTCAACAATTGCCCATGAGTTTGGTCACTCAATGCACACTTTTATCAGTAACCATAAGCAGGAGCCGCAGAATGCAGAGTACACTATATTTGTCGCAGAAGTGGCATCTACTGTAAACGAGAACCTCCTTATAGAAAAGCTGCTTGCAGACTGCAAGGATAAGAAGAAGGAGCTATTCCTTCTCAATCACTATCTTGAGGGCTTTAAGGGTACAGTGTATAGACAGGCCATGTTTGCTGAGTTTGAGCAGAAGGCTCATCAGATGGCTGAGTCTGGACAAGCGCTCAATGCGACCTCTCTCTCTAAGTTGTATAGAGAGCTCATAGAGCTTTATTTTGGAGAGGAATTGATTATCGACGATGAGGTAGACTTGGAATGGGCTAGAATCCCTCATTTTTATACACCTTTTTATGTATATAAGTATGCAACAGGCTATTCTAGTGCGGTTGCAATCTCTGAGAACATACTAAAGAAAAAAGATAATGCTCTTGATGCATATCTTTCATTCCTCTCAACTGGCGGAAGTATGGATCCTTTGGATGAATTAAAGATTGCAGGCCTTGATCTTTCGGATTCAAAGACAGTTATAAGGGCACTTGAAAAATTTGACAGGGTGCTTGACAGAGTAGAGGAACTTAGCAATGAAGGGTGTATTTGAGGCTAGCAAAAAGGACGGAAGTGTCTATTACAGAGCTTCTATAACCTATAGGTCTAAACATATTAGTCTCGGAAGCTACAGCAATGAGGCTGATGCAGCTGCAGCCTATGAGGAGGCAGTGCAAGTCCTTAGCAAGAAGACTCACAGAATTGACAGGGAATTGCTGACTAGCAGCTACAAAAAGGGGAAGAATAAGCTGGATTTTGACAAGTATATCAGCCTTATCAATTTCAGAGATAACGGAATTTACTTGAAAAACCCTATATATCTCCTCTCGGCATATATACTCTATTTCCTTAAAGAAGACTGTGTTCTCAAATTTGACAAGGATGACCTCTTTTATTATTCCAATCACAAGATTATGGCCAGAGGAGGATACCTCTTTGTCAACGATTACGGCTCACAGAGGGGAATACTAGCTAGAAGAGGAATAAGGAAACATGCGGTTGAGGGCAGGGATTATCGCTTTATCAATGGAGATAATCTGGACTTTAGGTACTCTAACCTAGAGATTATCAATCCCTACAATGGAGTTAGAAGATTTGAAAAGGAGGGGCGCCTGTATTACAGGGCTCTGATTCATATCAATGGAGAGTGGATACTTGGGGATTACACTAGCCAGGAAGCCGCAGCCATTGCCTTTAATAAGGCATGTGATATGGCAAGTCAGAAAACCGGCAAGGAATTTGATAAAAACTATATAGATGACCTGAGTCCTATCAAGTATGCCTCACTTATGAGTACAACAAAGATTTCCAAGAGGTATATAGAATATATTAAGAGCCTTTAAGTTCTTACTTGCTAAGAAGTCTTATTTCGTTGTATAATGTCAAAACATAGACTTGAATAAAGTCAATTTAATCAAAAAAAGGGTGGAAAATTTTATGAGTTTGTTTTACAACAGCACAAGAGATAATAGTGTTAAGGTTACAGCTTCACAGGCAATCCTTAAGGGATTAGCTTCTGACGGCGGACTTTTTGTTCCAGAGAAGCTTCCAAAGTTTGATAAGACAATGGCTGATTTTTCAAAGATGTCATACAGAGAAGTTGCATACGAAGTAATGAAGCTTTTACTTGATGACTTTACAGAAGAAGAACTTAAGAATTGTATCAATCGTGCTTATGATGAGAAGTTTGATACTGATGAGTTCACACCACTTGTAAAGGCTGATGGTGCATACTATCTCGAGCTTTTCCATGGCTCTACAATCGCCTTCAAAGATATGGCTCTCTCAATTCTTCCACATTTACTTACAACTTCTGCAAAGAAGAACCAGGTAAAGAATGATATTGTAATCCTCACAGCTACATCTGGTGATACAGGTAAGGCTGCACTCGCAGGTTTTGCTGATGTTGAGGGAACAAAAATCATCGTCTTCTATCCTAAGCACGGTGTAAGCCCAATCCAGGAGAAGCAGATGGTTACTCAGAAGGGTAAGAATACATATGTTGTAGGTATCGAGGGCAACTTTGATGACGCTCAGACTGGCGTTAAGAAGATGTTCAACGATGCTGAGCTTGCAAGTGAACTTGATGCTAAGGGCTTCCAGTTCTCTTCTGCTAACTCAATCAATATCGGACGTCTTGTTCCTCAGATTGTATACTATGTATATGCATATTCAAGACTCCTTGCAAATGGCGAGATCAGTGATGGTGAGGAGATTAACTGTGTAGTTCCTACAGGTAACTTCGGAAATATCCTTGCTGCTTTCTATGCTAAGAATATGGGTCTTCCAGTAAAGAAGCTTATCTGTGCTTCTAACGATAACAAGGTTCTCTTTGATTTCTTCACAACTGGCACATATGATAGAAACAGAGACTTCATGCTCACAAGTTCTCCATCTATGGATATTCTTATCTCAAGTAATCTTGAGAGACTTATCTATCGCATAGCTGGAAATGATTCTGCGGCAAATGCTTCGCTCATGCAGTCTCTCAGAGAGAATGGCAAGTATGAGATTACAGCTCAGATGAAAGAGGCACTCGCTGACTTCTATGGCAATTATGCTACTGAAGCTGAGGATGCTGCTCAGATCAAAAAGATTTATGAGGATACAGGCTATGTTATTGATACACATACAGCTGTAGCTTCTAAGGTATATGACAAGTATGTTGAAGAGACAGGCGATAAGACAAAGAGCGTTATTGCTTCAACAGCAAGCCCATTCAAGTTCACAAGAAGCGTTATGAATGCTATTGATCCTAAGTATGATTCAAAGTCAGACTTTGAACTTGTTGATGAGTTATCAAAGATTGCAAATGTTGATGTTCCACAGGCAATTGAAGATATTCGCTCAGCAGCAGTACTTCACGACAGAGTATGTGAAGTAAATGAGATGCCAGCAGTAGTTAAGGATATCTTAAATATCTAATACAGATAAAGATTTTAAGAGGCGAGTGTCAGGATAAATCCTAGCACTCGCTTTTCTTATCTTTATCCCGCTTATATAGACCTTATTTGTTAATATAAGTCCTTTTAAGCTTGCCATAAGATATTTCAATTTACTTATAGCTCTACATAAGGGAGGGGAATGCAGAATTATGCGAAAAGAAATTATTGCCATGGACATGACAGGCATATATAAAAGATTTAAGGAAAATTATATACAAGACAGCCTTGTGAGAAGCTTGGATGTCAGGGATTTTTCAAATCTCTCTGGCACAGATGCATATTGTGATGAAACGGCTTATGAGACCATGAGTAGGGCCATAAAAGATGAGGAAATATGGGGAATACATCTTTTGGACAATGGCAATTATCACTATTTGAGCCGTTTGTTCACAAGCAAGATAAGGGAGCCTTATAAGCTCTTAGTCTTTGATAATCATCCAGATTCACAGGCTCCAGCTTTTGGCGATATCCTGTCTTGCGGGGGCTGGATTAGGGACTTGGTCTTAAAGGACCAATATATAGAGCAGGTCTTGCTTGTGGGCCTTAGAGCGGATTTGCTAGCTGATCTCAATGCAAGCTTTAAAGAGAGTTTTAAGGAGAGTTTTAAAGATGGCTTGGACTCTTTAAAGAATCAAGATGAGGCTGCTAGGATTTCTTATGAGAAGGCAAGGCTTGAAAAGATTACTTTTATAAGTTCCAGCCAGCTTGCTGATCTTGATCTTAAGGCTCTTATTGAGGACTTCATAGCTGATTCGAAATATTATCTATCTATAGATAGAGATGTTCTTGCCGGCTCGGAAATTAATACTAATTGGGATCAGGGACTTATGAAACTTTCTGATTTAGTGTCTATATTAAAGGGACTCGATAAGAATAAGATTATAGGAGCTGATATATGCGCTGAATCGCTTTCTATGTGCGATGATGCGAGAAGTATAGATGTTCACAAGGCTATAATAGAAGCCTTGACTAATACATCTTTTTAAAATTAGGTGTTGACATAGTCTGTGTCAGGTGTTAAATTAATGATGTTGATATTAGCACTCCGTTATATTGAGTGCTAACAAGAGGAAGGAGAGGTATCCTTGGAACTAAGTGAGAGAAAGATTAAAATACTCAAAGCTGTAATCAAGAACTATCTTGAGACAGGCGAGCCAGTTGGATCAAGAACTATATCTAAGTATACCGATCTTAAACTGAGTTCAGCGACAATTCGTAATGAGATGGCAGATCTTGAAGAAATGGGCTATATAGTTCAGCCTCACACATCTGCTGGTCGTATTCCTACTGATAAGGGCTATCGTCTCTATGTTGATGATATGCTTGCTGAGAAGACCAGAGTCCTTGAGGACAAGGAGACTCAGCTAAAGGAAAAAGAATCAGATATCATGAGTCTTGAAGATGAACTTAACAAGAAAGTTGACAAGGTTGAGACCCTCCTTCAGGGAGTTGCCAAGATGCTTGCCAAGGACACAAATTATGCTACCATGATCAGTGCTCCTCAGGTGACAGGCAATAAATTAAAGTTTGTACAGCTTTCAGCTCTTGAGGACAACAATATTCTGGTTGTAATAGTTATGGGTGGAAATCTTATCCGTAACAAGGTAGTAAAAATTACTGAAGAGATCAATCAGGAGACGATTCTTAAGCTTAATATTCTTCTTAATTCTACGTTGACAGGTCTTACCCTTGAAGAGATGAATATGAAGATTATTTCAGCTATGGAGAATCAGGCAGGTTCACATGCTGCTTTAGTTAGAGAAGTTGTTGATGCTATTGTTGAGACAATCAACGGTGAGGACAACTTAAAGATTTACACATCAGGTGCTACCAATATTTTTAAGTATCCAGAATTAAGCGATTCAAGTAAGGCCACTGAGTTAATCAATGCCCTTGAAGAAAAGAATGAGCTCACCGATATTATCAGTGCCACTCAGACTTCAGATAGTCAGGATGGAGAGATTAAGGTCTATATAGGCAATGAGTCACCTGTTGACTCCATGAAGGATTGTAGCGTAGTTACAGCAACCTATGAGTTGAGTGACGGCATGAAAGGTACTATAGGTATTATAGGACCTAAGAGAATGGACTATGACAAGGTTGTTGAGAAATTGAAGGATATTCAGTCTCAACTTGACAATAAATTCAAGAAAAATAAAAGAGAAGAGAGTTGAAAATGAGCGATAAGGAAAAGATGGAAAGAATGAAAGAAGCTCAGGAAGCAATCAAGTCAGCCCTTAATAATGAAGAGGCGAAGACAGAGATTGATAATGAGATAGACAAAGATAGTAAAGAGGCTTGCGAGCAGGATGCTTGCCAAGAAGAAGTTCAGGCTCAGGCCGATGACGCAGATGTGGAAGTTAAGACTGATGACGAGACTTGCGCAAGTGATGCGGAAGAGGCTGCTCCTAAAAAGAAAGATCCAAAAGACGCTGTGATCGAGGATTTGAATGATCGTATTAAGCGCCAGATGGCTGAGTTTGACAACTTCCGTAAGCGTTCTGACAAAGAAAAGTCTGAGATGTTTTCTATGGGAGTTTCAGATACAGTAAAGAAACTCTTGCCTGTTATCGATAACTTCGAGAGAGGTCTTAAGGGACTTTCAGATGATCAGAAGGAAGAGCCATTTGCAAAGGGAATTCTTATGACCTATAATCAGACACTTAAGATGTTAGAAGACTTGGGTGTTGAGCCAATTGAGGCGGTAGGCCAGGAGTTCAATGCAGACTTCCACAGCGCAGTTATGCATGTGGATGATGATTCGGTAGGCAAGAACATCGTTGTCGAAGAATTTGAAAAGGGCTATACATATAAGGATAAGGTTATCCGCTACAGTATGGTCAAGGTAGCCAACTAGTGATCATGGCTGTAGAGCCAGTCACATGATATAGATTAAACATTAACATATGGTTGATGGAAGTTATTATTAATATTTGTTATTAATATTTGTTATTAATATTTGTTATTAATATTTGTTATTAAAATGCTGTTTAAGATTATTCTT
>CAMUXE010000024.1 GCA_947164605.1 uncultured Lachnospiraceae bacterium | reverse complement strand
TATCTGGGCGTGTTCGGGACTTGCACCCGTTAGAGCGCGCCCATGGCGCGCAAACGCAAAAGGCATATATGAGATTAATCTCATATATGCCTTTTCTAATCTCAACCCTCTCATTTTTTGATAGGTTGTTTATCATTATATAATTTTAAAGACTATGATTAGCAAACAAATCAAGTGAACAATTAAGGCCAAAGGAACCCAAACCTTAAACTTAATCTTCCTCGTTTTGTGATGAAATAGGAGCATACCCAAGATTGCTCCTATGCTTCCACCAAACCAGGCCAGAAGAATAAGACTCAACTCTGGTATTCTCCACTTCTTATGTATAGCCTTATACTTATCTATTCCATAAGTTGCAAAGGCTACAATATTTATTATCACACAATATACAAGTAAAACTTTGATCCAAATCGTCATAATTCCTCTTACTTAATCCTTAAAACTAAGCATTATTTTGTTAAGTATCCTTGCAAGTTCCTTTGAATCCTGTCTATCAAGTGAAAGACATGATGCCATCTGTTTAGGCACCATGACAGCCTTCTTCTTGAGTTCTTCACCTTCATCAGTAATAGTTACAAGAAGAACTCTCTCATCTTTTGTATCTCTTCTCCTATTTACCAAACCTTTAGTTTCAAGTTTTTTTAAAACAGGAGTCAAAGTACCCGAATCTAAGAAAAGGCACTCACCTAAATCCTTCACATTGATTTTCTTTACTTCCCACATAACCATCATAGTTATATACTGAGTATATGTAAGATCAATCTGGTCCAAATATGGCTTATACTTCTTTACAATCTCTCTAGAGCAAGCATACAAAGGGAAACACAATTGATTTCCCAGTTTTAGTAAATCATACTCATCTGACATAAGTACTCCCTCGATCCATAATTATTATGCCAATCACCCACATCAGCAACCAGCATGAAAGATTATATCAATTCTGCTACGGCTTCTTCAACCTTTTTCATATCAACTGTTGGCTCAAATCTTGCAACAACCTCACCCTCTCGGTTGATAAGAAACTTAGTGAAATTCCACTTGATTTCTGAATTATTCTTATAATCCTTGTCAATTTTCTTAAGCAGTGCTGACATAGCCAAAGCTTTTGGTCCCTTTCCAAATCCCTCAAAGCCTTTTTTTTCTTTAAGGTACTTGAATAAATCTATTGCATTCTCGCCGTTTACATCTGACTTTTTCATCTGTGGAAACTGTGTGTGATACTTCAAAGTACAAAATTCATGTATCTCCTCATCAGATTCTGGTGCCTGTCCAGCAAACTGATTACAAGGCACATCAATCACTTCAAAGCCATCATTATGATACTTTTCATACATCTCTTCGATTGGCGCATAGTGTGGTGTAAATCCACAACCAGTTGCTGTATTAACCACAAGAATCACCTTACCCTTGTAATCTGAAAGATTTAAAAAACTTCCATCCGCTGCTTCTACTTTTAAATCATAAATACTGCTCATATCAAACCTCGTCCAAAAATATTCTAAATAAATTCCAATTACTATTAACAAGCTTACTATTTAAGCTAATTATGAAAAACCAAATTTTAAATTCTTTTTAAAGGAACTGATTAAAGAATTCCTTCAAAGCCTCAGCTGGCTGAAAACCAACTGTCATACTCTTAGCTTCGCCATCTTTAAAGGCAATAATAGATGGAACTGAACTGATGCCATATCTTTCAGCGATACTCATAGACTCATCAACATCAACATTGTAAAAATTAATCTTTCCTTCATATTCTTCTGATACTGCATCGAGCACAGGTGCAAGCATCTTACATGGACCACACCATGTTGCACTAAAGTCTACAACCGATACACCATTTGCAATTGCCTCATTGAACTCGTTTTCTGAAATCTTCTTAACCATAATAATTCTCCTTTTAATTTATATTTTTATATTTGTATTTTTTATAAGTCAATCTTATTGCTTGTTTTTAATCTCATTTAAATAATCAACTGCACTAAGTGCCGCAATGTTGCCCTGACCAGCAGACTTGATATACTGATATGGCTTTCCTGCTATATCACCCGCAGCAAAACAACCTTTTAAGTTTGTTTTCATATTAATATCTACTTTTATATGACTTCCATCCATCTCAATTCCTGGAATCAAAGAGGCTGGAGGGACGCTCTCTCTCAAGATAAAGATGCCATCGCAATCAAGCTCCTTATTTTTTAATATAAGCTTATTGGCTTTAAGGCCTCCACTTATCTCAAGAGGCTGGTCTTCTATGATTTCTATAGAAGGCAAAAGCTTAGAATCAGTCATTTTATATAAAGGGATATAGTAAACCTTCGATGCTACCTCAGACAGGAAATTTGCTTCTTCCTCTTCTTTGGAATTAGTAGATATCACAGTGACAACCTTGTCCTTATAAAGAGCTGCGTCACATGTTGCACAATAGCTAACTCCACGGCCCAGATACTTATCTTCCCCTTCAAGAGTTTTTCCGAAATTTACACCACTTGCAACTATAACTGAAGTCGCTTCAACCATTTCATTACTGGATGTCTGTAATGAGTAATAATTTCCCATTGCATAGACATTGGTGATTCTTTCTTGTTTTATCTCAATTCCAAGGCTTTTAGCATGTTCTAAAAACTTTTCTGCGAGCTCTGAACCAGGTATTGCAGTGAGTCCGAGATAATTATTTATCTCATGAGCCTTTTCAACTTTTTCACTTTTTATACTGCTGCCAAAAAGTATAATGTTTTTATTTCTAATTTTTAAGGTGATCGCAGCCTCAAGCCCCGCTGGACCCGAGCCTATGATAGCGACATCATATCTCATACCATGCCCCTTTCTTAATCAAGCAAAATTAAAGATTGTTCAATTTGATTGTGCTCAATCTTTTTATTTATAATATACTATGTAATAACTTATGTCAAGAGTTTTATGCAATAAAAATTCAAGCTCTAAAATTACACAAATTAAACCCTCGTCACTTGTGATATATCTCCTCTTTACTGGATAAAGCAGTAAGGAGACCGTACACAATATGGCGAGGGCCTTTTATCATTCAACTATATAATTTGATTCTTCTAAATTTGTAATTTTAGTCTTAAAAAATTTTTCGCTAAAAGTAATTAAGTCCTTCAAATCTTCACTGCCAGCCATCTCCATGCTTGAATGCATAGCTAACTGGGCTAGGCCTATATCAACCGTGTTGAGTGAAATATGACTATTTGAAATATTGCCCAAGGTTGAACCACCAATCATATCTGACCTGTTTGTAAATTCCTGATAATCAACCTGTGCGGCTTGGCATATCTTGTGAAAGATTGCCTTAGACAAGGCATCTGTTGTGTACTTTTGATTTGCACTGTACTTAACTACTATGCCACCATTCATCTTAGGTCTGTTAACAGGATCAGCCTTTTCTGGATAGTTAGGATGGGCGGCATGTGCATTATCACAAGACGCCATAAAACTTGAAGCAAGTATCTTTGAGTAATCTTCCTTGCTCAGTCCAAGTTTTTCACATATTCTTGCTATAGTTTCATAGAGAAAGGCTGAATCTGCCCCCTGCTTACTCATGCTGCCTACTTCTTCATTGTCAAATACTGCTAAGATAGGCATTATATCTGTCTTATCCATATCTAAACACGCTTGTTCAAATCCCTTGAGAGTCGCATATACACACTCTAAATCATCGAGATGTCTTGCCAGTATAAATTCCTCGTCTGCACCACATCTACAAGCCGGGCTGGCGTCATATAAGTAGAGATCATCTGCTACGACCTTGACATCATCATTCTCATAATTTAGTCCCATGCATTCAGTTACAAATTTCAGCAAATCCTTCTTTGCTCCTGCGTCAGCAAAGACAGGCAACATTTCCTTTTGCATATTAATTTCGTGGCCGCTGTTTACATTCCTATCCATATGGATTGCAAGGCTAGGAATTACGCACAAAGGTCTTTTTATATCGACAAGTCTTGACTCAAGCCTGCCATCTGACTTGTCTATTATGATACGACCCGCAAGTGATAAAGGTCTGTCAAACCAAGGCGCCATAAGCATTCCACCATATTTTTCGACATTGAGCAAGCTTAGTCCTGCTGATTCTATCTGAGCATTAGGCTTAACTTTGAGAGCCGGTGAGTCACTATGTGAAGCCGCAATCATAAAACTATGAATTTTTTTCTCAGGAACCCTGAAGGCAATTATCGACGAATCATTCGTAGATACATAGTAAAGCTTACCTTCTTCAAGTTCCCAAGCCTCGTGCTTTTTGAGTCCCAATCCGCCTATCTCTTTTAGAACATTCTTTACGCTGCTGACAGTGTGAAAAGCTGTTGGGCTGGCCTCAATAAAATCAAATAAGCCATCTAGCTTTTTTTCTTTATCATCTTGCTTGCTACTCATATCTCGCCTCATCTCTTCTCATTATTTTTGTAATAATTTTTCTTCTCAATATACATATTTTTATCTGCCATAGCGACCAATTTTTTCAAATTAAGCTTACTGTAAGAAGAATATGACGCTATACCACAGGAGAAGCTTAAATTCTCAACCAAGTTTCCCTTCCATTTAGAACAATTTTCAAGCAGTTGATTCTTTTTTACAAGAAACTCTTTTTCATCAATTTTGGTCAAGACTATAAATTCATCTCCCCCAACTCTGAAACTGCGTCCACAGTCATGGTATACGTCAAATATGCATTTTGCCGCTCCACATATCAACTCATCTCCAGCAGGATGGCCATAGGTATCATTGACATTTTTCAAGCCATTGACATCAATAACCATTACAGAAAAGCCATCACAAGGCTCTGCTCCATTCAACTGCATATACCTCTCATAGGCATATCTGCTGTAAAGATCTGTCAATACATCATTTTCAAGTAATTTTTCTTGCTTTTGAATTTCTTCATTATTCTTCTGAAGCTCAAACTCCAGATAATGAACATATAAAAGAATAGAGCCAAAAGTCAAAGTCAGATAACACACCTTAATTTGTGAACTAACAACTTCCTGCAAGATTACTCCACTTGACGAGAGTAAGACAATTGCAAATAAAGATGACTTATTCTGATTTCTAAACTTAGTTCCATATCTCTCAAACTCTACAACCACATAGGCTATTGCAATAACATATGTTAAGACATAAAGTATGTAAAAACTTCCATGATGGTAATAATTCTTATCATCAACATAATAAATCCATCCCGTGAAGCCTGATATTATCTCCAAGGCAATATTTGCCATCATTAGGTAAAATATTGCTTTTTCAGCCTTTCTTGATCTAGATATCTGCTTAGCAAAGAAGAAGGCAGCCAGAGGTGAAAATATATAATCACAGCATTTGGACAGAATATGAATACTTCTTGTCCAGTCAGCGGCCCCATTTAAATCCATCGAAACCCATTCGGCCACTGAGGCCAAAATTACCACTCCGTAGGTTTCATAGAAAATCAACTTATCTGTCTTAAGAATTTTTTCATTATCATGAATCAATATACATAATACTAGTAGGGCTAGACATGTGAGGGCCACTACCGAGGTGTAATAAATATCCATTCAAAGACCTTCCTGATTTTTTCTCCAATTTCTAACTAGTTTTGTGCCTCGTAAAGCTTTGCCATCTCATCTAGCCAAGCTCTTACTTCAATATGCTGAGGACATATATTTTCACACTTACCACACTTAACGCACTCCGAAGCCTTACCGTGATTCATAGAAAATCTCTCATAATACATATTTGTCTTTTTACCTGTTACTGAGTAAAGATTATAAAGTCCGAAGTAGGCTGGAATATTGATGTTCATAGGGCACTCTTCCATACAGTACTTACAGCTAGTACATGGAATTTTAATCACAGACTTTAATATAGCAGTGATTCTTTCAACAAGCTCCCTCTCATCATCAGCCAAGGGCTTAAATTCCTCCATATATGAGGTATTGTCCTCCAACTGAGCAATGTCGCTCATTCCGCTGAGAACCATAATAACATCCTCCAAAGATGCGGCAAATCTTATGGCAAGACTAGCAGGTGATGGCATATTTGCCTCAGTGTATCCCTTTGCTTTATAGAAATCAAGAAAAACCTTCATAGCTTCATCCGGAAGTTTTGCAAGGGTACCTCCCTTTACAGGTTCCATAACTACAACCTTCTTGCCATGCTTCTGGGCAACCCTATAACAGGCTCCAGATTGAGCCACCTGACTCTCCCAGTCAAGATAATTAATCTGAAGCTGAACAAAGTCAATGTCTGGCTGTTCACTTAAGATCTGATCCAGCACATCTGCCTGATCATGAAAAGAAAAACCAATTTTTTTAACTAAGCCCTTCTTTTTTAAGTCAGAGATAAACTCAAAACCACCGTATTTTTTGGTGTTGATATATCTATCACGTCCCATATTGTGCAAAAGATAGTAATCAAAATACTCAACTCCTGTCTTCTCTAACTGTTCATCAAAATATCTCTGATAGTCACTGCTATCCTTAACTCTGATAATTGGCATCTTATCAGCCAAGACATATGCCTCTCTCGGATATCTTTCGACAAGGCACTCCTTGACCGCAAGTTCAGAAGTTTCCTGGTGGTAAGGATATGCAGTATCAAAATATCTGAATCCCTTTTCCATATACTTATCAACCATTTGCTTGAATTGTTCTCTATCTACCGTCTTGGGATCATCTGCAACCAAGAGAGGTAATCTCATAGTACCAAAACCTAATTTTTTCATATCTAATCCTTGCCCTTCACTTTTAAATTAATGATACAAACACCTGTTGCTACCATAAGACCTGCTAAAAAATACTGCCACTTTAGTCTCTCTCCCAAAATAAGAGATGAAAAAATCACTCCTAAAACTGGAATTAAGGCATTAAATATGGCTATCTTGCTTATAGGATGACAGGATATCAAAGCATTATAAATTCCAAAACACAGAGCTGAAATAAGTATTAGCCCAGTCATTATCAAAAGACCCAGCAGCGATATTTTAAATGGGCGCTTAGGTCCTAAAATTAAAGCTACAAGTATCAAAAGTCCTCCGCCAATGGTCATTCCATAAGCGGTTGCTAAATTAATATCCATTTTCTTTGAAACCAGTCTGGTAAGTATTCCTCCCAGAGCTGCGCAACACGCGTTGAGTAATATCATACCATCACCCATAAAAGAGATGCCACCAAAAAACTTATCTAATGGTCCTACATTTATCAGTATTATTCCACATATTCCAAAAAGGCAGCCAAAAAGCTTCCTTGTGGAGAACTTATCCTCGGTATAGATTAGTCCTGAAAGGATAATAAGCATAAATCCACCCATGGAATCAAGGATTGTGGACCTTGAGCTTGTCATAAAAGAAAGGCCAATATAGGAAAAAAGGTAATGCAAACTAGTATTTACCAGGGCAAAAAGAAGTAAAATCTTAAAACTCTCCCCGTCCTTAATTCTCATATCATTCTTATTCACAAGGCAAAAGACCATAACCAAAAGTCCTGCCACAAAGAATCTCACACCTGCAAAAAGGACCTTGCCCCCCAAATCATCGGGCATAATCTCCATTTTTTCGTAACCAAGTTTTATCAAAGGATAGGCCAATGACCACCCAAGTGCACACAAGAAAGCCAGAAAAGGTCTGGCTTTCTCACTTTTAATAATATTCATAAAAAACCTTTAACTAATCATATAGATAAAAATCCAGAATGACCTAGCTTAAATATCCTTCTGTATTTTTCTCTTAATTCAAATCGCTCATCAAAAAATAAGCTGTCCTATCAATCTAGCTATAAATGCAGCCAACCAAGCTACACTACACTGAAAGATAACTGTTTTCACGGCAAATGCTCTTCCCTGCTCTTTTCTTATGGCTGCAACCGCAGCAACACAAGGAGTGTAGAGCAGACAGAATATCAGAAAAGAAAAGGCCTGTATTCCACCAAGTGAAGCCACCAAGGCTTCTGTTGTGCCATATGTTATTGAGATCATTGAAACAATGCTCTCCTTGGCCATAAAGCCAGATATCAATGCCGTTACTATTCTCCAGTCTCCAAGGCCCAAAGGCTTAAAGATTGGGGCAATAAGTCCCGCAATTGCAGCAAGTATGCTCTCTGACGAATCATCAACCATGTGAAGCCCGAAATCAAAACTCTGTAGAAACCAAACTATAATTGTACCCACAAAAATAACTGTGAATGCCCTCTGCAAGAAATCTTTTGCCTTGTCCCACATAAGAAGCATGGTATTCTTAAAACCAGGCATTCTGTAATTAGGAAGCTCCATAACAAAAGGCACAGCCTCATCCTTGAAAGAAGTCTTTTTCGAAATAAAAGCAACAATTATAGCGATAAGAATTCCAATAAAGTACATAGCAACCATGATAAGACCTGAATATCTAGGAAAAAATGCTGCTGCAAGGAAAGTATATACCGGCATTTTGGCCGAACAAGACATAAAAGGAATTAAAAGTGATGTCATCTTTCTATCTCTTGCCGATGGCAAGGTTCTTGTCGACATGGTCGCAGGGACAGTACATCCGAAACCAATCAAGAGAGGCACTATACTTCTTCCCGACAAGCCTACTTTTCTTAAAAGCTTGTCCATAAAGAAAGCTACCCTTGCCATATATCCGCTATCTTCAAGTATAGAGAGGAAAAGGTAGAGGATTACGATAATTGGTATAAAGCTCAACACAGTTCCTACTCCGTTGAAAATTGCGTCTATTATGAGAGAGTGAACCGGAGCCGCTACATTGGCCGCAGTGAGCCCCTCATCTACTAACTGGGTCAGATATTCAATACCACTTGCAAGTAAATCCTGCAAAAAAGCCCCTATCACGTTGAATGTCAGATAGAAAATAGACACCATGATGGCCACAAAAAGTGGGATTGCAGTCCACTTACCGGTAAGAATCTTGTCCATCTTGCGGCTTCTCATGTGCTCTCTGCTCTCTTTAGGTTTAATCACAGTCTTATCACAAAGACGTCTTATAAAAAGAAATCTCATATCAGCAATAGCTGCAGCACTGTCCAATCCTCGTTCACATTCCATCTGCGAGACTATCTTTTGCATCATTACTGTCTCGTTATCATCAAGCTTTAGGGCATCCTTAATCAGCGAATCCCCCTCAATAAGCTTGCTAGCGGCAAATCTCAGAGGAATACTGCTTGCCTCAGCATGGTCCTCAATCAAGTTCATAACTCCATGCATAGCCCTGTGAACAGCACCATTGTGGTCACCCTTCTCACAAAAATCGTCCCTACCTGGCTTTTCCTGATATGAAGCTACATGCATGGCATGTTTGATAAGCTCATCTATACCTTCATTCTTAGCTGCCGAAATAGGTATAACAGGGATTTTCAGCATCTCTTCCATCTCATTGATTCTTATCGAACCGCCATTTCCCGTCAGCTCATCCATCATATTCAAGGCCAACACCATAGGCAGTCCCAGTTCAAGCAACTGCATGGTCAGATAGAGATTTCTCTCAATATTGGTCGCATCGACGATATTGATAATAGCTGTTGGTCTTTCCTTGATAATAAACTCTCTTGAAACAATCTCCTCGCTTGTGTATGGAGACAGGGAGTATATTCCAGGGAGGTCCACAACCTCAGTTTTTGGATATCCCTTGATGCTTCCGCTCTTCCTATCGACTGTCACTCCAGGGAAATTACCCACATGCTGATTTGAACCCGTCAACTGGTTAAAAAGAGTGGTCTTTCCACAGTTCTGATTTCCCACAAGGGCAAATGTTAAGGTTCCCTTCACCTTCTTGTCTCCAGGTTTATGCTCGTGTCTTAAGTCATAGTCCTCGCCATAGCCAGGATGCCTGCCTAATTTTCGGACACTATTGCCCTCTTTGCTATGTGTGCCATCATTCAAGCCATCTTGCTCTTTATCACTCTGCTCGGCTGAAATATTTTTCTCAAGCTTTGAATTATGCCTTGAATCAAGTTTTTCAATTTGAATTTTTTTAGCATCATCCAGTCTTAAGGTCAATTCATAGCCATGAATCATAAGCTCCATAGGATCGCCCATAGGGGCATATTTTATAAGGCTTATATCCTCGCCCGGTATAACACCCATATCCAGAAAATGCTGTCTAAGCGCTCCCTCGCCACCGACTTCACTAATTCGTGCAGTCTGGCCTATTGAAAGATCTGTTAAATTCATCTATTCTCCAATTTCTATTATGTGTTAAAATATGTTTATCGATTTGATTTACATGCATCTAAAGACATATTAAATATTAAATATCTTATATTTATATTCCATATTTATATTTAACATCCACTATATGTCAATTAATTTTAAGGAGGCTTCCATGTCAGATAATATCCAACTTCCTCACCAGCACCATGATTGTAATTTAGAATCAAAACTAATTCACAACATGCCGAGTGATGAAACCGCTGCTAGCGTGGCAGACGCCATGAAGCAGTTAGGAGACCCATCAAGATTAAAAATATTTTGGTTACTCTGCCACACCGAAGAATGTGTTATCAATGTAGCCGCTATAGTGAATATGTCTAGCCCTGCTGTTTCACACCACTTAAAACTCTTAAAAGCCGCCGGTCTTTTGGTAACCAGACGAGACGGCAAAGAGGTTTACTATAAAGCTGCTGACACAACCCTTGTAAAGGAATTACATCAGACTATTGAAAAAATCGCCAATATTTCTTGTAGTGAAATTTTGTAACTTGCCTTATAGTCAATGCTCGTGGCTAATCCTATAATAACATATATTCATCAAATATGGCAGATAATCACTATTTCTTAATTGCAAGATATTTGTCACAAGTGATATAATATATGCCGGTGTCTTCAAAATAAAGGCACCTCTTTTTCAATATTTGATGGCCTTGGCCATTCAATTTTATATTAAAAATTAATGTAAGGAGATTAATATGAGTCAAGAAATTCCATACAAGATTTATCTCAATGAAAATGAGCTTCCAAAGGCTTGGTATAATGTACGTGGTGACATGAAAGAAAAACCGGCTCCATTGCTTAATCCAGCTACATTACAGCCTATGACAGCTGAGGAATTAGGCCATGTGTTCTGCGATGAGCTTGTAGCACAGGAACTTAATAACACAGACTGTTATATTCCAATTCCAGAAGAAGTTCGCAACTTCTATAAAATGTATCGTCCATCACCATTGGTACGTGCATACTGTCTTGAAAAGCAGCTCGATACACCTGCAAAGATTTACTACAAGTTTGAAGGTAATAATACATCTGGTAGCCACAAGCTTAACTCAGCTATCGCCCAGGCCTACTATGCTAAAAAGCAGGGTCTTATTGGTGTGACAACTGAGACAGGTGCAGGTCAGTGGGGAACAGCTCTATCTATGGCATGTTCTTATTTTGATCTTGACTGCAAAGTCTTCATGGTTAAGGTTTCTTACGAACAAAAACCATTCCGTCGCGAGGTAATGAGAACTTACGGCGCATCAGTAACACCAAGCCCATCTGAGACAACTGAAATCGGACGTAAGATTTTAGCAGAGCACCCTGGAACAACAGGTTCTCTTGGCTGTGCAATTTCTGAAGCTGTAGAAAAGGCAACTTCAACACCAGGCTACCGTTATGTTTTAGGAAGCGTACTCAATCAGGTACTTCTTCATCAGTCAGTAATAGGTCTTGAAACCAAGGCAGCTCTTGATAAATACGGCATCAAACCAGATATGATTATTGGCTGTGCCGGCGGTGGTTCTAATCTTGGTGGTCTTGTTTCTCCTTTCATCGGTGAGATGTTAAGAGGCGAGGCTAACTATGACATAGTTGCAGTTGAGCCTGCATCTTGCCCATCTCTCACAAGAGGTAAGTTTGCATACGACTTCTGTGATACAGGCCGCGTATGCCCACTCGCAAAGATGTACACTCTCGGCTCTGGCTTTATCCCATCTGCAAACCATGCAGGCGGTCTCCGTTACCACGGTATGACACCAATCTTAAGTAAACTCTATGATGATGGCTATATGCGCGCCACAAGCGTTGAGCAGACAAAAGTATTTGAGGCAGCTCAGCAATTTGCAAGAGTTGAAGGCATACTCCCAGCTCCTGAGAGCAGCCATGCTATCCGCGTAGCTATCGACGAAGCACTTAGATGCAAGGAAACAGGCGAAGAGAAAACTATCGTCTTCGGTCTTACTGGTACTGGTTACTTCGATATGGTTGCTTACCAGAAGTTCAACGACGGCGAGATGTCTGACTTCATCCCTACAGATGCTGATCTTGAGGCTAGCTTCAAGAACCTCCCAAAGGTTGATTAATCATTAATAAAACTTCTTTTATAAAAAAACATCCCCTCGTTGATATGTACCCTTTTTTCTGGGCAACCAGAGAAAGGGGTATTTTTTATGCGTTATTCACATGAGTTTAAGCTTGAATGAATTGAATTGTATCAATCAGGAAGGTGTGCAGAAGCTCCTTTTTGGATTTCAGAAGGTGCTTTTAAAAGAACTATTTGCAGATGGATGATAGTTTAGTAACTGTTATTCAACTCGTTTTGACTATACATAACCCCATTACTTTCGTCAAGAATTATGTTAGAATGAATGCGTATTATATTGCAGTTTTAACGATTACGAAATTTGTCAACGTAGTTGTCAGTAAAACTTGATTTATTGATAGTTACTAT
>CAMUXE010000023.1 GCA_947164605.1 uncultured Lachnospiraceae bacterium | reverse complement strand
GCTAGGTACACAGAATCAGGGGGCGGAAAAAGGCAAGTTGGTCAAAATATCTCCCCTTTAAGAAGCAAGTACACAGAATCAGGGGGCGGAAAAAGGCAAGTTGGTCAAAATATCTCCCTAAAAGAAGCTAGGTACACAGAATCAGGGGGCGAAAAAGAGCAAGTTGGTCAAAATATCTCCCTAAAAGAAGCTAGGTACACAGAATCAGGGGGCGAAAAAGAGCAAGTTGGTCAAAATATCTCCCTAAAAGAAGCTAGGTACACAGAATCAGGGGGCGGAAAAAGGCAAGTTGGGCAAAATATCTCCCAGAAGAAACTTGGTACAAAGAAAAAAGCCAACTACATAGAGTGGAGGGGGCGAAAAAAGGCAAGTTAGAGGAAATATCTCCCCGAGAGAAGCCGGCTACAAAGAAAGATGCCAGGTACATAGAAATAGGGGGCGGAAAAAGGCAAGTTAGATGAAATATCTCCCCGAGAGAAGTCGGTTACAAAGAGGGAAGTCTGCTACAAAGAGGGAAGTCTGCCACAAAGAAAGAATTCCCCCAACAGTTCCTATAATAAATATAGAAGATAGAACTAAATTATGTTATTATAAAACTAGCGCTTTTAAGGAAGTAATAGAAAGAAAATAGGTATTTTATGGGAAAAACATATGAATATATCGCACCTTGCCACTTTGGCCTGGAAGCGGTTTTGAAAAAAGAGTTAAATAGGTTAGATCTTGAGATAGTAGAAGTCTCAGATGGCAAGGTGACATTCAAGGGTGGTCCTGAGGCTGTCTGCAAGGCCAATATCAACCTAAGAACAGCTGAGAGAGTTCTGCTTAAGGTGGGGCATTTCAAGGCATTTACCTATGATGACTTGTTTGAGAAGACAAAGGCTATTCACTGGGAAGATTATCTTCCAGAAGATGCCAAGTTCTGGGTAACCAAGGCAAATTCAGTAAACAGTAAGCTCTTCTCGCCATCAGACATTCAGTCTATCATAAAAAAGGCTATAGTAGAGCGTTTGAAGCTTGTTTATGGAATAAGCTGGTTTAAGGAAGATGGAGCTGAATATCCGCTCAGAGTATCAATTCTTAAGGATACAGTTACAATTGGCCTTGATACTTCAGGGGCATCCCTTCACAAGCGTGGATACAGGCCACAAGCAGGAAAAGCACCAATTTCGGAGTGCTTGGCCGCAGCATTTATCCTGTTGACACCTTGGAACAAGGATAGAATCTTGATTGACCCATTCTGCGGAAGTGGCACAATTCCTATAGAAGCTGCTATGATCGCGGCAAATATTGCGCCAGGCCTAAATCGCGAGTTTACCGCTGAGAATTGGACCAACTTAATTCCTAAAGAAATGTGGTACGATGCTGTAAATGAGGCAGAAGACAAGATTGACAGAGAGGTAAAACCTGACATTCAGGGATTTGACATAGATCCTGATATGGTCAAAATAGCCAGACAGAATGCCTATAATGCAGGTGTTGAAGACTTGATTCATTTCCAGGCTAGAGATGTGGCCCAGTTGAGTCATGCTAAGAAATATGGCTTTATTATCACAAATCCACCATACGGTGAGAGACTTGAAGATAAAGAAACTTTGCCGCCTATTTATAAGGCATTTGGCAGACAGTTTAAGGATTTGGATGCTTGGTCAGCTTACATAATTACTTCTTATGAGAACATAGAGAAGGATTTTGGCAAGAAGGCCGACAAGAATCGTAAGATTTATAACGGAATGCTTAAGACTTATATATATTCATTCCTGGGCCCTAAGCCACCAAAGAGGAAGCCAACAAGACCAGAAGGCGCAGAAACAAGCACCGAAGCTAACGCATAAGCTAGCATAAAAGGTGACGCATAAGCCAGTGCCAAAGCTGGCGCGGAAATTAGTAGAGATGTAGGCGCAGAAACAAGCACCCAAGCCAGTGCCATAACTAGCACTCAAGCTGTCACCAAACAAGAAGCTTAATTTAGACATAAGAAGACATAAAAAGGCCTAATCATCATTAAATAAATAGAAAGGGGGGTTGATTATGCATAAGATTACAATCAACAGTATTTTAATTGGAATCTTGATTTTGTTCATGCTATTTGTGCTGGATAATGCATCTTGGAAAAACGATGTTGTAAAGGGCAGTGTAGTTATGACAGGGGATGATATACCTGCAGAGTGGACAAGCGTAATCAACAACCGTAATAAGGCCAGAAAGACCCACCTCTATATCAATGGCAAGGAGCAGCAACTCGGTGTTGATGAGCTCTATATAGCTGATGATGAGGTAATGATGATATCTCTCAAGGCTGCAAAAGAAATCTTTAAGTGTGCGGTCAATTATGAGACAAGGGATTCTGTCCAGTTGCAGAAGAGAAACCTGATAATAGATATTGATGCGTCTGAATCAGTTATCTACTCTGGAAGCGATAAGATCAAAGTTCCAAATGTTCTCGTTTTGAATAATGGTAAGCATTTTATCAATGTGGCAGTTTTCAAGGAAGGCTTCAGCTATGGTTATAGCTGGAATTCAAGCAAAGATACCCTGAGTATGGTTGACGTATATGAGAATCAGAGCGTCCTTCCATCAAGCTACTCATATGCAGATGTTGATAGACTTCCTCAGATAAAGAATCAAGGTAGATTCGGAACTTGCTGGGCATTTGCCGCGCTTGGAGCTGTAGAATCAAGTCTTATGCCATATGAGAAGTACTTGTTGTCAGTCGATAATCTGGTCAACTCCAACACTTATGGAGGCAACAATTACGATGGAGGAGACTATTTGAGTGCTATTGCCTACCTTACATCATGGAGGGGCCCGGTAAATGATTCGGATGACCCATACGGTGACGGTGAGAGCAATCCTTATGCGAGCGCAGTCAAGCATGTGCAAGAGGCCAGACTTATAGAGAGTAAGAACAATGAGGCAATCAAAGAAGCTGTATTCCTTTACGGAGGAGTGGAATCTTGTCTCTTTATGAATATGAACTATGTCGGCGAGAGGTCACAATTCTATAATCAAGCTGAATCGGCTTATTGCTACATTGGTACCAATAAGGCCAATCACGACGTAGTTATTGTCGGTTGGGACGATAATTATCCAAAAGAGAATTTTAGACAGCAGGTAGAAGGCAATGGCGCTTATATATGTATGAACAGCTGGGGGCAGGAATTTGGCGAGGATGGACTTTTTTATGTATCCTACTATGATTCTATCATAGGCACCCACAATGTCGTTTATACGGGCGTAGATAGCATTGACAACTATAATAATATATATCAGAGCGATTTGTGCGGAAAGACTGGCCAGCTTGGCTACAACGCGTCAGAGGCCTATTTCGCTAATGTATATCAGGCAGAGTATCAAGAAAAGCTTGAAGCAGTTGGCTTTTACACTACTGGCAAGAATACATTCTACGATATATATCTGGTAGAGAACTACACTGATGAAGATTCATTTAACAATAAGGTTTACATACAGTCCGGGAAAATGGCCAATGAGGGTTATTACACCGTAGAACTCAAGAAGAGCCTAAAACTCGTGACTGGCGAAAAATTTGCCATAGTGGTCATGATATCTACACCTGGCGCAAACAGGCCAATTGCGGTCGAATACGCCCACGGTGACAAGGTAAAAGATATAGATTTGACTGACGGCGAAGGCTACATTAGCATGAATGCTAAGAATTGGGAACATGTAGAGGAGACCAAGGACTGCAATATTTGCCTCAAGGCCTACACCAACATAATTGATAAGATAGAGACAGATCACTAAAACTAAAATACACTTTAGAGCCTGAATATAGGCTTATGGAGAAGATTGATAAGGAGAGTTATGGTTAAAGCAATATTTGCCACAGGCAATAAGAACAAGGTAAAAGAGGCTAAGGAAATCCTTGAGGGACTTGGCATTGAGTTGATTTCAATGAAAGAGGCCGGAATAGAGTCAGATCCAGAGGAGACTGGAAGCACTTTCGCGGAAAATGCTTTGATTAAGGCTAGAGCAGTTGCCAAGATTTCAGGCTGTCTCACATTGGCAGATGATTCGGGACTGGTAATAGACTATCTTGACGGAGCACCAGGTATTTACTCTGCAAGATTTATGGGCCACGACACATCTTACGACATCAAGAACAAGGCCTTGATAGAGAAGCTTGAAGGCATTGAAGGTGACGAGCGCAGCGCCCGTTTTGTGGCTGCTATAGCCGCTGTATTCCCTGATGGAAGAGAATTTACCACAGAGGGCACAATGGAAGGCATTATAGCTAAGGAAGCCCAGGGAGAAAATGGATTTGGATACGATCCAATTCTTTATATCAAGGAGTATGGATGTTGCTCAGCCCAGCTCAGCAGCGAGGCTAAAAATGCTATAAGCCACAGAGGCAAGGCATTGAGAGAGATGAGAGAGATATTGCTTGAGAACATTTAAAATTAGGCAGCTTGGGTTAAGCGGCCGTATTTGGGCATTTTGAGAGGTTGCATATGAAGATTTTGATAGTCAGCGATAGCCATAGGAAATTGGCTAATTTAGCGACAGTTATAGATCACGAGAAAGATATTGATGTATTTATACATTTAGGTGATGTTGAGGGCGATGAGGACACCATAATCAGCCTTCTTGATGAGAAGGTCAAATACTACTTTATCTGCGGAAATAACGACTTTTTCTCAGACCTGAGCCGCGAGATGGAGATTGAGCTCAAGGGCAAGAGATGTTTGCTTACCCATGGACATTATTATTATGTGTCCTTGGATTTGAGTACACTCAAGGATGAGGTTAAGAGCAGAAATTTCGATATAGTCATGTTCGGCCATACCCACCGTCCAACTTATGAAGAAATCGATGGACACATCATTTTAAATCCAGGATCTGTTTCATATCCTAGACAAAATGACGGTCTCCACACATACGGAATTATGGAAATTTCTGACTCTGGGGAGATAAAATATCAGCTAAAATGCGTAGAAAATATAAAATAATCTCTTGGGCAAATGCAGTGTTTATGCGGGTTTCACGGGTTGAAAACCTTGTACCTATGAAAAAACATAGATTTTTTTAAAAAAGTTGTTGACAATATGCATAC
Source organism: uncultured Lachnospiraceae bacterium (assembly GCA_947164605.1). Classification (GTDB taxonomy): domain Bacteria; phylum Bacillota; class Clostridia; order Lachnospirales; family Lachnospiraceae; genus CAMUXE01. Next base: position 8,618 of record CAMUXE010000023.1, on the reverse strand, counting down.
CCTAGGCTATAATCATTCTTGCGTTGCGGTAATGCAGTGCACAAGTTAATACATCGGGGTGTGGCTCAGCTTGGCTAGAGCGCTTGATTTGGGATCAAGAGGTCGCAGGTTCGAATCCTGTCACCCCGACTTACAACTAAATAATCTGCGGGTGTAGTTCAATGGTAGAACACTAGCCTTCCAAGCTAGATACGTGGGTTCGATTCCCATCACCCGCTTTGTGTGTTCGTAGCTCAGCTGGATAGAGCAACGGCCTTCTAAGCCGTGGGTCGAGGGTTCGAATCCCCCCGGGCACACTTTTTTTTTCGGGTGTTTGGCTTTTAGATAAATCCCGTAATCGACAGTTCATGTCACATCTATATGGTGGATGTAGCTCAGTTGGTAGAGCGTCAGATTGTGGTTCTGAATGTCCAGGGTTCGATTCCCTGTATCCACCCTTATCATGTATGTATTGGGCTATCGCCAAGCGGTAAGGCACAGGGTTTTGATCCCTGCATTCGTTGGTTCGAATCCGACTAGCCCAGCTTGGTTATTAGTAAAATTTCATATATGGGCTCATAGCTCAGTTGGTAGAGCACTAGACTTTTAATCTAGGTGTCCCGGGTTCAAACCCCGGTGGGCTCACTCTCAAGTATTTCAAGAAGTCAGAATATGACTTCTTTTTTTTATGTCAATTTTGAAATAGACAACGCAAGGCAGCATTTAAACCTGGTAAATAAGTAACCACATTTGCCGAATATTAGGTCTAATTTGCAGATTTAAAAATCATTATGCATGTAATGCTATAATACGTATGATGACAGAGTCATATATTACTCAAATTAGGAAAGATTTTGATAGAATTATGCTGATAGGATACAAGACTTTATAATATTAATATAGTACATAAGCCTATTTAAGGTTTAGTTAAAGCTGATCTGGCTTTATTTGAAAGGCCTAAAGCTGGCTTTTGTATTGTGTGAAAATCCGATTGGGAGAGCAGAGATAATGTGGCAAGTATTTAGGGAATTCTTTGTGGAAAGGTTTAAATATACTAAGCAAAATGGCAAGGATACGCTCCTGACCATGAAGTATTTGGACAGGGAGGTCTTGGCTGGAGATTTAGTCTGCATAGTATTTTGCATATCGCTTTCAGGATTTTTATGAGTGGTATTAGTATATTGGCATTCTTCTCCGTATTTTTTAGTCCAATCTAAGATTGTGCTTTTAGCAACATTGTACTCAGCTGATAATTCTACTGTAGACTTGTCGCCAGCCATATAGGCTCTTACGACTTCTTTTTTGAAGTCATCATTGTAACGTACTGACATTGTTGGTAATCCTCCTTGGATAATAAATATTATATATCATATTATCCGAACAAGGGGTTACCAATTTAGCTTACCACTACATCCTGAGTGGTCATATGAATGATTGCTCAGGATTTTCTTATATAATATTTATTTTGCGCTTATGACACCTTTTTGGGCACTTCTGAGAAGATATGATGAGGAATGTGGCTTAGTATACTTATGTTTAATTAAGCCTCAGAGATAGCCCGTTTGATACCAATACGAGTTACTAACCCGGTGGGGTGATTTAGACAATAGAAAATAAGAATGGTAAATGATTGATTCATACTTACCATTCTTATTTTCTGTCTGATAATCCTAAAAGATAATCACTGGATACATTGTAGAGTTTGCACAACGAAATAAGATGCCGTATAGGCAATTCATTTGCACCTCTTTCATAGCGTGCATACATAGTTTGAGATGTACCAAGTACATGGGCAACATATTCCTGCGTGTAGTCAGAATCTTCTCTTAAATTCCTAATTCTACAAATATAATCCAATAAGATATATCCTCCGATTGAACCCTTTTTTTTAATTATACATAGTACAAATCTTTACTATTGATTTTAGTAAATATTTGTACTAAAATAATTGCAGATACGTGGTGTGAAAAAGTAGGAAGAAAGTTTTTGGCTGAATATAAGATTAAAGATTTGATTTAGAAGTTAAAAATATGAAGGGAGGAAATGCTTATGATGCATAGACCTAATACAACAGAACTTAATGAAAAAGGTGAGGGATTATGATGTGTATGCAGAAGAAAATTCGGAATTGAGGAACTTAATCTTTGCAATGGATGTGACAGATGGATGTGTAAAGCACATACTACAAGAGTTAGAGGAATAGTGGTATGTACGAAATGCGCTAATAAGTAGTAAAAGGGGGATTACAGATGATAGGTTAAAAAAAATATAAAAATGCAAGTACAGCAGGAGAAAGATATGGGTATGCAAAGGAATTGAAGAAGAGAGGCTATTAATCGTTATAAACATATAATGCGTAACCATTAGGAGATATGTAAAAAATAAGATGAGGTAATAATATATGGGAGAAAAAAGATTAGGCGTGTTATCATCAGCCATAGTAATGACAGAAGAAATGGATGCTTATAATTCATTAAGAGATAAGTTCTTGAAATTATCTAAAGAAGCAGAAGCTAAGACATCAGAGAGTTATGATAAGAATGTAAAGTCGTATACAGATTTACAGATATCAGCTCAGTATATGTTAGACAGGCTGTTTAAAGAATATCTTCAGATAGGAGCAATTCATCTTATATCGTATGGAATATATGATGTTGATGAGGAAGTACTTAGGAAAGAATATGCTGAAGATTTTGATATTAATTATAAAAGCGCAATATTAAACATTGTCAGAGAAATAAATGCTATAGACGCAGATGTGGCACAAGGTAAAGCAGATAGAAAAGAAATGGTAGCAGATGCTGGAAGTACATTTCAGACATTGGGATTTTACAGACAAACAGGTGATGTTGGGAAAGACCTGAGCAATGTTGCCAAAGCAGAAACTGAAACAATGGCTATGAATGCTGTTGTGGCAGGAGGAGCGGCATTGTTATCTGCAGGGTTAGGAGCATTGGATAAGAAAGCCGCAGAATCTGAAAAAGAAGATATTTTCTCAAGAGTAAGTACTAAAAATTCTTTGGTTCGTGCAATGGGAAAAGATGTGTATCAGCTTCATAAGACAATTGCAAGAATAGTAAACAGCAGAGTAAATAAGACATTTACATATCCATCAGAAGAAGAACTTGAAAAGATTGAACCTGAAATAAGGAATGCAATTTCTGGTAACTTTGACCATGATGAAAATAATCCTGATTTGGAATTAAAGCAGATTATTAAGATTCTTACATTGAATCCATATGAGACAAGAGTATACTCTTACATAATGAAAAAACATAATGGATTAACAGACGAATTGAATAATACAGTCAATTATCTGAATATTGATAAACAGGATTTGGCTGATAGTTACCTTAGGTCTATGTATAACATGAATGAATATACAACATATGAAAGTATTGTTCCATTTGAAGAACAGATAAGAGCCGAAATGAAACCTTTTGATGTTACTGAATGTAAGTATTTGTCTGAGGTGGATGATTATAAAGAATCACTTTATACAAAGAGAAGAACATTTAATGCATATGTGTATGAGACTATTGATGATAGAGATAAGGCTGAAGAACAGTTTACTACATTCTTTGATGAACCTGTAAAAGATATGGATATGGATGATTTGGTAGAGAAATATTATGAGACATTACCATCAACAGTATATCAGAAGAATAGAGAAGATTTGCAGTTGCTTATTATGAGTCAGCTTACAGGATACATTGACGGATTTCAGGATTCAGAAACTATTGATTCATATATTGTTACTGCCGAAGGTAAGATGAGAGAATATGGATATGGAACACTGTCTTTATTAGATGCACTTACTAAAAAGAGAAAAAAGCTTTGTCGTAAGGAAAATGTGATGAAATCAGTTGATTCAGCAAAAGATTCTGTCAAGAATATTGGAAAGAATCTTATGGGTAAAGTACCATTTGAGAAGAATACAGCTATAGAAGCAACAAATGAAGAAGTTAATACAGCGGAAAATGTAAAGCCTAAAGCAGCAGGGTTCTTTGATGGTACAAAGAAAATGTTTGCAGGAGCAACAGATAAGGTAAAGAATACAGTTTCTGGAACTTCAGAATAAAGTGAATGAGCCAGATAGACGAGTTATTAAGAGGGGAGAGTCAATTGACTCGCAAAGGATATACTTGTCTTTGATATATGATGAAGTTGATTCGTGTTATTCATGCAGGTGGATAAAGATAAAAGATCTCTTGGTATTCCGAGAGGTCTTTTTTTCATGAAGTATGTTATTTATATAACAAAAGTGACATATAGGATACAAGACTTTATACTATTAATATAGTACATAAGCCTATTTAAGGTTTAGTTAAAGCTGATCTGGCTTTATTTGAAAGGCCTAAAGCTGGCTTTTGTATTGTGTGAAAATCCGATTGGGAGAGCAGAGATAATGTGGCAAGTATTTAGGGAATTCTTTTTTTGATAGCACCTGTAAATCATCCTTATAAGGAATTGAATGAGGGGCAAATCTTGAAATTTAGAACTACAGCGAGAATTATCATAGTAGCTGAGCTTTTTGTCTTCATGCTTGCTTTTATAACAGGACATTTCAAGCTTAGCTCTACAATAGTCATCGCAATCTTGATGGACACAATACTTGCAATCTTAGGCAAGATCAATGAGGTTTACAAGAGCTTGACACATATGTTTGCTATTGCTAATCAGTCGGTTATTGTGAATATGGCTCATATCAGTGAAATGACAAGAGATGAGATTATCATGGATAACGGAGAAATAATAAGTATAAGTAGAAAATTCAGAGACAAATTCAATGAGAGAATGATGGATTACAATGTTTCTTATGATAGGGCGTAAATATGACTTTTACTAATTTGATAATGATAACTTCAGATGTATTTAAGATGGCGATTTACATAGGTTTTTTAAAGCTCTTTTGCAATAAATATAAAAAAGAGAAACCTATATCTTTGGCTTCTTAAGCTCTTTTTTGATAAGTGTAGTTTTCATATATAAGGCCAATGTAATAGCTTATTTTATTTTGTGCTTATTATATTTGTTAATGACTATATTTTTTGATATGCCATCTTACAAAAAGATTATTATTTGGGGCGCATTTAGTACCCTATCAGTAGCCTTTTATTATGCATCAGTAATAATATTTAAATCATATGCCAATACAAATGCACGTTTTTTTATGACCCTGTATTTTTCAATGTTGCTAATGTATATTCTGTTTTTGATAACAAGAAAAATCCTTAGAGATCAAGAGAACATTATTTTTGGCGGTCAGTGGTATTTACTGATGGTTGTGTGCATAATGAGTGATTGCTTTTTAAGCCTTCTAGCCAGGGATGAAAGCCTTGATATCGGCTTGATAATTTTTTTTGGATTCTTCATAGCAGCCCTCAATCTCTGCCTTTATATATTCTACTCAATTATGATGAAGAGTTTTTATACGAGCATGAGAAACAGATTCTGAAAAATCAGATGACTATGTATGAGAAGCAGGTCAATGAAAATATCTCTAATGACCGCAAAGTTAGGGAAATCAGACATGACATGAAACATCACCTTAGAGTGCTCAATGAATATGCCCAACATAATAATTATAATGAGATCAAAGAATATTTATCACATTTTGCCAATGATTTAGATGACGCGGCCAATGTGAGTAATACCGGCAATCTCACGATTGACAGCTTAGTTAATTTCTATGCCAGCAAGGCTAGCGATAAAGGAATTGATTTTGAATATACAGCAAGGGTGCCTGAGAATTTTGAATTCAACTCTTATGACATAAACATAGTTCTCGGAAATATCATGGACAATGCTGTAAAATATTCAATTTCAGCCAAAGAGCCTAAGGTTAAGTTGGATATAGTATTTAGAGACGGAGACTTATATATTGTTGAGAGTAACATTTGCCATAAAAAGAATGGAAAGAATGAGAATAAAACAGATCTTAACGGCTTGCATGGATATGGTATTATAAATGTGAGCCGTATTGTGGAAAAGCACAATGGCAAGGTAAGTATCGAGCATACAGATGATAGGTATGTAATAAAGACGGTTACTTACACATAAGGAGTAAATATGAGCGAAAGTTGTACAAAGTCTAACTGTGAGGGATGTTCTAAGTCATGTGGTTCAAGAAAGGCTGAGCAGAAGCCACAGGTGACAGGTAATGATAGAGTCAAAAAGGTTATAGCAGTAGTAAGTGGTAAGGGCGGTGTAGGAAAGTCACTTGTGACTTCTATGCTTGCAGCTAAATCTCAGGCAAATGGTCTATCTACTGCAATTCTTGATGCAGATATAACAGGTCCATCAATCCCTAGAGCTTTTGGAGTAAGACAGATGGCTGAGGTTGATGACAGTGATGAGATGCTTATCCCATCTACATGCTCTAACGGCATTAAGCTTATGTCTATGAATCTGCTTATGGCTGAGGAGACTGATCCAGTTATTTGGAGAGGCCCTATCATTGCTGGTACAGTGAAGGAATTCTGGGAAAAGGTATCCTGGGGAGATGTAGATTGTATGTTTGTGGACTGCCCACCAGGAACAGGTGATGTGCCACTCACAGTATTTCAGTCTATGAGAATCGACGGAATCGTAATTGTCACAACTCCACAGGACCTCGTAAGTATGATCGTCGGCAAGGCAGTCAGCATGGCTCGCATGATGAATGTGCCAATTTTAGGCCTTGTTGAAAATATGTCTTACTTCGTATGCCCTGACTGTGGCAAGGAACATGATATTTTCGGCCACAGCCATGTTAAGGAGACTGCAGAGGACTTCGACATAGCTGTATCTGCAAGACTTCCTATGGACCCTCATGTAGCTGAGCTCGTTGATAGCGGCAGAATCACAGAGGTAGACACATCAGCCCTTGATGAGATATATAAGGCAATAATCGAGGCCTAATATGAGTGTTTGTCCTATTTGCTATAGTGGTGAGGATGAAATATGAGTGTTTGCGCTATTTACTTTAATGGTGGGGTTGAAACCTTGGAATTTTTCTCCGCTAAAATCGCAGAGGAACTTGAAAATCTAGGAATAGAGCCATATTTTGTAGACATCAACACAATAAGCTTTGAGAGAAGGCAGCTAGAGCACTTTATCGAGTCTCATGCATCAGATAAGATCATTGCAATAACCTTTAATTTCACAGGCATTTCTGGTGAGGAAGGCATCTATGCGGGCAGCAGTGGTGATGGTGAGGAAGGCATCTATGCGGGCAGCAGTAATGATGACAAGGAGCCTTTATCTGGAAACAAGGCGGATTCAAGTAATGCAGATAATGTAAGTGGCGCGAATGCCTCAGATTTAGGTAATATAAATTCCATATGGGATATCTACGGCATCAAGGTCTTAAATATTGTTGTCGATCATCCTTTTTATTATCACAAGCATTTGCAATTCAGGCCTAAGGACTATATGCAATTTTGTATAGACTATGACCACCTGGATTACATGAGACGCTACTTCGAGGATGTTGACTGTGAATTCCTGCCACTGGCAGGAAGCAGAGCATGTGACTTTGAAAAGGTGACTGGCCAGTCAAATCCTTATTTTGATTACAATCACAGGGATAAGGACATAATATTTACCGGCAATTACACCAGGCCTGATATGCTTGACAGACATCTTGGAAATATGGATGCTGAATCAAAGGATTTCTTTAAGTCTATTGTCAATCTGATGATTGATGATACAAGCTTGATTGCTACAAAAGCTTTGGAAATCAGACTGGAACAGGAAGGGATGCAGGTGTCAGATAAGGGTTTTCTGAACATTTGCCCAAACCTTTCCTATGCAGATCTTTATGTTCGATTTTATTTTAGAGGATTAGCTATTAAAACCTTAGTGGACAATGGTTTTAAGGTAGATACCTACGGGGCAAGCTATAATTATTTGAATTTGAAAAAAAGGGACAAGCTTATAGAGCATGGCAATGTCTTTTCGCAGGACTGTCTTGATGCACTTGCCAAGTCAAAACTCTCCCTAAATGTAATGCCTTGGTTTAAGAGGGGCGCTCATGACAGAGTATTTAACTCTATGCTAAATGGAGCTCTTGTTTTGACTGATCCAAGCTCTTATCTTGAAGAAATATATGAGGACAAAAAAGACTTGGCCTTCTATGATTTGAAATCTATGGAAGACTTGCTTGTAAGTGCCGATAGATTCCTGTCTGACAGAAACTACTTTGAGGAAGTCCAAGAAAGGGCCTACAGAAAGACTCTTGAATCTCATACTTGGAAGAATCGAGCATTAAGAATGCTTAGGCTTGCAGGGCTGACTTATTAGGCTGTAAATTTAGCATCAGGCATAAGACGAAAAGCGGGACAGGAGTTATATTTGTGCTAAATATGCCAAAATGCCTTGACTTGAGCTATTTTCTTTGTTAAACTAGACTTCGTCCGCGGATGTGGCGGAACTGGCAGACGCGATAGATTTAGGTTCTATTGGGAACACCCGTGCAGGTTCAAGTCCTGTCATCCGCATGAATATAAGGGGCTGTGAGAGCTGATTTAACTCTCACAGCCTCTTTAATTATGTTAAAGGGTCCTAGGTAATTATCAGGAAATAGCAGTAAGGATTAGTCAGGTAATTATCAGGAAATAGCAGTAAGGATTAGTCAGGTAATTATCAGGAAATAG
>CAMUXE010000022.1 GCA_947164605.1 uncultured Lachnospiraceae bacterium | reverse complement strand
CGGTGGTGTGAGAGGTCGGAATTTCTCACTTGTGAGAAATTCCTCCTACTCGATTTCTTGGGACTAAGACTTAACTATAGTCGAGTCTTACTTATAAATATCAGCCCAGCTTTTAATTAATCTAAAAAGTCTTTTCTCATAGGGTTGAATACGTCGACAAGCTTACCTGCTTCAAGGCAAGTTACACCGTGTTCTGCATTGCTTGGCATATAGACAGAATCACCCTTGTTGACAATCTTTGTCTCACCGTCGATAGTGAACTCAAAGCTTCCTTCTGCTATGTAAGTAATCTGGAGATGCTCATGGCTGTGGAAATTACCCTTTGCACCCTTCTCGAAACTTATCTCACACATCATTAACTCATCAGTGTAAGTTAAAATTTTTCTTGTCACACCTGGCTCACAGTTCTGAATTTCACAATCCTTATTATACTTAAACATAAGACCTCCTAATTTTTGTTTTATAAGTAGATTTTATCACATAATTCAAAACTAGTCTTTGAAAAGAGTATGAAATAAGGCCAAGAATACTGATTTATAGACTCATTTTTGATTGATAGCTGCAAGCCTGTCCTTTAGGCTCTTGCAAAAAGGCTTATAAGTATATAAACTAACAATTTGGAATAATATTTTAAATTTTGGAGGATTTATGGACAAGGTTATTTTGCTGCCTATGGCAATATCACTGATATATTATTTTATATGCCTTATCTATGCTGGGCCTGAGTCGAGCTTTATTTTTATGTGGCCTCTGATAGCAGCCTTTTGTCTGATAGAATTTCTCTTGTTAAGACTGGTCTCTCCTGAGAGAGGGCAAATATGGCTTCTTATCAGAGACTTTTACACAGCCTTTTTTATAGCTGGTCTTATACTTACCTTTGTATTTGAGGTGGTAGTAATATCTGGCATGTTTAAAAAAAGCAATGAAGATGTCGACTATTGCATAGTGCTCGGCTGTGCTGTTAAAGGCGATAGACCATCTGGCTCCCTGATTAAGAGATTGGATGCCTGCGTCGAATATGCTGATGAGCACAAGGATTGTAAGATAATTGTGACAGGCGGTAAGGGAGATGGAGAGAATAGGGCGGAAGCCCTTGTTATGAGAGATTATCTGATAGATAAGGGCATAGAGCAGGATAGAATAATTATAGAGGATAAGGCTCGCGATACTTATCAAAGCTTCAAGCTGATAGCTCAAATGATTGATAAGGACTCAAAAATTGCAATCCTCAGCTCTAATTTCCATATTTCTAGGTCTATAGCTCTAGCAAAAAAGCAGGGCTTCTCCTCTTGTATAGGAGTCCCTGCTAAAAGTGATAAAATTCTGATTTATAACTATATGATGAGAGAAATTATAGGCTACTTAAAAGAGATAGCCTGTCATAATATCTGATCAATCAAGCTCAAAAAAGTCCCTGATTCTGTCAGCATTTACAATGCCTTTCTGAAATCCATCATTGTAGAGTTTGATAATCTTAGAGCGGTCCCTCTCAAGTCTTGAAAATCCTTTTGTGTTGTCTGGCCTTAGCACAATTACCTTCTTTTCAGCTTCGAGCTCAGCTAAGCGCTTGACGCTTGTATTGTATCGCTTGGCTCTCTTTAGGATGTCCTCAGCGATGTTAGGGTACTTGAGGTAGGCTCTAGAGAGCATACGTGTAGACTCGCTTGTCTGCTTTCTGTAGCTCTCCTCTCTGGTTAAGACAACCAGAAGACGGTCGCAGCCTGCTCTGAAAGCTTCCTCGTAAGGAATTGAGTCACTCAGACCACCGTCTAGATAAGGAACGCCATCTATTGTGATTGTAGGGAAGAGGAAAGGCAGTGCGCAAGTGGCTTGTAAGACAAGATTTTGGCGGTCAGAAGTGCTGTACTTCATGTATTCGGCCTTACCTGTGTTGCAGTTAGTCACTGCAGCATAAAATTCGCCTTTCCACTCATCGTATGTTTTGTAGTCGAAAGGTGCCAGCTCCTCGGGAATTGTCTGATATACAAATTCCAAACCGTAATAAGAACGGTTATTCTTATCGAGCATATTGTTCATTCCCATATATCTCTTGTCATTGCAGTACTTTAAAAGAATATCAATGTTTCTTCTGTATTGTTTTGAAATATATGAAACTCCATAGGCTGCGCCTGCAGAGGTGCCAATGCAATAGTCGGGATATATGTTTTTCTTAATAAATGCGTCCATAACGCCACATGAGAAGACGGTTCGAAAAGCTCCGCCCTCAAAAACTATACCTGTTTTCATGGTATTTTCCTCGTTTTTCATTATAATTGTCTATGTGATAATAATATAAGCTTTAAATAAAAAACTCAAGTGTTAGATTGAAGAGGTGTTTTATGTTAGGTATATTTACTGCTCTTTACTGCGAGGCTAAGCTTGTCATAGATGCCTATGCTCTCAAGAGAAAAGAAGAGAATTCTTACGGTCAGGTCTTTATGAGCAAGGATGAGAACTTGGCCCTGTTTGTAACTGGCCCGGGCAAGCTGGCGGCGGCTATGAGTGCAACTTATTTTTTGAGTCAATATCCATCTATTTCATACTGTATCAATTTGGGCTCTTGTATGGGAAAGCCTGACATGATAGGCAGACTCTATAAGGTTAACAAGCTGATTGATTATTCAAGCAGAAGAACCTACTTTCCTGATATGGCTAAAGCTTATGATTATGAGGCCTCTTTAGTAACCTGCGACAGGGCCCTTAGCAAGGAACCTGCGGGTGACTTTGAATATGAAGATACAGTAATATATGATCTTGAGGGAAGTGGCTTTTATCAGGCCTTTATCCATAATATGATGCAAAATCAACTTATCTTTTTAAAGTTAGTGACTGACTCTGATTCCAAGCTTGATCAGGACCAGCTTTTGGCCTTATTTAAGGCTAAGGAGGATGAGATAAGAGGAATCATAGATGAGGTTTTAAGTGAACAAAACAGGCTTGCTTGCCTGGAAAGCGAAGAGAATATAAAAAAAGAAAAGATAGAGAATTTATTGCTCGACTTGGCACAGGGCCTTAAGATTTCTGTCTCTATGCAGCATGAACTAAGACAGTACTTAATATATGCTAGTATTAAAGCCTGGCCCTTTATTGATGACCTTAAGACTGAATTTTGGGAGAGAGTATCGTCTTGTAAAAATAAGAATGAGGGCAAAAAGATCTTTTCAGATTTAAAGGCCTATCTGCTAGAGTTGGATGAAAATCCTCCAAAGGCCAAGCCGCAAACTCTGAAAGAAGTCCCATCTGAGACTGGGCTAGAAGTTCAGTTGAAAGCTCAATCACAAAATCAGCTACAAGTCCCTTTGCAAGATAGCAAAGAGGGCGATATGTCTTATAAAAAGCGTTTTAGTCATATTTATATTGAGAGACAGGTGGCAGATGAGCCATTGACAAGGCAAATCCTTGATAAGTATAAGGATAGTCGCCTGGTTTTCATTAATAATTATAAGGAGATATTCTCAAGAAGGAATCAGGATCTTAGCTGGCAGAAAAGAAACCCAGCTTTGATACTTGCTAAAAAAGAGGGCAATCTTATCCAAAAGGGAGCCTGTGTCTGCCAGTCTTTTGACAATGAAAACTTTTATTATCAGTCAATGATTATGAATTGTATGTATGATTGCCAATACTGCTATCTTAAGGGCATGTACAATTCAGCACATATAGTAGCTTTTGTAAACCAGGAAGAAGTATTTGCTAAGGTCAAAGAGAGACTTAAAAGCGAAAAAATGTACATATGCGTCTCATATGACACTGATATGCTGGGACTGGAATGGCTGACTTCATACACTGCACGCTGGATAGAATTTGCTGCAAAAGAGGAAAATCTTCTGATAGAGATTAGAACAAAATGTGCACCTACAAGTCTCTTTGAAAGCTTTATTCCCTGTGACAGGGTCATATTTAGCTTTACCCTGTCACCTGAGAAGGTCATAAGAGAGTATGAAATAGGGGCGGCGAGCCTGGAAGCCAGGTTGAGGGCTATTCAATATGCTCATAAGGCAGGATTTAAGGTTAGGATTGCAATCGACCCTGTTATAAATGTTTCTGGCTGGGAAGAGCTTTATTGCGACATGATAGATCAGATTTTTTCAAAGATAGATAAGGAATGGCTTTTGGATTTGAGTCTTGGAACTTTTAGAATTTCACAGTCTTATCTAAAAAAGATGAGAGCTATAGATTTGAATTCTCCTCTTAGTCAGTATCCATACAGGCTCACAGAAGGCTATTATTACTATCCTCAAGAATTGAGGGGGCAAATGCAAACTTTGCTCTTGAAAAAACTGGAAAATTATCTGCCTTATGGTAAAATATACCAAGATGAATTTGCACTTTGATTGGCATAAAGAAAGGAAGAGGCGCTTTAGCTTCAAAAGATAATATGAAGACAAATAAAAAAGGCATGATTCTTGCCATCGATATGGGAAATACCAATATAGTACTAGGATGTATAGACAATGACAAGGTTTACTTTGAAGAGAGGCTGGCTACAGATATCAACAAGACAGAACTTGAATATGCTGTTATCTTTAAGACAGTTCTTGACTTATATGAGATAGATAAGGACAGAATTGCAGGAGCAATTATTTCATCTGTAGTTCCTCAGCTTGTCAATGTCGTAAAGAGCGCAGTTGAAAAGATTATAGATATAAGACCATATGTTGTGGGACCTGGAGTTAAGACAGGCCTTAACCTCCTCATGGATGAGCCAAGAAGAGTTGGATCTGATTTAGTTGTTGATGCAGTTGCTGCTATCAAAAACTATGGCACACCAGCTATTGTCATAGATTTGGGAACAGCTACAACAATGTCGGTAATAAACCGCAAGGGCGATTATGTCGGCGGAGTTATACTTCCTGGAATTCAGGTGGCACTTGATTCATTAGTATCAAGAACTGCCCAGTTGCCAAGAATAGCCCTTGAGGCTCCAGACAAGGTTGCAGGCAAGAATACTGTTGACTGTATGAAGAGTGGATCGATATTTGGAAATGCAGCTTGCATAGATGGAATGATTGACAGACTGGCCAAGGAGATGGGAGAGGATGTCGCTGACATACATATAGTGGCAACTGGAGGCTTGGCTAAGATTATGGTTCCAGAGTGTCAGCACGATATAGTATGTGACAATGAGCTTCTCTTAAAGGGCTTAAAAATCATCTACGATAAGAACCTTGCAGACTAATTCCTCGATTATTGAAAGGATTTTTTGATATGAATGATTTGAAGAATAAAACCCTTGTTTTAGGCGTCACTGGCAGTATAGCTGCCTACAAGGCCTGCGATTTGGTTAGCAGACTTGTCAAAACAGGCTTGAATGTAGAGGTTATAATGACAAATAATGCTACACACTTTGTGAGCCCTGAGGTCTTTGATACCTTGACTGGAAACAGGTGTATGGTTGAGACATTTGACCGAAATCATGCCTTTAATGTTGAGCATATAGCCCTTGCTAAAAGAGCTAATCTTTTTATGGTTGCGCCTGCCAGTGCTAATTTTATAGCTAAGGCGGCCAATGGCTTGGCAGATGATATGCTGACAACTACCTTTCTAGCAGCTTCATGCCCAAAGATAGTTGCACCTGCCATGAACACTGCTATGTATCTTAATCCTATCACCCAGGACAATATTAAAAAGCTTGAGTCCTATGGTATAGACTGCATGTCGCCTGCATTGGGAAGATTGGCCTGTGGAGATCAGGGCTTGGGAAAATTGCCCGAAGTTGACAGGCTCTTTGATGAGGTGCTTTTTAAGATAGCATATGAAAAGGATTTGATCGGCAAGAAGATTTTGGTGACTGCTGGACCAACTCAGGAGAGGATTGACCCAGTTCGCTATCTGACAAATCATTCAAGTGGTAAGATGGGCTATGCGATAGCTAAGATTGCAGCAATGAGAGGGGCTGATGTTACTCTTGTAGCTGGACCTACAGCCTTAAAGGATTTGGAACATGTTAATATGGTCCACATTGAATCTGCTAAGGAAATGTACGATGAAGTGAAAAAGATAAGTTCAGATTGTGATCTTATAGTAAAAGCTGCCGCAGTGGCTGACTACAGGCCAAAGACAGTATATGACAATAAGGTTAAAAAGTCGGACGATGAGTTGTCGATAGAACTGGAGAGGACAGACGATATACTTGCCTATCTTGGAGAACATAAGAAAGAGGGCCAGTGCCTGATTGGTTTTTCTATGGAAACCCAGGATATGCTTGAAAATTCTAAAAAGAAACTTGAAAAAAAGAAGCTTGATATGATCGTTGCCAATAACCTCAAGGTTAAGGGGGCTGGATTTGGCACGGATACTAATGTTGTCACACTTATTAGCAAGGACAGGCTTGAGGAATTGCCTCTTATGAGCAAAGAGGATGTGGCAGACAGAATTCTTACAGAATATACCGATTTTTTGCTTGTTTTTTAAGAAAACTTCTGTTGAAATGAAGCTATAAATTAATTATAATTACAGTATCAAAATTTAAGGAGAAATGAAATGGATAAAATTGTAGAATACATTGATAGCCTTCTTGACAGAAGTACTCTTGATTGTCCTGCATGGAACATTGAAAAGATGAAGCAGGGACTTAAGTCTAACTGGAATTACATCGATGGAGTTATGATTAAGTCAGTGCTTTCTATGTATGCCATCACAAAGAATGAGAAGTATCTTAAATTTGCAGATGATTTCATCGGATATCGTGTTCATGAGGATGGAAGCATTGAGGGATACAGCATTGGAGAGAAGAATATTGACAATGTAAATGCTGGTAAGACTCTTTTTGAGCTTTATGATCTTACAGGCAAGGAGAAGTACAGAAAGGCAATCGATCTTGTATATTCACAGATCAGCATTATGCCTAGATGTGAATCTGGTAACTTCTGGCACAAGGATATATATCCAAATCAAGTTTGGCTCGACGGAATGTATATGGGACAGCCTTTCTACATGGAATATGAGACTAAGTTCAATGATAGAAAGAATTATGATGATATCTTTAACCAGTTCAAGTTTGTAATTGAGAATATGAGAAATCCATTGAATGGTCTTTACTACCATGCTATGGATACTAGCAAGAAAGCTTTCTGGTGTGATAGGGTTACAGGTCTTTCACAGCACACATGGCTCAGAGCTATGGGTTGGTATGCAATGGCTCTTCTTGATACTTATGATTTGACTGATAATGCAGATCACAAGTATGACAAGGAATGCGATATGTTAAAGAATGCCTTCATAGATCTTATCGATTCTATGCTTAAGTATCAGGATGAGAGCGGTATGTGGTATCAGGTAGTAAACTTTGGCGAGTGCCATGACAACTATCTTGAGACAAGCGGAAGCTCAATTATGGCTTACTCAATACTTAAGGGTGTTAGACTTGGCGTACTTCCTGAGTCTTATCGCGCATACGCTTTCAAGGCAATCGATGGAATCACAGAGCGCTATCTTACAACAGGTGAGAATGGCGAACTCAATCTTGGCGGTATCTGCTTAGTTGCAGGTCTTGGTGGAAATAACAAGAGACCAGGAACATATGATTATTATATGTCTGAGCCAGTGGTTGAGAATGATGCTAAGGGTGTAGGCCCATTCCTTCTTGCATATACTGAAAAGCTTATGTTTGAGAACGAGAATAAGTAATTATTGATAATTTTTACTAATATCTATGGCAGCTTTTTACTTTTGTAGAAGCTGCCATATTTTCATAATATTAGAGAATTTGAGACTATTTATTAGATTAATATTTGAGATTATTTTTTGTATTTATGGAGGTGGCTATGAGGCCTATAATTACCTTGAAAGAAGCTTTGGAGAGAAGAGATTCATCAAAGAGCGGTTATGATTTATTGACTGAGGAGAATGGCTGCGTTAGCGGAGCAAAATCAGGAATAAGTATTTATTCCAACCAGGAATTTAATTCCCAAGCTGGTTTCCATGATGATCAGGAAGGCTTTTATGTCCTTGAAGGATCTGGCCAGGTAAAACTTGATGACGAGATATATGACATCTCTGAGGGGGACTCATTTATTGCTGCAGCAGGAGTTAGACATACAGTGAGAACAATTGATTCTGAAAAGCCTGTAAAAGTATTCTGGTTTCACAGTGCAATTTAGTAGATAATAAACATTTGTCTTTTTTTACCGGAGTTTAGAAAATGAAAGATTCTGAATTTTTTAATGAGCAAGAAAAAAGTCTTGATGAAGATAAGCAAAGATGGTTATTTTTGGAAAACATAAGACTTGAACAGGAAAAGAAAGATTTAGAGGAAGAGAAGAGAAAGCTTGAGGAAGATAAGAAGAATCTAGATGATGAGAGAAGTCTTATCGAAATTCAAAAGGGGATGCTTTCGAGACAACAGAGAAAGAATATGCTGCTTAGCAAGCAACTTCACGATGAGAAGGAGCTTTTTGATAAGAAATGGAAACTTCTGGAAGATGAGACCAGGAGACTGGCTATTGACAAGGAGAGATTTGAGAGAGATAAGGCAGTTTTTAGGGATCAAGCCTATAGGGAGGCTAGAAAGTCTCAGCGTTTGGCGGAAAATGTTTCTATCTTTTTTAAGGGGGTCAATGACACGGAATCATTAAAGAAGCGCTATCATGCTCTGATTAAGATGTTTCACCCGGACAATGGCAATAGTGATAAAGATGTATTGACTGCTATTATGAAAGAATATGAAAAATTAAAGAGATTTTATATAGGAAGTTAATAATGCTGTTCTTGATAATGCTTGAAATATGTGCTAATATAGCAATGTTTGTTTAGAATACAAGAAAATGGGAGGTCGTATGGAAACAAAAGTCATGGATAATGATGACTCAGTAGAAGTTGATTTACTGCAAATATTTAGAGTTATTATGACACGTATTTGGGTGATATTACTGAGTGGTATTTTGACAGGAATAATAGCTTTGGTTATTACTCAGACACTTATTACACCTATGTATACATCATCTGTAAAGCTGTATGTTATCAGTAGACAGAGTGATCAGACAACAACCTTGTCGGATATTCAGTCATCTACACAGCTCGTTAAGGACTATAAGGTACTTGTTACTAGTTTGCCTGTTGTGGACCAGGTAATTACTGATTTAGGTCTTAACATTGATAATAATGATCTTATAAATAAGATTGAATGTACAATTGAGACTGATTCTCGAGTACTTGCTATCACAGTGACAGATGCAGACCCTGTACAGGCTAAGCATATTGCTGATGATCTTGCTGATGTATTCTCAAGCAGAATAACTCAGATTATGAAAATTGATTCGGTTAATGTTATCGAGTATGGCAGCGTTGCAGAGAGCCCAGCTAGTCCTAATGTTAAGAAGAATGTAGCTATCGGACTTTTAATTGGTATCTTGCTTTCTACATCAATAATCGTTATCAAGTTTATTGTTGATGATACAATTAAGACATCTGAGGATGTTGAAAGATATCTTGGAATCAGCACACTTTCACTTATTCCTCTTACAAGGGAAGAGTACAATGGTAAAAAGAGTAAGCGTAAGAGAAGATTGAGGAGGTAAGTTAAGATGGAGACATTGAATATTGAAACATTGAAGCAGTCTAACTTCCAAGTCAGAGAGTCTTATAAGAATCTTAGAACTAATGTTATGCTTTCAGGTAAGGAAAATAAGGTTGTAATGATTACAAGCTGTGGTCCTGATGAAGGAAAGTCAACTGTAGCATTTAACCTTGCAATATCGATTGCTGAGTCAGGCAAAAAGGTTCTTTTCCTTGATTTGGATCTTAGAAAATCAGTTCTTGTAGGACGTTATAAGATTAGAACAGTTATCAAGGGAGTTACACATTATCTTTCGGGTCAGAACAGTCTCAGTGAGGTTTTGTATAAGACTAATGTCAAGAATCTTAATGTAATCTTTTCAGGTCCTGTACCACCTAATCCAGCTGAGTTGCTTGGCGGTGATGATTTCAAGAATATGATAAAAGAACTTAAGAGACAGTATGACTATATTGTAGTTGATACACCACCTCTTGGATCTGTTATTGATGCTGCTATCGTAGCACAGAGCTGTGATGCTGCAATTCTTGTAATAGCTGTTAATCAGGTTAGTTACAAGTTCGCACAGAATGTTCTTGATCAGCTAAAGAAGACTAATATCAAAATTATTGGTTCAGTTCTAAATAAGGTAGATCTTGATTCAAATTCATATTATGGCAAGTACTATGGCAAGTACTATGGCAAGTACTATGGCAAGTATTACGGCAAGTACTATGGCAGTTATGGCAATACTCCATCACATGAATTTGACGAGGATAAGACTGATAGAGAAGAAAAAACATCGACTGACACTGAAGAGATTGATGGAGATGTATTAATGTAATATCTAAGGCACAGAACACTTGTTGTTCTGTGCCTTTTATTATATAATTACTCTAAAGCTAGTGGTGGACTTATTTCTGGTATAAAGAGGTGGATTGATATGAAAAAGAATTATGATGTTCCTATGATTGATATACATAACCATATCCTTTTTGGAGTAGATGATGGAGCGCAGGACTTGAGAACAAGCCTTGAGATGATTGACATAGCCCATGAAGATGGTATAAGGGGACTTATCCTTACTCCTCACTGTCACCCTCATAGAGGAATGTCGTCATATGAGAAAATATTGAGTCATTTCGAAGAGTTGAAAAAGGTAGCATCAGCTCAATTTCCTGATATGAACTTGTATCTTGGCAGAGAGGTCTATTTTAGGTCTGATGTCCTTGAAGAAGTAGAGGGTATGGACGCTTTGCAGATGTGTGGAAATAAGATTGCTTTAATCGAGTTTTCGTCCAATGTTCAGCCATCATATATCAAGTCGTCTATAGCAGATGTTCAAATGCAGGGCCTTATACCAATTGTAGCTCATGTTGAGAGGTATGCATGCACTATAGAGGATAAGAGCATAGTTGAAGAATTCTCAGATATGGGTGCATTTATACAGATTAATGCAGATGATTTGGTTGGCAATGTCAAACATGAAATGAAAAAGGTAGTTAAGTATCTTTTGAAAAACGACTTGGTTGACTTTGTGGCCAGTGATGCCCATGATACTGAGAGAAGGAGACCTCTTTTATCAGATGCCTACAGATATATAGCAAAGA
The DNA here is from genome assembly GCA_947164605.1 of uncultured Lachnospiraceae bacterium. Lineage (GTDB taxonomy): Bacteria > Bacillota > Clostridia > Lachnospirales > Lachnospiraceae > CAMUXE01. The sequence goes on along the minus strand of CAMUXE010000022.1, from coordinate 14,482 downwards.
AGTATGGCGAGGATTATGCCTATGATTTGATGTATGCAAATCCTATGAGAATAATTGAAGATAAACTATGATTATTAAAGAATAAAATATGCTATAATTTAGCTCGGACTTTGGTCCGAGCTTTTTTTGGAGGTATCAATGACAAATTCAGAGATTAAAATGACAAATTCAGGGACTAAAATGACAAATTCAGAGACTAAAATGGGATATTCAGAGACTAAAATGGGATATTATCAAAACCCAATAATATACGCAGATTACTCTGATCCTGATGCAATCAGGGTTGGAGATGATTATTATATGATTGCATCAAGCTTTTCCAACACACCAGGACTTCCAATTTTACACTCAAAAGATTTGGTAAATTGGAAGCTTGTGAATTATGCCTTGAAAAATATACCGGATTTCAAATACCAGTCCCCTATGCACGGCTGTGGCGTTTGGGCTCCATCTATAAGATATAATGAGGGCAAATTCTATATATGTTTTCCTATGCCTGATGAGGGAATCTATATGACTACTGCAAGCGATCCTTATGGTGAGTGGAGTCCAGCTGTCTGCATCAGACCAGGTGCAGGATGGATAGATCCATGTCCATTTTTTGACGATGACGGCAGGGTTTACCTTGTGGCTGGAGTTGCTAAGAGCCGTATAGGCTACAAGAGTGTTCTCAATATGGTGGAATTAAGCCCGGATGCTATGCATATAATTGGTCCGGAGAGAAGAATTTTTGATGGGGATAGCTGTGGTCAGGTGACCTGCGAGGGGCCTAAACTCTATAAGAGAAATGGCTATTATTACATCTTTGCGCCAGCTGGCGGCGTTAAGATGGGATGGCAGTTGGTTTTGAGATCAAAAAATATATATGGACCATATGAGCAAAAGATTGTCTTGAGACAGGCAGACACATGTGTAAATGGACCTCATCAGGGGGCGCTCGTAGATACCCAGACAGGAGAGTCATGGTTTTTACACTTTCAGGATGTCTTTGCAGCGGGTCGTATAGTTCATCTTCAGCCTGTTTGCTGGAAGGAAGACTGGCCTATTATTGGACAGCCTCTTGAAGGTGAAGATTATGGCAAGCCTGTTATGAGCTACAGAATGCCAGATATTGGTCAGAGTCAGGAAGAAGACCTAAATCAGCCTACTTATGCAAAAACTGGACTTGATACTGATGACAATTTTGAAGATGGCAAGTATGGCCTTATGTGGCAGTGGAATGCCAATCATAGGGATGATTGGATTATATCTAATGATGAAGTTGAAAAAGAGGCTGTAAAAGAAGCTGTAAATGAAGTTGTAAATGGAGCTGGAAATGAGGCTGAAAATGAAGCTGGAAATGAGACTAATAATGGCCTTAAGCTCAGACCTGTAAAGGTTGTTGATATAAGGCCAGTTGGAGATTACAGTAATATTCTTATGCAGAAGTGGCCTGCAGGTCAGTTTGACTCATTTATTGAGTTTGACTTGAGTCATCTTAAGGCTCATGGAATATTTGGTTTGATTTCCTTTGGCATGAAATATGATGCCCTGGAGTTTGAGAGGCTTGAAGATCAGTCTATCAGACTTACACATGTGCATGGAGAGCAAACATTTGACGCGGGAAGGGCTTATACAAAGGAAGACAGAAAAGTCTTGGAAAGCCTTAAATTGGATAAGGATAAGTTTTATGCCAGATATGCTGTCAGAAGGGTTGACACTGTCAGCAGAGAAGTAGATGGAATTATGGTAGAGCCAGTCTATGTTGAAGAGGCAAGCTTTGAAATTATGGATGATGAACATGAGAGAAAGATTGCCAGTATAAAGTTTGAACCTGTGGCTGGACGCTGGGTGGGCGTAAAGTCTGGATTTTATACTGTCAGCAAAAAGGGAGGAGATTGTGGATATGCCAAGGTTGAGAGCGTATCTTACACTATAAAAAATGATTGATTTAGACCTTTTTGATTATGAAGTAAGGGAAGGCGAGGCCTTTATTCTTGCCTATAAAGGGAATCAGGAGGCTTGCCTTGAGCTGCCTGAACTAATTGATGGTTGTAAATTAAGAGAAATTTCTCCTTTTGCCTTTAAGGAACACAGGGAGTTAGTTGAGCTTAAATGCCCTGATACTGTTGTGAAGATAGGGGCCCATGCCTTTTATAATTGCAGAAATCTTAAGGCTATAAGCCTTTGCGATGTCTGTCAGGATATTGGGGATGGTGCTTTTAAAAACTGCTTTGAATTGTCCAAGCTAAATGTGAAAAGAAAGGTGGACAATAGCAAACTCTTAAAGGGAATTCTTTCTGATGTGAACAATGAGGTGACTTTGAGCCTTATCTATCCTGATGGAGAAGCTAGACTGGTCTTTCCATACTTTCTCTATAATTATGAGGAGAATACACCTGCAAGAATTGTAAATCAAATTACAGAGGGCTCTGGAGTTCAGTACAGAGAGTGCATATCAAGCTCTGACATAGCTTATGATGCCTATGACAGGCTATTTCATGCGGCGAGCTTTATAGACCTTAAAGACTCCTCGATTCGCATTGCTATAAACAGACTGTCTTATCCCTATAAGTTGCTTGAAAAGGATAGAAAAAAATACTCTGATTATATAGACAATCATTTAAAAGACTATGTTCTTGAACTTATTGATAAGAACCAGGATCAAGACCTGATGTGGATCTTGTCTTTGAAGTATTTGAAAAAAGATGATTGTATGGACTTGATTGAGTATGCCAGACTAGAGGACAAAATGGATGCTCTGTCTAGGCTTATGGACTATAATCATTCTAATTTTCAGGAAGCAAAAAAGGGCAGAAGATATGAATTATGATTCTAATATGAGCGAGCTTGAGCTAGATATTAGGCGCCTTAAACTTGAGAGGGAGACTGCAGCAGGGGCTATGGATGAGCTCGCAGATATGTGTCTTGGCCAAGCAAAAAAAGAACTCTATCTTAATATGAGATATCTCTTTTTAGCTCTGAATTATCTTGAAACTAAGGCTGATAAGAGATTTGCTTTCACAAGCTGTGATGGAAAGACTTTTTACTACAATCCTCTAAATCTGGTGACAAAATATAGAGATGATCCGGTATATGTGAACAGGGCTTTTCTGCATTCTACTCTTCACTGCCTCTTTAAGCATATGTATTTATTTAAGAATAAAAAAGAGGATATATGGGATCTGGCATGCGACATAGCCATAGAGTATATAATAGACTCCATGGAGAACAGTGCTCTAATGAGAGTATATGACGAGAAAAGAGAAGAGATTTATAAAGATTTGTCCATGAAAAATCAGGTCATGTCAGCTCAGAATGTGTATATGAGTCTTTTGTCCTGGGATAGAAAGAAATTGGAAAAGGTCATGGCTATGCCTATCTTTGAGGTGGACGACCACGAAATATGGTATGACAGCCAGGATCAGAATCAGGATAAGAAGCAGAAGCAAAGCCAGGACGGCAATCAAGATAAGGATCAAGATAAAGAATCTGATGACGATATTGATAAGCAAGTGTCAGCTGCAGGTAGGCTGGATGAAAATTCAAAGAATTGGGAGAAATTGTCTAAAAATATAGAGTCAGCGCTTTCTTTCTCATCAGGTATGTCTAAGGATAAGAACTGTTTGAAAAGGGCTTTAAATGCCAGCAATCACAAAGAAGTATCATATAAGGATTTTTTGATGAAATTTGCCAGAATGAGTGAGGAGATTAAACCTGATTTGGATTCCTTTGATTATGGCTATTATTCTTATGGACTTAGAACTTACGGCAATATGCCCCTGATTGAGGAGTTGGAATACAGCGAAAAAGAAAGGCTGGAGGATTTCTGTCTTGTTATTGATACATCGGGTTCATGTGCAAGGGGCTTGATAGAGAAATTTTTTGCGACAACTTTTGAAATTCTCAATGAGAAGGGGACCTTCTTTGACAAGATGAGGGTCCATATAATACAGTGTGATGACCAAGTTAGAGAGGATGTTCTAATCAGTTCTAAGGACGACCTTGATGCCTATATGCAGAATTTTGAGGTCCTAGGTTTCGGTGGAACTGATTTTAGACCAGCATTTGCCCATATAGAAGGGCTTATGGATCAAGGGGCCTTGCCTGGCCTTAAGGGCATACTTTACTTTACAGATGGTTATGGCATATATCCACACTCTAGACCTAAGTTTAATACAGCATTTGTCTTTCCGTATGGTCATGATGAAGCTAGAAAGATACCGGCATGGGCTATGAGCATAGAGTTGCCTTATGAATTACAGATTGGAGATAATGATGAATATTAAGAGAGCTGGAGAGGAAATTAAAAACACAGTAAGAGCCTATCTGGAACTTGACGAGGATGGTAAAAGCCTTATTCCGATAGCTAGACAGAGGCCTATACTTTTGATTGGCCCACCAGGCATAGGCAAGACAGATATTGTAAAACAGGTTGCAGCAAGCCTTGATATACCTATACTCTCATACACTATGACTCATCACACCAGACAGAGTGTTATGGGACTGCCTTATATTGATAAGGATCAGTTTCAGGGGCAGGAATTTCAGATTACATCCTACACTATGAGTGAGATTATAGCTTCAGTTTACAAGATGATGAAGGAGACTGGAAGAGAACATGGAATTCTCTTTATTGATGAAATCAACTGTGTATCTGAGACCTTGGCACCTGTTATGCTTCAGTTTTTACAGGAGAAAAAGTTTGGAAACACAAAGCTTCCTGAGGGCTGGATTATAGTAGCGGCTGGTAATCCGCAGGAGTATAACAGGGCTGTTAGAGAATTTGATGTGGCTACACTGGACAGGGTGAGACTGATTAATGTTGAGCCTGATTATAAGACTTGGAAAGAGTATGCCGGCAAAGCGGGAATTCACCGCTCTATTCAGACCTATTTGGGTCAGAAGGAAGAGAATTTCTATAAGATTGAGACCACAGTTGATGGAAAGCGTTTTGTGACTGCAAGAGGATGGGAGGATCTGTCCAATATATTAAAAGCCTATGAGAGACTTGGCATAGGTCTGGATGAGAGCATTGTTGAGGAATATATTCAGCACTCTGAAACTGCCATTGATTTTGCAAACTATCTTGAGCTCTATGCTAAGTATGAGAAAATGATTGATATGCAGCAGGTTCTTGAGGCTAAACTTGGACAGGAGACCATAGCTAAGGTTGCAGAGGCCAGCTTTGATGAAAAGATAAGTATAGTTAGCTTACTGCTTGGTACTTTAGACATTGATTTCAGGTCATATTATCTGAAAGATAAGGCGACAGGACTTGTATTTGAAGACATCAAGAGTCTTAAGAAGAATTCTCTTTCGTCTTTGTCTGATGCTATAAAAATAAGAGAGGACCAATTGCTTAAAAAACGCAAGGGTGGCATGATTGATAGGGATGATGAGCTCATCTATGATGAACTTATTGCAATGCTTAAAGAGCTTAATGACATGGCACTAGACCAGTCTGATGATGAGGCGGCTATGAAGAGCATAGAGGAGGGATTTTACTCTATGTCAGATGAAGTCGAGGCTGCGATTGAGAAGCTTAACAGAGAACTTGAGAATGCCTATGACTTCGCAGACCAGGCATTTGGTCTGGGACCAGAGATGGTTCTTTTTATAACAGAGTTGTCAGCTGGTTTTTACAGCTTATACTATCTCAAGGACAATGGATCTGAGAGATTCTATAAGTATAACTCGATAATGCTTAAAGACAGCGGCAGAGAGGATTGCATCAATTCAATTGATCAGAAGCTGGCATCAATGATCTGAGGTTTACTTTTTTACTTTAATGTTGTAAAATTTAAAAGTAAATAAATGCTCGTGAGGTAATTGCATGAATACGAAATTAAGAAAAACTGAGGTCGATCAGCTCTTTAATGCTATCATGAAGCTTGAGGATTTGGATGAGTGCTATAATTTTTTTGAGGATATATGTACAGTGAACGAGATACAGTCCTTATCTCAGAGATTTGAGGTTGCCAGAATGCTTAGAGATAATAAAACCTATGTTGAGATTGCAAGTAAGACAGGGGCTTCAACAGCAACTATAAGCAGAGTGAACAGATCGCTTAATTATGGCAATGATGCCATAGATCTGGCTATTGAGAGAATAAAGTAGTAAAGAGCTAATTGAAAAAGCTAATTAAAAGATAATAGAAGCTAATAAGTAATAAAATAGCTGATTTAAAATGTTATGTTTTAAAATGTTAATGATTTAAAATGTTAAAAGGATTAGACTTTTAGAGTCTAATCCTTTTTCTTTTTTGAGCTTGATTTTGATGCTTTGTTTGAAGGCTTATTTGAGCTTGTATAATCATCAATAATAGCCTGAATCATATTCTTTTTAATATAGACATCAAAGCTTAGCATAGAGACAAGAGAGAAGATCTTTAGGAAATTGCGCTCTTCCTCATCCTCTATATCACTGAAGGCGTGATCTGCTTTGTGAGACTTCTTCATAATGTCTTTTGCAAGCATAGGACCCTCATCCTGGCACATCTTATGAATCTGTTCATAGACCATGTCCATGTCTGATTTTCCCTCAGACTCATCTTTGCCAAAAGCATATTGGGTGAGTGGGGTTAAAAGACTCTGTATATCACTGATTGAGAGTAAGTTCTTGAGATAATAGATATATGTGAGCATATAGATATGATCTTTTGAATATTTCTTTTTTTCAGGTGGAGGAAGCAAATCATTCTTTGTATAGTTGTTGATCATAGTTTTGGTGAGAATTTTGTCACTCTCATGTCTCTTACCGTCGCTTAGATGGGCATCCATAAAAGCTGTCACTTGATCCATATATAGGTTGATGTTAGGTACTTCTCCAGGTTGTATGTAATTTAAGCTTGTCAGCTTTCTTAAAACTGAAGCCACATATTGTATATCATAGTCAGTCATTCGTAAAACCTGCCTTATCTTATTGTCTATTATTTAGTATAGACAGATTTATTATATAGTTTTTAAAACTACTTATCAAGTAAAAAAAGCACCAAAGCAAAGCTTTGGTGCTTAAATAATCATAATTTAGATGATTATCACTCTTTATCAATGAGGTGGATACCACCGATGATTGGAAGTGGCTTCTCCTCTTCCTTGATAGCGTTGATAAGACCCATAATCCAGAATACGAAAACTGCGATTCCGCCAACGAAACCAATAATCAATCCAAGAATTGGGATTACATAAACAAATGTTAAGATAAGACTTGCAAGATTAAGTACAAGTGACTGGTTAAGGTGGAACTTAGCACCTTCCTTATCTCCGGCTAAAAATGCAATAAGCCAGCCAATCCAACCGATGTATCCAACGATACCTGTAACCTTAGCGTCCATAAAATCCTCCTAAAGAAAAATGTTTTAAACGCATTTATTATATATTTTATAAATTGAATTGTCAATTGAGACTTATTAACAAATGGATAATAAATAACATATTTTTTTATATTTTGAGAAAGACTTTTATAAAAAACAGCTCCAAGAAGATGATTTATTGCGGTCACTGGCTCTCAAGATGGCAATTTTTATCTAATTATGTTATCATGTCACAAAGTAAGGAAGGGAGATATTATGATCTATCTTGATAATGCAGCGACAACAAAACCTTATGATCAGGTGTGTGACCTGGTTTACAATGAGATGAAAAATGATTATGTCAATGCATCGGCTGTATATGACTATGCCAATCATGCTAAGAGTGTGGTAGACAGAGCAAGACGCGATATAGCGCAGACAATAGGTGCTATAACTGATGAGATATACTTTACTTCCTGCGGATCTGAGTCTGACAACTGGGCTCTCAAGGCGGTTGCGGAAGCTTATAGCAATAAGGGACGCCATATAATTACAAGTAAAATTGAACATCATGCTATATTAAATACTTGTCAATACCTTGAGTCCAGGGGCTTTGAGATAACATATCTGGCTGTAGATAAGGCGGGAAATGTATCTAGCAGGGACCTTTTACAAGCTATAAGACCAGATACAATCCTGATTTCAATTATGATGGCCAATAACGAAATTGGTACAATAGAGCCAATTGCTGAGCTTGCAAAGCTTGCTCATGAGAGAGGGATACTCTTTCACACAGATGCTGTTCAGGCCTATGACCATATACCTATAGATGTAAATGAACTTGGAGTGGACTTGATGAGTGTGAGTGGACATAAATTCAGGGGCCCTAAGGGTGTAGGTTTCTTATATATAAAAAGACAGGTGAAAATTGGTTCTTTTATACATGGAGGAGCTCAAGAGAGACAGAGGAGGGCAGGCACGGTCAATGTTGCTGGCATTGCAGGCATGGGATTGGCTGCCAAGATGGCTCATGAAAGCCTTGACTTGGTGAGAGATGAGACTTCAAAGCTTAGAGATTACTTAGCATGCAAAATTTTAAGTACAATTGACGATGTAGAACTCAACGGACCGGGTTTAAAAGATAATAGACTGGCTAACAATCTCAATGTTATCTTTCATGGGGTCAGAGGTGAGTCCTTGCTGATAATGGCTGACAGAGAGGGGATAGCTATAAGCTCAGGATCAGCTTGTGCTACAGGTTCACTAGAACCTTCACATGTCTTGAAGGCTATCGGTCTGTCTGACGATGAGGCCTACAGCTCTATAAGACTTACAGTTTCTGAGCTTAATACATATGAGGAACTTGATTTGGCAGTTTCAAAACTTGCCAAAATTGTAGAGGATTTGAGAAGAATTCGCCGCGAACGCTTATAAGTAAAATTATTGGATATAGATTTGTTTTTGATTTAGGAGTTATTTATGAAGAAAAAAGTTGTTGTAGGTATGTCTGGAGGAGTTGACTCATCAGTTACAGCCTACCTTTTGAAGGAAGCTGGTTATGATGTGATTGGTGTAACCATGGAAATCTGGAAGGATATGGATCCAGCTGCTCAGGCCCTAGAAGGGGGCTGCTGTGGCCTTTCTGCGGTCGATGATGCCAGAAGAGTTGCCGATGTGATTGGAATTCCATATTATGTCATGAACTTCAAGGCGGATTTCCAAAAGCATGTAATTGATTACTTCGTCAGAGAATATCAGCAGGGAAGAACTCCTAATCCATGTATAGCTTGTAATAGGTATGTTAAGTGGGAGTCTTTGCTTGACAGAGCCCTTGAGATAGGAGCTGACTATGTGGCTACTGGTCACTATGCTAAGATTATTCAGTTGCCAAATGGCAGATACACAGTGGCAAATTCTGAGTCTATAGACAAGGATCAAACCTATGTGCTCTACAATTTGACCCAGGATCAGTTGGCTCACACTCTTATGCCAGTTGGCAATTATGACAAGAGCCAGATAAGAAAGATTGCCGAGGAGGTAGGACTTCCCGTTGCTCACAAACATGATAGTCAGGATATCTGCTTTGTACCAGATCACGATTATGCATCCTTTATTGAGAGGGAGACAGGTCTTAAGCAGAAGGAAGGCAATTTTGTAGACCTTGAGGGTAATGTTCTTGGCAGACATAAGGGAATTATCCACTATACAGTAGGCCAGAGGAAGGGCCTTGGAATTGCCTCAACTGAGCCTTATTTTGTAAAGGAAGTAAGACCAGAGTCCAATGAGGTTCTTCTTGTTAGAAGTAAGGACCTTTTTGCAGACACTCTCTACTGCGATGATATAAACTTTATGGACCGCGAGACTATCACTGAGCCAATTAGAGTTTTGGGTAAAATCAGATACTCCCACAAGGGGGCTATGTGTACCCTCTCACTGGAAAATGACCGCTTAAAAGCAGTATTTGACGAGCCTCAGAGAGCTTTTACCAAGGGTCAGGCTGCTGTCTTTTATGAGGACGGTCACATTGTTGCTGGTGGCGTGATTGTATAAATCAGGCTGGGACTGGCAAACTTGACATAAGAATATATGAGTGTTATAGTTTATGAGAATTTTGGAAACGTAGAGGTTGCGTCAAAGAAGAGTATAGCCGGGTATGTTGCTGGACAGATGATACGGCTAGAAAGGCAATGACGCCGAAGTTGGGCAGGATTGCAACTGCTTTGCTGGGGACAGGGTTAAGAGTCCTGTAACTGTCATCACACCGTACCTTGTTAAGGGTTGATGGGGCGCTACTGTTAATTTTTTTAACATGTCGATTAAAGCCCTTTCTAGTTTTAGAAAGGGCTTTTTTACATTAGCAGTGATTAACGCTTCCTAGAGTAAAAATTATGGAGGAATTATGGCTATTTTTAAAGGAGCAGGTGTTGCTATTGTCACACCTATGAAAAGTAACACTGAGGTTGATTACGATAAGTTAGCTGAGCTTCTCGACTATCAGATCAACAATTCAACAGATGCTATTGTTATATGTGGAACAACTGGTGAGTCTTCGACTCTTACTGAGGAAGAGCATATGGAGACAATCAGATTTACCGCTGATTATGTAAATAAGAGAGTTCCTGTGGTTGCAGGTACTGGCTCTAACTGTACTGAGACTGCTATCAAGCTTTCACGTGAGGCACAGAGCGTAGGTGTTGATGGATGTTTGGTTGTTACACCTTACTACAATAAGGCATCTCAGAAGGGTCTTTACAAGCACTATGAAGCTATTGCTAAGGCTATTGATATTCCAATTATCATGTACAATGTACCTGGCAGAACAGGCTGCAATATCCTTCCAGAGACAGCAGTAAAGATTGCTAAGGATATCGACAATGTAGTAGCTATTAAGGCTGCAACAGGTAATATTGCTCAGGAAAGTAAGACTATGATGTTAGCTGAGGGCTGCCTTGATATGTACTCTGGTGAGGATGGTCTTATTCTTCCTCTCATGTCTATCGGTGCATGTGGTGTTATTTCAGTACTTTCAAATGTAGCACCTAAGCAGACCCATGATATCTGTCAGGCCTTCTTTGACGGCAATATCAATAAGGCTCGTGAGCTTCAGTTTAAGGCTATTGATCTTGTAGATGCTCTTTTCTGTGAGGTAAATCCAATTCCAGTTAAGCACGCACTCAACCTTATGGGATTTGAGGTTGGCCCACTTCGTATGCCACTCTGTGAGATGGAAACTGCTAATCTTGAGCGCTTGAAGAAGGCTATGATTGAGTATGGCCTTGATGTAAAGAATAAGTAATATCTTAATCTATATGAGATTCTTGATATGATTTTCTATAAGACTAAGTTCTTCTAAAGGAGTAATCATGGTAAATATTATTATGAATGGCTGTAATGGCCATATGGGACAGGTTATAACATCTATCGTTGAAAAAGACAGCGAGATGGAGATTGTAGCAGGAATTGATCCATTCGATGATGGACACAATTCATACCCTGTATTTAAGTCACCTGCAGATTGTGATATTGATGCAGACGTTATTATAGACTTTTCAAATGCTAAGGCTATAGATGCCCTTCTTGATTATGTTGAGGCTAGAGAGATACCTGTAGTTCTTTGTACAACAGGTTTAAACGAGGCTCAGCTCGACAGGGTCAGAGAGGTTTCAAAGAAGGTTGCTGTCCTTAAGTCGGCAAATATGTCGCTTGGAATCAACACTCTTTTCGAGATTTTAAAGAATGCCACAAAGGTTTTAGGACCAGCAGGCTATGATATTGAAATCGTGGAGAAGCACCACAATCAGAAGCTTGACGCACCTTCTGGTACAGCGCTTGCCCTTGCTGATGCTATCAATGAGGCAGCAGATGGACAGTATAAGTATGTATATGACAGAAGTCAGGTTCACGCAAAGAGGGATTCTAAGGAACTTGGAATCAGTGCAGTTAGAGGCGGAACCATCGTTGGAATTCATGATGTAATATTTGCCGGAGAGGATGAAGTTATCGAATTCACCCATACAGCTTACTCTAAGTCAGTATTTGCCAAGGGTGCAGTTGAAGCTGCAAGATACCTCAAGGGTAAGGGTCCTGGCAGATATGATATGTCAGATGTTATAGCATCAAGAAGCTGATTTAGGACCTTCTTTTATACAAAGTAATAAGGCGCTTTTTCAATCGTCTTAAAGCCGCAGTTCTCATATAACTTGAGGGCTGCGGTATTTTTTTCGCTCACTTGAAGGTAGAGGGGAGACTTGTATGCCTTGAAATAGGCCTTTATAAATTCACTAACCATAAGGCTGCCCAGCCTTTTGCCTCTCATTTCTTCATCTATGTAGACGTCATAGATAAATGTGCGATTTGGGCTGAAACTGAGCCCTATATGGCCGATTTCCTTATCGTCAGCTTCGATGATATAAGTTTCCTTGCCATCAAAACGGCAGAGAGCTTGAACTTGAGCTTTTAGGGCTGATTCAGCAGGAATGTTTGAAGCCTTGTAAATTGATTCAGCTATGTCTTCAAAATTTAAGGCCATCATGAGCTCATTGTAGGCAAAAGCCTTGAGGAGGCTGGATGTTTGCAAGGAAGGGCCTTGCTTGCTTGGCTGAGCAAGGAATTTTGGCATATCTTCCAAATAGTATTCGTCATTGATTTTGTCAATAATTGCGCCTCTGAGAGCGGTGTAAATGCCCTTATTCCTAAATTTTTTAAGAGTATAAGCTGTGATTTCCAAAGTATTGTCCGAGTTTGGATATTCGATTTCATCTCTCAAAACTGATATGAGGCCTGCAAATTTGGAATTTACATAGGCTTTAAGCTCTAGCACTTCCTGGCTTTTCTGATCAAAATAGGGAGTGTAGCCTTCAGATTCAAGTAGTATTTTTGAAATTTCTTCTTCACTTGCAATATGGTCACTTATCTTAAATTCAAAGCCATCAGACATAAGGTGCATCTCTTTTTTTGATGCATGGCTGCTCTTGCTTAGCTTGTCTTCATATTTGTTCATATCTTTAAATCCTATCCTTTAAGCAGTATTCTTGGATCTATGTGAGGGAAAGAACCTCTTTGGGTCAGTATACAATGGAAATATATATCTTGTAAAACTTTGAGTTTTTTTTGACATATAGTCATTTTTTGTGTAAAATATTATTATTGTTCAAATTATGAGCATTTAAAAGGAGTAGTGATGAGTAAAGTAGCAATTATCACAGATAGCAACAGTGGTATTACTCAGCTTGAGGGTAGAGAGCTCGGGTTAAAAGTAATACCTATGCCATTTTTTATTGATGGTAAGCAGTATCTGGAAGATATCAACTTGACTCAGGAAGAATTCTATGAAAAGCTTCAGTCCGACACTGAAATTTCAACATCACAGCCTTCTGTAGGAGAGATGCAGAGCGTATTTGATGAGGCCTTAAAAGAGGCCGATGAACTTGTTGTAATTCCAATGTCTAGCGGATTGAGTGGCTCTTGTCAGACTGCAACTATGGTTGCGGCTGATTATGATGGAAAAGTTCAGGTCGTTGATAATCAAAGAATTTCAGTAACACAGAGACAGTCAGTTCTAGACGCAATAGAGCTTGCAAAAAAAGGCTATGATGCGGCTAAAATCAAGGAGATTCTTGAAAGAGATAAGATGAATTCAAGAATTTTTATCACCCTTGACACCTTAAAGTATCTCAAAAAGGGAGGAAGAATCACACCAGCTGCAGCAGCAATTGGTACAGTCTTAAGGATTCTCCCTGTTCTTCAGATCTTTGGTGAAAAGCTTGATGCCTATGCCAAGACAAGAGGTAAGGCTTCAGCTAAAAAGATTATGATTGATGCCATGAAGAAGGATCTTGAAGAGAGATTCCCTGAACAGTATGCAGCAAAGAAGGTTCACCTTGCGGCAGCATATTCTTATGATGAGGAAGAAGCTAAAGTCTGGGCTGAGGAAATTCAAAAGGAGTTTCCTGGTTTTGACTTTGTAGTTAAGCCTTTGTCTTTAAGCGTTGCGTGTCATATAGGACCAGGAGCATTAGCGATTGCTTCATCTGTTGACATTGAGGATTGATTTTTTAATTTGTATTTGTAGGGCGGCTTTTTAAGCCGCTCTTTTTTCTTGATTATTTTGAGGTGATTTTTTGTTTTTTTTCTCGGCTTTTTTTTTTTGAAAAAAAGTCAATTTTTTTTATATTTTATGCTTGACATGTTATTGGGTTTAATGTAATATATATCTTGCGTTCGCAAGAGCGCAAATGCAGAGATCAAGACTGTTTGGTTTCTCTTTCAATAATATATGCGCGAGTGGCTCAGCGGTGGAGCACCTCCTTGCCAAGGAGGGGGTCGCGGGTTCGATTCCCGTCTCGCGCTTTCTAAGGCAGAAAAGGCAACCCTTTAAGGGGTGCCTTTTTTCTGCCTTACGAACCACGAGGGACCTCGTCCCCGTGGTTCGTTCTCCGCTCCGCTCCGGTCGGCGCAAAACCGAGGTCCACTGGACCTCGTGCGCCCCGTCTCGCGCGCCATACTTTATGATTGTTTTGTTGGCCTCGCTGCGCTCGGCTTGTGGTGGGGGGTGACGCCCGAGCTTACGCCGGGCTGGCTTGTGGTGGAGTGTGGGGTGAGGGTGACGCCGATGCTTACGCACGGCTGGCTTGTGGTTGGAGTTGTGGTGGGGGGGTGACGCCCGAGCTTACGCCGGGCTGGCTTGTGGTGGAGTTGTGGTGGGGGGT
>CAMUXE010000021.1 GCA_947164605.1 uncultured Lachnospiraceae bacterium | reverse complement strand
GTGGCGGAATTGGCATACGCGCTAGACTAAGGATCTAGTCCATATTGCTTGGGTGAGGGTTCAAGTCCCTCCGACTGCACTACTAAAGGCAACTGTTATTACAGTTGCCTTTTTTTGTAGCAAGAGCTTGGTTTTAGAAAAATGGCCCTGCTATATGGAATTATCATATGTGAAATCAATTTAGAAAAAGATGGAAAGAAGATTGTAGAGATGAGTGAAGGCGTTAAGACTTGTGACATGAAAAAGATACTTACAATTGCAGGTAGTGATTCTAGTGGTGGTGCAGGAATTCAGGCTGATTTGAAAACTATAGCTGCGCACAAAATGTATGGTATGAGTGCCATTACATCGCTGACTGCCCAGAACACAATGGGAGTCTATGACATATTGGACGTGAGCAAGACTTTTCTGGAGAATGAGCTTGATGCCATATTTACAGATATTTATCCTGATGCAATCAAGACTGGAATGGTGTCTGATAAGAGGCTTATAGAGGTTATTGCAAAAAAATTGACTGAATATAAGGCTAGGAACATAGTTATCGACCCAGTTATGGTGGCAACGTCAGGTGCAAGGCTTCTCAAGGAGGATGCTATTGAGACTCTAAGACAGAGGCTGCTTCCGCTTGCAAGTCTTATAACTCCTAATATACCTGAGACAGAGGTTTTGAGCGGAATGGAGATTGGCAATAAGGAAGAGATGGAAAGGGCCGCCAGAAAGCTTTTTGACTCTTATGGACTTGCTGTTCTAGTCAAGGGAGGACATTCTATTAATGACGCCAATGATTTCTTAATCTGCAAGGATGGCGAATTTTGGCTTTCTAGCGAGAGGGTTGACAATAAGAATACTCATGGCACAGGATGTACACTCTCGTCTGCTATCGCCTGTGAGCTTGCTGCAGGTAAGGATATGTATAGCGCTGTAAAGGCGGCCAAGGAGTATCTTACAGGGGCTCTTAGAGCTGGACTTGATCTGGGCAAAGGTAGTGGTCCTTTGGATCACACTTATTGGACCAGGATTGAAGCCTAATTTTGGATGGGGTGTTTTATGGATGCTTTTATATATAGCTTGAATTCAACAGTTCCCATTTTTTTGACTATGATAGTGGGATGGCTGATTAAGAAACTTGGAATCATTAATGATGAATTTGCCAATAAGGCCAATAAGTATGTTTTTAAGGTGGCATTGCCTTTGCTCTTGTACAAGGACCTGGCAAAACAGGACTTTTATAGCTCTTTTGATGGAAAATTTGTCCTTTATTGTGCCTTGACCACCTTTGTGGTCTTTACTAGCGTTTGGATTGCTACTGTCATATTTATGAAGGATAGGAGCATGAGAGGGGCCTTTATACAGGGATCTTGCAGATCGAGCGCTGCGATTCTTGGTATGGCCTTTATTCAGAATATGTATCAGGATGTGGGAATGGCGCCTTTGATGATAATCGGAGCAGTGCCTCTCTTCAACATATTTTCCGTGATAATCCTTGATATGAACGCAAGCGACCTTGATATGTCTGAGGGCAAGAGGGCGGATGCTATAAAGAAGACCTGTATCAATATTTTGAAGAATCCTATCATCATTGGAATCGTGCTTGGAACTTTGGCTTCATTGATTAGATTGGATTTACCGCTGATAATTGATAAGACTATCGATAATATAGCCGTCACAGCAACTCCTGTTGCTCTCATATGCATTGGTGCCGGATTTGAGGGCAGAAAGGCCCTGGCTAAGATTAAGCCTACAATTCTGGCCTCATTTATAAAACTGATTTTGCTTTGTGCTATCTTTTTGCCTATTGCGGTCTTTTTGGGATTTAGGAATCAGACCCTGATGGCAGCACTCATCATGTTGGGCTCACCGACGACTGTGACAGCCTATATTATGGCTAAGAATATGAAGAATGATGAAGTCTTATCTTCAAGCATTATCGTTATGACTACATTCTTCTCAAGTTTGACGCTGACAGGATGGATATTTGTCCTGCGCATGATGGGAATGGTCTAAAAGGTGCCTTATAGGGGCTTGAAAAAGCAAACGCAAAAAAGCTTAAGAAGGGCTTAATATAAGCCTTGACATAAGTTTAAAGATTGCAAATATCTCTTTACATTTTAGGGTGGGTATGCTATAATGCACCACAGTCATAACTTATGATTTACTTATGATTCAGAGAAGGAGATTTTATCATGAAGCATATTCAGACAATCAGCAATACTATCTTAAGTGATTCAGTAGCACACGGTGGATGTGGCGAGTGTCAGACATCTTGTCAGTCAGCTTGTAAGACATCTTGCACAGTTGGTAATCAAGCTTGTGAGAACAAGAACAGATAATCAACTTTTGATAATTTGATTGATTAGAAAGCGTGTTAGATGCTTGTCTGACACGCTTATTTTGTGGTTTAGGAGTTTTTTTAATGGTACACCAGTTTAAGAACAATGGTTATAACATCGTTCTTGATGTAAATTCAGGCGCAGTCCATGTTGTGGATGATCTTGTATATGACATCATTGAAAGATATGAGAAATGTGACCTTGAGGCAATTGTTAACGAATTAGAGTTTAAGTATCCTGTAAAGGATATCAGAGAGGCTTATGCTGAGATTGATCAGCTCAAGGAAGATGGTCAGCTCTTTACAGATGATTTTTATGAGCCTTTTATAGATAAATTTGCTCAGAGAGAGCAGGTTGTAAAGGCCTTGTGTCTTCACATTGCACATGATTGTAACCTCGCATGCAGATACTGTTTTGCAGAAGAGGGTGAGTATCATGGCAGACGTGCTATGATGAGCTTTGAAGTTGGTAAGAAGGCACTTGATTTCCTTGTTGCTAACTCAGGAGCAAGAAGAAATCTTGAAGTTGATTTCTTTGGCGGCGAGCCAACAATGAACTTCGAGGTTGTTAAGCAGTTGGTTGAGTACGGCAGAAGCCTTGAGAAGGAGCATAACAAGCACTTCAGATTTACACTCACAACTAATGGAATCTTGCTCGATGACGAAATGCTTGACTTCGTTAACAAGGAGATGGGCAACATAGTTCTCAGTATTGACGGTCGTAAGGAAGTCAATGATTTTATGAGACCAACTAGAAATGGACATAAGTCTTCATATGACATTATTATGCCAAAGTTCAAGAAGGTTGCTGAGTCTAGAAATCAGAACAATTACTATGTGAGAGGTACATTTACTCATTACAATACTGACTTCTACAAGGATGTAATTCATCTTGCAGACCAGGGCTTTGAGCAGATTTCAATAGAGCCTGTAGTAGCTCCTAAGGAAGCTGATTATGCTATTCAGGAAGAGGATTTACCAGTAATTCTTGAGCAGTATGATACATTGGCCAAGGAACTAGTGAAGAGAAAGAAAGCTGGCAATGGCTTTAATTTCTTCCACTTCATGATAGATATTAATGGCGGTCCTTGTGTATATAAGAGACTTTCAGGTTGTGGTTCAGGTGGTGAGTACCTATCTGTAACACCTTGGGGTGACTTATATCCATGTCATCAGTTCGTAGGAAATGAAGATTTCTTACTTGGCAATGTCGATGAGGGTATCACAAAGCCAGAGATATCAAAGAAGTTCAGATGCAGTAATGTTTACTCAAAGAAGGAGTGCATGAACTGTTTTGCTAAATTCTACTGTAGTGGTGGATGTGCGGCAAATGCTTATAATTTCACAGGGGATATTAATGGAAATTACAAGATTGGCTGCGAAATGCAGAAAAAGAGGGTAGAGTGTGCTTTGATGATTAAAGCTGCTTTAGCGCAAAATTAGGAACAAAAGGGAAGGAGTTTTTACTTTACTATGAAGTACGGCTTAGGAAAGAAAATTGTGTATTCGATTATTATCGTTGCACTTTTGGCAGCTGTAACTTACGGCGCAGCAGTAGGTTACGGTTCAAAGAAACGTGGAAGCGCTTCTGACATTGATTTAGGACTTGATCTTGCCGGTGGTGTAAGTATTACTTACGAAATCGCAGAATCTAATCCTACAGAACAGGAAATTAATGATACTATCGAAAAGCTTGAGAAGCGTGTCGAGGGTAAGAGTACAGAGTCTAGCGTATATAAGGCTGGAGACAGAAGAATTTCTGTTGAAATCCCTGGCGTAACAGATGCCAATGCTATTCTTGAGGAGCTTGGAACACCAGGTTCTCTCGAGTTCCTTGATGAAGAGGGCTATGAGGCTTTCAGCAATAAGGGAGTTTACACACCACTTCTCACAGGTTCTGATGTTAAGGATGCACAGCCTTACACAGATAACAATTCAAGTTCAACAAGTAAGACACAGTTTGGTGTCAGCTTAACATTTACAGAAGAGGGTGCTACTAAGTTTGCTGAGGCAACAAAGGCTAACTTAAACAAGGCTATCTACATCGTATATGACGGTCAAGTTGTTTCAGCTCCTAGAGTAGAGGCTGAAATCACAGGTGGAAGTGCTCAGATTACTAACATGGAATCATATGAGACAGCTGATAACTTAGCAGTTTATATCAGAGTTGGTTCTATTCCACTTACACTTAACGAGGTAAGTTCTAACATCGTTGGTGCTCAGCTCGGTCAGGATGCTATCAAGACTAGCCTTTTAGCTGCAGTTATCGGACTTGCAATTCTTTGCTTATTCATGATTTGCATCTATAGACTTCCTGGTGTGGTTGCAACACTTGCACTTTGGATGTACACAGCACTTATGCTCTTCTTGATCAGTGTATATGACCTTACACTCACACTTCCTGGTATCGCGGGTATTATCCTTGATATCGGTATGGCGGTTGATGCCAACGTTATCATCTATTCAAGAATTAAAGATGAAATCGGTGCAGGCAGAAGTGTAGAGCAGGCTATCGTAGCTGGTTATAACAAAGCTACATCAGCTATCGTTGATGGTAACGTTACAACAATTATCGCTGCTCTTGTTCTTTACATCTTTGGTACAGGAACAATCAGAGGTTTCGCAGTTACACTTGGCTTAGGTATTGTAATTTCAATGTTCACAGCACTTGTAATAACAAGAGTTATCATGAAGCTCTTCTACAACTTTGGCTTAAAGAGCCCAGTGCTTTATGGACAGACTAAGAATATTAAGGTTCGTAACTTCCTTGGAATCAGAAAGATCTGCTATATCCTTTCAATTGTAGTAATCATCGCTGGTTTCATCGGTATGGGCGTATTTAAGGGTGCTGGTAAGGGCGCATTTAATTACAGCCTTGAGTTCGTTGGTGGTTCTTCATCAACATATGATTTCGCAAAAGAGTACAGCCAGCAGGAGATTGAGGATCAGATTATCCCAGTAATCAAGAGCGCTGGTAATATCAACGAAGTTCAGCAGCAGAAAGTTAAGGACAGCAACAAGGTTACATTTAAGACAACAGATCTTTCTCTTGAGCAGAGAGAGAATATTGAAAAGGCAGTAACTGAGAAGTTCGCTATCAAGGATGGTTCAATTGTTGAGACTGAGACAATTGGTTCATCAATCAGTAACTCAGTAAGAACAAGCGCAATTATTTCTGTAATTATCGCTACAATCTGCATGCTTATCTATATCATCATTCGTTTCCGCGATGTTAGATTTGCCCTTGCAGCCGTTATTGCACTCTTACATGACTGTCTTGTAGTTCTTGCCTTCTATGCATTCTCAAGAATTTCAGTAGGTACAACATTTATCGCATGTATGCTTACTTTGGTTGGTTACTCAATCAACTCTACAATTGTTATCTTTGATAGAATCAGAGAGTTGCTCAAGAATGCCAACAAGAAGACAAATATTACTGAATTAGTTAACACAGCTGTCAGCAACACATTTGTAAGAACAATCAATACATCAATCACAACACTTATCATGCTTATCGCTCTTGTTATTCTTGGCGTAGCTAGTGTTAAGGAGTTTACAATTCCTCTTACAGTTGGTGTTATAGTTGGTGCTTACTCTTCATCTTGTCTCACATCAGCTGCTTGGTATGATATGGGCGGTAAGAAGCGTGGTATCACAGAAGAGATGAATAAGAAAGCTAAGGAAGCTCTTGAGGAAGCAGGAAAAGATGCTGAAGGAGCTCAAGTTTAATTCATCAGAATTTAAATAAGCATTATTTAGAGGCCTGCTTTATGAGTAGGCCTCTTTTTTAATTAATTAGGCTAGAGTGGAGGACACATGGTTAAATGGTTACAACATGCTAAAAAGGCAGATTTCAGGGCTTTAAGCGTCAAATATGGCATAGACCCCTTACTTGCCAGAATAATTAGAAACAGAGATTATGAGGAAGATGCTCTGATTGAAAGCTTCATCAAGGCTTCCTTAAGTGATTGTCATGATCCATCTCTTTTGGCTGATGCCTCTCTTGCTTGTTCGCTTTTAAAAGAGGCCATAGATGCAGGGCAAAAGATTAGAGTTGTAGGAGATTATGACGTTGACGGTGTATGTTCTACTACAATTCTGGTAAAAGGTCTTGAGGCTTGTGGGGCAAGGGTTGACTATGATGTGCCAAACAGGGTGACAGATGGTTATGGTATGAATGAAAGAATAGTCGATGATGCCATAAGGGATGGCGTTGATTTGATTATCACATGTGACAATGGAATTTCAGCAGCTGATGCAGCTAGCAAGGCCAAGGAAGCTGGTTTGAAACTTATTATCACAGACCATCACGGAGTGCCTTTCTTGATGGAGGATGGCAAAAAGATTCAGCTTTTACCTCAGGCTGACGCGGTGGTAGACCCTGCTAGAGATGACTGTCCATATCCTTTCAAGAGATTGTGTGGAGCTGGAGTGGCTTTAAAGATTATAAAGCTCTACTTCGACAAATACATGGGCGGCTTTGACAGCTATCGTGATAATAATGCTGAAAATGATTATAATGCTAAAAATGCAGAATATGCTAAAAATGCCAATAATGCTGATTGTGATAATAATGATAATTATGACAGTGGGAGTCAGATAAGGGATTTGGTCAAGGATTTGAGGATATTTGCCTCCCTGGCTACTGTGGCTGATGTCGTATCGCTTACAGATGAGAACAGGATTATTGTAAAGTATGGCATGGAAAAGATTAAGGAAAGTAAGAATCTTGGCCTTTTAGCCCTGATTGAGGCCTGTGATCTCAAGTTTAATAAGATTAATTCTTTCACTTACGGTTTTGTTTTGGGACCTACAATCAATGCTGCTGGCAGGCTCGAATCCGCTAAGATAGCTATTGATCTCTTTTTGAGTAAAGATCCTGAAGAGGCTAGGGTGCTAGCCAAAAAGATGAGAGAACTAAATGAGAAGAGAAAGAGCGTGACCGATGAGGAGGCCAATTTAGCCTATGAACTCATAGAGAGGGACAATATGTTAAAGGATAAGGTCCTTGTGGTCTATCTTCCTGAGTGTCCAGAATATGTTGCGGGTATAGTGGCCAGCAGAATTAAGGACAGGTATTACAGACCAAGTATTTTACTGACAAGATCAGAGGCTATGATAAAGGGGTCGGCAAGATCAATTGAGGGTTACAATCTCTTTGAAGAACTGACCAAGGTAAAAGAGCTCTTAGATAAGTTTGGAGGCCATCCTATGGCAGCGGGACTCTCTTTGAAGGAGGAGAATCTTGATAAGTTAAGACAAAGGCTCAATGAAAATGAAAATATGACAGAGGAGATTTTGACTGAGAAAAAATGGATAGATGCAGTTGTGTCGCCATCTTACTTTACAGTTGATAGAATCAAAGAATTCGAGTTGCTTGAACCATATGGAACAGACAATGATGCTCCGATTTTTGGTGCTATGAAGCTCAAGGTTGACGATGTGAGATATCTTGGCGCTAAGCAAAACACTCTGAAACTAAGCCTGTCTGATAACTTTGGTTCAAATTATTCTGCCATCAAGTTCAGACTGACAGAAGATGACAAAGTGCCTGTAAAAGGTGATGTCATCAATATGATCTACACGCCGTCAATCAATGAGTTTAATAATAGAGTAAGCGTTCAGTGCATAATTGAAGATATTACATCTATCAATTGAGCCCTTGAAAGGAATCTTAAGGAAGAAAATTAAAAGAGTCTTTTGAAAAAAAGAGCAAGTCCTCTCTGATAAGAGGGCTTGCTCCTTTTTGTTTTTTGCAATTTATTTCGCAATATATTTATTATATTTTAGCTTATTGCGATTTGCGGTTGATATATTCAGTCTTGTATTTTGAGTAAACAATCTTTTGGCTGTTGTAGAGGCTGTAATAACCTGAGAGCAGGTAACCTATAGCAATTGAAATTGCAATAAATTTCATAGAATCTGCTCCGAACATCTCTATTGCTATGATAAGAGATGTCAGTGGACAGTTGGTAACTCCGCAAAATACAGTTACAAGGCCACAGGCAGCACATAGACCGACTGGGAGTCCAAAGAGAACTGAGAAGGCACTTCCCACAGTTGCTCCGACAAACATGGTAGGGACGATTTCGCCTCCCTTAAAGCCACCGCCAAGGGTCAGGGCTGTGAAGAGTATCTTTAAGGCAAAGACATAAAAGGCACTTGGGTTCTCAAAACTCTTTTCAATGATGTCTGTGCCGGCACCCAGATAGTCAGTAGTGTTAAGGGCAAAACGCAGGGCCATAACTATAAGTCCGGCTGCAAATACACGAATGTACTGGTTTTCTATATATTTGCCGTAGAGATGACCAGCGCTGTGTAGACTTATGCATAGGATAATGCTTACAATGGCGAAAATGCAGGCTAAAAGTATGATTTTACCGACATTAAAGGCAGTGAACTGAGGAAGGGCGCCTATTGTAAATTTTGTTGCTCCTATGCCAAACATAGATGATATGCTTGAACCTATCAGGGCTGAGAGAATACATGGAACAAGGGCTGCATAGTACATAATTCCTACGCTTATAACTTCCATTGAGAATATGGCAGCTGCGACTGGGGTGCCGAAAAGGGCTCCGAAGCAGGCACTCATGCCACACATAATCATTATTCTTGTGTCTTTCTCATCAAATTTAAATAGATTTGCAATAGTATTTCCAATAGAGCCTCCTACTTGAAGGGCAGCTCCCTCTCTACCTGCGCTACCACCGCACAGGTGGGTTAGGAATGTTGAGATTATAATAAGTGGGGCCATCTTGAATGGAATATGGTCGTTCTCTTGTATGGCAGATATTACAAGATTGGTTCCTCTTGATTTTTTATAACCGCAGAGATGATAGAGGGCAATGATTATGAGACCAGCGATTGGCAAGAGGAAAATCATAAAGTCATGTTCTTTTCTAAATGTGGTAGCTAAGTTCAGTAGTATATGGAAAAGAGCACCGACCAATCCGATTATGATGCCGATTATGCTTGAGAAAAAGAGCCATTTTACAAGGGTTATAAGAGATAAAACAAGCCTTTGTCTTCTTTGCATCTCCTCATCTGAGTTGATAAAATCCAAAACTTTTTGAATCATTTAGCTTCCCCCTCTTTTTTGAAACTAAAATGAGAGAGGGCTTGATTAGCCTCTATTAAGGCCTTAATGCTAGACTTGTCCATAGTACTCATCTGGCTATTGTGGTATTCTTTGCATTCTGTGACGTCTTTTACAAAGAATTCTGGAACTTCGTAATTGAGGGCGTCTTCCTTGCTTTCAAATTCAACTTCAGCCAGGGTGAGACCTTCAAAGTCTTTTTCAAATATATCAAGCTCGATAGTCAGGCCATTTTTCTCAGGAATCAGATATCTGACTTTGGAGATAATATTGCCGTCTGCTTTCTTGATCAAGTGCTCATAGGCTTCTTTGTTGAGGGGAAGATTGTACTCCTCTCTAGCCATAAAGCCTTTAGCCTTGTAAGTTAAATAGTAATCGTCATTGTCTTTTCTGACTCTGACAACAGGATTTCTTGAAAGATAACCCTGTTCAATTACCCTCTTTGGGTAAGTTGAAAGGTCAGGGATAGGGGACATGATGAACTTTCTTTCTATTTCCATCTTTGATTCCTCGTTTATTAAAATATACTAGATATTATAGACAAAAAAAATCCTGTATGCAAGAAAGCATACAGGACTTCTTATTTACGAACTAAATTTTAAATCAGGATTACTTCTTTTTCTTAACAGCGTTAACAGTATCCTTTAAACCCTTACCTGCTCTGAACTTAGGTGCCTTGCAAGCTGGGATCTTAATAGCCTTTCCTGTCTGAGGGTTCTTACCAGTTCTAGCTGCTCTCTTGATTACTTCGAATGTACCAAAGCCAACGAGCTGAACCTTCTCACCCTTCTTTAACTGATCTGAAACAGACTCTGTGAAAGCATTGAGAGCCTTCTCTGCATCTTTCTTTGATAATTCTGACTTTGCAGCGATAGCTGCTACTAATTCGCTCTTGTTCATGATTAATTATCATCCTCCTAATAAAATTTTAGATAACTAATATATACTACAATGCACATAAAAAGTCAATGAAAAATGTGAATTTACAGTAAAATTGTACAAGGAAAGTTACAAATTACAGTGCATCTAGCTCCTCTGATAGCTCTTCCCAGCGTAAATAGAGGCTTTCAAGCTCATCGCTCAGAGCTGTTCTCTCCTTGTGCAGCTCATTGAGACGAGGGAGATTGGTGCAGACCTCATCGCTTGCAGACTCAGTATCTATGGCTTCAATTCTCTCTTCATGAGAAGAAATTGTCTCCTCAACTTTCTTTAATTCCTGGCTGAGCTTTTTCTTTTTGGCCTGCAAGGCCTTGCTGTTTTTCCAGTCATCTATAGAGCTTGAAGCAGAGCTAGCGTCTTCATTGACCTTTGAGTCTGAATTAGTGGCTGAGCCAGACTTGCTTGTCTGATTTGAGGCCTGAATTGCCCTGTGCATGTCATCAAACTTTTCTAAATAGTAGTCATAGTTTCCTATATAGTTGAGTAGGTGCTTGCCGCTTAGCTCTAGAATTCTGCTTGCTGTCTGGTTGATAAAGTATCTGTCATGAGATACATAAAGAACAGTTCCCTCATAGCTGTTTATGGCAGATTCAAGTATTTCTTTCGATGTAATATCCAGATGGTTAGTAGGCTCATCGAGAATTAGAAGATTAGCGTCTGATAACATGAGCTTGGCCAGAGATACTCTGCCTTTTTCACCGCCGCTTAATTCTCTTATATACTTAAAGACATCGTCAGAGGTGAAGAGGAAGGCCGCAAGTGTGGTTCTTATCTTAGTGTTATCTAAATCAGGATAGCTATCCTGCAATTCCTGAAATAAGGTCTTATCTGGATCAAGAACATGATGCTCCTGGTCATAGTAGCCTATGCAGACATTGCTGCCTAGCTTGATGCTTCCACTGTCAGCCTGGCATATACCATTGATGATCTTTAAGATAGTGGTCTTTCCGCTTCCATTGTCTCCGATAAGGGCTACATGTTCTCCTTTTTTAATTTCGAAGTCAAGATTTGAGAAGAGGAGGGGATCATTGTCAAAATGCTTAGAGAGTCCCTTAACTGTGAGTACATCATTGCCGGATTCAAATCTTGGACTTAGGCTGATGTTCATAGTGTCATTGATTTCAGTTGGCTTTTCAATGATCTCCATATGTTCCAGTCTTTTTTCCCTGCTTTCAGCTCTCTTTATAGATTTTTCACGATTGAACTGTTTGAGCTTTGTGATTACTTCTTCCTGATGCTTAATCTCTCTTTGGTTGTTTAGATAGGCCTTCATCTCCATATTCCTGAGAATGGCCTTTTTCTTTGAGTAATCGCTGTAATTGCCCATGAAGCTTCTAACTTTACCCTGGTCAATCTCAATAATCTTGCTGACAATCTTATCGAGGAAATATCGGTCGTGAGCTACTATTACAACGCTGCCTTTATACTCTCTTAAAAAGCCCTCCAACCAAGCGATTGAATTCATGTCAAG
This sequence comes from uncultured Lachnospiraceae bacterium, assembly GCA_947164605.1. GTDB lineage: Bacteria > Bacillota > Clostridia > Lachnospirales > Lachnospiraceae > CAMUXE01. Next base: position 20,792 of record CAMUXE010000021.1, on the reverse strand, counting down.
ATGGTTGATAGGCTCATCGAGAAAGAGTAAATCAGGTTCAGATACAAGAATCTTACAGAGGGCAACTCGGGTCTTTTGGCCGCCTGATAGGGTGTCAACCTTTAAATCAAAGTCATTCTCACTGAATCCAAGTCCCTTGATAATTCCTGTAACCTGGCTTTTGACTGCATATCCATTCTTGCTTTCATACTCATGGCTTAAGTTGGAATAAAGGTCTAGCAGGGAGTTGTAGCGGTCTGATGAAGCATTTGCCGCCTCCTCGCTGATAGAAAGCTCGAGCTTGCGAAGCTGTCTCTCCATATCAAGAAGGTCCTGCTTTACTGACAAGACTTCTTCATATATAGTATTGCCGCTGCTTAAGTCCTGCTTTTGGGCCAGGTAGCCGATTTTGATATCGGCCTTAAAGGATATATCGCCTGAGTCTGGGGAAAGATCACCGATTATCATCTTTAAGAGGGTGGATTTGCCGCAGCCGTTGATACCAACAATGGCTGCTTTTTCTCTTTCCTCTATATGAAATGTTGCATCTTTGATTATTTCATCTATACCAAATGATTTACTTATATGACTGCATGAGAGAATCATTATTATATAGTCCTTTCTAATATAAGTGAAAACTGTAGAAAATAATACAAAATAATTTGATTTAGTGCAAGCCGCCATCATTTTTACTATATTGACTCTTAAAATTTTAAATGTTATGATAACTCGCTGTCAGACTAATTGACACGAAAGGTAATAAATATACATGAAATTTGAAGAGTTAAACATTGATGAAAGAATATTAAAGGCAGTTGAAGACTTAGGATATGAAGAGGCTTCTCCTATTCAGGCTAGAGCAATTCCAGCCTGCCTTGAGGGTAAGGATGTGATAGGACAGGCTCAGACAGGAACTGGTAAGACTGCTGCCTTCTCTATACCAGCCCTTATGAAAGTAGACCCTGAAGTGAAAAAACTTCAGGTTGTAATCCTGAGTCCTACTAGAGAACTTGCTGTTCAGGTATCTGGAGAGATTAGAAAGCTTGCCAAGTACATGAGCGATGTCAAGGTTCTTCCTGTTTACGGTGGTCAGGATATTGTAAGACAGATAAAGGCCTTAAAGTCTGGTGTTCAGATTATGGTTGGCACACCAGGAAGAGTTATGGACCATATGAGAAGAAAGACAGTCAAGTTCGATGATGTCTCTATGGTTATCCTTGATGAGGCAGATGAGATGCTTGATATGGGCTTTCGTGAGGATATTGAGACTATTTTGTCTGAGACAACTGAAAATAGACAGACAGTCCTCTTTTCAGCTACTATGCCAAAGCCTATTGTTGAGATTGCAGAGAAATTCCAGCATGATACTGAGCATATCAAGGTGGTAAAGAAGGAACTCACAGTTGAAAATATAGAGCAGTATTACTATGAGGTGAAGGCAAGAAACAAGAATGAGCTTCTTTGCAGACTTGTAGATATATACAATCCTAAGCTTGCTGTTGTTTTCTGTAACACAAAGAGAGCGGTAGATGAGCTTATATCTGAGCTCAAGGGCAGAGGATACTTTGCTGATGGAATTCATGGCGACATGAAGCAGGCTCAGAGAGACCGTGTTATGGACGATTTCAGAAATGGCAGATGCGAAATCCTTATAGCTACTGATGTTGCCGCTAGAGGTATAGATGTAAGCAATGTAGATATGGTATTTAACTATGACCTTCCTCAGGATGATGAGTACTATGTACACAGAATTGGACGTACAGGCAGAGCTGGTAAGTCGGGTCTGGCTCTCTCATTCGTATCGGGTAAGGAGGCTTATAAGCTCAAAGACATAGAAAGATACTGCAAGACTAAGATTAAGAACCGTCCTTTGCCTTCAATGGACGATGTTAAGAATACAAAAATCGATAATCTTTTTGCTAAGATTAAGGATACAATTGAAGAGGGTGGACTCTCAGAAATCAGAGAGCTTGTAGAGGAGAGAATAGAGCTTGAGGATTACACATCAATCGATGCTGTTGCTGCTCTTATAAAGATGACTATCGGTGATATAAACACAGAGCATGATGAGCTTGAAGTTGTTCACTACGATGCTAGCCAGAAGCGCGAGGGCATGGTTAGACTCTTTATAAATATAGGTAAGAAGGACAAGGTTACTCCAGCCAATATACTTGGCGCTATCGCAGGAGAATCTGGAATTCCAGGCAAATATGTTGGAGCCATCGACATGTTGGACAACTACACATTTGTCGAAGTGCCGGAGGCTATCGCGGACGATGTCTTAAAGGCTATGGAAGATGTCACAATTAAGGGCCGTTCAATCGTTATGGAGAAGGCCAGCGGCAGAGGCAAGAAGAGACATAGAAGCAAGGGCGGAGATTCTCATGGATTCAGATCTTTCACAGACAAAAAAGATGGCTTTAGAAAGGGCTCTGACAGCAAGGATTCTGATAAGAAGTCATTCTCAAGAAGAAGTGATAAGTCAAAAGACAAGTCATCAGCTTTCAAGAAGGATAAATCCTTTGATTTTAAGAAAGACAAAAAGGATAAGAAGAAAAAGCCTAGCATGAAAGCTCTTTGGGGCAAATAAGAGGAAATCTTCTAAAAATTTATGAATACTTATTGTAAGTTAAAATTTTGACAAAAACTTTTATAAATCGTATAATTAACCATTATAGGTTTTTCTTTGGAGGCCACAATCATGGAACATAGGACAATTTCATCGGCAGTAATTCGTAGACTTCCTCGATATTATAGGTATCTGGGAGAACTTCGTGAGAGCGGAGTTAAAAGGATTTCTTCTAGAGAACTTAGCGAGAGAATGAAGGTTACGGCTTCCCAAATTAGACAGGATTTAAATAATTTTGGAGGATTCGGCCAGCAGGGTTACGGATATAATGTTGACACTCTCTTTCACGAGATAGCCGCAATTCTAGGCATAGATCATGAGCACAATGTTATTATCATTGGAGCCGGCAATTTAGGTCAGGCCCTGGTAAATTCTGGAGACTTTGCCAAGAGAGGCTTTAATATTATCGCTATCTTTGATAACAATGCAGAGCTTGCAGGCAAGAAGGTTGGAAACATTAAGATCAGTATGATCAGTCAGATGGCTGATTTTATCAAAAAGAATAATGTTGATATAGTTGCCATCACTGTGCCAAGACAGGCGGCCAATGAGGTTGCCAAAATTGCAATTGATGCAGGAGCCAGAGGTATCTGGAATTTTGCTCATACGGATATATCAGTCCCTGAAGACGTGGTTGTTGAAAATGTTCACCTCTCTGAAAGTATTATGAGATTGTCTTATAAGCTCAAAGAGAAGAAATGATAAGAATGCTGCACAAGAAATGAAAGGGATGTCAACATGGCTGAAATTTCAGTAGATTCAATTAAAGATAAAAGTGCTTTTCGCTCAGTGGCTGCATTGACTCTTGATAAGAGATGGTATCAGCTGATCACTGATGAATATAAGACTGATGAGATCAAGTTTTGGGAAGGCAGACTCAATGAGCTCCTTAAAAGACAGGGTCAAATCACAAATGATATAAGAGATGTCAAGAAGATTAAAAGCCAGCTCATCCAGGATGTAGTTGAAAACATGGAGGATGATAATAACGATAAGAAACATAAAAAGATGATGGATCAGTCTCAAAAGCTTATAGTTGAGGCTAAGGAGAAGATTGCAAATCTCGAGGATGAGGAGTTAGAACTTCCACGCCAGATAGCAGATGCCAATGAGCATTTGATGATAGAGACTGCTAAGGTTTGCTTTGCTAAAATTAATGCCAACAGAGAGGATTTGGACGTTCTTGATAAGTGGATTAAGGCTGCAAGGATTAAGCTTAAGAGGAATCTTTTGATAAAACAGGATAAAGAAAATACTAACGAGGCTTTGTATAGCGGAATGCATAACATATTTGGCCCGGAGGTAATGAGTCAGCTAGATGCAATCAATGATGCAAAATAGCTGCTGATGTGTTGGTTTTTGCCCCCGCTCATAGTAGCGGGGGTTATTTTCGTATTGAGATGCGTGAGGATGATTTATGAAGGTATTTTATGGTTCTGAAGAAAGCAAGATGATAGATCAGTATACAATTGAAGATGTAGGCCTCTCCTCCTTAGTTTTAATGGAGAGGGCTGCTTTTGCGACTGCTAAGCTTGTAAAAAAAATTGCCGTAAAAGAATTTTCTTCAAAGGAAAAGGTTAGAATTCTTGCTCTGTGTGGCTCAGGTAATAACGGCGCAGACGGTATAGCGACTGCTAGAATTATTATGAATGATAATCTTATGAGGGCAGGACTCTCTTTCTTAGAAGAGGAGAGCAAGCTGAGCCTTGAGGCAGCAGTGCTTGACTACAGCAAGGGACACAGAAGAAGCCCTGAAAATCAGACTCAGTTAGAAATTGCAGAAAAAAGCCAAGTTGAGATATTTAGGGCTCAGGATTTTGACTTAAATGAGCTTACTTCATATGACATAATAATCGATGCCCTTTTTGGAGTTGGTTTGTCAAGGCCGATTGATGGGTCATATTATGACCTTTTTGACCAGGTGGAAAAAAGCAAGGCAATCAAGCTGGCTCTGGATCTTCCGTCAGGTCTGGACGCGAGCAAGGGTGAGGTGTATGGCAGAGCACTTGCCTGTGACTATACAATAAGTCTTGGCGTCTACAAGGCAGGTCTTTTTATAAATCCTGGCAGGCTCTATGCTGGTCAGGTGATCAGAGCCGGCATTGGATTTTGTCTGAATGATAATATAAAACCTCTTGCTTATGGCTTTGAGGACAGTGATTTGCCATCTTACATAAAAGAGCGCAAGGCGGACGAGAATAAAGGAAGCGCTGGAAAGGTCCTGATTATAGCGGGTTCCAAGTTATATTGCGGAGCAGCAGCCTTATCTGCAAAGGCGGCCCTCTCTATGGGGAGTGGCCTTGTTAAAGTCTACAGCCATAAGGATAACAGAGCCATTCTTTTAAGTCAGCTTCCAGAACTCCTATTTGACAGCTATGAGGATGGGCTTGATGGAGCATATTCCTTTGCAGATAATATTGTCATAGGCCCTGGACTTTCTCAGGATGAGACTGCACTTGAAGTATCTGAAAAGCTTTTTGCCTTGGCCTCAAATGAGACTTTACAAGGACAAGAGCTTGATGATAAAGGCAAGGGTAAAAAAAGATCTAAAAGATTTATCATAGATGCGGATTGCCTTAATCTAATAGCCGCTAATGTGGACCTGAATAAGGCTTATTTTAGGGCAATCGATTCGGGCATGCAGGCAGTTCTTACTCCTCATATAGGAGAGGCAAAAAGACTGATACAAGCCATAAAAAATCCAAGTGATGACTTAAAAAGCACATTTGATAAGGATTTAGATGAAATTTCAATTGAAGATATAAAGGCTCATGAACTAGACACTTGTCTTTTGCTAGCCAAGGCATATAAAGCGATTGTGGTCCTTAAGGGGAGTCGAGAGCTTATCAGTGACGGGGACAGAGTTTTTGTGAATGAGGCTGGAAATCCAGGCATGGCAACTGCTGGCTGTGGAGACGTGCTGACAGGGGTTTTGGCTGCCACATTTAATCTGATGGATAAAAATCTACTTGAATGCACAGCTTTAGGGTGCTATATTCATTCAAGATGTGCTGATGATTTAGCGCAAAAAAGCGGAGTTTATGCCCTCAAGGCATCAGATATGGCACAAGAGGCCGGAGTTTGGCTTTATAACTGCCTAAGGAAAGGGAGAGAGTAAGATGAATAAGTATTACAGAGTATATTCAGATATAGATTTAGATCAGGTCAGGAGCAATGTCGATGCACTGATGGCACTCGCACCGGAGGGAGTTTCAGCAATAGCTGTTGTTAAAGCTGATGGCTATGGCCATGGAGACGTGGCAATTGCTAAGGCAGTCTATAACCAGGTTATGGGATATGCGGTTGCTACTCTTGATGAGGCTGTCAATCTCAGGGAAAATGGCATAGATAAGCCTATTATAATTCTTGGCTATGTGGATCCTGAGGAGTACGCAACCCTGGTAGAAAACTCAATCGCTGCAACTGTCTTTGATTATGAGACAGCAAAAATGTTGGATGAACAGGCAAAGATAATTGGAAAGACAGCTCTTTGCCATATTAAGATTGATACTGGTATGCGCCGTATAGGCCTGGAACCAAATGATACAAGTATAGAGATAATTAAGAGGATTAGAACCTTAAAACATCTCGACTCTAGGGGAATCTTTACTCACTTTGCAACTTCAGATGAGACAGACAAGACTCAGGCAAAACTTCAGTTGCAGCGCTTTAATATGATTATAGAAAAGCTCCACGAGCAAGGGATTGATTTTGAATACAAGCATTGTTCAAACTCTGCAGCTATTATCGATATGCCAGAGAGTATGATTGGCATGGATCTTGTAAGACTGGGAATTGCTATGTATGGCATGTATCCATCTGATGAGGTCGACAAGTCAAGGGTTGAGCTCAAGTCGGCTCTTGAACTCAAGAGCCATGTCACTATGGTAAAGACTGTCCCTGCGGGCGAGGGCGTGAGCTATGGCAGAACATTTGTCACAGAGAGAGAGACTAAGCTTGCTACAATCTCAGTTGGATATGGTGATGGATATCCAAGGGCTCTCTCATCTAAGGGCTATGTCTTAATTAGAGGCCAAAAGGCTCCAATTGTGGGCAGAGTCTGCATGGACCAGATGATGGTTGATGTTACTGATATTGTTGGAATTCAAAGAAATGACTCTGTCACCTTGATTGGACTTGACGGAAACGAGTCTATAAGCGTTGAGGAGATAGCTCAGCTTGCTTCAACCTTTAACTACGAGTTCGTTTGCGATCTCAATAAGCGTATACCAAGGAATTATTATGCAAACGGCAAATATGTTGGCAGCCACGATTATTTCCATGAAAATTGGAAGCTTAATATTTAATAGCAATATTTACAAAATGTTAAATATTCATTCATTGACACTTGAAGATACTCAAGTGTAATGTAGTATTAATGTATCATGTTATGTAATTATAAATTTAAGATTTTTTAAGAGAGGATTATTATGCTAGACGGTCACCCCAGTGATGATAAGAAGAATTTTTTAGTTGATTTTATTGATAAGATTAAGGGGAAGGAAAAAGAGGAATTTTCTGAAGAGGAATTGATAGATCTTGTCAATGAAGGCCATGAGAATGGTGTGCTCAAAGAGAATGAAGCTGAGATGATTAGCAATATCATAGAGTTCGGCGATAAGCGGGCTCATGATGTTATGACTCATAGAAACAATATAGTTGCCATTGACGATGAGAAGACGGTTGAAGAGACCTTTCAGCTTATAATCAATGAAAACTTTTCAAGATATCCTATATATTCAGGGGATTTGAACAATGTTGTCGGAATTTTGCATATCAGAGACTTGATAAAGATATATGCAGATCAGGGACTTAGAAATGAAAAGTTGAAGAATCTGACAGACAAGGTCATGTTTCAGGCTGTATTCGTGCCAGAGACAAGAAATGTCAGTCAGCTCTTCAGAGAGATGCAGTCAGAAAAGCAACATATGGCCATAGTTGTAGATGAATACGGCCAGACTTCAGGAATTATCACTATGGAAGATATCTTAGAAGAGATAGTCGGAAATATCTTTGATGAATACGATGAAGATGAGTGTCTTATAGTCAAGGAGAGCAATGGCTCATATATAGTTGATGGAATGACTGAGTTGAGCGAGATTGAGGAGCTCTTTAATATAGAATTCAATGTCAACGACATCGATACAATTAATGGCTATATCCTATACAGGATGGGAAGAATACCTCAGGATACAGACGATTTTGAATGCACATACAAGAACTTGAAATTTAAGGTGTTAGAAGTAAAAAACAGGATGATCAAAAAGATAAGGCTTCAGTATTTGGCTTAAGGATTTGCATGGAGGACTTCTATGGATGAGATAGATTTAAGAGTTGACGAATCGTGTGAAGTAAATGTAGCTTGTGAGATTTATGAAAACTATAAGATTAGTATGGGTTCAGAGTCTTTTTATAAGTTGATGGGGGATAATACTCTTTATGGCTTGAATAAACTAATCTATGAAGATGATAGAAGTAAATTTGAAAGTCTTGTAAAAGAGGCTCAGATTGGAAATAAAATAGTTGTAAGACTTCTTGTCAGAAACAACAAGTACAGATGGGTTGTGATGCGCCTGGTTGCAGCTAATGCCGGCTTTGAACACACCACATATAAGCTGATGATTTCAGACATCATAGATGAGAATGAAAAGTATCTGGATCAGGATTTTGAAATCAGAAAGTATAAGCTCTATATGGATCTCAGTGATGAGAAGCTTTTTAAGTATGATTTTGAAAGCCATATATTTACAATCTATTATTATGCCTATGGCAGAGTTGAGGTCCTTGAAAAAAGCAAACTGGAAATTTTTGAGAATAATGTTATAAGCAATGCCTATCTTGCCCCTGATGAGGAGGAGAACTTTCACAAATTAATCTCTGATATAAGGTCAGGACTGGACTCTTTTTCATCGACGATAACAAACAGTATTTTGAGTAAGGGTGAATGGTGTGAAACTCAGGTTTTCAGAGGAAGGACCATGTATGAGGCTGGCGAGAAAAAGCTTGTTATAGGCACAATTATAAGCAGAAATTCAGTTCAGAAAAATGAAAAATTACTCTTCAATGAAGAAGTTGATATGGATGCCTTTACAGGAATTCTAAATAAAAAGGCTGTAACCGAAGATATCAAGGCAGAAATCTTTAAGGCCAAGCAGGAAGGCAACATGAAGCCAAAATACTTGATAATTATTGATATAGATAATTTCAAGTCGGTCAATGATTCATATGGCCACCATTTTGGTGATGAAGTAATTCTGGCACTTGCCACAGAGCTAAAAAGAAGTATAGGAAATAAGGGTATTACAGGTAGAATTGGCGGAGATGAGTTTATATGCCTGCTCAACGATTATGAGTCTATTGAGGAAGTTAGGAACTTTTTAAAAACATTTAGAAAGAAACTGAAAAGTGCCTTTGCAAAGGAAAAACCAAACTATGAATTTTCGGTCAGCATAGGTGTTTCAGAATTTCCTAAGGATGCAAACTCTTATGATTCTCTTTTTAAGATAGCAGACTCATGCCTCTATATTGCAAAGGAGAAGGGAAAGGATAGATATATTATCTATGTAAAGGAAATCCATGGCGATCTTATCGATGATAATACAAAAAATAGCAAGACTTATCTCACTGGAGATTTTATGAAGTCTTTTGATAAGGCAGCTATGATGGTCGACATGTTGAAAAAACTGGATAATTCTGGCCTTGATGACTTAAGACTTGTGATTGAAGAGTTTTTGGACCGCATGAATATACATGGTATGCTTATTTGCAATGAGAGGAATAAGAAAAATATAAGGGCTTTTGGACACTATCCAAAAGATGATTTTAAACTTGAGACCTTATTTGATGAAGATTACCTCAAAATATTTGACGAATATGGCTGTAATTCAATCAACAACATAAATTCTTTGGCTCTCGATTATCCAACTGTTTACAAGACTATGAAGGACATGAATATCTGCTCTAGCTATCAAATTTTGATGGGCGAGAAAGGGAGAAGATACCTCATTTGCTTTGACATATTTGGCGAGTATAAAAGAAAATGGAATAAATCAGATGAGATTTGTATATACACATTTATGAATATTATTCATTTTATGTTTAATTTAGACGACATTTGATTTGACTTAATAAATTTAAGCTGATATACTTATCAGCGTTAGGATTTTTTGGAGGCTTTATTATGAGACATGCAGTATTTTCAATTTTAGTTGAGAATTCATCAGGCGTTTTGAGCCGAGTAGCCGGACTTTTTAGTAGAAGAGGCTATAATATTGACAGTCTTACAGTAGGTGAGACAACAGATCCTTCTCTTTCAAGAATGACAATCACTGTTACTGGTGAGGAGGATGTTCTTGAACAGATCGAGAAGCAGATGCGTAAAATTATCGATGTTAAGGAGATAGTTGAGCTTCCAGCTGATTCTTCAGTCTGCAGAGAACTTATCTTAGTCAAGGTTTTGTGTGATTCGACAAGAAGATCTGAGATTGCATCTATAAGCGATATTTTTAGAGCTAATATTGTAGATGTATCAACTGATTCGGTAATTGTTGAGCTTACAGGTTCACAGAGCAAACTCAATGCTTTTATCGAACTTTTATCTGATTTTAAAATTACAGAACTCGCAAGAACTGGTATTACTGGCCTTGCAAGAGGAACTGCAAGTTTAAAATAAATTTTTATTAATTAATTGGAGGTACAATTAGAATGGCAGAAGCTAGAATTTTCTATCAGCAGGATTGTAATTTATCATTACTCGAGGGTAAGAAAATTGCCATTATTGGTTATGGTAGCCAGGGACATGCACACGCACTCAATCTTAAGGATTCAGGATGTGATGTTTTCGTAGGTCTTCACGAGGGCTCTAAGTCAAAGGCAAAGGCTGAATCTCAGGGACTTAAAGTTTATTCAGTAGCAGAGGCTGCTAAGCTTGCAGATATCATCATGATTCTTATTCCAGATGAGTTACAGGCAGATATGTATTATAAGGATGTTGAGCCAAACCTTGAGGCTGGTAACATGCTTATGTTCGCTCACGGCTTCAACATTAACTATAAGCTCATTGTTCCACCTAAGGATGTAGATGTAGCAATGATCGCTCCTAAGGCTCCAGGTCACACAGTAAGATCTGAGTATGAAGCAGGTAAGGGTACACCTTGTCTTGTTGCTATTGAGCAGGATGCTACAGGTAAGGCTCTTGATCTTGCACTTGCATATGGTGCTGGTATCGGCGGAGCTAGAGCTGGTGTTCTTGAGACAACATTCAAGACAGAGACAGAGACTGACCTCTTCGGTGAGCAGGCTGTTCTTTGTGGTGGTGTTTGTGCACTTATGCAGTGTGGTTTCGAGACTCTTTGCGAGGCTGGTTATGATCCACGTAACGCTTACTTCGAGTGTATACACGAGATGAAGCTTATCGTTGACCTTATCTATCAGTCAGGTTTCGCAGGCATGAGATACTCTATCTCTAACACAGCTGAGTACGGTGACTATGTAACAGGTCCTAAGATCGTTACAGAGGAAACAAAGAAGGCTATGAAGAAGGTTCTTTCTGATATCCAGGATGGTACATTCGCTTCTGACTTCGTTCAGGATATGAAGAATGGTAAGATCCACTTCCAGGCTATGAAGAAGAAGGCAGCAGCTCACCCATCTGAGGAAGTTGGTGCTGAAATCAGAAAGCTTTACAGCTGGAATAACGAGAATGAGATGCTTATCAACAACTAATTTGATTGCTATCTATAATTAAATTCTTTAGGGTGATTGGCAGTGGCTTTTGCTTGCTGTCATTCACCCTTTTTTACTTCTGTCTTAGCTTTTTGCTAAAGATTCGATTAATACTAGTTTGGAGAAAGATTATGATTAAAAAAAGTGGCTATGTGCACTTGCTTGCAAAGGCGATTTGTTTCTTTGTTCTGTGCTTAGTTTTTATATGTAATCCACTGCATGTTAGAAAGGCTTATGCAAGCAATGATGTCCTGTCAGCTGAACTTAGGGTGTCTGGCGGTAATTTTGCCGCAGGCGATAAGGTAGATGTCGCTTTAGTTTTTAACAACTATAATGAAAATTTCTACAATGACATAACAACTATGATAATTGACTTTGGCTTTGATACAAGCAGTCTTGAGGCTGATAAGTCATCATTTCAGATGGTTGCTTCGACTAATGGCGGTATGGGCTTTTCGGTTTTGAAAGTGGATGGCAACGTACTTGATTATCAATATCTTAATCTTTCAGATCCACTTGTCAGATCTACTAATGTAATATATACAGCTTCCTTCACTGCAAAAAAGCCAATCCTTGATGCTACAAAAGCCTTTTATCTGTCAGATCTTGAGCTTATGGATGGAAGACAGGCTGACAATATTGATATAAAAGGTGGCGCTAATATAGTATCTGACGGCACTGGCAATTTTGATATTGGCAAGATTTTAGGCGGAGTGTTTATGTATGACAAAAATGGCAATGTAAACCCTGACCTAAAGTGGAATGGAGGTTCTCTTGAGCCAAGTGGTATTGACAATGAGGCTATTCAGGTAGATGAGAAGAAGGAAGTTGAGGTCCTTGCTAATAATTCGGCAAATGCTTCAACAAATCAGACATCCCAGACTAGCTCAAGCAATCAAAGGCAGACAAATTCAGATGGACAGGCAATAAACAGGGAAAATGCCCAGAGTGAGAATCAAACAAGCAGTGATCAGCCCTTGACTGATAAGGAAGGCAAGGTCTTAAACACCTTGTCTAATGGCAAGCCAGCTAACACTGTCAATAAGCTTAAGGAGAATATAAGCAATCATTCAACCCTTGTAGTACTTGTTCTTATTGCAGCATTTTTCGTGATTCTGCTTTGCGCTTTTGCTAATGCAAAACTAAAAGAAGAGGAAAAGAAGCTTGACAATGATGAGAAAAAGAATAGTGAAAATAATGAAAAAAATCCCGAATAAATACTCATTAAAAGTTTATTTTTCTTGTATATAGGTAAATATATGTGATATAATTTACCCAAAACTGATTACTCAAATAAGGAGGGTACAAAAGAATGAAAAAAAGAATATTTGCCGTTCTGATGGCAGTCGTTTTAGTGCTGACCTCGGGATGGGCAGGCTCCTTGTTAACTAAGGGTGCTAATGAAACTAACTATCAAGGTTATGTTAAGTGGCATACAGAGGTTGACAAGACAAGTGTTGCACCGGGCGACACTGTTAAATTCTCAATAATTATTGATGAGTTTGTTAACACAGCAACAGAGTTCTGTAGTGATGAACTTTTTGAAACTTACGGTTTTGCGGCTAAGGATGAGTTGACAGATATCCAGGGAAGCGGCTTTAAGATGCCAAGCTCAATTTTCGATAAGTCTAGTGTTAGGGTAACAAGAGTTCTTGATGGAATTAGTGCTACAGGTGCATCTTATTCTAAGAAAGATGAAGTTGTAGGTTTTGTACAAACTGGTGTTGAAATTCCTAACGGAGCTACAAATGTAACTATTATTACAGTTGAGGCAAAGATTAACGAGTCAATTACTACTAACCAGGAGGTTTCATTAGGAAATCCTGAAGAAGGAATGTTCTTATCAGGTATGGGACCAGATGCAACTGATATAAATTTTGAGAGCAGATATACTGATAATTCAAAGTTTACAATCAATGCTGAGAAGCCAGTAATAAAGCTTAATGATGGCAATCTTGCTTCTGGCGCTAAGTCATCTGATGCTGTAAAGGTTACAGCTGAAAATGTTGATACGCTTACAGTTAATGACAAAGATGCAACTAGTGGTGTTACATTTAACACAGCTGGTACATACACAGTAAAGGCTACTAACAGGGCTGGTGAGTCAACAGCTACATTCACAATTGTTGATTTAGCTTCGATTGAAGTAACAGCTCCTGCTGACCAGACATTCTATGCTAAGGAAGGCAACACATTAAGCCTTGATGGCGGTACAGTAACAAAGGTATTCTCTGACCAGACAAAGGGTGATGCTGAGGCTATTACAAGCGCTAACATTTTCCCAACAATGCCAGATCTTACACAGCCTGGTGAGACTACTCTTACAGTTTCTGCAACAGGAACAAAGCTTGATGGATCTACAGTATCAGCTGATCCTAAGACATTTAAGGTAACTGTTAAGTCAAGAGAGAATATTAATAAATTTGAGTCTGATGCAGCAAGCGCAAAGGCTCTTACAGATCCAGCTGCTCTTAAGGAAGCTTTGGCAAAACTTGATTATGAGTATGAAGCTCTTTCAGCAGATGACAAGGCTGAGGTTTCAGCTCAGGGTAATTCTGATTATGCTGCAGTCAAGAGCGCTGTAGAAAGCAATGACAAGAATAAGGTAGCAAGCATTGAAATTACAGCTCCAGCTGACAAGACAATGTATGCTAAGTCTACAAACACACTTGATGTTTCAGATGGTAGCATTAAGACAACAACTGTTGGTGGCACAACAAGCTCTACAGCAGTAACAGATAATGATGTAAGTGGTCAGTATGATCTTGCAAGCGCTGGTACATACACACTCACAGTTAACAAGTCTGTTACAAACTATGATGGTACAGAGGTAAGTGCAGAACCTAAGACATTTAAGGTTACTGTAAAGGATAGAAGTGCAGTTGATGCATACGAGCAGGCTGCAGCAAGTGCAAAAGATTCAATTTCAGCTGGCGATATAGCTGCTCTTGACGCTGCAGACAAGGCTCTTGATAATCAGTATAATGCACTTTCTGCAGATGATAAGGCTGAAGTTTCTAGTCAGGCTAAGGATGATCATCAGGCAGTTAAAGATGCACTTGCAACAGCAAGAGCTGGTAAGGTAACAAGCATTACTATTACAGCTCCTGCAGATCAGAAGTTCTACAGTGGCAATGCAGACACTAATGCTCTTGATCTTTCTTCAGGCAAGATTGTCTACACACATGAGGATGGCTCAACAACAGAGGCTGCAATTCAGACATCTGATTTGAGTGAAATTCCTAACCTTGCTAGCGCAGGTACTACTAATGTAAAGATTAATAAGTCATATAAGAACTTCGATGGCAGTGAAGTTAATGCTAGTGAAGCGTCATTCAATGTTGAGGTTGTTGACACAAGTGAGGCTGATTCACTTGCACTAGTAATTAATCAGGTTAAAGATGCTGTTCAAAATCCATCAGGTTCATCTCCATTCGATAGAACTAGCATGGAACATTTAGCTGCACTTGATATGATTGATTCGTCTGTACAGAATCATTATGACTCTTTGTCTGATGATTTAAAGACATACTTGGCTGAGAAGACAAGTGATCCAAATGTAGCTGCAAGCTTTGATGAATTTGCTCAGGTATACTTGAACAATGCTCAGGTAGCAGTAGATGCTGACAATGATCTTAAGGCAGAAACAACATCTAAGTATAACTTAAGACTTAAGATAAGTGATTCTAAGGATCTTACAAAGATTACTTCAGAAGGTGCAAATTCACTTGCTGCTGTTAAGGTTGAATATCTTGGATTGGCATTTATTAGCGATGGAAATGGAAAACTTGAGGCTGTAGAGTTCACAGATACTCTTCCAGCAAATGCAACAAGTGGTTCAGCAAGTCCTGAAGAGGTTGCTAAGGCTAACAGTAATATGAATGCAAAGGTAAGCATTGATCTAGCTTCATATGACAAGGATCATGGAACAGCTCTTCTTGCTGCTTCTAACAATGAAGGACTTAAGCTCATCGTTGTAGATTCTGAAGGCAATGAAATTGCATCAGAAATCGCTGATGGTAAGATCTCATTTGTAGCTGATAAGGCTGGTGTCTATACTCTTGTATCTGTAGAACTTACAGAAGAGGAGAAGGCTGCAATTGAGGAGGAGAAGAATGCAGATTCTGATTCTAACAGCGTAGTTAAGGCTGCAGCAAAGATTGCAACAGGTGATACAACACCAATCGCTCTTCTTATCGTTCTTATGGTAGCTGCTCTCTTTGCTGGCTGTGTTGCATTTTTCAGCAAGAAAAGAAAGAGCAATAGATAATTAATAGATAATTAGTAAATAATTATTTAAATATGCTTTTTAATCCCTTGTTTCTTATTGAAACAAGGGATTTTTTTATTGCAAATATATAGGAAAACTGCTAAAATATTCAAAGAATGAATAAATGTCTATGTTCAAATTATCTAAGAAGATGATTTGAATTATTTGAATTTCGGAGGATTAAAATTATGAGAAAGCAGTTAGTTGCATTAGGACTTTCAGCCACTCTTCTTTCAGGCTTTGTGGGTCTTAACAATTATTATGTTACATCAGCAGCTGTGGCACAGAGTGCAAGCGAAGCTAATGTAGTATATTCTATAAAGACAGATAAGACATCTTATAAGCCGGGGGATACTGTTAAGGTGACTGTTGTGGTTGATTCATTTGACGCAGCTAAGAATGGTATCGGTAGTACTGTTAGTACTAGTTATATACAAAGCCTTAGATCGTCAATACTTGGCTGTCAGCTTGGAATTATACTTGACTCTACTGCATTTAAATCAGAACCAACTGTAACAGATGGTATTTTATCTGGCGAAAATAATGTGAATTACAAGTCAAATGAGTTGAAATGTGTCAATGAAAATGTTGCTCATGGTCTTTTTGATTATACAGTTTCAAATCTCAAGCTCTTGGAATTTACTGCTGTATTAGACTCAAATCTTGCAGATGGTACATATACAATCAAGCCTGACACAAATTATACAAAATTTGCTGGTGCTGGACTTGCAAACAGCGAAGCTACTTATGCTGACTATTATGTATATTGTGAGCCAATCAGTATCAAGGTTAGCTCTTCAGCTCCTAAGATAAGTGTTAATGGCTCTATGAGTGCAAATCAGACGGTTGCAGGATCTGCGTCAGTAGTTATAAGCGGAGATTTTGCAAGTGTAACTGTTACAAAGCCAAATGGTGTAGTGACTAATATTTCATCGACTGGATCAGGAACATTTACTGAGCCTGGTACATACAGTGTTCTTGCGACAAGCTCAT
Organism: uncultured Lachnospiraceae bacterium; assembly: GCA_947164605.1. Classification (GTDB taxonomy): domain Bacteria; phylum Bacillota; class Clostridia; order Lachnospirales; family Lachnospiraceae; genus CAMUXE01. The sequence continues at coordinate 4,197 of CAMUXE010000021.1, read as the reverse complement.
CAGGTGTGTCATCGACACTTACATTTACAGTGTCAGCAGTGGATTACATTAAGGAGGCAGGCCTAAGGACTCAGACAAGTGATGGAGTTAAATATATATTAGGTATCAGCCCTACTACTACAGCAAGCTCTTTGGTTAGCAAGCTTTCTTCTCAGGCAAAGGTTTTGAATGCTAGCGGAAGTGATATATCTTCGAGCACAACAAAGGTTGCTACAGGTTTTAAGATAAATACCACTTATGATAATGCTGTTTACACAGTAATCCTCAAGGGCGATATAAATGCTGATGGCATGATTTCCTTGCTCGATATCAATACTATTCAGAAGAAGATTCTTGGCGCTTCTACTTTAGATACTAATCAGACTTTGGCAGCTGATGTTAACTCAGATAGCCGTGTTAATGTATCTGATATTCAGGAGATTCAGAAGCACATACTTGGTATCAAGACAATTACACAGTAAAGACTTATGTGATATTAATTACGACTTAAGCGATTAGAACTGATAAATCCTTTTATCTAATTATAATTAAATAAGAAAAGCTAAAAACCTTATTATTTTCTTGAGTATATTTAAAAAAACTCGAGAAATAATAAGGTTTTTCTTGTTAAATAATAAAAAAATGATATAATTATATGGCAATTATATTAGGAAAGGCGGGTTTAAATTGGTTACTAATTTAAAAAAATGTGCAGCTGTGGGGTTGGCTGTAACATTGCAGTTGGGAGCAATCTATGCTTTACCAATCACTGGAATTAATTATGGGGCAGGTTCAGCTTTCTTGATGGAAGCTTATGCTGCTGATTCTCCGGAGATCTTGACTAGTCAGGATGGATTTAATTACCAGCTTATCGATGGGGAAGTATATATTGTATCTTACAATAATGAAACAAACTTCTTGAATATTCCAGAAACAATTGATTCTAAGTATGTTGTTGGAATAAAGGAAGGTGCTTTTAAGGACAAGACCCAGATTAAGTATGTCAACTTACCTGACAGCATAAAGACTATTGAGAAAGATGCATTTTCGGGATGTAGTTCAATTGAAAAATTGACGATGTCAGAGTCAGCAGAGGAAATTGGAGATTCAGCATTTGCCGCATGCACTTCTTTGACAGAAGTTAGCTTGCCTGATGGCTTGAAGACAATCGGAGCATCGGCTTTTTCTGGATGTAGTGCTATTACAAGCATTGAGATTCCAAACAGCGTGACAAAGATTGGAAGTGGAGCTTTTGATTCTTGTTCGGCACTCAATGAAGTAATATATAATGGAACAAGCAGCGAGCTTACAGCCTTATTTGAGAATAGTGCAGATCTTGATAATATGACTGCTAAGATTAGTACAAGCGATGCCACTTTAGCGGAAGATCCTATAGATAAGAACTTAATCTTACTTGAAGATGAAGATGGTACTATTTATGGATACGGAATAGATATAGGCACAAATTTAAGCCAGCTTATAAAGAAAATTGACACTGATAATATTGTGGAAATTTCTGTTCTCGATAAGGATGCTGATTCAGTATTAATGACTGGTGACATTCTTAATGTTAAGTATAAGGTTGCAACTCAAGGCAATCACAAGGTTGGAGATATTATTTCAATCAATGTGGTCATTGCAGGCGATGTTAACAATGATCAAAAGATAAATGTAAAAGATATCTCAGCTATTCAGTCGCATATTTTAGGTATTTCTTCTTTGAGCGATGACCTTGTCAAGGTGGCTGATGTCAATAGAGATTCTGTAATCAATGTAAAGGATATGCAGGGAATTCAGAAGATGGTTCTTGGAATCTAATCCTTGTAATAAAAAAGCAGTTTGGGATTATAAGTTGGTTTAAAATTAACTTACAAATCCTAAACTGCTTTTTTTTAATGTCTTGTATTTCTTTTACTTACTGTACTAATATCTGTAACTTAATGTACTTATTTCTGCCACTTACTGCCGCTTACTGTCTTTTCTTTCTCTTAAGCTTGGTGCGATGTCTGCGACGACGCTCCTTTTCAAGTCTTGCCTTATACATGAGAAGTGAAAGGACAAGAATGATCAAGATAGCTATTATTGCTATGATTAATACGGCCTTTGAGCCTTTTTTATCTGACTCAGGAGAAGCTGCGGATGATGCGAGCTTTTTCTGCTCGGCTTGAGCTTGGGACGAGGCTATAGCCTTTGATTCTTCTTCTTTCTGGGCGGCAATTTTTGCCTGCTCTTCGTAGCTAGTCAGGTGCTCTAACATGTCATTGCCAGTGTCCTGGCCAACTAGGCTTCTGTATAGACCGAAATTGGCACATGAATACTCATATTCATCTGATACATAGAACCAACACCACTGCTGTGATACATGGAGCTTGTAAGCGTCTTTGGCGGTCTCAAGCGCAGTTCTGTTATTTAGATTGCTGATAGGCTGCCTTAAGTCCATGCTTATTGTGTTTTCAGGGTAGAGGTGAAGGTAAGTCTTTGGAACATCGTATGTGCCGTAGCTAGAAACTGATTCTGGGCAGTAGTCTGCCTCAGCTGAGTGATCAACGGCTTTTTTTACAGTATCTGCTAAAAGCATGTGGCCGCCATGACCATACTCACCGTTCTGATCCTGAGTTACAACGACTAATGGTTTAAAACGTCTAACTTGCTCGCAAGCCCAGGCTGCAACCTGGTCATAAGAGTAAACTTTCTTGGCACCCTCGAGGTCTGTAGCATATATATCGTCAAATGGAGCATTTACCGGGTATTGTTTGACTCCGCATTCCCATATTCCGTCTAGCTTCTCGTGCTCTCTGACGGTGAGCCCGTTCCAGTAATTGGTCATATATACAAGCTGAACCTTGAGATTATCTCTGCCTGCATATGTGGCGAGAACTCCACCTAAGAAGAGAATCTCATCATCGGCGTGAGTTGAAAATACAAGGATATCAGCCTCATCATTAGGCTTTTCCCAGACCTGAACTGAACTTGGAAGCTTACCTTCAGAGTAGAGGATAAGCTCATCAATTGTGATTTTTTCATTTACAGATATTGTAAATGAAGTAGCCTGGCTAGGGAGCTTTACATACTCATGTAAAAAGCCGTTTTGGCCACATGTGATCTGACTTCCATCGGCCATTGTCAGGACCCATGGTTCTGGATTTCCACCCCATTTGATATAAATACCGTCAACATTGCCTTCAGCATTTACTGTGAGAGCGGTGGATGAATTCAGGGTATATCCTGTTGAGGTCGAATCATCTGTGAGGGTGGAAGTAATATCTCCACCAGGGGTCTTGGCAGTAAATTTAAGGCTTTCGGCATCTTTATCCAAATTAGAGGATGAAGATGCTGTCTGCTTAGTATCAGTTGCTGCACTTGTCTGATCAGCAAGGATGGTGCATGGGGCAATCATGCCTGCTGTCAGTGCAAGAGAGAGTGAAAGGGAAGCAAAAAGAGGCTTCCAATATTTAATTAAACACATATTTTCTCCAATCTAGGTGTATTTGACAGACACCTGAATACAAATTATAATCAATTCGTATAGCCTTTGCAAACATTTTGCCTGCAAATATTTACTTAAAATTTATTTGCTTATGAATTTTAGCTGTACTTAATAGCTTAAAATTTGCAAGGGGATCTATACAAAGCCTAGTTATTTATGAAGTTAGATTTAGAGAGAGTTTTTTATGAAATTAATAAAGGTATCGAGCAAAGAAGTTAAGTGTGTTCTGACTAGAGAAGATTTGGAATACTACAAGATAGGCATTGAGGACTTTATTCAGAAAGATCCCCAAAAGACTTCAGAACTTATACATGAGATAATTGATAGAGCTGAGACTGAGTGCGGTTTTGAGACAAGTCCTGAAATTGCTGTTCAGATTGTGGGAGCTCAGGACGGAGAACTGGTTTTATATATCACATCAGGTGATGCCAAGAATCAGTTAAAGAGGATAATTGGACAGTTTGCCAAGTCTGGCTTCTTAAGCCCTGATGAGGCCAAAAAGGTAGGCCAGGAATTCTTCAATGCTCTTGGAAATGGGGATTTGCCACTTGAAAAATTGGGACCTGGACTCTTTGGCTATAATGGCGGTGTCATGGAAAATACTATGAAGGCTGACCAGGAGAGAGAAAGAGCTAGAAATCAAGCAAGAGATCAAGCTGGAAATCAAAGAGCTGGTCTAAATAAGCCTGATTCTGATAAGGCATTTTCTTCAAAAGCTGGCTCAAAGAAGG
>CAMUXE010000020.1 GCA_947164605.1 uncultured Lachnospiraceae bacterium | reverse complement strand
CATACTTATTTCTACGACTCAAAATGTTTGAGCAAGCATTTATTGCTGCCTCCATACTCATATCACAAAATGACACAATATCATTTGGTGAATCCAACCCCTTTAACATTAAATAGGGGGTTGGGCCCATAAAGTGTCGTGCAAAATAATCTGCCAAATCATCATCTTCGTCATTATCATCATTGTATATATAATGCTTCAGTTCATGAAATATAGTAAGCCTTATAGCTCCCATCGAACCAAAATTGTCATTATAATAAATCGTTGGCGGAAGCTCCTTGGATTCTTTGACAAAAAATCCCTGTTTTGACTTTTTCTCAAGTAGCCATCTATCCCCCTCCGGGAAAGCCGAATATGAAACCAAGGCCACGCCTAGCTTTTTGCAAACATCCACCGCATCTATTGGAAATGATCTAATATCATAATCTTGATAGATTTGATATATCACTTTATCTATTTCATCATAAACACTTCCATCTCTATACATTACCATTCCTTCCAATCAGCAAGGCGATCAGCTGATTCTTCTCTTCTGCTGTTAATTCACCACCTTTGCGAGCAATTGCCGTAGAAATCGTATTAAACGCTGATTCTGTTGATTCATCATCATCTAGTAAATATTCCGTTTCAACTTGCAATGCCTTTGCAATATTAACCACTACATCCATTCTCGGTTTTTGCCCTGAATGCAGGTATCTTGAAATGGAGCTTTCATTAATACCGCTTAACTGAGATAACTGCTTCTGATTGATATTCCTCTCATTCATTAAGTCCAGTACTTTCTTATTCCATGCCATGACACATACCTCCTTTTCATAGTTCAAATTATAAATTGCATTTTCGCAATTGTTAATCTCATTTTGTAAAATTCATCAAGATATAGTAACCTCCATCAAAAAACATCGGAATATATAGTTGTTTCTTAAAATAACAAGCCCGCCTAGGCACGTCAATCACCAGAGTAATCTTCTCTGTCATTGACATTCCCGGACGGGTTTGTTTTATGTTGTTCAAGCACACTTAAGGATAAGTGCGCTATCTCCAATATTCATTTTTTGTCGACCTAGGGGATTCTCTAACTATTAAAACTATAACTATAATCAACTTGTTGCTTCATTATTCGGGCACCAAAACGGGCACCACGAAGGCACCAATTTTTCATGAATTATATGAATCTATAACAAATTATATGGGAGTTGATATTTCAGAGAATCCAGTGTTTATGCGGGTTTTAAAGACTTTTATAAAGATTTATGGAGATTTATGAAAACCGGCTTCACATAACATTTCCTAGGATTCCCAATACTGTTATAGAAAAAACATTATTTAAATACTCATCTGAATTAATACAGACCTCTTCAAAATAATCGAATATTTCTTTAAGTTTATTTTCATCCTCATTTTTCTCAGAAGTTTAATCACCTCAGGCATCCTTGTCCTCATAAACCTTTTTATTAGCTGAGACAACAGTCTTGTAGGTCCTGTCTGCAGTTTTGTAGGTTGTTGATTTTTTATCTGTGGAAACTAAACTTGAGAGCTGATCCTTTTTCTCATCAATAGAGTTTTCCTGTGATTTTTAAGCCCTTGAAAAATTCGAACCTAAAGGCAGAATGAGTAGACTCTCTGCCTTTAGCGACATTCGCAGATTTCTTAGTTTATTATATCAGATGTATATTTGCAAGTTATATTTAATTAGATACAATATTTAATACTGACAAAGGCCACAAACAGTATTTTGCTGTCTGTGGCCTTTAATTCTTTTACAAATCTTATATAGGTCTATTTAATTTCTAGAAATATAAATTTACAATCCCTTCTTCTCGTCAATTTCATCCGCGCTGAACTCATAGACTGCGACTCCATATCTAGGCAAATCTACCAACAAAGACTGCTTAAAACCATCACATTCGCCGTCATTACTAGCAAGACTCTTCTTCTGATTATCCTCATCAGAGCCAAGAACCAACTTATACTTTCCCTTTGCCGGAACTCCAATTCTAAAATTATCGCGCTCTACAGGTGTAAAGTTGAGAACAAAAAGCAGATTCTTTTTCTTGTCCTCGCTGATTCTAACCCAAGAGTACACGCTATTCTCAGCATCATCCGCGTTAATCCATCTAAAGCCTCTGCTGTCAAAGTCTGTTTCATACATGCATTTGTGACTGCAGTAAAGCTTGTTGAGCTTGGCTACGAATTCCTGCAAATTCTTATTTTCAGACTCTGACAAGAGATACCAATCAAGAGCCTTCTTCTCATTCCATTCCTCATATTGGCCAAATTCCTGACCCATAAAGAGCAGTTTCTTTCCAGGATGACCACACATGAAGGCATATCCAACTTTTAAGTTGTCAAACTTATCCTTGCCCAAACCCGGCATTTTATTAATCATAGAGCATTTGAGATGAACTACCTCATCATGCGAAAGAACCAAGATAAAGTTCTCACTGTAAGCATACATGGTACTAAAAGTCATCTTACCATGATTTGGCTTACGGAAAAATGGGTCCAACTTCATGTACTCAAGAAAATCATGCATCCATCCCATATTCCACTTAAAAGTAAAACCTAAACAATTGCCGTCATCTGGATTTCCCGAAACATTTGGCCATGCTGTCGACTCCTCTGCAATAGTAATTGCCTGAGGGAATCTCTGTCTCATCATGCTGTTGAGGTGCTTCAAAAAATTCATAGCCTCAAGATTGCCATTATCTCCATATTTGTTAGGAATCCAATTTCCTGCGCTTCTTCCGTAATCAAGATAAAGCATAGACGCAACCGCATCTACCCTTAAGCCATCTACATGGAACTTATCTACCCAGAACATTCCGTTGGCTATAAGGAAGTTTGAAACCTCATTCTTAGCATAGTCAAATACTTTTGTGCCCCAGTCTGGATGCTCACCCTTTCTTGGATCTGCATACTCATAAACACACGAACCATCAAAATTAGCCAAGCCATGGGCATCCTTCGGAAAATGCGCTGGCACCCAATCAAGTATGACTCCTATATCATTCTGATGGCAATAATCAACAAAATACATGAAATCAGTTGGACTTCCATACCTAGCTGTAGGTGCATAGTATCCGGTTACCTGATAGCCCCAAGAAACATCATATGGATACTCAGCAATTCCCATAAGTTCGACATGGGTATAATTCATCTTCTTAACATATTCAACTAATTCATGAGCCAGCTCTCGATAATTCATGTATCCATCTTCAGTGCCATCATCTTGTTTCTTCCAAGATCCCAAATGACACTCATAAATTACCATTGGTGACTTAAGATGGTCTTCCTTTTGTTTCTTACTAACCCAAGACTTATCACCCCACTCAAAGCCTTCCAAATTAGTAATTACCGAAGCAGTCTCAGGTCTAAGCTGTGCAGCATTAGCATATGGATCTGCCTTGTACAATCTATCACCATTTTGAGCTATTATTAAAAACTTGTAACACTGCCCCTCGCAAGCTCCCTCAACAAAAAGGTCATAAACTCCACCGTCAGACACTGGATTCATCCTATACTTGTCCTCTTCATGCCAGTTATTAAAGTCACCCACGACAAATATATCACGAGCATTTGGTGCCCAGGTTGCAAAGTAAATTCCCTTTTTGCCATCCTTTTCAGCCTCATGAGCTCCCATTTTGTTATAAATTTCATAATGAGTACCCTGTCCAAAAAGGTATGTATCTAATTCTGTCAAAAAAACCGCATCTTTTTTTCTCACATGTGCCATAAGCATATCTCCCGTCTAGGCTTCAACAGCCACTTATACTACATAGTAATATATCACAAATCAGTTTTAAATTCTATAATATGCAGATTTTTTTGCTTTCTTCGACTTGCTTTTCCATACTTTTTGGTATCTCCATCTCTGGCTCCCCCCTCCGTGATACTGGGAGATATTTTCTTCCTTTTTCACTTTCTCGCCCCCTCCAAACCCCAAAAAAGGTGGTGGCCCGGGGGCCACCACCTTAATTAAAGCCAAACTTCTTGATCTGAAGTTCAAAGCATTATTTACTTTTAAGAATTCTTCTTCTGAGATATTGTTGATATGCCAAGGATATTCTTTTGAATCTGCTGAATATCTAAAACATTTGGCTCTGAATCAACTGAACTGCTAACATGAGCTGCAATGTAATAAGCACCTGTGAGAGTGTTAATTCTAAGAATGGACTTCTGAACCTGAGCAATATCATTAACATTGATTGCACCGTCACCATTAATATCGCCATAGATGACAATATAATATGTATAAGTCTCTGAATCAGAGCTTGCTGTAAGCTTTAAGCCAGTTTTGCAATTAGAATCTGTTTTAACTTCGCTGTCATCCGCATTTGTTATGCTTACTGTATAGCCATCAGCCTTAGCAGGATCTGAGGCAAGGAAGTCTGCTACAGTTGTATTAACTGCGAAACCTGATAGATACTTAAGTCCGTCTTTCTCAAGAATCTCATAAGAGTTATCTGTAAGAATATCATCATATGACTTAGTACTGATTACAGTGTTGATTCTAGCACCTACATAAGATGGAGCCTTGCTGGTGAGCTCAAGAAGACCATGCATGTTAATTTTACCATTCTCTATAGTAGGTGTTATACCCTTAGTATCAAGGGATACAAACATATCCTCAGTGATCTTATCACCTAAAGTGTTTGTAGAAGTCTTATTGCTACCATTCCAGTAGTAGTTTCTGTCCTTGTAAATCTTAGTAGTATCCTGATCACCGATAGGAGTGATAATTTCTGAAGTTGTGAGAGCTACATTCTTTCTGAAAGAGATAATGCCTGTTCCCTCAAAATCAGTTGTTGTTGCAGGATTCTTAGTGTAGAAAGCCACATTGGCCTTCTCATTGTCGAAACTTGTACAGTTGGTAACCTTAATATCAGGACAAGAGTTAGAATCAATACCCTTAGCCTTATTGTTATATGCAACTGAATTAATGAGCATGTGGCCACCCTCTATGCCCATACCGCCGAGCTTGAAGCCGTTGCCATCGCCGGCATCTGTTCCGTCGAGGAGGTAACCATTGTTGTAAGCTACACAATTGCTGATAGTTACTGCGCCGATCTGGCCTGTCTCTGGCTTAGCATATAAATCCCAACCATCATCAGCATTGTTGTAAGATATACAATTGTCGAATACTACATTGTTGCCAACTGTGAGCTTTGCGGCAAATCCATCCGCATCCTCATAGTTATTGCCTACATCGGCGTTATTGTAAGAGATACATGACTGAATAGTAATTTCACTTGGCCACTTGTCAAATGTATCGCTGCCTGAACCAGAAACCTGGATACCAGTATTACCGTTGCTGTAAGTGTGAATATCAGTAAGTGTAAGGTTGTGACCTGATACCTGGATACCCTTCTGACGAGAAGTTCCGTTAGTTCCATCGGATGTACCTGTTACGTCAAATCCACTAAAATCAGTATATACACTGTTAAGGATAAAACCTGCGCTCTTTTTAGAAAAGTTAAATACTGGTCTTTCGCTGTTGTCTGGGTCTGCCATAACAATGATATGTTTGTCGGCTGTTCCCCTTGCAGTCTCTGGTACAGTTACTGCTGAACTTAAGACATACTCACCACCCATAAGAAGGATAGTCTGACCAGCCTTAGCATTCTTCATAGCTGTATAGATATCAAGTGGGCTCTCCTTAGTACCAGCATTTGAGCTCTTTCCTGAATTAGAAACAAAGATAGTATTCTCATCAACCACAATCACATTGTCATAATTAACTGTCCATCCCTGGCTTACAGGCTCGTAAGAATCCATCTTCTGATACTTAGATGGCTGATAATCTGCATCCGGGGTAAATGTGTAGCTAAACCTTGTGTCGCCTGGCTCAAGCTGCACAGTGGCAACATTGACCGCCTTGTTAGCTGTGAGTGCAAAATCTTCAACAACACTGGATTCTACGCCATCACTGCCTGTCTTCTTAATGGTAATCTTACCATCAGCATTTGCCGAAAAATTGATAGGATAAGAAGCTGTAGTAACCTTCTTTGCTATGTTTGCATTGACCTGAAGTTTAACATAAGTAATTTCAGGTGTTACAGAGCCGGAATCTGACTCTGTGACAATAAGTCCATAAAGGTAGTTGTTGCCGTTTGCATTGGCAAATGTGTATGTACCAGCACTCTCAAGAGCATATGTCTCAATCAATTGCTGATTTATCGCTGTAGATTTGACCTCAGGATCTGTGACATTGCCTTCAGAGTCCTGAATATAGGCATATCTGCCATCGTCGCCTGCTATGTAATATGCAGTCACTTTTGCTGCAGAAGTAGTTGTGAAACTAACGCAGTTTTTCTTTCCAACTGAGCTCTTACCGCCAAAATTGATTCTGTTTGTAAAAGATTTGCCATCGGCAAATGTCTTTGAATTGTCCTGTACTGCTGTCTTAGCACTAGCTACAATCGAGAAATAATCGTTCTCTCCAGCACTGACTATCTGTCCGTCTGTCTTTTTGCCAGCGGCAAATTTTTCGATTTCCGAAGCATCAAGTGTGTAAGTCTTGCTCTCAGCTTTTACTTTTGTGACAAAAAGACCATCGATTAGGCCTGCTGGCACATATGCGATGAGCATAAGTAATGCCAAAACAAAAGCTGTTACTTTTTTGAATTTCTTCATCTTAACTTCCTTTCTTTAATTACAAGTTTTAAGAGGGTCTCGGCTTCTAAGGCCAGCCTTGCCAAGGCATATGCCTTATCATGGCTTTGCCTTATCATGACTTAGGCTTATTTGGCTGGTTTTTGGCCTTCTTAGCCTCCTCTTTCTCCTTGTATTTTTTGTACTTATCCTTTATGTTTTCGGCCTGAGCTTTGTCAGCCTTTTTCATAAACCTACTCGCGAAAAAAAGACCTGCATCGTTCTGTTTAATCCTGATTCTTCCAGCTATGCTGCCGTGAATTGGGCACTCATACAGGCAATAACCTGACTTTGAGTTTATAAAAAACCATTTGACTCTTTTTTTCATCTTCAATCCACATATATAACAGAGGTCATTAGTGACTCTTTTGCAGTTGATTGCCGCATCAGCAGACCTAAATCCCTTTGAAATATACTTATTGTAAGTTGGGAAATCTATATGTATCTCATTCTCGATACTGTCAGGAATTGTATGGTTATCAATATTTTTGTAAGCCCCATAAGCTTCCATATCGATAAATGCCATAATCTGACCTGTATATCTAGCATCATTTATAGCAGAGTGATAATCCTTCTTTTCAGGCAAGCCACATTCCTTTATAGCATCCTGCAAGGAGTATCGAGCTTCCTTATCCTCTTTATCCATGCTATATAGCCTTTGCAAATCATAAAAAAAGAGAGGATAGGCGAACTTATAATCCAGGCCATGATATTCCACATTGCGCTGAAGTTCTACCAAATCTCCCTCTCCCCATGTGCAAAAGATAAAATCATCCCCACACCATTTGAAAAATCTGTCTGCAACATCGCTAAAGATTTCTCCGTTCTCTTTCAGCTCCTCCATTGTCACATGGATAATCTCGCTGACAGCGCGCTGCATTTTGCTGTATACTATAGGCTTAACATAAGCATCAAAGCTGTCTATCTCTTCAAATCGCTCATTAAGCTTAACAGCACCTATCTGTATAATCTCAAAGGGAATTCCTGCAACAGCCCCTTTTTTCCCAATAGGGCTCTGATTCCATTCAAGATCAAGCACTATATAATTCACATTAATCTCCAAAAATAATTTCTATAAAACACAATATATATGATATATCATTCGCCATGTATTCACAAGAAAAAAAAACCAAAAACAGGCTGATAAAAGCATACAAAAAAGCTTATGGATACTATTTTAAAAGTAATCAAACAAGCCTTAACAACTGGCAGTTTTGTGGAAACTCTTTCCACATATCCTTAATTTCATATCCTCTAAACTGCGAAATTATGGCACAATTCATGGCTCCGTGTCCCACAATCAGGATATTCTCAGAAGCTTTGAGTCTTGGAAGAATTTCCTCATCGATAAAAGCTCTGGTTCTTGAAAAAAGCTCTTCTACAGACTCAGCCCCTCTGTCAGCCCTATAAGATAAAGGATCACTAAAAAAGACGCTGATAGGAAGCTTGTCAAAATTATCGTCTACAGTCATCCCCTCATACTGACCAAAGCTCATCTCACATAGCCTGTCATCAGTCAGAATCGGTGTTTGACTTCCTGTCAGATAGAGTTCTGCCGTCCTGACAGCCCTTTTTAGAGGTGACGAAAAACATATATCAAAGCTAAATTGTCTTTCACGGCCCTTTTCAAGGGCCATCTCTTCCCCCTCCTTGTTGAGTTCTATGTCTGTACGTCCCTGTAGCCTTCTCTGAGCATTCCAATCTGTCCTGCCATGTCTCAAAATATAGAGACTTCCTGAAGTATTTCCTATATTTAAAGCCATCTAATCTCCTTACTTCCGAGTCAGTGCCATCCTCCAACGCAGCATCAGCAGACTTAACTGACACGGTGGCCTCAGCAGACCTACCTGCCTCAAACTTACCTGTCTCAGACCTACCTGACTCTTTTTTTACAACTTGAGCCTTACAAGCTCTTTTTCAGAAGCCTAATTTTCAGAATTTTCTTTCTCAGCGGCCTCTTTTTCGATGCTATCTTTTTCAGAAGCCTTTTCAAAGTCTTCTTTATTCAGCTCATCTTCCAGGCTTTCATTCATCTTTCTTTTTTTCAAAAGATAATTGATCAGCTTTTCAAAATAGACCTTAACCAAGGCGCCGCATGGCACAGCGAGTATCATACCCAAAAGTCCGCCAATTGCACCACCTATAATAAGAGATGCTGTGACAAGAAGGGGATGTATGTTGATACTGTTGCTTAAGAGCTTAGGATTTATCACATTTCCATCAAGTGTCTGTATTATAAAGATGATAATAATGCCTATCAACAACTTTTTATAATCACCGCCCAGCACACAAACCAAGGCTGTTGAGCCATAGCCCACAAAAGGACCTGCATAAGGAATAAGATTGGCCAAACCTGTCAGCAAGCCTATAATTACAGCAAATTTCACTCCAACTACTGAGAGCAAAATGCTCACAACAACCATCATAAAGACAGCATCCATTAACTGTCCTCTGATATATCCGGCAAATACTGTGTCTGCATCATGGATAAAGGTGTGATAATTCTTATAAAACCTAGCGCTAGATACGGCTTTGAGGACCCTATCCCAATAAGCCATAAGTTTTTTGCCATCAAGCAAAAAATAGACTGCAAAAATTATGGCAAAAATAGCTCGGGTAATCGCACCTGTAATATTTCCAACCGATCCAATCAAATCGTTGCCCCAATCTTTAAAAAAGTTTGCAACCTTTTCTCCAACCAGCTGTATATAACCATTGAGTTGGTCTGACGAGACATTTACCGAAGCGAGCTTCTCATTTAAGAAGGTGTAGAAACTATTCATAGTATTGCCAACGCTAGTCACAATGCTATTGAAATCTGTTGTTCTGGCGAACTGCACATTGTGAGTTATTGTTGATATGATAAGTGAGCCAAGAAGCGATAATACTGCAATTACTACAATTGCAGTAGAGGCAACCGCAAGGCCTGTCACACTTTTGAGTTTCTTTGTCATGATAAACTTTTTAAAAAGCTTTTCAAACATATTAACGATAGGGAAGAGGATATATGCCATCGCAAAGCCTCCAATTATAGGACTTATGATGACCTTTGCCCATTCTAATCCTGTGCCAATTGCAGAAAAGACACCACCAAGATTATCGGTAAATCTTGTTAAAAGGTAGATAACCATATAGGTTACAACCACATAAATTGCTATTATCGTATATTTTTTTATTCCAAATTTTTTTAAATTCACTTTTTTCTCACCTTTCAAAACTGGCTTATTAATCCTAATAATACCACTTTGGGCCATTTTAAACAATCAAGTAGCTTGCAATATTTATATCCCACTGCTATAATATACATTCTTGACTGAGGAATGCGGTCAGAATCCGCAACAGCTCACTCTACTGTATAGACGCTTGTGATTCTTATAGGCTTCAGCCTTAATAATCACACAATCTAGCATCTAGCCACTGGGCATATCTGTGACTGGTTTATCCTTTAACCAGCCTCCACACCTATGTTTCGGGAAGGCAGCCAGATCCGGTCTAAGTCAGGATATTCAGTCAAAAATCATACAATATCAACATGCTGGTGAGAGTCATGTTAGGAAAGGACTCAATAATGAGAAAACTTAATTACCGCTTAAATGCAGCTCTTCTTGCAGCTGTATTTACAATTGCAGGTTCTAGCGTCCCTGCCGTAACTACCCTTGGTGCCACATCGGATTCTGCTGCATCTAATTCAAATGGCAGCTATGCCCTACTCGCTGAATCCAGCCAAGACACATCACTTACTTTTGCTAATGTAGACGAAAAGGTCAAAAATAGCGCAACTTACCTTTCAGACAAGATTTCCTTTGATGGTATTGATTCTGCAAGCAGTTTCAACTCTACTTCAAAACTTTTCCTCTACACTCAGCTCGCAGGAATTGAAGCAGACACTGAGAGCTATCAGTCTTTTGTATCAAGCCTTCTCACTGATGAGAATGAGCTCAATCTCAAGACATCAGGTTCATTTTCTAACGATATTCTTGTAAGCTACTCTTACATCCTCCTCTCAGCCGCCGCTGATATGAAGAATGTAAATGAAATTTACAACGAAAATCTCTTATCAAGTTTTGCCAATAAGGTGTCAAATGCTGCTAATTCCGAGGAAAAAGCTAGCTCACTCAAGGCTGTGAATCCTTACAATCTTGGTATTATATATGCCGCACTTAACTCTTATAAGTCGGAGATTCCTGAGGCTGACAGCTTAATTTCTGCAGTACTCGGTGAGATTAAATCTCAGAGCAATGACAATGGTCTCAACTATTGGGGCAACAGCGCCGACAACAACGCTAATGCCTTCACATATACTTACCCTGCTATCGAATCCGATAGTGAATTTGCAAGTCTTGTAGATAAGGCTATCGCCTACGATAAGTCTCTTATCAACGATGATCACGTAATCTTCGCATGGGGCAGCGAAAATCCAAATTCTACAGCTCTTGCCTTAAGCCTTCTCTCACTTGCAGGCTATGAGGATACAGAGAATATCTTCAAGGCAGCTGAAGAAAAATTTGCCTCTACAACTACTTTAGGAGCTTACACATACGGTGGAAAGGACAACCTCTTTGCTACAAGCGATTTCACTTTTGCCTACCTCTTCCTTCGCTCTTCACTTACCGAGGACAAGCTTAACCCTTATGATTTAAGCTCAAATGTAGCTCTTATTTATCATCCAGTACTTACAACAAGCGACAGCGATTCAAGCACAGACACTGATGTCAATCCAGGAGCTGATTCAGACGGACAGACACTCAGCAACAGTGATGACGATTCTCTTGCAGCTGATTCCCTTCAGAATTCAAGCTTAGAAGCCAGCGAGAGACTCAATCTCTCTTCCAGCTCTGATGCTACTGTAAGTGCAACTTCTCCAAAGACTGGAGATTCCAATACTTTATTCTTAATTATAAGCCTCTCATTCTCAGCATTTGGTTTATTCTTAGCAAACCTTTCAAAAAAGTTTTCTGCAAAGTAAGATAAGTAGCTAAGATTTTTAGGCAAGGCGCTGACATGCGCCTATCACCTGCTTATACAATTTAAAAATCATAAAAAAACTCAGTTAAGAGAGCTCTTAACTGAGTTTTTCGTATTTATTACACATATTCATTATGCGTATTTATTATGCATATTCATTATATATATTCATTATACGTATTTATTATATATATTTATTATGCATATTTCTATGTGCCTTAGACTTACTTCTCATGCATAATTTTTGCCTATTACTTTTCTCTCATATCGTAATTTTTGCCTATTACTTTTCTCTCATATCGTAATTAGTATCCTCATCGATTAATTCCAGCATAACATCTGCAATTTCAGGATCGAACTGGCTGCCAGCACACCTTACGAACTCATTTCTAACCTGTTCCTGAGTTTTTGATTTAGAGTAGGCTCTCTTACTTGTCATAGCATCATAGGCATCTGCCACACAGATAATTCTAGCCTCTTCCGGAATTTCATATTCCTTAAGACCATCTGGATATCCTGAACCATCGTATCTTTCATGGTGCCATCTGGCTCCAACAGCGAGACCCGGCATCTCATTTATGGTCTTTAGAATCTCATAACCAATTTTTGGATGTTGCTTGATAAGCTCATATTCCTCATCTGTAAGCTTGTCCTGCTTATTTATAATCGCATCCGGTATACCAATCTTGCCTATATCGTGAAGAAGGCCCATTCTAACGATCTCTCTCTGCTCCTTCTCAGACTTGCCCATACGGCTGGCAAGATTCTTGGCATAGATTGCCACTCTGGCAGAATGACCGTTAGTGTAGGCATCCTTGGCATCAACTGTTCCTGCCAAAGCCTGCATAATCTGGTCTGTCAATCTCTCTGACCTTCCAACCTGATTAATAACCTCCTCCATAAGGTGCTTCTTTAAGTAAGAGAGCTCAATAACCTTGTGAAGTCTAGACAACATAATTTCAGATACAAAAGGTTTCTTGATGAAATCAGCGGCTCCTCTAGTCAGGCACTTAACCTCCATCTCCCTGTCATCAATGGCTGTCAAGAAGACAACTGGTATTTCCTTTAGCTCTTCATCAGACCTCAAGGCCTTAATCACGTCAAATCCCGACATATCAGGCAGTTTCAAATCTAAAAGAAGGCAATCAGGCATCACTTGTCTAATGCTGTCAAGACAGTCACGTCCACTGGACATAGACACTACATTGTACTCAGCTGAAAGGAAATTCTCAGCAATCTGCCTGTTGATAAACTCATCATCGACAAGCATTACTGTGCGCTTGCCATCTAGCTCCTGGCCCAAGCCCCTGATTCCACCTTCTTCATCTTCCTTATATCTTTGCTCTATCATCTGTGAGTCTGCTTTATTCTTCTCAGCCTGGCGTATAATACGCTCCATACTGTGGGTTTCAACAGTCTCACGGATCTTATCCTTGGACATATAGGTGAATAAGGTTCCAAAGAAATCATTGATTTTAAGTGGACTATCAAGATAGGCATCAAAACCATTCATAAGATAATCCCCCTTATCCGCATTAGGATCTGAAAGAATTATTATCAGAGGAGTCTGAATATTCGCACTCTCTATCTTATATTTGAGGAACTGATCATAGCCAAAGGTGAAGAGATCCTGATTGATGAATATAAGATCATATTTATTTCTAACCAGAAGAGCTGCTGCCTCCTGTTCATTGCTCGCCTCATCGTAAGACACATCGCTGATTTGCAGCAGTTTTTTCATAACCTCTATGCTTATAGCATTTGAATCACAGAGGAGAACTCGAGCTTCTGGAGCCACAGGATAGATGGTTGTTGAGTTCCAGTATGATGATAAATCATTATTATCGAGCTTAATCTCTCCAAGAGGCGTATCATCCACTATCTCCTGACATATGTCAAATGTGAAGGTAGAGCCCGCACCATATGCACTCATTATGTCTAAGTGAGAATCCATAAGATTTAAAAGTTTTCTAACAACTGGAAGACCCAAGCCCAAACCATGATCACTGGATTTATTATCAAGTTCATCTCCCTGATTTATTCTATTTAGTTCTTCATCTGTAAAACCTATACCTGTATCACTTATAACATAAGTCAGGATACCGCTCTTCTCATCCACGGCCGTCCACATAATATTAACCGAAATGGATCCCTTTAAGGTGTATTTGACTGAGTTTGATAAAAGGCCATTAAAGATCTCTGTTATCTTACTTGCATCTCCCTTTAATTTCTTAGGGATCATTGAGTCTGAATTAAAGATAAAGTCTAAGTGCTTAACTCCCGAATTAAATTTACCATAAAGAATATTATCGTAAATCAAGGTCTCTGTATCATATGACTTGCTCTCAAGACTTATATGTTCACTCGACATATTGATGTAATTGATTATGTCATTAAAGAGGGATAGGAGTGACGATGACGCAGCCTTGACATTGATTGCATTCTCAGCCGTCTCGCTCTCTTCAGTTTTTGAGATAATCAAATCGTTATAGCCAATAATAGCATTGACCGGGTTTCTCAACTCACGTGACATATTCTCGATAAACTCGGTTTTAAGCCTACTAACTTCCTGCATCTCCTCATTGGCCTTGCAGGCAGCTTCTCTAGCCTTGTCCAACTCCACAAGTGTCTTATTGAGTCGCATATAATCCGGAGTTTCCAGTGAAAAGAATACAATTACAAGTCCCACCGATGCCGCAAAAAATGTAAGCAAAACCTGATCACTATAAAACATCTGGATAGAATAAAGCATTCCAGTAAGCACAAGAGCCATGCCTATAGATAATCTCTGTTTTTTCTCATAGTCCTTAATCTTTATCAGATAGAAGAGAGTTCCCCAAAATATAAAAATAGCCGGATAGAGATAACACATAAGGAAAAAATGCTTGCCATGTATGTATTGGCCCTGGTCTGAGTAAGAAAAGACTATTCCATTGGCAAAGTTAACCACCATGATTACAACATAAGTCAACAACATAGCCAAGTAAAATAGCCTATTGTATAATCTAATCATGTCATTCTCAACATATGACATGATATAGTAGCTGTAATATGAGGTTGTCACAACTGCGCCAAAGCAATCAATGGTATTAACCACCATGTGCACAGGATTTGACACGGCACCAGCCATGCTTGTTACAATAGCCGTCACTATATCAAAAATAGTTGCCGCCGTTATAATTACCATAAGGTGTCTGAAACGGCGATTGACAACCGAATCAACCCTAAATTTCTTATATAGATAAACAATAAAGATTAGATTGTAAAATACTGCTGCTACTTCATATTCAATTCTATAGTCCAAAGATGATAGTAAATTCTGAATCATGTGCCCTTCCTCCGCTGCAATTATGACCTGATTCCATATTTAATCTGAACTCTTCTTAATTTTCTTATTATTGACTCCCCAAAGAAATAAGTACAAACTGCTGCTGTACTGGCATGCATAAGATCATAGCTTAGTCCTGTAGTGTAGGCTAAAAGCCATGAATTTGCACTATTAAGTGAAAGCTCACCAAAACTAATGACATGAACGCCATTCATAATCCCTCCATAGATTACAAGGACGCTTAGCCATGTATATACGCTCACTGTGATGCTATTAGCTCTTATCTTTCCCTTGCTAACAATTATCGCAAGCACTATACCAAGGATTCCTGCCAGATAAAGAGGAAATCCCAGATAATTAAAGCCTTTAATTTTACATATAAGGTATACTGTAAGCTCAGAGAGCAGAACCATAAAAAGAGGCTTTAACATAGCCCTCAAGCCAAGGATTCTGTCTTCCCTTTTTATCTGTCTAGCATCATCTAGATATCCGATCAATTTCACATCACTAAAAACGCAACCCGCAAAAAAGCCCAGGAATCCCCATGCAATCATTTCATAAGGAGTCCAGATTCCTTGACCCATAAAGAAATTGGCGATAAATCTGGCCAAACAGCCACAGGCTAAGCCCGCTTCAGGCCCAAGAGCAACTCCAGTTATGATAACCAGAGCTGTTCCAGCATGGATTGGTATAGTGTAGACTGTAAAGCAATTAGCAAGAACTGTGATTGAACACATTACCGCTATCAAGACCAATTCTCTAGTGCGGACACGTTTTTCATACCTCAACATTAAGGGTATGTACATAACTATAATAATAATAACACTAAACAATAGATAATGCCTAGACATATTTTTTTATCCTTCTAATAGTCTCTTTTTCAGTGACTGCCTTTGAGAAAAAATTTCTGCTTATTCTAGCCGCAGCACTTGTTATAAAGCTGTTGCTGGCAAAAAACTCATCACTCTTGCCCTGGCTAACTATCTGTCCATCGAAAAGCATAGCACAGTAATCTGCATAATCTGCTATATATTCAAGGTCATGAGACACTATCACAACCGCCTTAATGCTAGTCTTAAGTCTTGAAATCCAGTCTGCTATAAAGCTCTTGTAAGCATGATCCAAGCCCTTGGTAGGCTCATCTAAAAGCACTATATCCGGCTTTAAGAGCATAATTTTTGCAATCGCAAGAATTTCCTGCTGACCACCGCTCAAATCATAAGGATGTCTCTTTCTTAAAGCGTCAAGCCTTGTCTCAAGTAGAAGTTTTTCAACCATAGCCCTCTTATCTTCAAGTGAGAGGCCATCTGCCGCCTTATTTCCAGCATCCATAAGCATAACGCCAAGCTCTTCCTCAACACTGATTTCTGTGAAGAGAGCCTTAGGGTTCTGTGGCAGAAGTACAATTCTATTGCCAAAGTTCTTGATTTTTCCTGAAATCGGCTTTTTAACCCCAGCCATAAGACTTAATAGAGTCGATTTGCCGCAAGCATTGCCCCCCACTATTGCAAGAATCTCTCCTTTTTTCACCCTCAGGTCCAGGCACTTTAAGACATCCGCCCCAGTCCTCTCATACCTGAAGCAAACTTCCTTTAAGCTAAGCACGTCCTCTTTTTTCTCAGCCAACTTGTCTGCCTTAGCAAGTTTAACTTCCTTAACTGGCCTGTCATCCCTAATTGTCCTATCTCCCTCAACTATACTGTCTTCCTTAACTGGCCTGTCATCCCTGCCAGCCAGCTTTTTCTCGCCCAGCTCAGCTTCCACTATAGCTTCCAGCGCTGACCCTAAATAATTCTTTAGCCAAACTCTAGCATCTTTGACTGTCATTGGGACATCTCCATCCTCATCACAAGCCAAGGCAATTCTTGTCGCAACTGGCAAGCTTGGTTTCAAGTCCTTATCCTTGGCTGCAATCCTTGCTGCAGTATTTCTATCACAGTCTAGAACCAGTTTAGAATCCTTCATCATAAGAATCCTGTCAGCTTGTCCATACATGTACTCCGTGTCATGCTCAGCTATGATAATCGTCGTTCCCAATTCTTTATTGAGCCTTATCAGGGTATCAGTCAGTCTTCTTGCTGCTATTGGGTCCAATTGAGCGCATGGCTCATCCAGAACCAGCAATTTGGGCTGCATAGCCATTATTGAACTTATAAGAACCAACTGTTTCTGTCCGCCACTGAGCTTAGCACAATCTTCGTTGTACTTATCTGTAAGCCCAAAGTAAAGACAGCTTTCAGCCACCCTTCGCCTTATCTCATCAGGGTCATCTATCAAGTTGTCCAGTCCAAACCCCAGCTCATGCCAAACCTTATCTGTGACAATTGCATCGTCTGGATTCTGAGTCACATAACCGATCAAGGCCGCATTCTCCTTAATTGACATGTCCTTAATATCTCTTCCCTTAAAGCATATCTCGCCCTCTCTTTTTCCAGCAGGAATCAAACTTGGTTTGAGCTGTCTTAAAAGAGTTGATTTTCCGCTTCCAGAATTTCCAGTTATGAGTACAATCTCACCCTCATCTATCTTTAATTCTATGTCAGCTATAGCCGGCTTTTCATCTCCCGGATAGCAATAAGTCACTCTTTTGTATTCAAGGAACGCCATCTGTAATCTCCTCTAATCTTCACTATCAAGGGCAAAAGTATCAGGCAGGCATAAAGAACCATGACCAGGAATGTATGTCCCATATCCTGGGGTAGGCTAACCTTGGGCAAATACCACATATCCACCCGACTTGTGCCAATAATCAAGCTCGTCAAAGCCCCTAGGCTTATTATGAGTGTAAGCCCTATCTTGTCTTCCAGCCTGAACTTGTAATCAAAAACATTTTCTCTCTTTCCACTCCTGTAACCTCTGGCTTCCATAGACATTGACTTT
The DNA here is from genome assembly GCA_947164605.1 of uncultured Lachnospiraceae bacterium. Taxonomy (GTDB): domain Bacteria; phylum Bacillota; class Clostridia; order Lachnospirales; family Lachnospiraceae; genus CAMUXE01. The sequence goes on along the minus strand of CAMUXE010000020.1, from coordinate 21,530 downwards.
TCCATAGAACCTTCAAGCGTCCAGCTGAGAAGTATTGAGATTTCTCTAATCCTTCTCTTAAGCCTGACAGTCCATCCACCAGCCTGACCAAACATACTGATTTGAGCCTCATGAATGATTTGATAACGCTTTTTCAAGCTTGGAATGAGATTAAGTATCACGGAAATAGTAAGGCCCATTTTAGGCCATATAGTTCCACATATATAGATAATCTTCTTAGAGTCCATGCTCTCCGTCAGCAGTAGATTCCACTGTATTATGCTGACAAGCAATATTGCCACCATCAGGCCATATATATAGGCCTCTGTGCTGACCGGATAGTCATTGATATAGAAGAGGACGCTAGTTCCCGCCCTTGAGAATAAAGGCTGTATAAGTATTGTAAAGAATGATAGCAGGATTTCAAAAAGGAAATCCGAAAAGGCCTTTTTAGGCCCCATCAAAACTATGCCCACTATAAAGGCTCCTATGCAGGCCTCTGCAATTATGAAAATATTCATAGTAAGCATCTCTACCAGCACAACCGCCACCACATACATAATTATCGTATATGGGTGTAATCTTTCTATTTCAGAATTCACCTTATAATAGCTCCCTATAACTGTTCACATAAATCCACTCAACTAGATCTCCATCTTCGAGGGCACAATTGCCAGCACTGTAGTTAACAACATTGCCATTGACTCTGTACATCCAGCCGCTCTCACTGCTAGTAGCCTTCTCCATAAGATTGCCAATGCCATATACATAGGTTCCAAAGACCGTATTCTCAGCCGAGCACATAAGTCCATTATCTGCACACGCCTTTACAAGCAGATTATAGACACTAGTTCCCTTACTAACCCTGTACGAAGCTCCCCTTATATAGTATCCATCAGCCGGAATGCTATCTACAAGGCCTTGGTTCTTGATTGTATCAAGATTCCCCATTATATTTTGACAGGAAATGCTAATGACAACATTGGCATATGACTTGTCTGCACTCTCATTCTGCCCAGCATTTTCGCCTGAAGAAGTCACACCCTGGCCTGAAAAGTCTTCCTTGGCACTGTTCGGCGAGTTTGCGTCCTTATCAACATTTGCCGAGTCCTGACCCTGATTCAATCCTGTAGAATTCTGTTCAAGCTCTGACTTTGTTCTTGCAGAAGTCTCATTTGCATCATCCTGCTTTGTCTTATCGTCAATATATCTAGCAGCCTCGTCAAAGTCTTCCTTAGCACTTGTCCCTGCCTTATCCTTAATTGATGATTCAGAAGTCGCATTTGCCACCTGCTCTGGATTAGTTCCCGTTTTTTTCCCCGAATTTGAGCCATCAAGTCCAGAATCGAGGGCAATAATCTGAGAGTTATCAAGGCTATCCTGCTTGTACTGTTTAACAGACTTAATCTTATATGTAGTCCCAACTCCTATCAATAGGGCCAGGATCAAGAGAATATTTATATATTTCTTATATCTATGTTTTTTAAACACCAATTACCTCCAGGGTCTTGTAAAAAAGGGTCTAGACAGCACATTCGCTGGCCAGACCCTCATTATTCCTAAATTGTGCTTTAAAGAATTAATCTTATCTCTGAACGTCAAATGAAGAGTTCTGCATAAGTCTCTTAATCTGATTTACACTTGTGATATTTGTATCACCTCTGATAGCATGCTTCATTACTGAAGATGCTACAGCAAAGTTAACTGTATCCTCAGGTCCCATATTATCCATAAGGGCATAAATCAAACCAGAAGAGAATGCATCTCCACCGCCGACTCTATCTACAATCTCAAAGTTGATTGTCTTACTCTCGTAAGTCTTGCCTTCAGTGTAATAGAAAGCCTTCAATGAGTTATTGCTTCCAGAATGTACATAACGCACTGTTCTTGCGATAGCTTTCATGTGATACTGCTTATCAATTGCCTTAAATACACGATCCATGTCTTCAAAAGAAGGATCCATTGTAAGGCCATCCTTAACATCAGTGCCATCCTCATTATATACATGAATTGGCTCAATTCCTATAAGTACATCGACATATGGAAGGTACTTGCTGAGAACATCTCTAGCAGTCTCAAAAGACCAGAGTGTGCTTCTGAAGTTAGGATCAAAAGAAACTGTAAGACCAAGCTTTTTAGCAGCCTTAACAGCCATATCTATAAGTCTTCTACAATTATATGAAAGTGCTGGTGTGATACCGCTCAAGTGTAACCAGTCATAATCCTTTAAGATTGACTCAAAATCCACATCCTTGTAATCATACTCGGCAAATGCTGATCCAATTCTGTCATATATTACCTGAGAGGCTCTTACTGAGATTCCCTCTTCAAGGTAATAAATACCCATTCTTCCATCAGCCTTGATAATGTGCTTAGTGTGTACATCATTTGACTTGAGGTATGAAAGAGCAGACTTACCTATATCTGAATCAGGCAAAACTGTGAAAAATGTTGAATCAACACCAAGATTTGCAAGTGATACAGCAACATTTGACTCGGCTCCACCATAGTTAACTATATAATTATGTGTGTTAACTATCTTTTCATAGTTTGGTGGAGATAATCTAAGCATTAACTCACCAATAGCGATAAATTTCATATTAATCTCCTTATTAAAAGCTCGCGACATATTCGCATAACTTAGTAAATAATACTACACATCCTCAAGCTTTGCAACTTTTGAGGGCTTATAATACAAAAAAAATCAAGAAATATTTAAGACTTTTTTTGCTAATTTTCAGTTTTAAAGAGGTCTGCCGGCACTGCTCCATGTAGTTTCTTAATATAGAGCTCGCCTATGATTGAGAGTGGTATGTCTTTTTTCTTTATATATCCAATCTCCATGACAACATCCTCATCCAGAGGGATAGCCGTATAGGCACTGCCATTTAAATCCTCACTTATAACACCAGAACAAAGGGTATATCCGTTTAGTCCCACCATCAGATTCAGCATGGTAGCCCTGTCGCAGGCCTTAATAATCTGCTTATAGTCATAAGTACTCATGACTTCCTCTGCAAAATAGAAAGAATTATTATCTCCCTGCTCAAAGGAAAGGCATGGATAATCAGACAACTGCTCCAGTGTAAGCTTCTTCTTTTTTGCTAAAGGGTGCTGCTTACAAAGATAAACATAAGCATCACAGTCAAACAAGTGAATCCACTCCAAGTCCTTCTCTCTAAATATTTTTTCGAGGACCTTTCTGTTAAAGTTGTTTAAATAAAGGATTCCAACATCACTCTTGGAATTGGCCACATCACTGACAACGTCATAGGTTCTTGTCTCTCTGACAGCCAGCTCATACTGATCCGAATCCAGTTCCTTTGCCAACTCGACAAATGCTTTAACTGCGAAACTATAATGTTGAGTAGATACGCCAAATTTTTTCTTATAGCTATTGCCATCAGAGTATTTGTCTTCTAAAAGATCCACCTGGTTAAGAATCTGTCTGGCATAGCCCATAAACTCCTCACCTTCAGGTGTGAGAACAACGCCTCTTGCCACTCGGTTAAATATCTTGATTCCAACCGTTTTTTCAAGTCCCCTGATTGCCTCTGACAAAGATGGCTGTGAAACATAGAGCCTTCTCGCAGCCTCATTCATAGAGCCCACTTCGGCCACAACCTCTGCATATCTCAACTGTTGAAGTGTCATAACATCTCTCCTTACAAGGACAAGTTCATCTCCCTAGACTCAAGAAATGAAGCGCCTTATCACTTTCTCTTATCCAATCTATTTAACCCCAGTGATATCCTTAACAACCTCGCCAGCAAGCATAAATCCTGCGACTGGAGGCACCCAAGCCACACTGCCCGGAATATCTCTTCTCACTGTACACTTTCTCTTTGTGCCTGGAGGGCATACGCAGTGCTGTCTGCAACTTATATCCTCATCATCAATAACCTTTCTTGGTTTCTCAGTAGAGAATACAACTTTGAGTTTTTTTACCCTTCTTTTCTTTAATTCCATTCTCATAACTCTGGCAAGCGGACACATAGATGTCTTGTAAATATCTGCAACCTGGAACTTTGTTGGGTCTATCTTATTACCGGCTCCCATACAAGAGATAATAGGTGTGCCAACGGCTTGAGCTCTCATTATGAGATCTATCTTTGCAGTCACTGTATCTACGCAATCTACAACATAATCGTAGCTTGCAAAGTCAAACTGGTCTGCTGTATCCGGAAGATAAAAGCAGTTAAATCCTTCAACCTCACATTTAGGGTTGATTTCATGGATTCTTTCTGTCATTACATCTATTTTATCTTTACCAACTGTCTTTCTTGTGGCAATTATCTGTCTATTCAAATTAGTAAGGCATACTTTATCATCGTCTACTAAAACAATATTACCAACTCCGCTTCTTACCAAAGCTTCTACAACATAACCGCCAACTCCGCCGATTCCAAAAATGGCAACTTTTGAATTTTTCAGTTTTTCGAGTGGCTCTCTACCTATAAGTAACTGTGTTCTGGAGAACTGATCCTGCATCTTTCTTTCCTTTCAATTTCCTAGTTTTTCACTAAGATTAGGTCCTCTATTAATTTAACAGATTTAAACTTTATTTCAAGTCCTAATTTCTATAAGAAAACGGCCCAGCAAAAAGCCAGACCGCATCTCATAACTCAATTATTTTTTTCTTTTCTAATTAGTATTTAAAAGACCTTTACCCCAATACTTAGCTTAGGCATTCTTGTCTTTTACAGCTTTCATAATCTTCATCATGCTGTTGATAAGATGGGCAAACTGAGGCACCTGCATAGCCTTCTCATACTCACCCTCAAGTATCTTCAATCCACCTGCTGTGAGTGTCGAGAATCTTATATATCCCCTAGAAAGGCCAATTTTTCTTTCATCATACCATTCTCTGGTATTAAGGAATACTGTCTCGCCCTCCTTAACTGCATTCTTGGCATCCTCTGTGATAAGGTCAATTTCAGGCTCCCAAAGTATACCCTTGCCATCGCATCCTAAATATCTAACTCTGCCGTCTTCGTATGCAGCCACTGTATCAACTCTGTTATCATCCACACCAACTTCAAGAACAAGTCCGAAGACCTCATCTGAACTTACATTGACAACCTCACCTAAGTGTGAAAGCTCCCTGTAAGCTGTGTACTGGAAGATACTCTCTCCATCCTTTGTAAGCTTGTTTATCTCAGCAATATAAGCCTCAATCGAGTCATCGACAGGATTTACATAGTTTTCAAGTCTAACCTTACCAAATATTGCATTAATAAGCTCATCATTGGATATTGAGTCTGAAATCTTTGATTTAGGGCATTCAAATACTGCAGTTGGAACATACTGGTCATTATTTGAATATGCACCACTTCCAAACTCTCCATTTAAAGCTCCATCAATATTACTCTCTGGATAGAATCCGCTTCCTGCATTCTTCATCTCGCCTGTTCCATAGGAACTTACACCGTAACCATAAGAAGCATCTGCATAGAAACCAGCACTAGAATCATCGGAAAATGTACTGAGCTTATCTTGCTTCTGTTGTATAGGATTTCCGAACTGATCCTCTCCATACTGGCTTGTTGGAGCTGAATGTGTACCACCACCAAGGCCTGACATAGAGCCCATTTGCTGACCATATGATTGACCCATATTATTCATCTGATTCATAGCATTCATCTGGTCCATACCATTCATGCTGCCCATATGCTGACCGAAGCCGTTCATACCGCCCATCTGGCCCATATTGCCCATCTGGTTCATAGCATTCATCTGGTCCATGCCATTCATGCTGCCCATATGCTGACCGAAGCCATTCATGTTTCCCATCTGATTCATGTTGTTCATCTGGTTCATAGCATTCATATTAGCCATCTGGTTCATATTATTCATCTGCTGACCGAAAGCATTCATGCCACCCATCTGGCCCATATTAGCCATCTGGTTCACGCCATTCATGTTTCCCATCTGTTGACCAAAGCCATTCATGCTTCCCATCTGATTCATATTGTTCATCTGGTTCATAGCATTCATCTGATCCATGTTGTTCATCTGCTGGCCAAAGCCATTCATGCTTCCCATCTGATTCATATTATTCATCTGGTTCATAGCATTCATCTGGTCCATGCTGTTCATAGCACTAGCCGTATTCATAGGATTCATCTGATTCATTGAATTCATCTGCTGAGCATATGAATTTGTCGCATCCACAGCAGCCAAATTGTCGCTCTGACCCATCTGCTCAGGCTGAGCAAACTGCTCTGACTGAACAAACTGCTCTGACTGTGCTGTCTGCTCAGCTTGCTGAACTTCCTCTGTATTCTGATTAAAAAACTCGTCCAATACGTTCGAATGATTCTCTTCCCTTGTTTCCCCTTGCTCGTCATTATGCGAAAACATAGATGTAAACTGATCTAGGGACATAGTATGAGGTCCTTCCTCTTCAGCAGCACTTGTTGCGTTATCAACCGCAGAGTCCGTGTTGTAATCAGCGTATGGATTTCCTCCATAAGGTATTCTCTTTTTCTCAGCGCTGAATTCGAATCCTCCAAATCCGCTCTCACTAAATGTCTCTGCCATGCCGCACCTCCTTATGCTGACTCTATGTAAAAAAATCATGTCTGAAAACCCATTTTCAGACAATAAGCTATGTAATATTATAAATCAAAATTTATGAAAATAAAAGCTTTCTTTACAAAAAAAGAGCTATGAAAGAAGAAATCTAAATCTCACAAACTGACAGGCTATAAGCTTGTCAGTTTAAAGATATATTCTTCTCTCACAGCCCACTATATATGGCTTATTCTACTGTGATTCCAGCTGTCTTAACAATGAATCTTACTGAACCTTCAGTATCTGCATCCTTGCCTGTGAATGTCTGGTATGACTTTCCAAGCTTTGTAATCTCTTCAAATGTCTTAACTGCTGTATCTGCGTCAGTTCCAAGTAACTTTGTAATCTTTGAAAGGCCTTCGTTGTTGAACTGTACCATTCCATCTCTAAGTGTAAGAGCACCCTCATTGAGCTGAATTGCTCCGTCATCGAGCTTAATAGCTCCATCATTAACCTGATTGATTCCATCTGCAAGCTGAGTTGCGCCATCTGCAAGCTGTACAGCACCGTTTGCAAGCTGATTTGTTCCATCCTTCAATGTGATTGATCCAGCTGAAAGCTTGTTAGCGCCATCTGCAAGGGCTGCTGAACCATCAGCAACCTGGTCGATTCCTCCCTTGAGAGCCTGGCTGTTTGAATTAATCTGGTCGAGACCAGCCTTAATCTTTTCTGTACCCTGACTCTTGAGCTGATTTGCACCATTCTTTAACTGGTAAAGAGCAGAGCAAAGTGTCTCTGGATTTGCTGTTGCCTCATCATCTGTCTTAGGGAAGACTCCAACGCTAGCCTCAAGCTTTGCAAGGCCCTCGCTAAGCTGCTTAGCTCCAGACTGAAGTTTTGGTGCATTAGCATTTATCTGAGCAAGACCCCCACTAATCTGTGAAGCCCCCGAATTCAACTCACTTGACTTGCCATCAAGAGTTGTAAGACCTGTATCTAGCTCACTTGCTCCGTCTGAGAGCTGAGTGATTCCAGCTGACAACTGAGAAGAAAGACCTGCCTCACCTGAAATACCAGCATTCAAGTCCTGAGCTCCTGAAGCTAAATCACCTGTTCCTTCAGCCAAACTTGCAGCACCTGCAGCAAGTGACTGAGTTGCTGCGTAGAGACCTGGATTTGTAGCTGTTCCATCTCCCTGAAGAGCTGCATCAGTTGATGATAAAGCCCTGTATGCTGCACTGGCCTGGTTAATTGTAAGAAGTGACTGCATTGCCTGAGTTGAAAGAGCCTGCATGCTTTCATCAGTGCTTGATGCTGTAGATGAATATACCTGGCTTAAAGCTGCTGACATGGTCACAACCTGATTTCTTGGGTTAGCATTTGCATCTGTATCTGTGATATCAGCTTCTGCTGCAATGCCCTTACCTGCAAGACTTTGTGTAACTCCTGCTGCAACCTGCTGCTGATACTGATTCTTTACTGCACTTGTAACTGATTCAACAGTCTCTGCCGGAAGCTGATCAACGCTAACTCCCTGAGCACTTGCGATACTAGCAAGCTGGCTAGCAATGCTTGACTGAATTGCACTTGACATACTTTCCATAGTGAGTGCTGTGTTTGCCTTTACTACAAGCTGATAAGCTGTATTGTATGCCTGCTCATACTGAGTCTTTAACGCAGCTTCGTTGTTAGCTAATGTATTCTTCAAGCCGCTTGTGCCGTTAACACCTTCATTTACAGCATTTGCTCCTGCTGCAAGTTCTGCTGCGCCAGTTTTAACCTGATTAGCTCCATCTAGAAGTGAATTAGCACCAGTTGCGAGCTGGCTAATTCCCGCATTTGCCTTGCCGGCAAGCTGAGAAATACCAGCTGCAAGCTTGTCAGCACCTGTCTTTGCCTGACTAACTCCATCTGTGTATGCTACGAGGCCACTTGCGAGGTTTGCAGAGCCTGTGCTAAGCTGACTGATTCCTGCTATAAGCTCTGGAGTTGCGCCCTCGAGCTGAGCAGCTCCAACTGCAAGCTGATGAACACCTGCATCAAAATTGTTACTCAAAAGCTTAGCATAAAGTGTATCAAGGCCATTGCTCAATGTACCCATGTTGTTATCAAGAGCCTCAGCGCCCTCATCTACCTGACCTACGCCATCAGCATAGGCATATATACCATCTTTTAATGCTGCAGAGCCGCTTGAAAGCTTATCTGCTCCATCCTTAACCTGATCAATACCATCAGCAAGCTGACCTGCGCCATCCTTGAGCTGATTAACACCTGCTACCAAATCTGGAACCTTTGATGTGAGCTGACCTGCTCCGTCTGCAAGCTGGCTTGTGCCATCCTTGAGCTGGCTTGTGCCATCTTTTAATTCATTTGTTCCGTCATAGAGCTTGTTAGTTCCATCGATAAGCTGATTGCTTGCATCTGCAAGCTTATCAGAATCTGCCTTAAGACTTGATGTATCTATCTTATCTGTCTTGATATCTGAGAGAAGGTTATTAGAAACAACTGAGAGTGTCTCATCAAGCTCAAAATTCTTAACATCAGCTGTTACCTCAAATGAATTAGGAATATCTATGTCTAACTTCTTATCTCCAAGGTTCACTGCACTCAAGCTGTCCTCGAGGCCAGGCATTGCAAGACCTATAACAATATTTTCCTTGCCAGTCTCAACAAGCTTACCATTAGTAATCTGAATATTTGAGAACTTATCAGCAGGAAGAACCATACCAGTCACAACGCTGAAAGGCACATATGCTGTCTGCTTCTTGCCATTAACAGTTATGCTTGTCTTCTCGTTATTAGTATAATCGAAGTGGATTGTTACCTTTCCGCTCTTTCCAGCCAAATCCTTAGCTGAGATCTCTTTGCCGTCAAGCTTGTAAGTAACCTTTACTGTAACTGGTGTCTTCTTGTCAGTAGTTCCCTGATATGTAATGCTGTTTCCTTCAGCATCCCATGTAAGGCTCTCGCCATTGGCCTTATAGCCCTCCTCGCCAGATACATTAGTAATATTCTTAAGGCTTGTCATATCTGAGATTGTCTTTACTCCAGTAAAGTTCTTAAGTTTATTGCTAACAAGCATGTGATCGACATTACCGTTGGCATCAGAAAATACATATACTGTCTCGTCCTTGCTGTTCTTGCTAGCTGATGATGTTGTTGTTGCGAAAAGAGTCTCTGCAAGAGTGCTCTCTACACTTGAATTTGAAGTCTTAGCGTCAACCTTAGCGCTTGTCTCTATTGCTACACTTTCGACATTTCCCTTGGCACCGCATGCTGAAAATGTCATAGCAATTACTGATGCGCACATGAAAACTGAAGCGAATTTAAATAATTTTTTCTTAATCATAATGAACCTCCATAATATGTAGTTTGAATTAGTGATAATCTTTAAATAATTAGTCTTTTAAACTTACTTATTCTTCTTATCTATAAAACCCAAACTTGTGTGAATAATAACCTTGTCAAACAAAACGAAGAATGATGGTAAGACAAGTATTACTGTGAACATACTTACAATTGCACCTCTAGCCATAAGTGTACAGAGGGAAGCAATCATATCTACGCTTGAAATCAATCCAACACCAAAGGTAGCTGCGAAGAAACCAAGAGCACTTACGATAATTGAAGGAATAGATGTAGAAAGCGCTGTTGTGATAGCTTCCTTCTTGCTCTCTCCGCTGTATCTCTCAGTCTTATATCTTGTTGTCATAAGAATTGCATAGTCAACTGTAGCACCCAACTGAATTGTTCCAATTACAACTGATGCAATAAAAGGAATTGTTGTATGTGTGTAGAATGGAATACCCATGTTGATAAAAATCGCAAACTCTATAGTTGCAACCAGAATCAATGGCAATGTTGCTGACTTCAATACGAAGAAAATAATTAAGAAAATCGCTGCGATTGAAACTGCTGATACAATCTTGAAATCATTATCTGTGATAGTAATAAGATCCTTAGTACAAGGTGCCTCACCGATTACCATCGCACTTGAGTCATACTTTTTAACTATCTCATTGACACTGTCAATCTGCTTATTAACATTGTCCGAAGCAACCTTATAATCAGAACCAACAACCATAATCTGATGCTCGCTTCCCTTAAGCTTAGACTTAAGATCAGCAGGAATCATCTCTTCAGGTAACTGAGCTCCTGTCATTGAATCCAGGCTCATGGCAAATGTTATGCCATCAAGCTTGTTAATGTCCTCCATCATCTCATTGGATGCCTTAGGACTCAGGTCTTTATCTGCAAGGACCATGTACATAGAATTCAGATCAAAGTCAGATTCAAGTTTCTTATTAGCTATAGTACAGTCAAGGTTTGCTGGAAGTGTATCTGAAAGATCATAGTAAACTCCAGTGTGCTTATATCCGTAGAAAGCTGGGAAAAGCAAGACGATAAAGAGAACTATGAAAATCCATGAATGATTAACAATAAAAGCTGCTAATCTGTCAAGTCTGTGTGGCAAGATCTCTCTGTGCATTGTCTTCTCGAGTGGTCTGTCAAATGTCAAAATCATTGCTGGTAAGATTGTTACACAACCTATAACACCGAAGATAACACCCTTGGCCATTACAAGACCTAAGTCAAGTCCAAGTGTGAAGCTCATAAAGCAAAGAGCTATGAAACCGGCAACTGTTGTTATTGAAGAACCTACTACAGAAGTAATAGTTGCTTCGATAGCAAGAGCCATGGCCTCGTCATGGTCGTCTGGATACTGAACTTTGAACTCCTTGTAAGAGTGCCAAAGGAATATTGAGTAATCCAGTGTTACACCCAACTGAAGTACGGCTGCAAGAGCCTTTGTTATATAGCTAATCTCCCCAAATATTATGTTTGAACCTAAGTTATAAATGATAGCCATTCCTATACTCAACATAAAGAATACAGGAACCAGGAATGAATCCATGAAAAATGCAAGTACTGCACAAGCGAGAACTACGGCAACCGCAACATATATGTTGGTCTCTTTCAAGGCCATTGTCTTGGTATCTGTAACAACCGCTGACATACCACTGACTAAGCACTTTTTATCAGTGACTGTTCTAACATCCTTGATAGCCTGCATTGTCTCATCACTTGAAGTTGTGTTATCAAAGAAAACAATCATCATAGTAGCGTCTGTGCTGGCATTGTGAAGTTTCTTTGCATATTTGTCAGGAAGAATCTCGAGTGGTACGTTTCCATGAGAAATATCATTATATGAGATGATGTCAGATACATGATCAACACTCTTTACCTTCTCCTCGAGTTCATTGGCCTCCTTGGCCGTCAAACCATCTTCGATAACAATGGCATATGCTCCTTTTCCAAACTCATCAAGAAGTATATCCTGACCCTTCATTGTATCGATGTCTTTAGGCAGATAATAAAGAACATCATAGTTAACTCTAGTCTTTACATATCCTATGCCTGCTGGTATAAGAAGCAATACTCCAATTATGAGAATTACTATCTTAGACTTAGCTATAAACTTGCCAAATCCTTCCATTACACCTTATCCTCCTTCTTTATGACATGACCTAAATCTAAAAAAACGAGCTCTGCTCTCGAATAATTTACATTTTGACTCTTGGTCATTTTCTTTTGTCTCGAGTATTATATCACAAACTGACCAAAGGTCAATATATTTTAGAAAAATTTTTGACCTTTGGTCATTTTGTTTGACAAGGAAGAATTTTTGTATTATTCTTTTATTCAACAATTACTAAAAATCATCCGAATTTACTCCTATTTTGCTCAGCAAGAGGCTTAGTGCGGATATCTTACGACAATGATCTTTTGGATTGTCAAGAAAAGAGGAATTTATATGAAAAAAATTGATCTCAATAAGCAATTAAAAAGGACTTCAATCTTAAATACTGCATATAAGCTCTTTATTGAAAAAGGAGTTAACAAGACATCAATCGCAGAGATTTCGCAAGCAGCTGGTGTTGCCAAGGGTACTTTCTACCTCTATTTCCGCGACAAGTATGATATAAGGAACAAGCTTATATCTCACGAGTCAAGTCAGCTCTTCACTGCAGCAAAACAGGCCTTGGACAAAAAACTCGTCAATGACGGACCTATGCCCTTTGAAGACATGATTATCTTTATGATTAACAACATCATAGATGAACTCAACAGAAACCAGTCCTTACTAACCTTTATATCAAAGAATCTCAGCTGGGGTGTCTTCAAGAATGCCTTAACTGCAAGTCCTAGCTCTGATGATGTCGACTTCACCCAGGTTTTCAATGAAATGATCAAGGCTTCTGATAAGCCAATCAAGGACCCAGAGCTTATGATTTTCCTTATTATCGAGCTTGTAAGCTCTACATCCTACAGCGCTATCCTCTACAAGGAGCCTGTCGATATAGAGACCCTAAAGCCTCATCTCTACAACTCTGTCAGAAGCATAATAGACCAGCACCTTGAACTATAAAATCAAAGCCAGCCTCATGGTCATAAAATTTATTGATAAACTAATATAGCAAAAAGGCTGTAAGCCTGTGTCTCAATCAAACACAGGCCTACAGCCTTCTTTATTTCATATTTCTGAATTCTTAAAATTCTACTGCAATGAATCTGGATTGTCGCCAATCTTGCACTTTAACTCATTGATAATCATACTCACAGAGTTTAATGTATCAGTAATTTCCTTAAGTTTTTTCTTTTCATCCTCATCGATAATACCATCTTTGGCTATTTCTACAAGCTGATCAGATATGACATTTACCTCCTTAGCCGATGCTATAAAACGCACAACCAAGTGATCCAAATCCATACTGTTATCTTCCTCATCGTGATTATCCATAAGAAGGTAATCAATTGAAACATTGAATATCTTTGATATGAGAACTAGCTTGTCCGAATCTGGAATTGCACTTCCAAGTTCCCACTTGCTGACTGACTGTCTACTCACGCCAATTTTCTCCGAAATTGCCTCCTGCGAATAACCTGCCTGTGTTCTCAACTTATAAAACTTATCGCTAAAATCCATCTCTTCTCTCCCTAATTACTGCTCTTCTTTCAAGTATTGATTATAGATATCTCTCTTAGACAAGCCCCTGTCTGAAGCTACCTTTTTCATAGCTTCCTTCTTGTCCATGCCCTTTTCAATATACATGTCGACATGTTCTTTTATGCTCAGCTTATCCCACTTAGCCTGTTCTTCCTTAATTATCTGTTCTCTGTCCTTGCCAGCTATGACTAGTACATATTCGCCCCTAGGGTCTGTGCTCTTGTAAAACTCAATTGCCTCTCCCAGGGTCAATTCCATAGACTTCTCATGTCTCTTAGTCAACTCCTTGCATATGGTCAGTCTTCTATCTACAGTAAGAACTGCGGCCAATTCCTCAAGTGTAGACTTAAGGTGATGAGGTGCCTCATAGACTATCATAGTCCTGGTCTCATTGCTAAGCTCGGCCAATACTGCTTTTCTCTCTTTTTTATCGGCAGGCAGGAAGGCTTCAAAAGAGAAACGCCTTGTTGCTTGTCCCGACATTGTAAGTGCTGTGATACATGCCGCTGGTCCAGGTAGGGATGTAACCTTGATACCTGCTGCCCTAGCCTGCTTAACCAACTCTTCACCCGGGTCCGAGATTCCTGGTGTGCCTGCATCAGTTATAATTGCAATATTAGCACCCTTAAGCATCTTATCAACCAGAGTTTTGGCCTTGTCATACTTGTTAAACTCGTGATAACTTGTCATAGGAGTCTTGATTTCAAAGTGATTGAGCAGCTTGATGCTATTTCTCGTATCCTCAGCTGCAATCAAATCAACCTCCTTGAGAGTCCTCAAAACCCTGTAAGTAATATCCTCGAGGTTTCCTATAGGAGTGGCACACAGATATAGACTTCCAGCCCCAGCTCTGACGCCTTCAACATCTGCTTCTTCATCAGTCTCAACATCAAAACCCGATCTTATCTCTCTATCATTGTCAAACTTATCTTCAGGACTTATAACTAATTCCTGATTTAATCCCAGCTCTAGTTCCTGCTCAAATTTCATTGCCCTGTCCTTCCATGCCATACATGGCTAAAAGTTCCTCAGTAAAACTTGCGTCATCATTATATACTATCAAAGGCTTCTCGACAGTGATTTGTGAGTGTCCACCCTTGATTCCCTCGATCAAAACCATATTTGCCTCGTCACCCAAGTGGGGATAAACCAGGCGCATGCGCTTAGGCTCAATATGATACTTAAGCATTGTGGCTATAATCTCAACCAAGCGCTTAGGTCTGTGTACCATAAAAAAGCTTCCCTTGAGCTTAAGACAGGCACTGGCCTGACACACTACATCATCAAGTGTGCACATAATCTCATGTCTCGCAATTGCCTTCTGACTCTCCGGATTTACAAGGCCATGGTTCTCGTTCATATATGGCGGATTCACAGTCACCACATTAAAAGAAGCTTCGCCAAATAATGATGAAGCCTCTCGTAAATCCCCTTTGATTATTGAAATCCTATCTTCTAAGCCATTTAGAAGAACATTTCTTTTTGCCAAATCCGCACTGACTTCCTGGATTTCCAAACCTACATACTCTGTCCCAGGATTCTTATCCTGCATAAGAATAGGAATTACGCCATTACCTGTGCACAAATCCAGGACTTTTCTACCTTTTTTCACTTTGGCAAATGTCGAAAGCAGTACAGCGTCCATGCCAAAGCAAAAAACATCTTTATTCTGTATAAGCTTAAGATCATTGCGGCACAAATCGTCTATGCGTTCACTTGGTCCCAAGTCAGGCTTATTTAGGTCCTTATTCATTGTTTCGAGCCCTAGCTTCCTTCTTTTCAAGTGACTCAAGTGCCTGAAGCTCCTTGCTGCTATTGTCAACATTGTCCTTGTTGTTATGTCTTCTTGGTTTAAAACGAAGTTCAGCAACAGGATATTCTCTGACTTCCTTATTGTCCTCGTCAAGCTCAACTACAACCTTAACAAGCTGTCTCAGTACAGATACAGATGTAACCTCCCCCTTAAGCTTGTCAGGAGTTGTCACATAATCTCCCACGCTTGGCAACTTGCGATTGAGCTCCTCATATGTGTCCTCTTCATACTTAAGACAACACATGAGTCTTCCGCAAATACCACTAATCTTAGTAGGATTGAGTGAAAGATTCTGTTCCTTGGCCATCTTAATGGAAACTGGTATAAACTCAGGCATATAACTTGAACAGCAAAGAGGTCTGCCGCATACACCAAGTCCGCCCATCATTTTGGCCTCATCTCTGACACCAATCTGTCTTAACTCTATTCTTGTTCTAAAAACTGAAGCTAAATCCTTAACCAAGTCTCTAAAGTCTACCCTGCCATCAGCTGTAAAGTAGAAAAGGACCTTATTATTGTCAAATGTGTACTCTGCCTTGATAAGCTTCATATCAAGCTTGTGCTTAGCAATCTTTGAAAGACAAACCCTGTAAGCCTCTCTTTCCTTCTCATGATTCTGAATATTTTTCTCATCATCTGCTGCATCTGCAACTCTGATAATTGGCTTAAGAGGCTGCACTACCTTAGAATCCTCAACTTCTCTCAAGTCAAGTACTACATCTCCGTATTCTACTCCCCTAGCTGTCTCAACGATAACATGATCTGTATTCTTTATATCTGTGTACTTTCCTGGTGCAAAAAAGTAAATCTTTCCAGCCTGACGAAAACGCACACCTATAACCTTGGTCATTAATTTTCTCCATTCTATCTAAATCTATATAAGAAAAAACCCTCAAATCCTAGCTTTTACACGACGTCTGAAATTCCGACTTAAAGTCTGAATTAATTACCAACTTTATGTCTGAATTAATTTCCGACTTATTATCTGAATAAATTCCGACTTTATGTCACACAATTTAGGCCTAAACTACTTCCTTGATAGCCATAGCAAGCAATTCGATAATAATATCCATGCTGACATTGGCCTTCATTCTAACCTTAACCTTGTCGATTGAATTGAGGACATCCTCGATTCCCTCGTATGAACATCTGGTAGACAAATCCTTAATCATGCTCAATTCGTCTTTCAAAATAACCAAATTAAAGTCATTAGTACTCTTGAAAACAAGTATATCTCTAAAAAGAAGCGACATCATATCAAGGACATCATTAACTCTCTCCTTGTCAGATGTGAGTTCCTTGACTGAAGTATATAAATCAGCATAAGACATGTCCTCAATACCGCGAACCAGCTTGATTACCTGACTCTTGATATTAGAGAAATCATCATTGCTGAGCAAGTCCTTAGCTCTACCAATTGATCCTCTGGCAAATGCTGTGACAAAGCGCTCATCAGCTGAAGTGATACCAGCAAAATTCTTATTTACATACTCCTTAACAAGATCGTCAGCTAGTGGTCTAAAATCGATTCTCACACATCTAGACTGAACTGTTCTTAAGAAAATATCAGCATTCTCAGTGAGAAGGATGATAATTCCATATTCTGGTGGTTCCTCAATGCTCTTTAAGAGGGCATTCTGAGCCTCCTCTGTGAGCTTCTCAGCTCCATCAACTATATATATTTTATATCTAGAGCTGTAAGGTCTGATTGAGAGGTCTGAAATCAGTTTCTCTCTAATCTCAGCAACACCTATGCTTGTGGTCTTAGCTGCCTCAACCCAGATAATATCTGGCTGATTTCCTGACTCTGACTGAATACAAGATTTACAGCCATTGCATGGTTTTACGCCACCTTTTTCACACTGTAAAGTCTTGGCAAATACTTCTGCCATCATCCTTTTTCCGGAACCGGCAGGACCGTTGAATATGTAAGCATGCGAAACCCTTCCACTCTCAATACCACTCATAAGGTGTTCTTTTATGCTATCATTGCCATAAATTTCATCAAAGCTTTTCATGCTCTCATCTCCATTCATCGTCAGTTTATTTTAAATCATATTTGCAATAAGCCTCTAACAAAGCCCAAGCCCGAATACTAAGTATAAATATCAGCCTGAAGTCATGCAATCAGCCTGAAGTCATTCAATCAGCTTAAAGTCATTCAATCAAGCCTAAAATCAAGTCGAAATATCAAGTAACATTCCCCTGATATCGTCCAACTTACCGATTATTGCCATATGATCCTTCTCATCTTTCATGAGCTCACTAGCCAGATCATCAAGATTCTTATCCACTTGCTTCACAATCCCATAAACTCTATGTCTTCCTCTTCGATCAAGAAAGTTCTCTCTCGAAAATTCATGAGATCTTGACGCTACTTCATTCATAAAGCCCTTTACGAGCTCTCTGTATTTCTTCATATCCTTGATATCCATATGCTTGGCAATTCGCTCGCCCTGCTCAGTGATATCATCGAGCATAGAAGAGAGTTTATCCTTCAAATCCTTGTCCTCAATATTGCTTAAAAGCTCCATTCTAAAGGACTCAGTCTTGCCTGTACTCTCAACATTTGTACTCTTTGAGACCTGAATCTGTGTGGTAATATCATTAATCTTATTAATATCCATAACTTTACCCCGCTAGTCCATAGAAAAGTATAACACAAGAGTGCTCAAAAACCAAATATCCAATACCACTGGGCTTGTCCAAAGACTTTTATCCTTACAATGCTTATATAAGAACTATATCTAGCACTGGGCTTGTCCAAAGACTTCCCTCTTTATAGAGGCTAAGCATTCTTCAAGACTTGTATTATTCTTAAAGCGTCTAGACAGGTCATTTTTAGCAAGTTTTTCTTCTGAAAAATCGTCACAATCGGCTAAAAATCTCCTTGCAAGCTCGTCATATCTAGGATTCTTTTGTTTTCTTTCTCTTTCTATGGCCCTTATCAAACGAATGTCATCATCTACCTCTATATATATCGGCACAATTTGGTCTTTTCCGTAATGCTTTACATACATTTCGTAAGCTTCAAGTGTGCCAATAACCAGGTAATCCTGGCCTGATTCAAGGTCTATCTGCCCATCATCCACGGTAAAATATTTCCATATACCAAGCTGAGTATTGTAGGCTCTGAGCTCGATAATTTTTCCAGCCATCTCAAGCTCACTAGCCTTCTTGTCATCGACGAAAAAATACTCTCTTCCGTCCACTTCACCTTCTCGCATAGGCCTTGTAGTATATAAAGTTACAGTGCCAAGCTTCAAATCCTTATCTTCCAAGAGGCTCTGGTATATATGATCCTTACCACTAGCACTCTTACCCATTATAAATATTATTCTAGACACAATATCTCTCCATTGTCGCTGACTCCCATTACATTTAGCCCAGCAATAATCCCCTTCTTAATATAATCAAGGATTTCCTCACTGATAAGCTCACCAGGATTAACTATACTAATTCCCGGTGGATAAAAGCAGACTCTTTTTGCTGCCACTCGGCCAAGGCTCTCGTTTAACTCCACGTACTCTCTCTTGGCATTGCTAGCCTCATATATAGACATGGCAGTTTTTGCTCTTGGAATTGAGTAGGATTCGTGACCTGGTCTCAGCTCCATTTCTGGACTGTCCAAATCCTCCAAAGCCTCGGCAAATCTCCTATAAGTCTCATCGCTATCAGCAATAGATGTCATAGCTAGACAATATCTCATCGAAGCCATTTCAAGCTGTATGTGATGCTTATCCCTAAGCTTCTGATAAAGTTTCTCTCCATCGCTAGTCAAAAGGACAATCTTTCCTATATCATCTGTTTCCAAAAGGCGTATATACCTCAGTTTCCCGATTCTATCTCTCAAAGTCCCGAGTCTTCGCACATTCACGGTAAATGCATCATTTTCCATCTTTAACTGGCTCTCAATATACCTTATACACTGGTCTATACTTGCCATAAGAATATAGGAAGGACTAGTGGTCTGAAGCATATCATAATACATTCTGACGCGGCTCACATCGACTATTTGATCACGGATATGCATAATTGATGTCTGAGTCAGAGCTGGCAAGGTTTTGTGTAAACTCTGAATCACTATATCCGCTCCCAAATCATAGGCCTGCTTTGGGAATTCTTTGTTAAATTTAAAGTGTGCTCCATGTGCCTCGTCAACAATCAAGGCTGCCCCATAGGAATGAGCGATATCAGCAATTGACTTTATATCAGATATTATACCCTCATATGTAGGAGAAATTATTATAACTGCGCTGGCATGAGGATTCTGCTCCAACTTGTCTTTTATGTCTTTGGGATCAATCCAACCGCAGACTCCCGCCTGATCCAACTCGTCGTCCTGAACAGGATAGGTCCATACCGCGTTCAATTCCCCCATATATAGGGCGTTCATGGTACTCTGGTGCACATTTCTCGCAACAATAACCGTGTCATGTTTATGGGTAGCCCCGAGAATTGCAGCCATAACACCTGCAGTCGAACCATTTATCAAAAACCATGATATGTCTGTGCCATAGAGCTTGGCCGCCCTCATCTGAGCCTCAAGAATCATTCCCTCAGGATGGTGTAGATTATCCACTCCATCAATCTCAGTAATATCAATCTCATATGGGTCCACAAAGCTCACCAAGCTACTATTTCTCTTGTGCCCTGGCATATGCATCGGAAGCATATCACTATCTTTAATTTCACAGAGCTTGTCAAAAATCCCCGCCATCGCACCTAACTCTTTTCTAACTAATTATTTAATCTTTAACCGCTTTGAGTCTTCTTCTAAAGCTTTTTTCTTACTTTTCTACCTTAAGGCTAACTTTTACCTCAGCCTCTCTGTCTATGGCATCTCTTACAAAGTATGTGATTTCATACTGACCTGGGATGTCATAAGTGTACTTACCTGCAGCTATAACATTTGCCGAAATATCATTGCCACATGTGTCTGTTGCTGTAATATCCTTGAGTAAGTCAGCCTTCTCACCAACCTTAACTACGATATCCTTAGCTCCCTTGATTTCTGGCTTTGAATCCTTCCAAGGATTGTTTGGATTCTCGTCAGTTGGATCCCAAGCAGCCTTGGCGCCACTTGTAGGAATCTTTATAGTAGCTGGCTTGCCGAGTGGGCCAGGAGTAGTTGGATCATCGTATATTGTAACCTTTGTTCCAGACTCACAATTGTCGTAGAGCCACTTAACATCTCTAACACACATTCTAACGCATCCAAGCGAAGCGTAGTCTCCAAGCTTGTTAAACTCCTCACTCTCAAGTGAAGCACTGTTAGCCGAAAGGAATGGAACTGAGTGGAAGAGGTATGAGCCATTAATTCTAAAAGCGTAATGTCCATAAGTTCCATCAACCATGAGTCTCCACTCATACTTATCAGTTGTTACATAGTCTTCGCCAGTAATTGTCTCATTTCCAGCTCTACCACATGATGTGGCAAATGCTATGACTGGTATTGTGTACTTGCCATCCGAATCGATACCATAAACTGTAGTGCAGTTCATAGCACGATTTACCTTGATGTAGTAAGGATACTTAACTCCCTCTGGAGCCTTGTAAGTAACCTCTGTCTTCTCAGGAATCTTTGTCTCAATCCAATTAGCATTCTCAGGGTTTATCGCTGCCTCTGTCTGCTTTTCAGCCTCTTTTGAAGCATTTGAATTTGATTTATTTTTGAACAGGCCAAAACTAAAGGCCTTCATGCAAACTAGTAATACACATGCAGCCAAGACAAGTATTATAATGCCCCACAAAGTGAGTGGTACAGCGTTTCTCTTAATCCAACTTTTTCTTCTACGTAAATATCTTCTGTTTATATTGCTCTTACCCATACTATCTCCTATTTTATATATTTTGTCTTAGGTTATCATATCAGCCTAAAAAATGCCACTTATTTTTCTCCCTATTTTCTCTGACTTGCTTGTGATAGATTCTCTAGTTGCTTCTTATGGCTTCTCATTGCTTCTCGCTGGGAGATATTTTAACTTATTTAACTTATTTTACTTATTTTTCTCCCTATTACTCATCTTAAAGCTTCTCACAGGGAGATATTTTGACTTATTTCACTTATATATCTCCCTCTTTCTTGTCCCAAAGCTTCTTACAGGGAGATATTTTAACCTATTTCACTTATTTTTCTCCCTCTTTCTCATCTTAACGCTTCTTACAGGGAGATATTTTAACCTATTTCACTTATTTTTCTCCCTCTTTCTC
>CAMUXE010000019.1 GCA_947164605.1 uncultured Lachnospiraceae bacterium | reverse complement strand
CGTGTTCGGGACTTGCACCCGTTAGAGCGCGCCCATGGCGCGCAAACTCAAAAAAAGCTCAAACCACGAGGGGTTTGAGCTTTCATCAATAACCTGATAAATTTATGTTTCCCAATTTTTGGGTATAATAAACGCGCCCATAATATAGAATATATGTTCGATTTTGTCAATAGTTTTTTTCTTCATTTTTCATCCCCCTCACCGGATTCTTTGTTAACTCCCTGCGATTCGGAAAATCATATCCGATATGATATTGCTTCTTGTAAGGATGAATCTTATTTTTTATTCTCTGACACGCTTCAAGATGCATGATCCAGTGCCTGGAAAATGGCATTTGGATCAATCCGCGTGTATCTTTCTTGCACCAATAATCAATGAGCCTGACGGCATTTTCATCTTCGCTTACCACATGTAGTGATTTCAGATTCTCTTTTGTTCCAACCGAAAGCTTCTTTTCATATGACCTCCAGCACCCTCCTGATATTTTCTTCATTCGGAATGATGATATTTATATCCACCTGCGGATGTTCCATAACATATGCAACAAGGAAGTCCATCAAATTTTCTTTTGTTTCTATATAGTCATCTATAATCACCCGGTCACTGTATCCCAGCTTTTTTAAAATGATTGCCGAAACAACACCTGTCCGATCTTTCCCGGCACCGCAAAAATACATGACATTACTCTCTGCATTCATTATGGTGCTGATGATCTTATCCATCTGCTCGTCTATCATTCCAAGATAAGTTTCAGCCACCGCTTCAGGTGACTTCGGAGTATCCCCACCGCCGGTTACAGGCAGATGATAATAAGAAAATCCTTCTTCCTTTTCAAGCTGACATGGTCTGGATACATACTCTTTTTCTTCTCTAAGATCAACGATCGTAGTAATATCATTTTGATAAAGCCATCTCACTTCATCATCCGTAAGCTTACCCGGATAATCACTGCGAACATATCTGAAATTCCCGGTGGGAAGCGCTCTTGTATTTAGTGTCGTCTGTAGTATCGATCCCATAAATTACTTATCCATCCCTATCCATTGTATGAAAGCTGTCTTGTCACTGCTGTTATACCCAGCCTTTTCATAGAAATGCAGAGTCTCCAGCTTCTTTGATCCGGTAAGAAGCATCCTTTTATAGCAATTCTCTTGTTCCGCGATCTTCTTTGCGTAAGCCAGGCACTCTCCTGCATAACCTTTTCCTCTGTGATCAGCATGCGTTACTACATTCTCAATAAAGCATACGGCCTTACGTTCCCTGTAAGATTCGGTATGATCACACATACACAGGAGGATACAATCTGACCATCAATTTCATTCACGAGCAGATGATAATTCGGATCTTCAATAGTCTGCGCCCATGTTTTCTCTAAGTGACTATCATGATCCGGAATACTATCTTCATGTAAAAACAGATACAGATCAAGCAATGCATCCAAATCCTCTTTTACGACTTCTCGTACCATACAAAAAACTCACATTAGTTGTTATTGCCCTATCCTGTCAAATGCCTCTGACAGCCCGGAGATATTCTCCACACCTTCAGGAACACTCTTTCCAAAGCGATTCAGCCACAGTGCTCTGATTCCGACCTTTTAATCACATATATATAATTCCAACATTACTAATTCATCACCATTTTGTATAAGTCGAAATATATCACTGATATTGCCTTTTGCAACATAATAATAATCATCAAACATCTGATAATACCTTTCGCTATGTGAGACTATATCAAGCATCTCATCAGTAATATCCTGAGGGAAATGCCATTCATTGCACAACTTTGTTATATCATTTATTCTGTCCTCAACTGGTATTAAACTTATTTCTTCATCATTATTAATGACATGCAAGCCGGCAAAATATTTTTTTATAGCTTCGATATCTGAAATTACAAATTTCAGCTTATCAACTGTCATATAGTAAGCAACAGCACCTTGAAAATATTCCCCACCTTCAAGCTGATCTTCTATCTTTCTTAAAGATTCATATAAATTAATATCGGTATAGACAGTTTTTCCTGTCAATAAATTGATTTTCTTATCTATCCATCCACCGGGAGGATCTATTTCACAAGACACATTCAAGGTATTTCCTTCTATTCTTCTTAAAACTATACCATCAACAGCCAAATCATCACTGATCCAAATGATATTTCCGTCTTTACCGATAGAGATTATATTTTCACATCCGAGAATGTAAACGCATTCAGTACCCGGAACAAAATATCCGAAGTATCCATCAACTTTAATCTCTTTCAATTCAAAATCGATAAGATTAACAGCGAAAACTCCTTCGTAGTAATTTCCTATCAGCAAATAATCTCCGAGAATATATGAATCAGTAAAATGCTCACCACCTTCTAACATAGCTACTTCTACTGATACATAGGGAATATCATCTTTGTAAACGTAATAAGGCTTTCCATTACCTAAAACTATTCTTTTTACATTTTCAAAATCATAACTAAAATCGTTAGTTACTTCATATTTCATTTTTAAAATCCTTAACTTTGAAAAACTATAACAGGTTATTCAATCGTGAAGATGAGATCTGGGTTAAATTCTTTTACAGGACCCGCAGATGTTCCTTCCGAAACCCGCTTAAACAGGGGCTTTTTGCGTCAGCAAGCAGACAGTTTCGACATTGTTTCACTTGAGCAACACCTTGCTGCAATCTTCAGCATCATAATCAATACAGAATTAAAGTAGCGTTCTCTGCAAGATGCATTACCCAATTGTGCATAGTTTGCCACGAAGGACATAGCCTATCTTCTCATAACAGGCATTTGAAGCCGTATAATCAGCATCTGTATAAAGCATCGGTACATATCCTGCTTCTTTTGTCTTCATCGTAACCTGATAAACAAGATTTTCCGCATAATGTTTTCTGCGACACTCGGGGCGTGTGAACACAAGGTTTATCGATGCCATATCTCCGGCTGGCGCATACTTACAGCTTGCTACGCTCCGTCCCTTTTCATCCTTCCAAAGATACATATTCCCTGTATTGATAAAAGATTCTGCATCTTTCCTGTAACCATTATTATCCTTTTGATCAATGCCAATTTCATCGTGGAACACCGCCAGAAACTCAACTACCTCTTCTAAGTCTTTCATCTCACAACGGTAAATCTCTCCCTCTGCCTCTGTTTTCGGTTTAACAGGGTTAAGACAGTCATATGCAAACATATTTGTGGAGATTTTTAACTCTAATCCATCTCCCGCTGCTCGTCTTATGAAATACTCTGCAAGAGAATACTTAATGTTAAAATGATATTCTCCGGTAAGTAACTTTTTTTCTTTGGCTAGCTGATATGCCTTTTCCATTTCTTCTTCTGATGCATCATCTGCTGTCCATATCCAAACCGGGAACGGATGTCCCGTAAAGCAAAGGATCAGTCTCTCGTGGTCAGTCAGAAGAAGTTCACATTTTCCGCCCATGATCCGCTTAAGAACAAAGAAAGTATATTTGTCAGTTTCTAAAAGGGTATAGTCTCTTTCATCAACATAAGTATCCATCATAGTTTTACCAGCACCTCCCATCTACCGTTACACTTACCGTTCTCTCTGCGGATCAATTCTTTTTCTTGCATTTCCACTGTTCGTGTCTTTATTGTTCTTTCTGATTTCCCAATAATCCCGGCCAATTCTTTCTGCGTGATCGAAGGATTATTTAGTAATTCCTTTAAAATCGCCAGTTCCTCCAAAGTGCAATTATTGCACTTTGGCCCGTTTACCGTTGCACTTTGAATTGCACTTTGTTCCTTGTAATCCACATGGATAAATCTATTCTTTAATTCATTCTGATAACCCATCAATAGATTATTAATATCACTTGTTTCGAACTCTTTTTTCATTCTACTTTTCTCCCTCTATTAATTGCAGAGGGTGGGATTTGCACCCACGAAATTGCCGAAAATACTCCGCTACAATTACTTTAGCCACGTATTCGCGACTACGTTACTACTTCGATCACCTCTGCCAAATCTTCCTTTACAAATCCTCTTTCTCCAGTGTCTCAAGATTAAATCTTCGTCTATCTTCACCTTCACAAGAAACAATAATATATGAATCTGTAACTTCTTCTATGCAATCACACCATTCAATATCACCTTCACGCCCCACTTCAATCCATTGAGAAGTATTTCTGTCATACATATAACCTTCAAAGGGTTCAGTTAAATTATACTTTATTAACCCACAGCCAACTGTAATGCAAAATTTTTCTTCCGGATCAATGTACGCATCTTCCGGATCACCATAATGATCTCCTATACTTGCTATTCTCTTTGAATTAGGTTTGCTTAAAATGACAGCATCCTCATACTCTGCTCTAATATAGTAATGCTCACTTTCAGCAAGAATTCCCCGATCGATATTTTTATCGATTCTCTCCAAATCAAATTTACAATTTGTTCCCTTTATATCTTTAACAATCGATTTATTCCCTTTTGCCAAATCTAAAACTATCGATTCTATAATATCCCATTCTTCTTCAGAGACTTTATCTGGCTTAATTGCATCTACTGAAACGAAATCACTTAGCCATTCGCAATCTGTTTCTGAATTATATTCTCTTTTTTCTATATAAACTTTGAACAATTTATCACCTCTATTCAGGAATAACATGATATTTCATATGTCTTGCCTTAAACCAACACCATCCATCTTTCGCATTTTCAACAGTAGCATACTCGTCATCTATCAGATAAACAAACCCATCATGGAAAAAGACAGTTGAATCTCCCCAATATGGATCGAATTCCTCTGGATTTCTTGACGAAGCGTCATAACTTACTTCTCCTGAAAACCATACCTCGATATCACATCCCCACATTCCTTCAAAATAGACATATAATTCGTTTTCAGTTTCTTCAATCTTTGAAATATGTGCATCATGAAATCTTCCAGCTACCCATTCCTCTAAATCTTTGATATCTTTTTCAGATAAAACTTCAGGATATGGATTATAAACATATTCTTTATCAAGACTTATACAAAGCTGCAAAAGTTCTTCTGATATAGTATTATTTTCAATCAAATCAAAAAGCGTTTCAGTAGGTAAAAATTCTACTGATTGCATTCTATCATTATCAATTCTCCAATTTGATTCATCCGAATCAACAATCAACACAACTGGCGAAAGGGTTTTACTATCTGGAAACAAAGTTGTCTGATTGATTAAAGCTGTTTTTTCTTTATTGAGAACTACCCAATATATATGCTTGTAATCGTTTGAATTACTACCCATATCATAATATCCAAATACCATTGACGTATAATACTGACCATTCCCTTCTCGAACTATTGCATACATATCATTTCACATCCTTTCAAAATAATATATTCCCACAGACGACATACCTCAGTTTGCGCGAACATTTTTCACACCGAATTCCCGCCTATTTTAGGCCCTTTTTCATCCAAAATCATATACTATTCGCGCACGTCTTAGGTGCCTCAATTTTTTACCCCCTCTTGAAATTCTGGGTTCTATATACATTTTTCCCTGCTAAAAACACAGGTACATATTCTTCCAAAAAGCCCCGAAGCCCGCTTAAACAGTGGCTTTTTGCGTCAGCAAGCAGACAGTCTCCACGTGAAATGTCTGGTTTGAATTGATGTCTTGTGATTTGATATGTTTCCTTTAATATTTCAAAGTGCAATTTTTGCACTTTGAATTGCACTTTACGTTTTGTCCATAACTGCTTCTTCAAATATTCTAACAACCAATCCACTGCTTCAACTGACCGTGAGACGTGATTGGATGTCAAAAATGGATATGAGTAAGTGCTGTTATAGGGAATATATCCAAAGTATTTTTAGGTTTGTGGGAATAGGTCGAAGGGTAAGTATTTAATTCCCCTTCAAGTATCGCCTACACATCCCCATTTGTGGCAATGAAATTATCTGTGACATTTTCTATGACATTTTTCATTGGCATAATTTTCTATGAGCACTCAACCTTACGAGATAAACATTCAAGGTTGGCGTGGATACAACAACTCACTCAAATATCTCAAGTGTTATCGGTTCATGCTTGTACCCAGCTTGTTCACTAGCTTGTTCTCTTAGCCTGAGCCCTAGCTTGAGCCCAGCTTGAGCCCAAACCTGTGTCCTAACTTGTGTCCTGCAAAAATCTTCGGCACATCTTCGGCACTCTTCATGAGTGGTATCATGCGCGGTCACCACGCATGATAATTTTTCTATCAAATAATCTGCTGATTATTCTGCTGATTTTATTCTTCAGCAGCTAAACGATATTTTCTATTTTTATTTGCACCTTCAACCACAACATCTGTCATATCAGATAGAAGCGCTCTTGTTCTAGCCGGACTCAATTCTATATATTCCGCAATTTCACTCGTTTTTGACAAGCCGTTCTGACGCAAGTATTCTCTAATTAATTCCTCTTTTTCCTGCGTTTTTCGTAGTTTGTTTTTATCGCTTGTTTTTATCGCTTGTTTTTTATCGCTTGTTTTTATCGCTTGTTTCTTTGAAAATTCAAGCGATAACCGAGTTCTGTCTGGATTATAGCTTTCCTCTACAACCGGCATTGGCCATCCTTCATTCTCCCAGACTTGATAAATATCTGGGATACCACTTCCGGCTCTTTCTCCAATACCAATCATATTAAACATCTTCATTAGCGTTTTATTTCTAGGATCCGAAATACCACCACGAAGCATCTGCTTTTTACCAGTACGGATACTACCAGGATTCTCGATAACCAGCTTGTCATCTTCCTTCTTAATCACCACTCCGCAAGGTAAGAAATAATCTGTATTAACCAAGCAATTAACTAATGCTTCTCGAACTGCTTTATGAACTGGAGTATCATCAATTCTTGTAATTCCTTCCAACTTAAAAGGCTTCTTAATATCCTTTGCAATTTTGCTATTTACTCTAAAGAAGAAATCAAATACATTACCACTCCAATCGCCGGAACTAGACTGCAAACGGTCTGTCCAACGTATTGTCGGGTCGAGCATCTCTCTGTAATCTAGGAAATACTCTGGGAACTCTCTGACAATATGATATTCCTCACCAAACATAAGCAAACCTGCTGTTGTAGGATGTAATTTACCATCTTCGCCATATCCTGCTGCACCTATTCGTTCCAAGTACTCATCATCCGGTAAATTGTTAAATACATGCTCTGGACGATAGCTTTTATGATGATTTCTGAATCCCTTTAAAGCCTCTGTATCAATTACAGAAATATCAAACTGTTCAACAATCTTCATATCCTCTGTTTCTTCAGCAGCATCACGAAGCATACACTTAATCTCTGCCTTGGAACAGTGATAATCACCTTCCCAATCTCTACGATAGCAACCGCCGAACAAATCATTATTAATATAAACCGGCTTCTGCTCACGTTTAGCTCTTGGCACATAGATAACCAATATGGTATCTCCATTAACCTCGTAAGATTCCACATTTTTATCAGATAACAAATTAATGCTTACTTTCTTGGTATCATGGATTGTATTCCAAAAGTTTCTCTTTAACTTGTCTGCATTCTTTAATCCGGTAGTATACCAAGTTCCATCCTGGCGTTCACCTACACCAAGGATGATTACTCCACCATTAGAATTAGCAAATGAGGAATATGACTCCCATAATGCTATAGGCAATCCACCTTCTGCCTTTTTCACTTCGCGGCAGTTATCTTCTTTATATTTATCAAAGTTCGATAAATCAAATAAATCTGACATATGAGATTTTCAACTCCTTTCCTCTATACACATAAACGAATAGTCAACTATTATCAATTCAATTTTTCAGACCATTCCGCTTCCTTAAAACCAACCAGCACAGTATCACCATCTACAACAAGCGGACGCTTTACCAGCATTCCATTTGTAGCAAGCAACTGTAACTGTTCTTCTTCACTCATTGTAGGAAGCTTGTCCTTAAGCTGCATTTCTTTATAAAGAAGTCCACTGGTATTAAAAAACTTCTTAAGAGGAAGTCCGCTCTTTCCGTACCATTCTTTCAATTCATCATATGTAGGATTCGCATCTACAATATGACGCTCAGTATATTTAATATTATGCTCATCTAGCCACTTTTTAGCCTTCTGGCAGGTTGAACATTTTGGGTAACATATAAATAGCATTTCTTCATCTCCAATCAAATCCGAGTCATCTTCAATCCCATATTCTTCAAGCATATTTTTTAACCATTCCATATCATATTCTGGTGATTCATTTTGGCTAGTTTCTATAACATTTGCATGCGGACAATTATCACACAACGGATTGCTAACTCTGTTATAACTACCATGTCCACCATCATTCCGTATCTCTTTTATAATCTGACCATCTTTAATTTCAAAATGCAAAGATGTTTCATCTGCATATCCTGTTTCGGGAATAAGCCTTTCTGCAAAAGCAAAATATTTAATACAATGTGATTTGGCATATTTATCAAAGTAGTCTTTACGGATAAAAACTGTTCCACCAATTGGATCTCTATAATATGAATTCCTATTGTTGTTACATAATATAATCTTTTCTTTATCTTCTGTTTCCCATGACAGGTCAGAAACATTCAATCGCAAATCAAAAAATTTTATAATTTCTGATGGCGGCAATACTAGTGATGTTTCTTCAAAAATATCAGATTGACTTGCTATATTCTTAACACTTTTGCATAACCACGGCTTTTCTTTATTTTCTGGATATGACTTAAGTTCCCCTAAATATTCCTCTAATTCAATAGTAAGATACCTTGCATTGCCATCATCACCTACTGCCTCTTTATCAGAAGAACAACACCATATATCATACGTATCTCGCCATTTTGTATCGTGTTTTCCTTCTTCGTGCAATGATACTCTTCCTGCAATCAGCACCCACTCTTGTTTCTTTACTTTGACTGTTTCCATGAGATGCAAAATGTTTCGTCTCGTCAATTCAACATCTTTCACCCAATTTATATCTCTAGGTATCGGTTGCTCTAAGGCATTGATTACATAATCTCCAAGTCTTTCTATATAATCTTGGAATGTTGGAATTGGTGCTGTAATTATAACCTCTTCACCATATTCCAATGGGTCATATACTTCATACCCTATGCTATTCTGATAATTATTATATGTTGCAAACTGATTAGTGTAATGATTACACATCAAACTTCCATAATATAAACCTGTTGCAATATCCACACACTTCATATAAACAGAATGAATAAAATCTTCTTCTCGCATATTCATTGATTTTCTATCAGCCGAAGTTTCATAATATTCAAAGACATATCTAAAAACTTGCTCAAAACACTGCAAAAAAGAATTCATATCAACCGCTTCAATCTCTGCCATAGGTTCTATTTCCGGTATAATTCTATTTTCGAATGCCATCCATCCACTGCATTCACCGCCACAAACACAAGCATATTTATTGCTGAGATAATCATTTATTCTTTTGATTTCAAACTTCTCATTGGCGAGAAATTTCGTATACATATCAATATGGTCTTTTCCCCAATATCTAAATGGTAGAAAATCTTTATTCATCAAATCCACAGAAAATAATATGTCACTCAAATAATCTGAAACTTGTGCATTTTTATTATACTTATATAAGTCTTTTCTATTCCATGTAATAAATGCATATGGTTTCCCCAGATATGTAGCTATTCTACGAATGCTTTTTGCTGACAAATTTTCATGCGAACTAATAATATCATTATAGAAAGCTATAATTGTTTCATTACCTTGATGCATCTGGCTAAGTACATAAATAACAGATTCCTGAATATATAAATCTAAAATCTTATCGTATTCAGAAATGAGTTTATCAATATATCCATCATTTTTTGATGCCACTTCATAAAGAAGTTTCATTGCTAAACATCTAACATCTTTATTCGGTGCAGCGCAACATAGCAATGCAAAATAAAAAGCCTCTTCATCTCTCCTGTCATCTCTGTCATTCAATGTTGTAAAATACAAAACATTTTTCAACCTATTCTTTATTTCATTTTGAAAATGATATCCCGCTAATACATGGGAAAGCTCTGTTATCCTTCCACGTTCCTCGCAATAATAATCAAATAAGTAGTTACAACTATTAAACGGTTTATCTGTAAATCCACCCATTGCTATTAGCAATTCACTATGCTCAACGGGTCTAAAGTTTTCTTGAAATAATTTAATATTATTTTGCTTAAAATGGGCCTTAACTAATGTTCTAATGCCAAGGCTCCCTATCAATTCTGTATCCACTAAAAGCTTTTTAATCTCCCTGTAATCCGGTGACATATTATCAAATATTGCAATTATCAAAGCTTCTTCAAGACTGTACAGTGTGTCCATTTTAGTTTTAATAGTATCAACTTGCTTCTGATAATCTTTTCCGCTAATATCTTCAAACAAAGATCTAGCAATTAAAAAATCCGTTAATGAATCAATCACAAAATAATATCTTTTTTCACCATTCCTCTCATAACCATCCATGAACCCCATCTGTATCATAGAAGGGAGATAATTGTCTCCCGTATTTATCACCGATAGCAAGCTTTTCTCATCAATTTGTTTCTCGCCATTCATATACATCCATTTAGCAACTCTTTTGGTATCTTTCCAAATGTCTATACCCTGACAGGATATATTATTCTTGAAAACCTTACCTATGGTCGTCTTTATGTAATGCTCCAAAATGAATGTAACAGATGCTACTCCATTTTCAGTTTCATCAACAATTTTCTCTGATGACAAAACATCACACAGCATACTCAACAATAATGCGTTATTGGAGTACAATATATCTTCATATAAATATACGTCTGGAACAGACAATTTAAGTATTTCATCAAGAGCAGACTCAAATGAAACTCCGGGAAATTTATATTCATACTCCGATAATTCTTGATATTGCTGAAGAATCATTTCGTCCATTGAATTTGTTCTATATGTTATTACAATTCGTATTCTGGGATTATTCTTTAATTGTTTTAATATATTCAGTAAACTTTGCTGTCCAGCCTCTGACATCTCATTAATTGCGTCACAAATAAAAACGAATCCCTTTTCACTAGCATTGATGATCTCATTGATATCAATTCTTGATGTATCTTTTTCAAATTTTCCATATAAGCACAAATGCTCTATACAGTTTTTTTCTAGTTGTTCTTCAAAGCATTTTATGAAAAAACTTTTACCAATTCCTCCCTCACCAGAAATCAAACAAAAATCATGTATTTTTAAATACCGTTCTATTTCATATATATTTAATCCATACCAAGAATCATTCTTTTCCTGGATTAACGCAATTATATTCTTTATTTCGTTAAGAAATTTTTCCTTTTGAGATAGGAAAGAGTCATATGTTGACATTACCCTTTCAAGCTTAATTAATTCACCTGCAACGTCCTTATCTTCTTGAGTTTTTCTTATTCTAGGAAGTCCTCCTAACAAGTAACCCATGAATTCTGGATTTTCCCATTCCATAGTATAGGAATGTGAACTAATTTGTTTCATTCTATCTTTCTGATTCTTGTTCAATTCTTTATATTTCATACGGACCTCCTTTCCAAATAGTATTTATTTTTCTACTCCATCAACTCCAAAGCCTTAATAGACTCTTGTTCTACCTTACAGTTTTTATCAAGCATAAACTGAAGTACATCTACATATGCAGCAAGCTTTGTATTCTTTTTTTCTTCAATTACTTTTACATCTGATACCGTCAATTCTTTATAAAGCCCGGCCTTATAAAATCGTTCAATTGTCGCAACATCCATCATAAGTGGTCTAAATGGAATACCTGTTTTCTCCTTCAAATTCTCCAATATCAAAAATCCATAAACATCCAAATCACCCTTATGGAAATAATCTCTAGATTTATTATCAGCATAAATCTTCTCAAGTAATAACTGCTTTGAATAGTTATGATATCCACCAAGATAGATATGAACAGCATCATCTTCATCTGAATCATGATATGTTGTCAGATTTTCTACGGTTATGACCTTATTCACTTTTACCGTAACAGCCCTGATTTTTTCAAGCGAAGCATTTGACAATGCAATTCCATCTGGCATCTCTGAAACATCAATTACAGATGTATCAAGCTGTATAACAACATTTCCCTTTACCATTACATATGTTGGATTTTCATATAAATTATAAAATCCAAGAATATCATCTTTTTCTACAACCTCATCGGTGTAGTCAAACAAAATAGTTTCAACGGTACTACGAAATTCTTTTTGAAATCTTTTGGAATCTTTAAACAGTGCTGTAGAAAAATTACGGATATAAGTTTCACTATTTAACTTGGATACCGCTTGCAATATTCGAATTATCTCGCTTGCCCGTTTACCATCATACTTCAAGTCATATGGTAACTTTTTATATTCTTCCAAACACTGGCACCAATCTTTTATAACCGCCTGAACTATCTGTGACTCACTATTTCGGTACTCTGCAAGACTCTTTTTTACTTTTTCACACTGTTCTGGAATGCTTGTTCTTTTTAATTTTCTATAACATTCCGAAACACCGGCAATATTTAGTCTTACTTTTGAATATTGACCAGCACTGTTTTTCTCAGCAAAAACAAATTCTTCTACGCAAAGTTTTTCTATTGCAACATTGATATCTTTATAAGCTTCATGATTGTAACGATCCACATATGCTGGATAAACTTTCTTTACTTCAATCTGAATGGCACGCAAAGAGGACGCATCTTTATCAAATGCACCTCTTCTTTCATACATATCTATTAGTCGATTTAGTATGTCTTTGCCGTAACCCATTCAGTTCCATCCTTTCATATTCACAGTTTTCCAATCATCTTTATATCTTCTCGAATGACCGTATAGCATTTCGATTACCTGATTTTACAATCGAGTATGTAATATCACAGTATGGCAAAATAGATGTTGCTTTCTCAGCAGTTGCTATGAGTACCAATTGAAGATTTAATTTCTTAAACATATTCATCATTGGTTCAATTCGATCACTTGTCATATTATTAAAGGCTTCATCAAGCAAGATAAGTCTCATACAGCCATCTGGGTTCTGTTCATATATCTGCAAAAGTGAAGCACATATGGCAACATAAAACGGTGCTTGGTTCTCACCACCACTTCCTTCACCACTTACTTTAGAAAGAGGTACTTCAATGTCTGTAACAGAATTTTTAACAATAATGTCATAATCCAGATATGTTCTGTAATCAACATACATACCCATGCTCTTTGCTCCAGAACGTGTGCCTGTCAGATTCTCTTTTGCATGTTCTTCAACATCCATCATGATTCTGCTCATAAAATCTTCAATCTGACTTTCAAAAATCTCTGATTTATTAGCCTCTGCTAAAAATGCCATAATCTCATTATCTTGGTCTATCTGCTGATTATCTTTATCCATAATAATGTCATAGAAAATCCCAAGTTCTTTATCTTTACTCTTATCAATTCCAAATCGATAGCTCTCTTCACCATATTCTAGATTTTCCATAACACGATTAATCTGCTTAAATTGCTGTCTAGCGCGAAGAATATCATCCTTCATTCTAAACAACACTTCCTTACGAAATCTATCCTTACAACGTACCTGTGCCTGAGCTAATTCTTCTTTGTGACGTTCCAATTCAATATTTTGTAAAGACAGATATTCCTGCTGATATCTACTAGCTCCATCAATACCTTCAGGGTAATCACAAGTATATGTTGCTGTATATTTTTGCTGCAACGGTATCAATTGCTGGTTCAAGTAATTATTGAATGCAATAGTATCCTGAGTCGCACGGTTGCCAAAATTATATGCTATGGATGATGCCTTTTTAGTTCTTCTCTCATCCTGATACTTCTTCTCAACATCACTTGCATGTTCAGGATATTCTCTTACAATATTTTCATATGCCATTTTCAGCTCATCAATAGTAGTTTCAAGCTTAGCAATCTCCTGCTCCGCCGCCTTTACTTCAGTTTCAAGATTTTGCTTTTTAGCTTTAATATCCGTAATTTCACCTTGTATCTCGACAACACTCTTCTCACATTCACTCACGCGATCATACATAGCAAGTAAAATTGGATTCTTCTTAAATTCCAAAATCTGTGTATTTATCTCATCAATTCTTATACCTATCGCTTTTGCTTGACGTCCCGAATCTATATATTTTTCTAATAAAGCAAAATTATTTCCTGCAGTGAATTTATTATATTCACCATACATTTCATCAAAAGATTTTTTCTCAGCATCCATCTCATTTAGTTGTTTTTGAATGCTAACAAGTTCTTTTCTGGCGCTAATCAATTGTTTTTCTATAGCATCAACGCCGATAAAATGTTCTTTCTTTCCCATTCTCTGTAAACAGAAATTCTGAAAACGCAAGCGGTCTTTTGTAACACTTTTCTGATGTTGTTCAAGAGAATCTGGCGTTTCACAACACACTACATCTCGCATAACAAATCTTGCATAACGTTTTGCATAAATATTTTCGGACTCAACCTTATCTCCAAGAAAGCTTACTCCATCTTCACAATACTGAATGTCTCCAATTTTTCTTGTGTCAATAAGTCCAATACCTTTTACTTTATCTCCCAAAGAAATAAAAACCTTCTTTGCAACAAGATAATTATCTGGTGCGACAATAATATTAAATCTCTGAGTATTAAGATAACTTTCAACAGCGTCCTGCCAGCTATCATCTGTCATATAGAGCAGCTCACACAAAAGTTTGGCATCCGCTTTCTTACTCTGCTCCCCTAATTCCTCATTAATCTTATCTCTAACAAAGGTTGCCTCTTCTGGATAGCACATTACACCAGCTTCCAAGCTCTTAATTTTATCCTCAAGTAATTTAGCCTTATTCGATAGAGTTGTTATTTCCGTTCTTATCTTTGCATCATGATTTTTTATTATTTCTTCTAGGTCGGCTAGTATTCCCGCAGCTTTTTTAATTTCTAAAATACGCTCGTCAACATTTTTTTCCAAAGTTTCATCGCCTAGATTTAGGACACAAGAAAAACCCATGTGGTTTAATTTCTTTTTAAGGGATAACAGTTTTTCTGAAATCTCTGTAAATATAGCCGCTTCGTTTTTTAATCTCTCGTATTCTTTTTCATTTTCTTTGTTCTCTTGCTCTAGAGAAAGCATCTCTTTATTTTCAGTATTATCCTCAGCAGCTCTTCTTGCCTCATATAATAAATCTGATGCTTTTCTTTCCTTTTCAGACAATTCAACCAATTTATATGTTAAGATATCGATACTAGCAGTCCATTCCAATATAAGACGCTTCTTCTCCTGTTGTTCTTCAACATTTCCTTGATACTTAGCATATGCAACAAGTATCTCATTAACTTTAACTTTAGATAAGCGTACTTTTGCCTCTATAATTCTTTCATTAATCTCTGCAAGCAGCACTTCTTTATCCTGTGCTTCCTGCAAAATCTCCTGCAGTTTTTCAAGTTCACGCATGTCTTTCTGCAAGAAATCTATATTCACCTCGGGTTCCGGCAAAATGTATGTATAGATGAATTCACGAATGTCTTTTATATTCTCAAGGCTAGTACCCATATGAAATACTTCATTGAACTTTTTACCAATTGGTGAATCTGCTTCTCCAATACCCAGCATACGACAAATTCTTCTTCTAGCATCAGCCTGATTCGAAGCCCTATCCATTCCCTTATTTTCAAGTTTAAAAGCATCCCTTGATGTAGGTTTTCTTCCACCTTTCACCTGTGTAAAAAATGGAATATCCTCAAGTGAATATCCTGGTTTTGTAATATACCAGTCCTGGTATACACCTTTTAAATCCTGCTTTGGCGTTTCAGATTCCACACGAACTGTAATTACAAAATTTTTATTTATATTTTCATCTAAAAACTCAATTCCAATATATGAAACTGTATGCCCTGGACGCAGATAACTATCCTCTGCTCTCTGCTTCTGATGAACAGATCCCAATAATGTTCTGCCGCTCTTTTTATTACCGGCTGTATTAAAATCTTTATTAGTTGTAAGACAATATCTTATAGCATCCATAATCGTTGTCTTGCCCACAGCATTTACACCAAGTAAATAAGTTATATTCTTAAAATCAATAATATCATCCTGGAAATTATGCCAGTTTATCAGATGGAGTCTAGTCATTCTAATCATTATTCTCTTCCTCCTCATCTGAATTTACATATTGCGCTAACAACTTGCTTGTCTGCTCATATGCTGTAGAAATAGTTGTGTCAGGCATTGCAAGCATTACAGATGCATATATCTGTATTTTTGCATCCATATCAAGCAATTTATCTAAAGGTTGCACAAGATTATATCTTTTAATATTTCTAAGCGAGTCTTCTAATAACACTTTGTCAAATTTTCTTGGAAGATTTAATTTCTCATATTCATTTTTTATTTCTTCAACAGTTACAACTACTTTATCTTCACTTGTAGACAGACTTTCCCTTTTTTCCACATACAAAAGTCTAAATATAAGGAGCATTATGCTTTCATATTTCTTAAGCGCCAATCTACCTGTCCCATGATTATTAATAAGCTGCACCACTCTAAGATTTCTATGAATAACCAATGTATAACCTATTGGCTGAAATAATTGCCTAAAGCTCTCCTCATGGTTAATAACGTAATAATATTTTTCTCTGGTCGAATCCACATTTCCGATTAGGAAGCAGTTATTCAACAAATAATTAGCGATTTCTTCTTTGATATCAATAGCCATCTTTAACCCTTCCTTTCCTCAACAATAAATTCCTTAAATCGAACGCCATTACATTCTACAAATGTGTCCTTTAGCCTAATATCATATTCACGCTCTGGTGTTTGTGAATATGTGTACAAGCCAATAACTTTTGTCAATATATCTGGATTATCCTTAAATACACTGCTAATAGAAACTGCTGTCTTTCCTTGTAAAATATCTTTCGCAAAAGAATTCACATTTTCCGACGTTAACGCATTTCTTATATATTCCATCATCTTACGATTTTTCTCTTCTACTAATTCCATATCAAGTTCATCTATAACAGCCATAAGTTCAATCGGTGATGAACGTCTCTTTTTCACCGGTGTTGCAAGCGATGCACTATCAAAGAAATTTTGTCCAAATATCTGAAATACATTTTGACAGACGGTTTCATCATCCTCGTACAAATCTTCTTTTGTTTTTATCTGACTAGCATAATGCTGAAGCATATTATTAATTTTGCTCTTAACGCTCCCATCAGATAATAATAAGAATTGTGCTCTTTGAACTGCCCTGGTTCTATAAATAATGTGTCTATCGTCAATGGTTCTCATGATAGCTTCCATCTCTTCAATATCCATGCGAACCTTGGTAATCAATTCTTTTATTTTTACAGTGGCCTCCGCTTTATCTACTCGCTCTACATCCATATAATCAGTTACAAGTGCATCCATCAAAACATCTTCACATTTATCAAGACTCTCATACAGGCTGGTTCTGTAATAAAAAAGATTATCGTTTGTCTTAAACCTATGATAGGAACCTACTACAATCTTTTCCTCATACCTTTCAAAAAACTCTAATACTTCTTCTGGCTTTTTGCCTTGTGTAAGTTTATTAATATGATCCTCAATAGATGCAGAAAGGATTCTAAGTGCCTGATTCAAATTATCAAAATCTTCAGAAGCTTCCTTTAAGACGCCTTCATAAGGACTTCCCTGTTCGGAAATATGTTCAAACATGGAATAAATCTTAAACAATTTACCCTTATATGTAATGATTGTCGGACTGATAATTTCTTGGAATGATTTAAGTAGCGGCACCACCTTATAATTAATGGCTAACTTAGATTCCTCTTCGTACTCGCCTTCCTTTTCAGTGAGCCACCCTGTCTCCTTAAGTCTTCTAACAAATCCACCTGCTATTACACGCATGTCTGCAATATTACCATCAGTTTCTTCTTGTTCTTCTAAATCAAGTTCCACCTGTTCATCAAGTCCATAGAAATAGTCTTCAACCATATCAAAGATTGTACTTTTCTCTATGGCATACATTGGCATGCGTTTACACTTATCCCAAATGAGAGTAAGAATATCAACATATTTTCTTTTATTTATTCCTGTTAATGGGCGAAATAAATTCTCGTCCACTTCGTTAAAAATGTTCATGTTCTCACTCCTTTCATTCCTTCCAACAGTTATGACATTTGCTGTATAAACTGATTCAAATTGGATTTTAACCAGTTAATCTGCATCATTTGAATTTTATCCCAATCATTTTCTTCATTACATTTTTCTTCAACAAGTTCAAGTAACTGTTTCATTGCTTCGATATCTTTCTCATCAAACTCACTTTTTACTGCATATCGATATACCGCAAATAATATACCTCTAAAATCACCCAATTGTTCAGAAGATGATTTTGCCAACATATCTATAATTTTATCCGGTTCACACTTACTCAAAAAACGATGCCCTATAGTGTATTTGTCTGTTTGTCTCGGGCGCCTTGTTTCCTTTACTATAACCGCTGACCATCCCCGTATCACTGGTTTTTACAGCGTTTTTTCTCTCTGAACCGTCTCTGTCGATATCTCCCTTGGAAAGTTTGACTACCGTCTCCACATGACAGCTATAAGGGAACATTTCGACCGGCTGAACTTTTTCTAACTTGTAGCCCTGATCAGCCAAG
Organism: uncultured Lachnospiraceae bacterium; assembly: GCA_947164605.1. Lineage (GTDB taxonomy): Bacteria > Bacillota > Clostridia > Lachnospirales > Lachnospiraceae > CAMUXE01. The sequence goes on along the minus strand of CAMUXE010000019.1, from coordinate 23,379 downwards.
GTTCTCAAATCTCTTGCCAAAGTAGACGGATTGCATGAGACATAGACAATACGCTTAGGATTCATAAAAGCAAGCGTGTCAAGAAGCTTCTCATCACAACCTTTTCTAGGTGGATCTACGACAACTACATCAGGCTTGCTGATGCCAGTTTGCCCCTTGTCCTCCTCGAATTTTAGGGGTACAAGCTCCTCAGCCTTGCCAACGAAGAAATCAGCATTATTTATAGCGTTAAGACTGGCATTCTCCTTAGCATCCTTGATAGCTCTGTCCACAATCTCAACGCCATATACCTTCTTAGCCTTTTTAGCCATAAGAAGACTGATAGTACCTATTCCACAGTACATGTCCCAAACATGCATATCAGAGTTAATATCAGCAAACTCAATAGCTTTAGAGTAAAGAATGTCTGTCTGAACCGGATTTACCTGAAAGAAAGACTGAGCTGAAATCTTGAATTTAACATCTTCAATATAGTCATAGATAAAACCGTCACCTGAAAGAATTCTGAATGAATCTCCAAGAATCACATTAGTATTGGCTTTATTAAAGTTTAAAAGAATAGTAGTCTTGCTAGACCTTCCCTCAAGCGCTGATTCTATGTAATTTACAAAACTTCCTTCATCCTTAAGCCCCTTAGCGTTGATAACAAGGCATACCATAATCTCATTAGTCCTAAAGCCTGTTCTAATCAAGACATGACGAAAGGTGCCCTTTAAAGTCTTCTCATCGTAGACTGACTCCTTAAAGTCGTTAATATAAGCCTTTATCGCATCAAGAATATACTTGTCGGTCTGAGCACCAATAAGACAGTCATCCACAGGAATAATATTATGGCTCCTTTGCGCGTAAAATCCTGTGACTACCTGACCGTCCTTGTTTAAGCCGATAGGATATTGAGATTTATTGCGATAGTGACTAGGATTCTGCATACCGATAATAGGCAGAGATTGAAAGTCTCCAACTTCAAAGCCACCAATTCTAGTGATACAGTCAAGAACCTTCTTTTCCTTAAATTTAAGGGTAGCCTGGTATGACATCTGTTGAAGAGCGCATCCTCCGCACTGTCTTGCCACGCTGCAAGCTGCTGCTACCCTGTCATCAGATTCTCTTATAAGCCTCTCCAATCTGGCATAGCCATAAGATTTCTTTAAGTTAATAATCTTAGCTTCAACCAAGTCACCAATTACTGTATCCTTTATAAAAAAAGTGAAGCCATCACATTTGCCGATGCCTTCACCTTCCATACCAATATCAGTAATTTCACATGTGATTAAATCATTTTTCTTAAACATATGAAAATCTCCTAATTTATCTATACATCTGTTCGTCTTATATTCGAATCAATCCAACGATTAAAGCCCAACCACTCGTCAGTTGAGACATTCTCAAGAGCCTCTCTGAAAGTCTCCATCTTTGCATCCAAATCATCAGCATAGGCAAGTGCCATAGCTTCAGAAAGAGCAGGCTTCTTAGGAGAGCCATATTCCAGCTCGTGGTGATGAGAAACTATGCAGTGATCAAGCTGCAGTCTGAGTCCAGTCGGAAAATCCTTAATCTGCTCAGCCTTTCTGTTTATCATCTCAACTCCTATTACAATATGTCCTAAGAAATTACCCTCGTCTGTGTAATCATTCTTTGGAAATGCAGACAATTCAACAGTCTTACCGCAGTCATGCAAAAGAGCAGATGTGATAAGAAGATCCCTGTTCAAAAAGTCATAGTGCTTTGCAATAGAGTCGCACATAGTTGCAACACTTAAACTGTGCTCAAGAAGTCCTCCGCAAAAAGCGTGATGTACAGACTTCGCAGCAGAAATATTAGTAAACTTAGAAACAAAATCTGTATCGTCCACAAAAAATGCCTTAAGTAACTGCCTTAAGTAAGGATTTTCAACTGACTCAGCTAAAGCAAGAACCTGCTTAAACATGTCATTTATGTCAAATCTAGAGCTTGGTACATAATCAGAAATATCATATTCATCACTTGATGCAACGCGGAGCCTGTCAACTTTCATCTGCATTTGCCCCTTAAAGACCTTAGTCTGTCCTGATACTTCAACATAGTCGCCCTCATCGAAATCCTGGATTCCTGCAGAATTCACATCCCAGATCTTTGCGCTAAAAGTACCTGTCTTGTCTGCAAGTTCAGCGCTCATATAATCATTTCCGTTTTTTGTAACGCCAATCATCTTGGATTTACATAGATAAATACCCTCAACCTGAGCATTTTCCTGAAAGTCCTTAATATAATTCATCATAATCTCCAATTTCTATCTAGTTCCTATTTTGGCCTGAAGTGTAATTTCCCTGTACTCATCCTTGCTAGGACGTTTTACTTGTATATTAACATTTTGACCATCAATACAATTATATAGTTTCTCACTAAATTGCTGAATTGTCAAAACTTCTTCACCACCAAATCCAGTTATTACATCTCCAACCTGAATGCCCGCTATGTATGCTGGCGAATTCAACTCAACGCCTGATACGTATACACCATCAGGCATCTTGTACATTTCATTTAACTCAACAGTTACGCTGGCGCCCTTGATTCCAAGGTACTTAATCTTATGTCCGGTAGACATCTTTCCGATAAGATACTTAAAATCAGATATTCCCAGGGCCTGCAGATTTTCACTCTTATCACTATGCCTTACAATTCCTGAGACATTGCCATATCTGTCAAAAAGGAATGCAAAGTCTGTATTGCTGGCCTTAGCTGACAGTTCATAAACATCACATGTCATGTCTACTAGGCTAATGTTTGACGTTTCATAAACATTAACTGTTTCAATCTTTGAAACCTCATTCCCTATACGCCCTGCTATTACAACATAAGAGTTTTCTGATAGGAGGTAAGAGTTTCCCAAAGAGACGGTTTCAACCTCAGCAAAATCAAGGCTAGGATCTGTCTTTTTCGAAATATCAATTAAGGATAGACCTGATTGCTGATCAGTTAAAATCAGTTCAGCAGGCACAACTCTAATACCAGAAGAAGTTTCAAAATGTACTTTACACTTTCCACTGTCTCCTACTATCTTACTGCTGGTGAGCATAATAATCTCACTGTCTGTCTTAGCCAGTGCTATAGCTGGCAAAACAAAATTATCCGTATCAGAAGTCGTTCTATATACCGAGTTCTTAGCCCTAGACTCAATTTCAGAGAAAGTCAAAACTTCACTGCCGCCGTCATTGATATATAATTCCTTGCCACTGGCCTGCTTATTTTGGTTTTCAAGTTTTGTGTTTTCATTGAGTTTTAACTCAATTCTCTCTGTGTGTTTTTCAAGTGACAGCTCAATTTTTGGAAAAATCAGTGCAAGAATCAAACTTGCAATTAGTCCAAAAAGAACAGTTGCCAATATAAAGTGAAAATAATCGACTATTTTTTTATATATTTTCTTTTTATTCTTAACAACCTTCTCAGTGTAGAGGGCATAATCCTCTTCCTGATTCTCTTTCATATCATCCTTTAAATTCATATGTCTATTTCTCCTCACAAGTATTCAACATATTATTTAGAATTATAAAATAAATTTATGAACTAAGAATTAAGACAATGTGAATTAGTTGATTTAAAAAATAGACTATTTGTCTCAAATCAGCTAAAACCCTTACTTTCAAATCCAAAATATCTATTTAAAAAAAGCCCATTTTGTTGTAAAATATATTTAGCTATGCGCTTAAAATAACATTTTGTTGTAAAATATACTTAGTTATGCGCTTAAATTAACATTTTGTTGTAGAATATACTTAACTAAGCGCTTAAATTAACATTTTAGGAGAAATATGAACACAAAATCCTTACATACTCTTGAGTATGACAAAATTTTAAATATACTTACAGGCTTTGCCTATTCAGATGCAGCCAAAGCAATGGCTAGTGGCCTAACTCCACTCACTGATATTGACCAAATCGAGCTAGCTCTAGACGAGACTTCTGACGCTCTCAGTCGTATGGCGGTAAAGGGCCCAGTTTCTTTCTCAGGAGCCACAGATATAGGTCCGTCAATCAAAAGGCTTAATGCAGGGCTAGCACTAAATTCTCAGGAATTGCTGACTATTGCCTCTATCCTGTCACTTGCCAGCCATGTTAAAAACTATTATGAAGATAATTCTGATTCTCTGACTCTCTACTTCAACAGTCTTGACCCTATAGATTCAGTCAGAAGTGAGATCAATCGCTGTATTATATCAGAGAACGAATTTGCCGATGACGCAAGTCCTAAGCTCAGGGCTATCAGGCGCAGTTTAAAGCAGTCAAAAGATAGAGTTCACACTGAGATGACTAGAATTCTCAATTCTCCATCATCTAGAACTTACCTTCAGGACACTGTCATAACCATGAGACAGGGCCGCTATTGCCTCCCTGTTAAGGCTGAATACAAGTCAATGTTTCCTGGTATGGTCCATGATCAGTCATCGAGTGGCTCTACTCTTTTTATAGAGCCAGAATCAGTTGTAAGACTCAACAATGATATTAGGGAACTCGAGTTACAGGAGGCTGCAGAGATAGAAGTAATCTTGGCCAATTTAAGCCAAATGGCAGCATCCTACACAGGCACTCTTACTACAGACTATGAGACCCTTGTTAAGCTTGATTTTATCTTCGCAAAAGCAAGACTTTCAGAGAAATTCAAGGCAACAAGGCCTATTATGAATGATCGTAATTATATAAATATTAAAAAAGGCCGTCACCCACTTATACCAGCAGACAGAATTGTTCCTACAGACATCTACATAGGCGACAAGTTCAACCTGCTCATTGTGACAGGACCAAACACTGGTGGTAAGACAGTTTCCTTAAAGACAACAGGTCTTCTCACCCTTATGGCAGCCAGCGGACTCAACATTCCAGCAGCTCAGTCTTCTGAAATTGCTGTATTTGACAACATATATGCCGACATTGGTGATGAGCAAAGTATTGAACAAAATCTCTCTACTTTCTCCTCTCACATGACCAATACTGTGAACATACTGAAAGAAGCAGACTCTAAGAGCTTGATTCTTTTCGATGAGATTGGTGCTGGTACAGATCCTATAGAGGGAGCTGCCCTTGCGACATCCATTCTCAACAAGCTGCACGTAAATGGAATCACAACTATGGCAACAACCCATTACAGCGAACTTAAAGTCTACGCCCTGGATACTGAAGGTGTTGAAAACGCCTGCTGTGAATTTGATGTAGCTACGCTCAAGCCTACATACAGACTCTTAATCGGTATCCCAGGCAAGAGTAATGCATTTGCCATATCTAAAAAATTGGGCCTCACAAGCGACATTATCGATGACGCTTCAGCCCGAATTGATTCCAGTGATATTCACTTTGAGGACCTTATCAGTGACCTCGAGGCAAGCCGAGTTACTATTGCAAAAGAACAGGAAGAAATCAAGGCCTACAAGCGTGAAATCAACGCTCTCAAGGCTGAGTTTAACTCTAAGAATAAACGTCTTGACGAGAGAACTGACAAGATTATAAGAAAGGCCAATGAGGAGGCTGCTGAGATATTAAGACAGGCCAAGGAATACGCTGACACAACTATCAAGACTATGAACAAGCATGGACTAAGCATCCAGGAGCTTGAAAAGTCAAGAACAGCTGTTAGAGAAAAACTCAACACCACTAACAAGCGTAACAGCAAGCCCGCTGCCAAGCCTGAAACAGTCAACCCTCACAAGTCTCATAAATTGACAGACTTCTATGACGGCTGCCATGTAAGAGTAATCAGCATGAACCTTAACGGAATAGTCAGTGGCAAGCCCAATACCAAGGGAGAAGTCACAGTCAGCATAGGCAGCATGAACACTAAAACCAAGATTACAAACTTGGAAATACTAGACAATTACAAGGAACCTAAAGAAGAGACAAAAGGAGCCTTTGGTTCAACCTTTGGAGGCAAGCGCTCAGGTTCGGGTTCCAGTGCAATCCGCATGGATAAGACAAGTTCTATCAAACCTGAAATTAACTTACTTGGAAACACCGTTGATGAGGCCTGTGCCAAACTTGATAAATACTTAGATGACGCTTACATATCCGGCATTTCCGAAGTAAGAGTTGTCCATGGTAAAGGAACAGGCGCCCTCAGAGGAGGTATTCACACCTTCCTCAAGTCAGTTTCATATGTTAAGTCCTTTAGACTCGGCAAGCCGGGCGAAGGCGATGCAGGTGTAACTATAGTCGAGCTTAAAAAATAAGCCTATTACAGAAAGGATATATAAAATGTCAACAAAACAGAAAATTCTTATTGTGGATGATGATGAGAATATAGCAGAACTCATATCCCTCTATTTAACCAAAGAATGCTACGATACACAGATTGCCTATGACGGAGAGACAGCTCTCAGCTTGGTAAAGACCTTTAAGCCTGACCTTATTGTTCTTGATCTCATGTTGCCTGGCATTGATGGTTATCAGGTATGTCGTGAGGTAAGACATGACTTCAGCACACCAATTATCATGCTTTCAGCAAAAGGCGAAACATTTGACAAGGTGCTCGGCCTAGAGCTTGGAGCTGACGACTATATGATTAAGCCATTTGAGACCAAGGAACTTGTTGCCAGAGTTAAGGCTGTTCTCAGACGCTACTCTAACAAGAGCGAAGAAACAAGCTCAAAGACTGATGCCAACAGTCCTCAGTCTGTATCCTACCCTGACCTTGAGATTAATATCAGCAACTATTCAGTTATCTTTAACGGCAAATCTATCGAAATGCCTCCAAAAGAACTGGAATTGCTTTACTTTTTAGCCTCATCTCCAAATCAAGTCTTCACAAGAGAACAACTTCTCGATAACATCTGGGGATATGAGTATCTTGGCGACACAAGAACAGTTGACGTCCATATTAAGAGAATCCGTGAAAAGATCAATGACAATCCTCACTGGTCTATAGAGACAGTTTGGGGCGTTGGATATAAGTTTGTAACTAAATAATAGACATATATTAAAACATAAATTAAGACATAAATTTAAACATGATTTATGACATAAATTAAAGCGAAGGTTTTAACATAAGGTTTTAACATAAGGTTTTAACATAAGGTTTTAGCATAAAGTTTTAGCATGAGGTTTTAGCATGAGATTTACATTGTTATCAAAGCACCTGCTTGTCTATCTCTTTGTTGCAATTTTGGGATTTGCAGGCGTTAACTACTTCTGTTTTAGAATAGACTATAATCAGATTATTAACCAGGAAGCATCTGATATGTACCGTCAGGCTGTCACAATAGCTTCAGAATACAGCGGTAATGTATCTGAGACTGATCAGCTCGAAAAGGCCAAAATTGAAAAAATACTCTCCTCCACTGCTTCACTCTCAAACGACAGAATAGTATTTGTCAAGAATGATGGTGAAATTACATTGGATACCGATTATCTCTCTTGTGGTCAGACCCACTATTATAAGATCAGTCACTTCAACCCAAGTGATTTTGGCAATGATCACAAGATTGTATCCAACTTCTACGGTTATTTAAAAGAAGACTATCTAATCACATACGCACCGATAGTTAACTCCTATGTAGTTAACGGTTATGTCCTTGTGACAAGATCTAAGTCAAGTATTGTAGACCGTGTCTATACTGTCTTTAACACCAACTACTACACCCTTATGTTAATGCTTATTCTCAATCTAAGCTTTATCATACTCTACACAACTAATGTGCACCGTCCTATCACTCAGCTATCTAACGTAATCAGCGAGTACGGCAAGGGCAACTTCTCATACAAGACTAAGATTAAATATAACGATGAGTTCAGGCTTCTAGCCTCATCTCTGGAGTATATGGCCGACAAGATCAACAATCTGGACGAATTCCAGCAGGCCTTCCTGTCCAATATTTCGCATGATTTCCGCTCTCCTCTAACCTCTATCAAGGGCTATCTGGAAGCTATCGAAGACGGCACTATACCTCCTGAGATGACCAACAAGTACATCAATATAATTCTTTTTGAGACAGACCGCTTAACCAAGTTGACCAACAATATACTCCTGCTCAACGAGCTCGATCCGTCATCTGTAAAGCTTGAATTAAGCGACTTTGATATCAATTCCTTGATCAAGCACACTCTTGAAACCTTTGAGGGGCGCTGCAAGAAGCGTCACATCAAATTCGACCTCACATTTGAGGCTGAAAAAGAGGAAGTACACGCTGACAAGGTAAAGATTGGCCAGGTTATCTACAACCTAATTGACAATGCAATCAAGTTTAGCAAGGACAATTCTCAGATTTATATATCTGTTTCTGAGACAACCGACAAAGCAAGAATATCCATCAAAGATACAGGCTGTGGTATCTCTAAGGAATCTATAGACAAGATTTTTAACCGTTTCTATAAGTCTGACACCTCAAGAGGCCGCGACAAAAAGGGCTCTGGTCTTGGTCTTGCTATCGTTAAAGAGATAGTAAATGCCCACGGCGAAAATATAGACGTAATAAGCACTGAAGGTGTAGGTACAGAATTTGTCTTCACCTTGAAGCTGGTATAAAGGCTTAAATCTTAAATCTTAAAGGCTTAAGGCTTAAAACTTAAAGCTTAAAGCCTAATATCTATAAAAGAAAAAGCTTGGTCTTTTGCCTACCCTAATGGGTTTAAGCAAAAAGCCAAGCTTTTAATTATCTAATAATATCTAAATCAAGTCTTATTTAATTTATTGAGCTAAATATTTTCATTCAGCCCCTTTTAGCTTTAGACTCAGGTAAGGAAAAAAAACTCTATTCCTTCCAGTGAAGTCTGTGCAGCTCCCCAGCTTCCTCAAGATCAAAGAAATTATTCTGTCTTAAGGCCTCATAGAGAACTATCGCAACCGAATTAGACAGGTTAAGCGATCTGATATCGTGTCCCATAGGGATTCTCACGCATCTCTCCTCATTATCAACCAATATCTCCTCTGGTATTCCAGCGCTCTCCTTGCCAAACATAATATAGGCCCCATCCTCGTATGAGACATCAGAATAGCATTTATGAGCCTTAGTAGTTGCATAATACATCTTTGAAAGTGCATCAGGATTCTTAGCCAGAAAATCCTCATAATCGTCATAGACAGTCACATCAAGAGTTTTCCAATAGTCCATTCCTGCCCTCTTAAGCATCTTGTCTGATAAAGAAAAGCCAAGGGGTCCTATAAGGTGTAATCTAGTTCCTGTAGCCTTACAGCTGCGTCCTATATTACCTGTATTTGCAGGTATTTCTGGTTCATGTAAAACAATGTTTAACATCTAATCACTCATTCCTGATAGCAATATCAATATTCATCTGAAGCACATCTCCATCGAGTGGCACACAGATATTACTTGCATAAGACTGAGAAAGCTTAATATTACCTCTGCAAAGTGTAGGTGGTGTGATATCAATTGCAATTCCCTTTGTCGAGAATACAGTTGCTGCATTACCCATAATCATATTGCCAAGCTCGCTGATAGCACTGATAGCCATATCATCCAAATCATTGACAGGCATCCCCATCATCATCTTAGAAGCCATAGTCAAAGCATTATCATAAGATAGGGAAAGAAGGACCTGTCCTCTCATCTCACCTGTGATACCAATCATAATGATAACTGAATCGCTCTCGAATTCAGTTGCGCGAAGATATGGCTTTCCAATCTTCATCTCTATCTGACTGATATCCCTCACAACACTCGTTGCCGCAGCAAGGAAAGGATTAATATACTCTACGTTAATTGCCATAAACATCCTCCATTCTTAGAGACTATCAATAAATTTTTTAATTCTCGAAAGGCCTTCCTTGAGGCTTTCAATTGAATATGCGTAAGAAATTCTAACATATCCCTCTCCACTAGCACCAAATGCTGTGCCTGGAACCACTGCCAGCTTCTGCTCCATCAAAAGCTTGGTAGCGAATTCATCGGATGTCAATCCGAATTTTTTTATTGAAGGGAAAACATAAAATGCTCCCTCTGCATCAAAGCAATCAATTCCCATCTCTTTAAAAGCGTTGAGAAGAAATCTTCTTCTCTGATTATAAGCTTCAGTCATGCGTTTCACATCATCATCGCAGTTTCTCAAGGCCTCAACAGCAGCAAACTGGCTATTTGTTGGCGCACACATAATTGCGAACTGGTGAAGTTTAATCATCTGTTTCATGATTATCTCAGGAGCACAGGCATATCCCAATCTCCAGCCAGTCATGGCAAATGCTTTGGAGAAGCCATTGATCATGACTGTCCTCTCCTTCATGCCAGGAATAGCAGCAAATGAATAATGACTTCTGCCGTATGTCAACTCCGAATAGATTTCATCGGTAATAACCATCAAATCATATTTTAAGATGATAGGAACTAAAGCTTCAAGCTCCTCTTTAGTCATAATAGCGCCTGTTGGATTATTTGGAAATGGCAGAATCAAGACCTTAGTCTTATCTGTAATGTGCTCCTCAAGCTCCTCAGGCGTAAGTTTAAACTTATTCTCAACCTTGAGCTCAATTGGTACAGGTACAGCATCAGCCATAACAGCACATGGGATGTATGATACATATGAAGGCTGAGGAATGAGAACCTCATCTCCAGGATCACACATACAGCGCAAAGCTACATCGATAGCTTCACTTCCTCCAACAGTCACCATAACCTCCTTCATAGGGTCATAGTGAAGGTCATATTTGCGATCTATGTACTTGGTAATTTCAACTCTCAATTCTTTGAGACCAGCATTGGATGTGTAGAAAGTTCTACCCTTTTCCAGGGCGTAAATGCCTTCTTCTCTGACATTGTATGGTGTGTCAAAATCAGGCTCACCAACACCTAAAGAAATTGCATCAGGCATATCGTTTACAATATCAAAAAACTTTCTAATACCAGATGGCTCGATATTTACAATCTTTTTATTCAGTGGGTTTCTCATGGTGTAACTAACATCCTTTCGTCTTTTACAGGTGCATCAAGTACCTTGCCGTAATCCTTATACTTCTTTAAAACGAAGTGTGTAGATGTGCTAAGTACTGAGTCAAGGGGTGCCAGCTTATTCGCGACAAACTGTGCTACAGACTTCATAGTCTTTCCCTCGATGATTACTGTAAAGTCGAAACCACCAGACATGAGATAGCAAGATGTAATCTCGTCAAATTGATAAATTCTTTGTGCAATACTGTCAAAGCCTAATCCTCTCTGAGGTGTAACCTTAACTTCAATCAGGGCTGTAACCTTCTCTTCACTGGTCTTGTCCCAATCGATGATAGTATTGTATCCACATATAATATGTTCTTTCTCCATATCCGCAATAGTATTCGCGACTTCAATTTCAGTAGTGCCAAGCATTACTGCCATATCTTTTATATCAATTCGACTGTTTTTCTCAAGAATATTGAGTATCTCTTCTCTCATGATTCATCCTCGCTATACATATTTCGTAATTTCATCAGGCTGTGGCTCGTCAAGATATCTCTTATCCTCGTTATTTATTAGAATACGCTCATTGCCATCTTGCAATGTGCCTATAATACTTGCTTTAAGACCACACCCATTTAATATATCTAGTATATCACATCCTCGTGGTGATGTCATCAACAAACATCCCGTAGAATCTAGGTGATAAGGATTTATGTCAAATATCTCGCAAACCTCAATGATTGCTTGCGATACACTGATCTTCCTCATATCAACGCTAAAGCCCATATTCAAGTACTGACCCAAGTCCCATAGTGCTGCCAAAATTCCCCCTTTAGAGGCATCATGCATATAGGAAGCCTTGTCAATGCAAGCCATAGCCTCCTTAGCAATAAGCAAGTCGCTTCTGCTTCCATAGGCTTTTTCAAGGTAATCTAGAGGTAATCTTTCAAGGATTTCTTCTCTCTTAGCTTCAATAAGGCTTCTCACGCCTCCCATGCCTATATACTTGGTCATGATAATGTCATCGCCAGCCTTTGGCTCATAAGCTAAGCTGTACTTCTTTTGGCCCAGGGCACATACAGTAACCAATGGCTTATTCACAGCATTTGACACGATTGTCTCACCGCCGAGAACAGTAGCATCAACCATGGCTATATCAGCAGCAAGCTGGTCCTCAATCTTTCTGAGCTTTATCTCTCTGTCAGACTCGGCAAGACTTATGGAACACTCAACTGTCTTAGGGATTGCTCCTGAGACATAAAGGTTGTTAAAAGCGCTGATTGCTGCGTGCTGGCCAGTTTCTATTGACATGGCAATCTGGCCTGCCTCGACTTCTAAAAGCCCCGCATCCATGCCTGGCCTTATCTTTTCTTTCTTTTTTCCTGCGAGACTTCCAAGTCTTTTAATCACTGACCTGTCAAGCACCGCATTGCTAATTTTACCTAGCTTCAATTGATTATCTCCAGTAAATGTTTTATTATATCTATTATGGAATCATTGCAAATACCATAGGTACAACCATGGCAATAATTAGAATGATAATGATAACTGCAGACAAAATTCTTTTGTTTTTCTTACTTCTAAAATTGATCATATTATTCTCTTTCCGGTATTCGGCCATGCCGATAACCTTTATTTAAGTCTTATTTCATGATTTCATAACCACAATTTATAAACGAGGTTAAAGAATGCATTTAATACTGCCCTATTTTATAATATTAATTGTCATATTTCAATTTCTGCTAAGAAGAAATTCAAAAAAAAATCAGCTATCCAACGAGGAATTTTGGGAGAAGGAAAAAGAGGCCAATACTGTGAGGAAGAAAAGCCTCGATGACATAGTCTACATCCACATCCCCGATAAGCTTTTAAACATTTGCGATATGCCTGAATCAAGCTCAAATTACTACGCCGAATACAAGGAACTGAGCAAGGCTCCAATAGTAAACCTCACAGGCATCAGCAATACAGACCTAAAGCTCAGCTATGGTGTAGCCAATCTGCCCTACCTAACTGAGTGTGATGACAACTTTTCAAAGTTTTGTCGTCTTACAAGCAAGATAGCCGACTGTCTTTTAGAGGCTGAAAAACTTGATCTTGCTGCTTCCTTTCTTGAATTTGCCATAGATTCAGGTTCAGACGTGACAAAGCACTACGAATCTCTAGCCTACTACTACTTAGGACTAGACCTCTACGACAAGATAGAAGACCTAAAGGAAAAGGCTGACCAACTCAACAGTCTCAGCCGTGACACTATACTTGCCAAACTTGAAAAAATCGGTCAGAAGTAACGTAGAAATAAGCAAACTTTGCTTCATGCAAAGTTTACATGCAATATAAATGACAAGGAAGAAAAAAGGCTATAAGCAAAGCAAATCATCATAAAAAATAAAGGCTGACAGAATGCTTGAGTTTTCCTCAAGTACACTGTCAGCCTTTTTAAACACATTTGTTTAATCCTTTAAAACATTTAAAGCCTCTAAGCTTTTAATACTCTTAGCATCTATTATTAGGTTCTATCACTTATAGCATGAATCACTTTTCTTTGTCTCTCTTAACTATGTAATTGCAGATTATATTGCCAAGCAGAGCAAAGTAAGTTAAGTCTGAATCTGATATCTTTGACATAAGCTTATTTCTGTTAAAAGCAATAATGTAGTATTCATCAGCATCTTCATCTCTTAAGAAGTAATCTACACCCTGCTTAATACCAAGTTCATTAAGAGTCTTTCTTGCATCTGGTGCAGTTTTCTCCAAGAAGTTGACATTATCTATAGCTTTGATGCCATCATTTTTAAAAGTCTCAACAAACTGAAGATTTACATAATCAGTCTCATTAAAGGACTCTCCACAAGCCTTCCAGTTGTTAACACAAGTCTGTCTTAAAACCTTGGCATTTTCATTCTCATAGAGGACCTCAACAGTAGCTGTCTTCCACTTCTCACCCTTATAGATGTAGATACTGTCAATATCAAAAGCCTCAGAAATCTTATCATACAAAATATCAAGACTCTCTGGAGTCTCCTGAATAATATTGCCTATAATCTGGTTGATCATAAGCAGCTTTCTAATCTTGTACATAAGATATGAATTGTTGTATGAAATCTTATCTACATCACCTGTCACGTAATCCTTATGCAATTCTGGAGTATAGATTATATAACGGTTTTTACCCTTTTCCTTGGCGAGATACAGCATCTTATCTGCTATTTTGAACAAATCATCGTACTCTCTGCCGTCATCCGGATAAGATGATGCACCTATAGAAACTGTCAATGAAGGTCTATCTTCATTGCCCTTATAGAGGATGCTAACCCTATTTCTAATTTCTCTAAGAATTTCTCTAATCTGATCATTGGATTCAAGCTTCTTTGAGACAATGAACATCTCATCTCCGCCGATTCTTCCGACCATACCATTGTTGCTAACAACATCTTTAATAATAGCCGCAACGTCTCTAAGCACCTGATCTCCTACCATATGGCCATATTCGTCATTTACATTCTTGAAATCATCTACATCGATTATTGCCATAGTGACATGGTAGGCAGGATGAGAATTCAACAGCTTTGTTGTATATTCAAGTATAGCTCTCTTGTTAAGTATTCCAGTTCCTGGATCAAGCTGTTCCTCTGAATTATAATAATTATCTTCATCTATCTTAGCCTGTCCAAGGAGGTTATACACAACAACGACTTTCTCATCGCCATCTTGATCGATAAATGGCTTAGCTTTTGCAAGCCACCATGAATATTCACCATTGTCATTAATTTTGTACTGATACTCACCCTCAACCGCACTGGTGCAAGTCAGCATCTCATCGTAGAAATTTTTGAAGGCATTTTTAGTATTATCACTAACTCTGCCACTCGAAATAGATTCATTATACCAATCTGTAAAAGTAGTTTCTTCTATAACTCTACATTCTGTATCTTGAACATCAAATGCTGAGAAAGAGTCTGTTTTCTTATCATAAATTGCAAATATGCCATCTACCAATTCCAAAAAAGTGTGCAGAATCTCATTAGACTTAAGAGAAATCAATTTATCAAATTTTTTAATATCTGATTTTCTCATAGCTAAACCTCACTTTTAAGTATTCTTGAAATCTCCTCTTCAAGTTCTTTATGCTTATTATAATACTCTTTAATAGCCTCATTGTCATCTGAAAATTTTATATACAAATCAGGTCTAAAGCGGGCTGTCCTTATTAAAGATTGCTGAAAGCGCCAATCATCAACCTTTTTGTGGTCACCTGACAGGAGGACTTCAGGAACTTTGCGGCCTCTGAAGCTTTCAGGTCTTGTAAACTGAGGATACTCCAAAAGTCCATTGTTAAAGCTTTCTGTGTCTGCTGATATATCATTATGTAAGACACCTGGAACCAGTCTTGACACAGCATCGATTACGACAAGAGAGGCAAGTTCACCTCCAGTCAAGACATAATCCCCTATTGATATTCTATCCGTCACTATCTCGTCGAGAGCACGCTCATCAATGCCCTCATAGTGACCACAAAGTATTGTAAGGTCTTCCTCTTTGGCCAGCTCTTCAGCCTTCTTCTGACTAAAAGTCTCACCTACTGGTGTCATAAAGACAACTCTTGGCTTCTTTCCTAGCTTTTCAGTCAAAGCATCATAAGCCTCACAAACTGGCTCAGCCTTCATGAGAAGACCTGCGCCACCTCCGTAGGTATAATCATCCACCTTAAAATGCTTGTCATGGGAATAATCCCTGATATTGATAGCATCTATCTCTAAGAGTCCCTTCTCAATAGCTCTGCCAGTAATACTTGTATTAAGCGCATTTTCTATCATCTCAGGAAAAAGTGTTAGCACATGTACTCTCATATTATCTACCTGTCACAAGCTTAGACACGCTGTTAAGAAGAAAAGGATAATACTCAGCCTTAATATTACTTCCAGAACTTGTATAAGTTGCATCCATGTAACCAGTATTATCGGCAAATGCGCTGGCTGCATCTATGTAACTGTATCCAGCACTAGCTGCCTTAGACTCAAGGTTTTTGTTCAGATCATTGAGGAAAGACTGCTTAACATAAACACCATTTCCGCTCTCAAAAGCCTGTGTTACAGGTAAAACAGACATAACATAAACCTTAGTTGCTGAATTTGCTGACTTAATAGACTTAACAAGGCTCTCGATTGAAGAAGCAACATCCTCAGCCTTCTTGCCCTGATAGTTTGCATCATTCAAACCGAGCATAATTACTACATTCTTAGGGTTACTCTTAGTGATATCAGAGACTTTATTAGATGCATTGGAAGCTGTCATATTCTGATCAGCCACAACATTGGCCTCGTCAAGATACTTATAGAAGGATATACCATACATGACTGAATCACCTACAAATACAGTATCCTTAAGGGCATCCTTGCTTGTTAATTCTGTCTTCTCAGCCTTTGAACTAAAGCTTAACTTTCCGCTCGCTGGAACAGCTGCCTGAGTTGTAGCATTTGTAACAGCGCTGTCTGCCTTTTTTATCTGGTCAGAATCTGCAGCAGTAGTTGCAGCCGGACCAGAAGCAACTACTGCCTGAGTTGCTTTATTCTTATCGTTAACCTTGTTGATTGAGACAAACTTGATAGCACAAATTGAACCAACTGCAAGTACCGCAACAACTACTACACCAATCGCAAAGCCACGAAATCTGTGTACAAATCTCGATTTTTTGCTAATCTTTATCATTGAATTTTCTTCTGTATTATTCTTACTCATAATAATCCTCGTCTACATATTTTTAAGAATAAGAGCTGAATGGGCTCTAATTCCAATTTCTACATAACCATCATTCTGGCTGTACCAAAGCGGCGCACTGCTGTATATATTGTCGTAAGTGACAAAAAGCTGCTCAAAGTCAACATTTTTATCTACACCAGTGAGTTTTACAGGAATCTTTTCTCTTCTCTCATCATCAGAGTTATTGATAATAATTATGGCAGCTTCAGTATCTGTAAATCTGCCATAAGATAAAAAGTCCTTATCAGATAAAAGCTCGATCAAAGAGCCATTTTTAAACACATCATGAGCCTTATGGACCTTGATAATCTCCTTATGGAAACCTATTAAATTCAAGTCTTCCCTTCCCCATGGATAAGTTCTTCTATTGTCTGGGTCTGTCCATCCACACAGGCCCGCTTCATCGCCATAGTAAATGGTAGGTGCTCCAGGCCATGTCATCTGCATGACAACAGCTTCCATAAATACTCTCTTATCTACGCCCTCATCAGCCTTTTCAGGACCAAGAGTCGCAGTTCTTCCGACAGTATGATTAGTCCTTGTAAGGAATCTAGAATGGTCGTGATTTGAAAGTTCATTCATGGACACAGAAACAGGCAATGAGCCCATTCTAGACATATTGTGGCGCATAGCACCCCAGAAGTATGCTGGATTCCCCATCATATCTTCTCTGAACTCATCACTATGCTTTTCCATACCTGTCAAAAACCAGGTGATAGGCTCCATAAAGGCATCATAGTTCATGACTGTATCCCACTGTCCACCTGACAACCAAGCCTTAGAATCGCCGTAGTGCTCCGCAAGGATGATAGCATTAGGATTTGCCGCCTTTACACGCTCTCTAAACTTAGCCCAAAACTTGTGATTGTATTCCTCTCCGTTGCCTAAGTCAGCAGCTACATCAAGTCTCCAACCATCACAGTTATAAGGTACACTAACCCACTTTTCACCGATTTTTAATATATAGTCCTCCAGCTTACTAGATCCCTCGTAATTGAGCTTAGGAAGCGTATCGTGCCCCCACCAGCCATCATATGAACCATTGTTAGGCCATATATCGCTATAGAACTTAAAAAAGTCGTGATAAGGGCTGTCATATGACTCATATGCACCGTCATCATACTCAGAATTGCTTGCGCTGTAGAGGTGTTCCCTGTCAAGCCATTTATTGAAAGAGCCGCAGTGATTAAAAACACCATCTATGATAACCTTCATACCTCTTTTGTGAATTTCTTCAACAAGCTTAGCAAAGTATTCATTGCTGGCTTCAAGATTCTTAGGATCTGTCACACGACTTATATATTTGCTTGCGTGTGAATTGTTAAAGTCAAGCTCGTCGAGCACCTTGCCCCCATCACGGACAATCTTGCCGTAGTGAGGATCAATATGGTCATAATCCTGTATATCATACTTATGATTAGAAGGCGACACAAAAAGAGGGTTAAAGTAAATAACATCCACTCCGAGATTTGACAGGTAGTCAAGTTTTTCATAAACTCCCTCTAAATCTCCGCCATAGAATTCTCTAATTCCCATTCTTGCAGGATTCTGATACCAATCATCCACATGATTGACATGATCTCCTATATAGGCATACTCACGGTTAAGGACATTATTGCTCTTATCCGCATCATAAAAACGATCTACAAAAATCTGGTACATTACAGCTCCCTTTGCCCATTCAGGAACCTTAAAACCAGGAATAATCTCAAAATTATAATAAGGATTGACGTCTCTTGAAGGGCCAATCTGGTTATAGTAATAAAAACTGTTATGTGCTGTAACTACCTTAAAGTAGTAGTATATGGTTGTTTCCTTAACCTTGATAGATGTCTCGTAATAATCAAACCATTCATCTGTCTTAGACTTAGACATAAGAATCTCTTCGTTATCTATGACAAGATAAGCTCTGTCTACATTGAACTTGCCAGTTCTAAGTCTCAAAGCAACCATATCTCCAGCTTCACATGAACTAGGACTCCTATAATTATCAGTACCATCCGACATTAGAAGTTCAGGGTGAAACACTGGGCGCGAATTACACATATATAAAAGCTTTTTGATATTGACATCGAGATCAGCGATATCTTTAAAAACTTGCATAATACACCTTTTTCAATCAGATTTTGCTTAAATTACATTCCGTTTTATTTTATATCTTCTTGCTATAAAAAGCAAGAAAAAAGGACATCCATGGGGGAATGGATGTCCTCAACCTCGCATAGGAGATAAATCTCTCTATCTAGGGTGTAGCAAAATATATAATGTATTGGGGGTTTTTACTTAATTATAATAACACCAGACCCCCTATAAGTGTTCACAAACATGCACAATTTTTACATATTTTTTTGTGCATACTGCATAAAACTCCAGCATTTTTTGTGAACAATCTTAAGTCTTGCTTTAATCAAAGAGAGCCTCAAACTCTTCTCTTGTCACCTTTTCCTTCTCAATAAGGAGCTCTGCACTGCGATCAAGCACATCCCTGTTCTCAGTGATTATCTTTCTCGCCTTAGCATAGCAGTCGTCGATAATAGCCTTAACTTCCTCATCAATAGTAGCCACAATATTCTCACCGAAAGGTCTCTGGTGAGCCAAATCACGGCCTATAAATACCTCATCGCCATCTGAGTTGTAATCTATAGGGCCAAGTTTTTCAGAAAATCCATACTTTGTAACCATATCTCTGGCTGTCTTAGTAGCCTGCTTAATATCCTGAGATGCGCCAGTTGTGACGTCGTCAAATACTAACTCTTCCGCAACTCTGCCGCCAAGGCTGACAATTATGTTCTGAATCATCTTTCCCTTAGTGTTAAACATTTCATCTTTCTCTGGGAGTGGCATTGTGTAGCCTGCAGCTCCCATTCCAGTAGGTATGATTGAGATTGTATGTACAGGGCCCACATCTGGAAGGAGGTGGAAAAGAATAGCATGTCCTGACTCATGGTAAGCAGTAATCTTCTTCTCCTTGTCAGATATAATTCTGCTCTTCTTCTCTGTACCTATACCAACCTTGACAAAGGAATCAAGAATATCCTCGTTAGTGATATACTTTCTATTATTTCTTGCAGCTCTGATAGCCGACTCATTCATAAGATTCTCAAGATCCGCACCAGTAAAGCCTGCAGTAGTTCTAGCTACATTTTCCAAGTTAACATCATCTGCAAGTGGCTTCTTTGCTGAATGAACCTTTAAGATATCAAGTCTGCCAGCCACATCTGGGCTAGAAACAGCAATCTTTCTGTCAAATCTACCTGGTCTTAAGATAGCTGGATCAAGGATATCAACCCTGTTAGTTGCCGCGATTACGATAATACCCTCGCTCACGCTGAAACCATCCATCTCAACAAGCATCTGGTTGAGAGTCTGTTCTCTCTCATCATGGCCACCGCCCATACCAGTACCTCTCTGTCTTGCAACAGCATCGATTTCATCGATAAAGATGATACATGGAGCATTCTTCTTAGCTTCACCGAAGAGGTCTCTAACTCTTGAAGCACCTACGCCGACGAACATCTCAACGAAATCAGAACCAGATATACTAAAGAATGGAACCTTTGCCTCACCTGCAACAGCCTTTGCAAGAAGGGTCTTACCTGTACCAGGTCTGCCAGTAAGTATGACTCCCTTAGGAATTCTAGCTCCCAGTGCATTATACTTGACAGGATCCTTAAGGAAATCAACTATCTCCTCAAGCTCTTCCTTTTCCTCTGCAAGGCCAGCCACATTGTCAAATGTGAACTCATTATCATCGACATCAATTCTCCTAGCATGGCTCTTTCCAAAGTCCATCATCTTGGAGCCGCTGCCTCCACCCATCTGTCTAGTTGTAAGGATCATAAAGCCTACAAGTATAACAGAGCACAATACTACAGGAAGAATAATAGTTACTAAATTCATCTGGTGTGAAACATTTTTCACATAGTAAGTTACATTCTTGTTATCAAGTTCCTTCTGAATCTCATTGATATCAGACACATAAAGCATTGCAGACTTCTTTGAAGTATCTTTAAAGCTGATTGTTATTACACCAGTTGGTACTTCGGCATTCTGCTTGATATAGACCATTTCAATCCTGTCTTCCTTCAAGTCCTGAGTGAAGTTTGACATGTAATAGTCGCCAGCACTAGTCTGATTTGTCTGTGAAAAGAAGAATAAGTAAAGCCCCACTGTGATACATAAGAGTATCAAGAGTCTACCTATCTTCAACTGTGGATTTGATTTTCCCTGATTCATAAACCTCTTTCCTTTTCTTTCCTTTTCTGTTTTAATTTCTCTTTTAATTACTCTTTTATTCTCTCTTTTATTTTCTCTTTTATTTTCTCTTCTCTTTTTATTAACTCTTATATATTTTACATAGAGCCAGAGATTTCAGTCTAAGAGTCTATTTTCCTGATAAGGAGAATTCTTTTGCTTTCCTTATCTACATGATAACCAAAGCAGCGCCTTACGCCATCAGCCAGAAGCACCTGACTTGTATCATCGAGTGCAAGCAAAAGAATCTTATCTCTTTGACTCTCGTCAATTTTCTTTTCAATAAAGATTTTCTTTAGCTTGGCCTTGTTGCCCTCTTTATTAATTACCATATAGTCGCCTATTTGCCTTCTTCTAAAAACAAGCGTATTGTTTATTTTATCATAATCAAAGATTTTAGTCACCATATTATCTCTATAATTAAATTCTTCATTCTGAGTCAAAATCTGAATTTCAATCTTATAGGCGCCAAAATCAAGCCTCTTCTCAAAGTTCCCCGCCTCAATAAAGGGAAGTCTGTACAAGTCTGTCTCTCCCTGAACATCATCCTTCTCGACCGGGCTCATAGGCCCTAAATCCTCTTTTAGCATGCCCTTTTCAGGTATGCCTTTATCAAGTATACCCTTTTCAAGCATGTCCTTTTTATACATGCCCTTTTCAAGCGTGCTTCTCTCAAGGTAGATATTTTCAAAGCTTTTTCTTGCCGTCATCGAGTAAGGCAGATTAATCATCTTGCCAGACTGAGCCCATAAGAGGTCATAAAGACTTAAAACGTGAGCCCTGTATATATCCTTGCTATTGCCTGCAAGCCTTATCAAAAGCCCTAATAAAAGCCTTTTAAGAAGGACGGAATCAAACTCTCTCAACTCTTCAATATTCTTAATAGTGACAAGGCTTATGCCCGCAGACTCTTTAAAATCCACGAATCTGGCCATAAGCTGTTTAGCCTCCTTGTCAATAAAATCATCCACACTGGCAAGTTCAGTTCCAAGTTCAGCGATATGCCTGACAGCACCTGGCATTGCTTCATCAAGCTTAGGCATAATAATATTCCTGAACTTATTCCTTGAATACTCATTTTCAAGGTTAGTTGAATCTGTGATAAAATCCTGTCCACACTCAGCCAAAAAGTCCTCAATCTCATCTCTTGTCTTGCCTAGCAAGGGTCTTATCAATCGTCCGCTGACAGGTCTCATTCCAGTCATTCCACCAAGTCCAGCCCCTCTTAGCATATGCATGAGAATGGTTTCTGCCTGATCATTTAAGTGATGAGCAACGGCTATTCCTGCCTCATAGCTATCTGCCAGCTCGGCAAATGTTTTGTACCTAGCATCTCTGCCGGCTTCCTCCTCACTCAGTTTCTCTTTGTCAGCCAAAGCAGGCACATCGATACTTTTTAAAACAAATTCACATTCTAAGCCTAAAGCCAGCTGCCTAGCGAATTCCTGGTCTCTGTAAGCCTCATCGCCTCTTATCATGTGATTTATATGACAAGCAATAAGTCTCAAATTAGGTCTGTAAAGCCTCTTGTATTCAGACAAGACAAGGAGCAAGCATGTTGAATCAGCTCCACCTGACAAACCTACAAGCAGGCTGTCAAAGTCTTCTAGCATTTTATTATCATCTATGTATTTAAAAACGTCTTTTAAGAACTTATCCTTCACCTTATGCACCTCTGTATAAAAGAAAATAAGCTGTCGCATCACATAAAGTGAATCGGCAGCTTATTTTTCAGGCTTTAAAACTAATTCATTAGGATATATCAATCCAAATTTCTCTTTAGCAACTTCTTCTGCGAACTGTTTAGTCTTCACATGAACCTTGTATTCATCAAGCTCTTCAGTTCTTTTATCCTGCTCTTCAATCTTACTCTGAATTGATTCAATCTTACTTTGATACTCAGCATTTTTGGCTTCAATTGACATCTTTGCACGCCATGAAGAAAATGCTACCGTAAGAACGATCACAAGTAAGAGAAAGAAACTGATTCTATCATCAAGCCTCTTCTTTTTCTTCTTATGAGCAAGCTCCCACCTTGATTCTATCATCTACAAACCTCTTAACCCTTAAAGGTATTCAAACATATCATTGGCATCCTCTTTGTGAATTGTCTCTTTCACATCAAGGACCTTAACCTTAACACTCTTATTACCAAATTCAATTCCGATAACATCTCCGATTTTCACGTCCGCAGAAGCTCTAGCAACCTTGTCGTTCAATGTAACCCTGCCTGCATCACATGCGTCATTGGCAACAGTTCTTCTCTTTATCAGTCTTGAAACCTTTAAGTACTTATCTAATCTCATAAAACACAAATCCAATCTAAAAGTAAGGCACATGTCTCTTTTAAATGACAGTATCACTTATAATTAGGATTAGTATAGCAAAAAGATGAAAAATTGTAAAGTGAAAAAATCAAAAAAATAAGCAGCTGCATACATTTTTTTATGCCCCTGCTTCCTCAAAAAATCGAGTAGGAGGAATTTCTCACAAGTGAGAAATTCCGACCTCTCACACCACC
>CAMUXE010000018.1:0-40000 GCA_947164605.1 uncultured Lachnospiraceae bacterium | reverse complement strand
GTGTAAGCAGCCTGACCCGGCTCCTTTGCGCCTATAATTTCAGGTTTGTAAGGCACTTCCAATACATCTGGCATATGACAGGCTGCAGATGCATCTAAAATAGCTGGTCTCACAATAAGGCCATCTCCAACTTCAACAGGCTCCCTAATATCCGTAATCTTTGTAATCATAAATCCAGTATTTAGGCCTACAGCTTCCCCTGGTTCAAGATAAATCTGTGCATGATACTTGTCAGCCATTCTTTTAATACATTTTTCAAGCAATTCTATGTCGTAGTCCGGTCTGGTTATGTGATGGCCACCTCCAAAGTTTATCCACTTTATAGAGTCCATACTAAAATATTCGGCAAATTTTTCTTCCACATGATCCAGCACATGGTCAAGAGTATCTGAATTTTGCTCGCACATGCAGTGAAAGTGAATGCCAGAGACTCCATCAAGTAGATCAGGATTAGCCGCAAGACCTGCATCAAGAACCGCCCTTGTAACTCCAAACCTAGAGCCAGGAATGCATGGATTATAGAGATCCTTCTCAACTTCCGCATACTCTGGATTAACCCTAAGGCCTACCTCACAGCCAGCCGCCAGGGCTTTTTCTTTATATTTGCCGAGCTGAGCAATCGAGTTAAATACGATAGAATCTGCCACTTCTAAAATCTGGTCTATATCTTCATCGCTGTATGCCGGCTCAAATATATGAGTCTCGCCGCCAAATTCCTCAGCGCCAAGCTTAGCCTCATAGAAGGAACTAGCTGTAGTTCCAGCAAGATACTTAGAAATAATAGGATATACATGAAACATGGAAAATCCCTTTTGTGCCAGCAGAATCTTTGCACCAGTCTCATCCTCAACTCTCTTAAGCAAGTCCAAATTCTTGACCAAAAGCCTTTCATCGAGCAGATAAGCTGGTGTATGTATATTCTCAAGATTTATGCCATTAACTTCTTTCATTCAAAACTCCTTAATAAAAGTAAATCCAGCCCCAAGCAGGAGCCGGATTTCTTTCTAGCTATAATTTTAAAGAATCATCTTAAATTGTTATTGATAATTATTCAATTCATATTCAATAATTATTCAATTCATATTCAATTATTATTCAATTCATATTCGATTATTATTTAATTATGATTCAATTATTATTCAATTCATATTCGATTATTATTTAATTATGATTCAATTCTGATTCAATAATCAGTCCACAAGAACAGGATTAAAGTCCTCAACCCAAGGAAGACCGTTCTTGTTGAGCTCATCCATGAATGGATCTGGGTCAAACTCCTCAATATTGTGGACACCTGGCTGATTCCAGAGGCCCTTCAGAATCATCATCGCGCCTATCATAGCAGGTACACCTGTTGTATATGATACAGCCTGTGATCCAACTTCCTTGTAGCTTTCCTCGTGGTCACACATGTTGTAAACATAGTATTTTACGTCCTTGCCATCCTTCTTGCCCTGGAAGATGCAGCCAATGTTAGTCTTTCCCTTTGTTCTTGGGCCAAGTGAGGCTGGATCTGGAAGAACCGCCTTTAAGAACTGAAGAGGAATAATCTGCTTGCCCTCAAATTCGATAGGCTCAATGCTTGTCATTCCAACGTTCTCAAGACACTTTAAGTGAGTGAGATAGCTCTGGCCAAATGTCATGAAAAATCTAATTCTCTTGATACCCTTGATATTAATTCCAAGAGACTCAAGCTCCTCATGGTGAAGAAGGTACATATCCTTCATGCCAACACCGTCAAAATTGTACTCTCTCTTGATTTCCATTGGCTTAGTCTCTACCCAATGTCCATCTTCCCAATAACTGCCATTTGCAGACACTTCACGAATGTTGATTTCAGGGTTGAAATTTGTAGCGAAAGGATAGCCGTGGTCACCGCCATTGCAATCAAGAATATCGATATATTCAATCTCATCAAAATAATGCTTCATAGCATAAGCTGAGAATACGCCTGTAACACCTGGGTCAAAGCCCGATCCAAGAAGAGCACAAATACCAGCCTTCTCAAACTTTTCCTTGTAGGCCCACTGCCATGAATACTCAAAGTGTGCTGTTTCTGGTGGTTCATAGTTTGCTGTATCCATATAGTGTGTCTTTGTCTCTAAGCAGGCATCCATAATTGTGAGATCCTGGTAAGGAAGGGCAATATTCATAACTATGTCTGGCTTATACTTATTGATAAGTGCAACAAGCTCATCTACATGATCTGCATCAACATGCTCTGTGTAAATTTTAGTCTTTCCCTGACCTGTGCCATACTTTTCCTCACATATAGCCTTGATTTCATCGCACTTTGCCTTAGTTCTGCTGGCAATGCAAATCTCCTCAAAAACATCTGGATTCTGGCAACACTTGTGAATTGCAACTCTGGCAACACCGCCAGCGCCTATAATTAAAGCTTTTCCCATTTGTAAAACGCTCCTTTATATATTAGTAAATTTTAGCTTAAGTGATTTAGCCTTATTCCAGCTAAGCTTTAAGCATCATCCATGCCAAGTAAATCCTTAACATAAGTTGGCAGGTAAAAACTCCCCATATGGAGATCAGTATTATAATAACGGGTTTTCAAGTTGAGATTATTCCAATCATCAGCTCTCAAATCCTTTATTGGATCATACTTCTTTGAAGCAAAACCAAAAAGCCAGTGTCCAGAAGGATATGAAGGTATATGGCACTGATATACTGTGCTCAGTGGAAATACCTTGTGAATATTTCTGTGGGCTTTCTGTACGCTTCTTGAGTGCTCACTGTAGTATGGACTCTCATGCTGATTGATAAGAATTCCATCCTCATGCAGGGCTTTAAAGCATGTGCCGTAGAACTCTCTAGTGAAGAGGCCTTCAGCCGGGCCGTATGGATCAGAACTGTCAACTATGATCAAATCGTACTCATCCTTCTTCATTCTGACAAATCTAAGGCCTTCCTCAAAGTACATATGTACTCTAGGGTCATCAAGCTTGCACGAAGTCTCTTTGAAGTACTCCAAACACATATTTGTTACTTCGCGGTCTATATCGACCATGTCTATGTTCTTGATTGTGTCGTACTTGGTCAATTCTCTGACAGTACCGCCATCTCCTGAACCGACAACCAAAACATTTTCCACGTGAGGATGCACAGCCATTGGCACATGAGTAATCATCTCATGATAGATAAATTCATCCTTCTCTGTGATAAAAAGCTCACCGTCAAGGACTAAAACCTTGCCAAACTCAATAGTATCAAGGATATCAATTCTCTGAAACTCAGACTTCAGAGACGCAATCTGGTTCTTAACTTTCATTGTGAGGTGCACATTCTGAGTATGTTGATCTGTGTACCACAATTCCATATTCTGACTCATCTATCTTAAATCCCCTTTGTATCAACAACATTGATATTTTCAATCTTCATATCCTCAGTACCTGTGATCAAACAGCCCTTTTCCTTGGCGTAACTTATGTAGTTGATAATTTCATCAGTTATCATCTCACCTGGGGCAAGAGTAGGAATTCCTGGTGGATAGCACATAAGGAACTCTCCGCAGATCATACCTGAGCTCTTCTCGATTGGCACTGACACCTTCTTGCTAAAGAAGGCCTTCTGAGGTCCCATAACAACCATAGGTTTAATATACTCGTGGTCAAACATGCCCTTAGTCTCGCACTCGTGAAGACGCTTAATCTCAGAAAGTGCCGATATAAGTCTCTCAATTTCAAGCATCCTGTCACCACCTGATATGATGGCGAGAATATTTCCGATATCACCAAACTCAATCTGAATACCATAATCATCCCTTAAAAGGTCATAAACCTCAATACCAGCAAGCCCTATATCTCTTGTGTGAACTGACAATTTGGTTCTATCGAAGGCATACATTGCGCCAGACTCATCGATAATCTCATCGGCAAATGCATAGTAGCCGCCTAATTTATTGATTTCGTCCCTAGCGTAATCTGCATATTCAATCATCTTGTCGACATAGTGCTCGCCATTGATGCTCATGTTCTTTCTAGCAATGTCAAGAGATGACAAGAGCAGGTATGAGCCAGATGTTGTCTGTGTCAAATTGATAATCTGTCTTATATAATCAGCATTTACCGTGTTTTTGGTGAGAAGAATAGAGCTCTGTGTAAGCGAGCCACCAGTCTTGTGCATGCTGACAGCTGCCATGTCAGCTCCTGCTTCCATGGCCGAAACTGGGCACTTATCGTTAAAGTAGAAGTGAGTTCCATGAGCCTCATCAACAAGGACAAGCATATTGTTCTCGTGGGCAATTCTTACGATTTCCCTTAAATCCGAACATATTCCGTAATAAGTTGGATTGTTGACCAAAACAGCCTTTGCGTCAGGATTTTCCTTTACAGCCTGTTCAAAGTCAGCAACAGACATTCCCAGAGGAATTCCCAGCTTCTTATTTAGGCCTGGATTTACATAGACAGGGAGTGCTCCATTGACAACCAAAGCGTTGATAGCGCTTCTGTGCACATTTCTAGGTAATATAATCTTATCTCCAGCAACAGTAGTAGCCATAATCATAGTCTGAACTGCTGCCGTAGTACCATTAACAATAAAGAAAGCCTCATCAGCTCCAAAGGCTTCCGCAGCTAATTCCTGCGCTTCTTTGATAACCGAAACCGGATGGCATAAATTATCCAAAGGCTTCATAGAGTTCATATCAAGCTTGATACAATCTCCCCCCAAGAACTCCTTTAACTCTCTATTACCTCTGCCACCCTTATGACCAGGCACATCGAAATGTGCTAATCTGTCAATCATTTGCTTTTTAAGCGCAGCACTGATAGGTGTATCATTTTGAGTCAATTTTCTAATCTCGCTCACTTCACATACCCTCATCTCAAAATTATTTCATGTTATTCATATTTTAGACCTGCATCTAGATTTATCAATCAATTTGCAAACAGCAGTCTCAGTTTTAACTTCTTAAGCTTTAAATTCTTTACTTTAAATTTTTTGCTTTACTTCTCAGTTTTAACTTCTCAGTTTTACTTATTTATAGCTTCTAAAGCAAGTAAGCAAGACTGGGTTGACATCATATATCATCTTAGTTACAGGATTCGCATTAATCATGCCAAGTGCTGTCTGTCCCCATGCAGATGTCTGACATATAAAAATTATAGAATAAAAAAGCCAAACTATGGCAAGTCCCTCTAAGAGGCCCAAAGCCATACCTGTCAACTCATTCATCTGTTTTAAAAGAGGCATCTGTGTTACAGCGCCTGTAAAGCCTATAAAGAGCCTCATTATTATATAAAGTGCGGCAAATACCGCTATATAAACTATGATTCCCAAAACTATCGCAGCTATCTTCTCAGCTAAAATTGCTGTCATAAGCTTCTTAAAGCTAAGGCTTGAATCACCTGTAATCTTCCTATACTCGGCAAATTTGCTGCTATAGTCAACCTTGTCCATAACCTTATGAGGCAGATTTAGTGCACTGCTCATGTTCATTATTCCGCTTTGAATCAGGCTCTCATACTTGCCAACTTCATCGACATCCACCTGAATGGAATCATCGAGTTCATCCGCCTTATTCTCCTGATAAATTGAATTATACTTCTCATTATCAAGGGCAGTTTTATAGATCTTTTTTTCTATATTCTCATAGACCTTAGTATTATTCTTTATATAACTAGTCAGCGACGGAGTAATTACCGTTCCTGCAAGTATTGCGATAATAATTGCAGCGACAGAAACCGCCACCGAAACAATACCTCTCTTATATCCCAAAAAGGCAAAAAATGCAACAACCAAAAGGGTCAATATTGTAATCCAGTTAAGCATAAAACCTCCTACTTAAGCTTGATGCTCTGCACATACTTTGAATTGATGCAGATATATTTGCCGCGACTCCCAGTAGCCAAAAGCTTTTCAATGCCTAGATTCATATCTATACCAGCCAGTCGCTTTCCTCTCATGTTGAGCAGGGTAATATTTTGATCCGTACTCATAACAATTCCATTCTCATCAAACTGAATCGAATTATAATATGTGTTGAAGGTCTTGTTTACTGTGATAGAACCCGCTTTATTGTAGGCTACAAGCCTGTAGTTATCGGCAGATTCAGAATTTTTCTCAACAATGCCTATATAATCCTTGTTAAAAAAGACTCTGTCTATATCATTCTTAATCTCTATACTCTTCTGCAATTGAGGGTATTCCTTTATTCTGTAGATATTAAGGACCCTCTCTCCGACGCAGGCGACTGTCTCGTCATCCATAAAGAAGACATCGCCTACTATCTGCTCCTTGTTGTCAAATCCTCCAACAACCCTCTCTGTCTTATTTTCACCGACATCAGAAAAGTTGTAAAAGACTGTATCACTCTTGATTGTATTGCCCTGTACATGTACATATGAGGCAACCAGCTTCTTAGCATCGCTTGAAAGGGCGATATCTATTGGGTAACCGTCGCCAGTAAGAGAAGTCTTAATACTGTAGAGTATATCTCCCTCTTTATTGTAAAGATTTATATAATTTGCATTGCTGTCTTCAAGTGCAACCGCCACAACTCCCTGTTTTGCGATATCCACCTGACTTATATTCATAGATGTTTCAACCAGATTGCTGTTGCCTTTGTCGTCAAAGATATAAATGCTCCTGCCATTAATGTCGGCCACTACCAGCATTTTTTCGCAGGCCTTGACCCTTGGTTTTTGCATCGTGTAGGTCTTATTCCAAATTTCCTTTCCACTTCTGTTGAAGTAGGAAAGGCCATCATTACTGTATCTCACGTATCCCTCAAGATAGGTGTCGTATTCAGCAGTCGCTGTATCGTCCCTCGCCATAGATCCTACCACGTCAAATCCTGAATATGACTTATTGTTGTGGTAATAATTTACAGCCAATCCCGCTATAATCAGCAAAATACCAATTATGATAATTCTGGCTATAACGATACGTTTGTGCCTCTGCACCCTGGCCCTAATCTCTTCCTTACTAAGAACATTGGTCACTTCCCTGGTTCTGAGATTAATTACAGATGAATCGTGATATTTATCTTTATTCAGTTTTGGCATTTCTCTTTTAATATCTGCCATTACTATTCCTCAAATCAGCTATTTGCCTTAAGCACGGCTATGGCCTGTCCTATTGTCATTCCAGCATGTCTATTCATTATGTCTCTTATCTCAGCCAGTTTATCAGCCTTTAAATAGCCCTTTCCAATATAAGCCTCATAGTGAGATGCTATGTAGATTTTTTCTTTAGCCACATCATCTCCAAGTTCTTTTTCTTTTGAAGCCAGCTCTCTTGTCTTTTCTTCAAGTGCTTTAAGCTCATCTTCGAATCTGCCGTCAATCTCTGCTATGAGCTGAGGTTTTGTGACCTCCTCAAAGTTTTTGACAGCAGCCTTGCTCTGCTCATTGATACTCTTGATTTTCTCCATTGTATCATTGATAGCCTTGTCATAACCCTCAAGACCATACATAGTCTCGTCCGAGTCTCTCTTTATAAGTTTTGTTTTCTTTTTCACTTCATGCTTATTGGCAGCAATTCTGTCACTCAGTATTCTCGCCCTCTCAATGGTATCGTGATGATTTACCACTGTTCTGTAAAAGACATACTTTAAGAAGGACATTATAACTGTAACAAGAACAAAGTAATAAATTATAATAATTCTTGTATCAAGTTTAAAGTAGAATAAAGCGTATGGTATAGCCAAAAAAGCAATAAGCAGTGTGCATATATAGCCAAAGACATCTTTAAATCCAGATGTCTGTATAAGGGCATGAAAAAGCCATGAATTACAATATTTTGGTATTTTTTCTGCCGCAAACATCTGATTAATCTGACTTTTCATGTCAGCATTGGCCTTGACCAAGTCAGCTGTCTCAAGCTCAATTCTCTCAGCAACACCAGCATTTTTCGCCTGACTTCTCTTAGCCTTTATCTCTTTTTTTCTCTCTTCTTCCAAGGCCAATGATTTGTCAAAGCCCGAGCAAACTGAGCTCAAGCCTTCTTCAATCTTTTCATCCTTCTCAGATTCAATCCTTTTTTTGAGACTAGACAGCTCTGAAGCCGACTTGCTAGATTCGTCTGCGATTTCTTGCAGAGCATTCTTCTTATCGACGTAAGCTCTCAAATCACTCTCTATCTTTGCTAGTGTATCTAAATTTCCATCAAGAATATTGATATCCGGCATATTTATTCCTCCATACCAATCCCTTTTTAAGCCCAAATGAAGCAGAACCAGTGAATGCCTCCACCCACTGGTTCAGTCCCTTTAAAAAAGTCTTTTTAGTTATTTCTGTAGTAGTTGATTAAGCAACCATCAAGAATAATCTTTCTCTCATCATCTGTGAGATCTCCAAGAGTGAGACTAAACTCCTTCATATCCTTATTTACGACATAAGCCTTAATATCAGCTGTCTTCTCTGCTACCGCCTTAGCGATACCTGGAATAAAGAGATAATCTCCGTTTGCGAATGGAAGATCACCCTTCTCGATTACAAATGGAAGCATACCCCAGTTGATAAGGTTTGATCTATATCTCTTAGTAGCATACTCATTAGCAACATTTGCCCAGCCTCCGAGTACCTTCTGACATGATGCAGCCTGCTCTCTAGCAGAACCATCACCTGGCTTTACGGCAAATATTGTGCTGCCGACACCAACATTGGACTTATTTACATCATAAGTCTCCTTAATCTTATCCATGATAGGCTTCAACTCTGGAAGAGCCTCACCCATACACTCGCCAGCTTCTCTAGCCTTCTCAGCCTTCTGAACTTCCTTAGCACGGCCTACATATGCAGGATCCTTTCTAGAAAGTGCAAACTCAGCTAAGCCAAGTGGGTTTGATCTGTAAGATGATGTCTCACCTGAAGGAATAAGCTCATCTGTTGTAGTTACAGGATCATGAATCTCAGACACAACCTTGATAATAAGGTTCTCTGGGAGTGCAACCATTGCTGGCCAATCCTTGATATTTGGTCCAAACTGGATCTCCTGCTCGCTGTCAGCGACACCCTTTGAATCAAATACTCTATTCTCATAAATAGAGCTGTCAAAGTGATATACAGGTCCAGTAAACTCTGTATCCATATCTGTTGCTGCTGTAAGAATGCCCTTATTTGCAGCTGTTGCAGCGATAGATCTAGCATCCATAAGTGCAACTGAAGAAATCTGACCATTCTGAAGCTTAGAGCCCTCTCTATTAGGGAAGTTTCTAGTAGAATGACGAATTGAAAATGCATTGTTAGCAGGTGTATCACCAGCGCCAAAGCAAGGTCCACAGAATGCTGTCTTAACGATAGCACCAGTAGCCATAAGGTCTGCAAGTCTGCCATTTCTAGCAAGTTCGATATAAATTGGTGTAGAAGCTGGATATACGCTCAATGTGAACTTATCATCACCAATGTGAGCTCCCTTAAGAATATCAGCTGCTGCACAGATGTTTTCGAAACCGCCGCCTGCACAACCTGCGATAATACCCTGATCAACATAGAGCTTACCATCTCTAACCTTATCTGTAAGCTTGAAATCAACCTGACCATCAAGACTTACAAGTGCCTTCTTCTCTACATCGCGAAGAATATCATCAAGGTTAGCATTGAGCTCCTCAATTGTGTATGTATTGCTTGGGTGGAACGGCATAGCGATCATAGGCTTAATCTTATCAAGCTCTACATAAACAACGCCATCGTAATATGCAACTGCGCCAGGATTTAACTCCTTGTATGCCTCTGCTCTATTATGAATCTCGTAGAATTTCTTAACTTCATCATCTGTCTTCCAGATAGATGAAAGGCATGTTGTCTCAGTTGTCATAACATCAACACCAATTCTGAAATCAGCGCTCAAGTTAGCGACACCAGGTCCTACAAACTCAAGAACCTTGTTCTTTACATAGCCATTGCCAAATACAGCACCGATAATAGCCAAAGCCACATCCTGAGGACCAACGCCCTTTTCAGGCTTACCAGTCATGTATATAGCGATAACTCCTGGCATATTGATATCGTAAGTCTTGCCAAGTAACTGCTTTACGAGCTCTGGACCACCTTCGCCCATTGCCATAGTACCGAGTGCACCATATCTAGTATGGCTGTCAGATCCAAGAATCATCTTTCCACTCTCAGCCAGCATTTCTCTAGCAAACTGGTGAATAACTGCCTGATGAGGTGGTACATAAATTCCGCCGTACTTCTTAGCACAAGTGAGACCAAACATGTGGTCATCCTCATTGATTGTTCCACCTACTGCACAAAGGCTGTTGTGGCAGTTTGTAAGAACATATGGAATAGGGAACTTTTCAAGTCCTGATGCTCTTGCAGTCTGGATAATACCTACATAAGTGATATCATGTGATGTCATCTTATCAAACTTAACCTTAAGCTTGTCCATATTTCCAGATGTATTGTGCTCTTTAAGAATTCCATAAGCAATAGTATTCTTGCTTGCTTCCTCCTTAGATACTTCCTTGCCAACTGCTGCAGCGAGAGCACCTGCCTTAGCCTCTGCCTCTTCGATGATCTGTGTGCCACCTACAAGATAAGCACCGCCATTACTTAACTTTACCATTCTTTCTCCTTAAATATCCTTTTGTAATTTTATATGTAAATAATTTAAGATAATATTGTGCTAAATAATGCTAAATTATGCAAAATTATCTGCAATTATTTTCTTTAAATCT
Organism: uncultured Lachnospiraceae bacterium; assembly: GCA_947164605.1. GTDB lineage: Bacteria > Bacillota > Clostridia > Lachnospirales > Lachnospiraceae > CAMUXE01. Next base: position 29,364 of record CAMUXE010000018.1, on the reverse strand, counting down.
TCAATATCCTCTGGCTGCTGACCTGGTGTCCAGCCAACCTTTATTGTATCACCCTTAATTCTAGGAATAAAATGCATATGGAAATGGAAAACTGTCTGTCCAGCAGCTTCTCCATTATTCTGCAAAACATTCAAGCCATCGTAATCAAGAGAAGCTTTAAGCGCACATGCAACCTTTTTTGCCACCTTAAAAATATGACCAGCTGTCTCATCATCCAATTCATAAATGTTGTCAAAATGATCCTTAGGAATCAAGAGAAGATGTCCTCTAGAAGCTGGACTAGCGTCAAATATAACCTTCACCTTATCATCTTCATAAACTGAACTTGTTGGTATATCTCCATTGCTTAATTTGCAAAAGATACAATCATCTTTTTTCATCTTAAAAAATGTCCTTTCATCAGAGTTAAACATACATTCTATAATATATTAATTTGTTTTTCTTATCAATAATTATTTGTTGAAAGTAAACAAGTCATCTAGCATTCTAAGGCTTCTAAAATCACCCTTTGTGATCATATCCCCTGTCATAAATGCTCCATGAAAGGTAATCTTTCCTGCAACAATCTTATCAAAGACTTCCTTTTTCAGCCTCATATTGACATCGGCATCAGGATTTTTATCGTATTTAATATCTAGTTTCTGCGCATCAATATCCAGAGATATGTCCTTATTCTTGTCAATTATTGAAATCTGATAAGAGCCTGAATAGCCACTTTTACCTGCAAAATGTTTTTTCAAAACATCTATGTAGTAGTCATCTCCGCCCTGTTCCTCATCAGTCATCATCTCTTTGTAGATGGAAGCTAAAGACTCAATATCTTTTTTCTGTGTTTTGACAAATGTGTCATCAGCGGCATATTTTGAAAGCTGCTTGCTCTCCTGAGGAGTGAACTCAACAAAATCCTTCATAACCTTATTCTTGATAGTCAGGCTGCTTGAAGGGAAGGGAACTCTTTTTTTCTGGACAGTTCTGTAAATATCCTCGGCCGCCTTCTCAATCATATGATTATATTTCTGATTGAACTCAAAATCCGTTGTATTCTCGACATAGGCACAAACGCCTCTGTGAGCGATACCGCCAATCATCTCCCAAGACTTAATGATTGCAAGTTCTACATCTTTCTCCCCATAAGTCTTTGACATAACCACAGGGAACATGTAAACGTTAGAAATTTTGCTTTTATCAGCATACAGCCAGCATGAATCAAGCAAAAGCTGAAGATATCCCCCCATTCCAAGCCACTCCACAGTTGTTGCCATAATAACAGCGTCAGCATCAGTGATAGTCTGAGAAAGTGTAGTTATCTTATTCTTATCCTCAAAAAGGTTGAACCTTTCATATTTTATATTTAGCTCTGTGAAAACTGCCTGCATTTTTTCAAGAACGAAAAGGGATGGATCATCAACCAAGCCTCTACCGCCATAATATATATTTATTTTCATGTCTGACCATGTCTCCTAGCACAAATTTTAACCCATATATTTTATCATTAAATGAGATAAAAGTGTTATCTTTTTAATCAAAGTTTTTCACTATACATAGTACAACCTGCTCTGCCATTTTTCTTAGTGTTATAAAGGGCATTATCTGCCTCTTTAAAGACATCCTCATTGAATCCTGTGCTAAATATTGTAAAGCCAGCACTTAAGGATACAGCCGGCAAGCCATCCTTAATCTGTCCTAGTTCCTGATTAATAATTGAAATTTTCTCAATTATCTTATCTTCAAAGCCATCACCGAAATCTGAGAATATTACTACGAACTCATCTCCGCCGTACCTAAAAACTTCATCCTTGCTTCGGAAGTTATGCAATAAAGCATGAGCCACTTTTTTGAGCACCTTATCTCCCACATCATGGCCATATTTATCATTGACATGTTTAAATAAATCAATATCAATTATCATAAGAGCCAACTTTTCCTGGTTATTCTCCAAAAGTTTGGAAATACGGCTATAAGCAGTTCTATTAAGAGTACCTGTTAGCTCATCATGCATTTTCTCATAGCTGTCATAGCTTTTATAAACTACATCAATTGAATTTATTCCAAGATTGCTAAACATTTCTTGAATTATATCAATCATAATTCCATTTGGTTCCCCATTTTCATCCTTATCTGAAAATGGAAGGAAATCATCATAATAACCCACAATAACTTCATTGTGATTTTTTATCCATTGTTTTTCCTCACTCGAAAGTGTCGTAGTCACAACATTTTCCCTGAACCATGTAGCTTCAATTTCCTTCTTAATACCAGGACTTGCCTTAAAGAGCAGACTTTGAGCCTCATTAAGATCATCAAAAATATCTGTTCTCTTTTTGCTTACACAGACATAATATTCAGACTCCCCAACTTCGACCAGGGCTTCAACTCCGCTGATAGCACCTGTTCCGTCGCCCTCAACCAAGGTCAAATCTACCTCCTTGTTGATCAAAGCAGCATCTCTGTCCTGAATATCATCAAATTTTACAATTTCAGCAATTATAGAATTATCTTTTAAATACTTCTCTATAATGCTCTCCATAGCACCACTCAAGACACCGATTTTCTTTCCACCAAGTGTCGAAGCCTTAGGTGTTAAGCTGTCATCATCCTCTCTTTTCAAGAGGGTATATGGTGTATCGCCCATAGCATATTCTGGATATAAAATATATGGTGTTCTTGACTCCTTATAAGCAAGACCAGTCAATATATCTATATCTCCTGACAGAAGCATATTATAAAGATCTCCGTAATCGCCATATACATACTCATATTTCCAGTTTGTATACGCTTGGAGCCTTCTCAAATATTCGTATGAATAGCCTGTTTTAACGAGGTTGTCAGCAGCTCCTGCCTGAAAATTGTCATTTTCATAATAGCCAATTCTTACAGTCTTTGTCTGAACTTCGCTTCTATCTTCAGCCTTTATTTCGTTTTTTCAAATATGCATCCCTTTATAAAAAACAAAGCAAAAGCCGTCAATATGAAGGCTGATAAAAATACTAATTTTTTCTATTCTCAACTTTCATATAAAAACTCCCCTTCATAGTATCATTTAGATTATATCGCGAATTCATCATGCACTCCTTAAAGACAAAATGTTGCTAGAAGATTCTTCCTCTAGCAACATTAACACGCGATATTATCCGTTTTCAAGGGTTTAAAGCATTATTTTTTATTTTCTTTATAAGCTTTTTTTGCTTCTTTAACACCCGCTTTTAAACCAGCAGCACTGGCAATTGCAACCTCTTTGCCTGTTTTAGCAGCTTCCTTTCCAACTCTTACTGCTTCCTTGGCAACAACTTTGCTAACCTTTCCGGCTTCACTTGCAACTTTTTTAGCCTTTTGTTTGAGCTCTTCAAAGTCTAAATCTGAATCCTGGCCAGCAAAATCGCCCTTATTTTTATTCCCCTCTAATTCAGCCTGAATCTGAGCCTGAGCTGCAGCCAATCTAGCAATAGGTACTCTATAAGGAGAGCATGAGACATAATCCAAACCTATTCTGTTACAGAATTCTATTGATGATGGATCTCCGCCATGTTCTCCACATATACCTATGTGCAAGTGTGGATTTACCGGTTTTCCAAGCTTGATTGTCATCTCCATCAGCTTTCCCACGCCATTCTGATCGAGTCTCGCAAATGGATCACTCTCAAATATCTTGCTCTCATAGTATGAAGATAAAAACTTAGAAGCATCATCTCTAGAAAATCCGTATGTCATCTGAGTCAAGTCATTAGTTCCAAAGCAGAAGAAATCTGCTTCTTTTGCAATTTGATCTGCAGTCAGAGCAGCTCTCGGAATCTCAATCATGGTACCTACCTGATAATCAAGCTTTACTCCAGCTGCCTCTATTTCCGCATCTGCAGTATCTACCACAATCTTCTTAACATATTTCAACTCATCAAGGTCACATATAAGAGGAATCATAATTTCAGGTCTTACCTTCCAATCGCTGTGCCTCTTAGCAACCTCAATGCCAGCTCTAATTACAGCTTTTGTTTGCATCTTTGCAATCTCTGGATATGTGACTGCCAATCTACAACCTCTATGTCCCATCATAGGGTTGAATTCATGTAAAGAAGCAATTATATCTTTAATCTGCTCTACAGTCTTGCCCTGTGCATCAGCCAACTTTTTAATATCAGCTTCTTCTGTTGGCACAAATTCATGAAGAGGTGGATCAAGGAATCTAATTGTAACTGGCGCTCCCTCAAGAGCCTCGTACAATTTTTCAAAATCATCCTGCTGGAATGGCAAAATCTTGTCCAAAGCCTTCTCTCTATCCTCAAGGCTATCAGCACATATCATCTCTCTAAAGGCAGCAATTCTATCTTCCTCAAAAAACATATGCTCTGTGCGGCACAAGCCTATTCCATCTGCGCCAAGTTCCTTGGCCTTTTTCGCATCCCTAGGTGTGTCTGCATTGGTCCTGACATCCATTCTTCTGTACTCATCAGCCCAGTTCATAACTCTAGCAAACTCACCGGTTATTGACGCATCAACAGTAGGAATTATTCCATCATAGATTTTACCTGTAGATCCATCTATTGAAATCTCATCCCCCTCATGGAAAGTCTTTCCTGCCAGAGTGAATTTTTTATTTTCTTCATCCATGACAATATCGCCACAACCAGATACACAACATGTACCCATGCCTCTGGCAACAACTGCTGCATGGCTGGTCATTCCACCTCTGACAGTCAAAATACCCTGAGCCGCCTTCATTCCTGTAATATCTTCAGGCGAGGTCTCAAGTCTGACAAGAACAACCTTCTCTCCTCTAGCCTTAGCAACAACCGCATCATCTGCAGAAAATACTACCTTTCCACATGCAGCGCCTGGCGATGCGCCTAAGCCTCTGCCAAGTGCCTCTGCCTCTTTTAAAGCCTTAAGGTCAAACTGTGGATGAAGCAAAGTATCCAAGTTCCTTGGCTCTATCATCAAGAGAGCCTCTTTTTCAGATCTCATGCCCTCGTCAACTAAATCGCAGGCAATCTTAAGAGCTGCCTGGGCAGTTCTCTTTCCATTTCTTGTCTGCAACATATAGAGCTTGCCATGTTCCACGGTAAATTCCATATCCTGCATATCCCTATAATGCTCTTCAAGCTTTGAGCAAACCTCCTGGAACTGCTTATAGGCCTCAGGAAATTCTGTACTCATCTTGTCAATCTTCATAGGAGTTCTAACGCCGGCAACAACATCCTCTCCCTGAGCATTTGTAAGGAACTCTCCAAAAAGTCCCTTTTCGCCTGTAGATGGATCCCTGGTAAATGCAACACCAGTTCCACAGTCATCACCCATATTGCCAAATACCATGGACTGAACATTTACTGCAGTTCCCCACGAATAAGGAATATCATTATCTCTTCTGTAGACATTGGCTCTTGGATTATCCCACGATCTAAATACAGCCTTAATAGCCCCGTACAACTGCTCTCTTGGATCATCAGGGAAATCTTCTCCAATCTTTTCCTTATACTCTGCCTTAAACTGCCCAGCCAATTCTTTCAAATCTTCTGCTGTCAGTTCAACATCAAGGCTAACGCCTCTGTCAGCCTTCATTTTATCTATAAGTTCTTCAAAGTACTTTTTTCCAACTTCCATTACGACATCGGAATACATCTGAATAAACCTTCTGTAGCAGTCCCAAGCCCAGCGAGGATTGCCAGACTTCTCACTCAAAACTTTGACAACTGTCTCATTTAGACCCAAGTTAAGAATTGTATCCATCATTCCTGGCATAGAAGCTCTTGCTCCAGATCTAACAGATACAAGAAGAGAATTCTCACTGTCTCCAAACTTCTTTCCAGTAATTTCCTCCATCTTTAAGATATGTTCATCTATCTGCTCTCTAATCTCAGCATTAATTTCTTTCCCATCCTCATAATACTTAGTACACGCCTCTGTGGTAATAGTAAATCCCTGTGGTACAGGAAGACCAATATTGGTCATTTCTGCTAAGTTTGCGCCTTTTCCTCCCAATAATTCGCGCATATCAGCTGATCCTTCTGTAAACAGGTAAACCCATTTCTTGCTCATATCACACCTCCGCAAAACATTTCGATTAATATATTTATATTATATCACAATCAAAAATGTATGCAAAATCTTTTTTGTTTGATTTTTTTTGCTTGGTATGATAAATTTTTCTTCTTTTTCATCTGAGAGCACTTTTAAGATTTGTCAAAATAATTGTCTTATCATCATCTAAATATAGATTTGTCTCCTGATCATATTCATTTAAAAATTTCTCATCCCCCTCAATTACATCTGCCCCCTTCTCATTCTTCCTATCAAAGCTCAATTTATTTCTATTACTAGCCTTTCTGTCTGCTTTATTTACATCACCGCCATTGGTCTTCCTATCAGCCTTATTTACATCACTTCCATAAGTCTTCCTATCAGCCTTTCCTTCCCATTTTTCCTTCTTGCCAACAATAATAAGACTCACAAATCCGATGACAAAGACTAACACTTTAAAAGACATATCTATATTGATATTAATAATTCCTGGTATTATAAGCAAAATGCCACTCACAGCTATCAGGCATATCAATATTCCCTTAAGAAGACCATGTTTAGCCTTATTTCCCTGATAAACTTTAGCGCAGTTTTGTCCATCCCTAAGACTGCCTTTCCCCTTATCAAATATTTTATTAGATTCAAATTTGTCCCCATCAAGCCTAAGGCTATCACCTTCTATCAAGTCCCTATCTTCAGATTCATACGCCAACTGACTTCCTGACAAATTTTTCTTTTTAAAACCGCACACCTGCTGCTCTTTATTATTTTGATTAGCTTTATCTATTCCATCTTGCTTTGTTTTAACTTGATCTTTTTTATTTCTATATATTTTATCTTGATCTATTTCATCTTGATTCATTTTATCTTGAATTATTTTATCCTGATTCATTTTGAAATCATAATCCTTAAGGTAAACTTCGCCCTCACTAAGCTCGAGATAATTTTTTAAAGCAGGAATATCTATTCCACTTTTCGAAACTGTTTTGTAGAGTTCATACAAACTTACTGCATCAGAATCGCTTGAATCATAATCATAATGTTGCAAAATATAATCCATCAAATCTGTGAGCTGCCCCCTATCACGCGCAGCTGGATTATAGATAAAATAATAATTTTCCAAACTCGTATCGAGAAAGATTTTATCTACATCAAATATCAACCTGTCTATATCAAGCATATAATCTTCCATCTGTTCAAAGGCGTAAAGCATAGATCTAAATAATGAACAGGCATCTCTTTTAGATATATCCCTATTTTCAAATATGCAAGACATGGATATCAGAGTCGTGATGTCATAGCGAAAAGATGACTTTGAATCAATCATAATAATCTGAGGTTGAATCAGTCCCTGAATTTTATACTTTTCAAGCATGATTATTTGATAATCATTTTCACAAAAATCTTCCCCCTCATCCGTCATTAAAAGCAAATATTTTTTCCCATTTTCATGCTCTATCACAGTCACTCCCCCATTTCCTCAAATGTGCTTAATCCTTCAAAGCCTTTGTCATTCTAATAAATTCTGCCTGCCTGTTATTCTTAATCATCTGGCCTTTTATAATTTTTTTCTTGAGTTCAGCCTTAGTAAGCTTATTACTCAAACTTCTTTGATTTAGTAATTCATAAGTCGAATTAATACATAAATCTAATTCTTCCTGATTCTCAATTTTTTCTCCCTCAATTTTCATAGACATTATCAACTCAAGATCATAAGCCAAAAGAGCATCATGAAAACCAACCCCCATAAGGACGCAGCTGATCAGTGCAAAGAAAAAAATAGGAATTATTATCGCATTTTCTATAACAAAAGAGGCATCTAATCTCTTATTATCTATTTCAAAAGAACCATTCAAGCCATTATTATGCCCATTTTTAAAATCCAACATAAACACCCCCCAAAAATCAAATATCAAATTCGCAGCGCCCCTCTTCAATTAAAATTTAAAATTGTAAAAACATAGGCCAATACTGTGCCTGCATCAAGACATGGAACAAAAGCAATCCTGTATTTCTTTCCAAGCTTCTTTTTTAAGAGCAAAAATATTGAAATTGCCTCAGTAATTATCAGGCTATATATCAAAATTCTACTCCTTATCGGTTCATTATAAGTAAGTGCCAATGCCGACATTACAAATGCATCCGCCATCCCATAAATCTTCCAAAAAGCTCCAATAAAAAAACTCAGCAAAAGAGCTGACAAAAGCAATAACTCTGCAAGTGAGAAGTCTTTATAATAAAGACAACTTCCAATCTTAATTCCCAAAGCATAAGTCAATAAAAGGATGCAGTCTAAGGCTCTCATACTTTTCTTCTTATAATCTTCAAAGGCTTCATAAGTCAGCACAGCTAAAAATAACAATCTTCCTATGTCTAATCCTAGTTCAAGCCCTGATTTCAGCCCTATTTCCAGCACTCCTTGCATTTCCTCCTCCCCCCTACACTGCTCAATTTCACAGCATAAACATCCTTTAGAATCTCCCTGCAAGTGGATGAACTGTGATATCTATTTCCATAATTCGTAATATAAACTCCCTGACTAGAATTTTTCTTACAGACCTCACAAGGTCGATATTTCTCCCCACTCTCACTTCTCAAGCTGGCAATCTCTGCCTCAGCCACCATTCTTGGCTTAGGATTGATAGTCCAGCAAGACCTAGTCTTGTGATAAGCCTCCCCTGTATTAGTTATGTAAACTATTGTGTCTTGGTCATTCTGATTCCATTCCCCTGCCTTCTCCTTTCCTAGCCACAGTTCCTGACTGTAAGTCTGTGAAATCCTAGAAATGCCAAGGCCAAATATATCAAAGGGATTTTTTATAAGATAATTGATTCTAATTTCATAGAGTCCAGTCTTCTCATCAAGTTTAGATCCAAGGACAGTTATTCCTGCTGTGCCTCCAACTATATGATGATTTTGTCCAAACTCATCGCCAAGCTCAGAATATAGGATACTTTTAGCTCCTGCCAAGATTTCTAAATTATTAAGCTTAGCTTCTTTCTCTCCCTTATCGCCAGATAAATTCGCAGCTAAATATGAGTACTTTCCCAAACTTCTCACCGTGTTATAGGCAGCCTTATCTACTAACATCCTTGTGTTTAAAGTCAATATAATATAAATCAAACTAAAAACCGCATATAAAAACAGTGGGAAAATCAAGCTAGCCTCAAGTAAAGCACTTGCTCTACATCTAGTATTAAAAAGGCTTGATAGAGTCCTATTCTCATAATTGAAGATAAATATATTTTTTTGACATTTATTAAAAGGCGCAATTTTTGCCAAAACAATATTTAATCTTTTAATCTTGCTAGCAATCCGTCTGTTCTTTTTCTTCATATTGCTCACCAATCCTTCATATCAAGCCTTTTTCTTCAACTTTTACGTCCTAAATCACGCATACTTATAGCTTAACTTGGCACTATATAATTTTTTATTAAGCGGCAGTTTTACTACCACATTGCAAAGCCCTTCCGCCTTAAAGTTTTTCAGTCTAAAATCCTCGCCTTTAAGCGGTATCATTTCAAGCTCTATTGCCGAGCAGGTCATAAGGGCCTTTTTATCACCATCTTCCAGTTTTAACAAAATCCTCAAATAATCAGAATAATTAACTTTTCCATGGGCATATCTTTCAAAAGCATTTTCAGACTTCTTTTTTCCTGAATCAGATTCTTCATACTTACTTGTGCTTTTGCCATCATTTTGACTATCAGCCTCCCCCTCTATTTCATCAAAAGCCAGGTCAAATATGCCATCTAAATCCAATTTCCAGTCGTCATCATTTTTTATGGCAGGCAATTCCTCTCCCTTAACCAGCCTTCTAACATCATATAAACCTTCAGCATAAGCCCAAAGAGCCAAAATAGTTATCTGAACAGCCTTTACCAAACCCACATTTCCACTTGCTCCAGCAAGACTAGTAGCAAGTTTCATAGCTGCTGCTCTCTTTTCTTTATTCAGGAGGGCATAAGAAAAATTTATTCCTTCCCTCACCAATGAAATTTTCAAAGCAACACCGCTAAGATTTGCCTTATCGCTCTTTAAGCCCGACAGAATATACTCTACCTGATAGTCCAGTTTGTGATCATAATCGCCATAGGCCTTAATCCCCCCTACATCCTCCTTGCTGCTCGCATTTAAAAAGTCATTAAACATTAGGCCAATGTATTGATCAAAAAGGAGTTCATCAGCAAGGCTAAATTCCTGGCCGCCAAAAGCCGTATCATTTCCTGAGTTTGAACTTGAAGCAATCTCGGACTTAGATGCTGATTTAGAAGCATTTTCTATCGCTGCAACCGGATCAAAATCATCAAGTCCTTCCATGCCCATATAGTCGCAAGCTAAATTGTCATACTGCTGACTCTTTTCAGATATTTCAATTCCAGAAAAGACAAGTCCGAAGAGGCCATTTTCTAGCTTTTCACGTAACTTTTTCAATTTTTCCAAACCGTCAGAGTCAGCGTCAAAATTCACATCCGAGTAGTCAATCTCTAACAGCTCATAAGACAGCTTAGACGCATTATCCTTAAATTCATCAACTTCTAATTTTAATTTTTCAAAATCATTTTCCGCTTTGATGCGATCTACTATAAGTTTTAATTTTTTTAAATAACCCCTATTGTGAAGTAATGCTCTTTGCATAAATTCCACATTACACATAGAGGAATCACTTCCACTGGCATCCTTTAAATCTCTCAAATCTCCATCAAGGCCCTCTTTTAAATCTTGGCCCAAGCTTTCAGCATTTTCTTCAATTTCCATCCCAATAAGATCCAAGAGTTCTATCAATTCATCTTTTTTATTATTTCTCTTATCAGCAGCCTCAATTGCATCATCTGTCTCCTTGGCCACTCCATTTACCAAGTCAACCAACTTATCTAACATAGTCTGATAGGCAAAACTTTCTTCATCTCGAATTTCAAAAGCGTCAATAATTCCATCCAGAAGCTCACTTGTATCAACAAATTTGCCGCCTTCATTTAAAGCCCCAAAAACCTCATCAGGCTTTATATAAACCTTATCCTGAGTGACCGGCCCGTCAATAATCGACTTGGCCATATATCTCCCATTAATCTGCGGTCTTTTATTGTGAATAATCAAGCCCTGATCACTAGTTCTTAAGCCATCAACATGTTCTATCAAGTTCAGCTTATAGGCATCTGCCTCAATCATCATCTCAGATGCATCAATAATTGATTCCGTAAGGCTTTTCACTACCTGGGCCTTTTTCGACTCTTTATTTACGTCAAATATTTCATCAGCCGCCATCTTTAAGGATTTATATTTCGCAAAGTCTCTAGCCTGTTTTTTCAAAGGCAAGCCCAACGAATCTGTCAAAGCCTTAATTTCGCCAATCTCTGAATTCATATACTCAGCCTTGTCATCTGATATGCCTTTTAAGTTTTTCTTAAGATAGGTCATTAGCTTTGCATTTACGCATTCGTCTTTATCAAGTCCCATCAGGCCAAATCTTTCAAATAGCTTTTTGTCAAATCCAGCAAAAACGGCCTCTGTGGATAATCTGAGAGCCATATCAGTCTCAACTATCGTGTCTGTAATAATGCAGGACCTAATCAAAGCGACCAAAAGGCTTGTTATAACCATAAATGATAAAGCTGCATATATGCTAAGCTGACCTTCAAGTCTTTTCATCCCCCATCAAGCAATTAAAGCTGCTTAGCTTCTTTATTCATCTTTGTGAGCAGTGTCTTTACAATGTCTGTAATCTGATTTTTGAAAAGCAAAACAAGTCCCACACTGACAGTAATTATCAAAACCACCTCAACCACGCCAATACCATACTCATCTTCCTCAAGTTCATGAAATCTCATCATAAATTCATCCATAATAAATCTCCTTTCTAATTTGATATTTAATAATTTGATATTTAATAATTTGATATTTAATAATCTGACATATAATAATTTGACATTTGATAATTAAATCTTTTCTAATTTCTTTCCTTGAAAAATATATGGCCGGCAAGCCCTCTGATTAAAAAGACATAAATGCTGGAATCATCACTATCACCATAACCACAAGAAGCATTATCATCATAGGAATTATCATCTTTGTATCTGCCACTGAGCCTAATTTTATGGCCATATTCTCCCTATCTCTCATAGCTTGCGCTGCCTCATTTTTTAGGATTAAAATCAATTCACATGATCCCTTTTTCATCCCCTGAATTAAGGTCGAACAAAATTTAGAATACCTCCTGCTCTTACAAGAATCCGCAAAGTCTTGTAAAACCTCGCTTTCGGACATACCTGATTTCATACCATTGTTGGCTTCCACCATATAATCAAGAAGAAGCGACTTCTTCCCTTGACCTATCTCAAGCCCTTTTTTATATTGATTTGAGATCTTGTCCCAAGCCTTTCTGAAGGTCATACCAGCCCCCATCAGCAGAGTCAATTTCATGACCATCTCGTAATACTCATTTTCAAGTTCCTTTTTCTCTTTATCACTTTTGGCTTTAATTTTTGCGAATCTAGAATATGGAATAAAAATACAAATAGACACCCCCATAAGAAGTACAATTATGTATCTTTCAATCTCTCTAGGCTTTGAATACACCACCTGCTTTCCATCTAAATTTTCAGGAAGAAGTATTTTTTCATCATATGCCGTCTGCCTATCTGTCTTTTCAAATTCTTTTCTAAAGTTAGATATAAGCCTCTCATCATTGCCTAGATTCCTAGCCTTAACCTTGACCTCATAATTAATTAAATTAATTCTTCCCTGATAAGAAAAAACAGCATTTATATTTAAAGACTTCTCCTCCCCCTCCATAAAATTTTCATTGTGCACAAGTCCATCGCAATCTATCAAATCGTAATCGTCACAGGTCCAATCTATGGCAAATATTCCATCAGAATCACTGCTTGGAAATTTCAAATCTGTTCTGATGTTATCAAAAGACTCATTGCCATTAAGCACTATCTCTCCGACTTCCTTTTCCGCCTGCTTTAAAGCCAGATCATATTCACCATCTGTCAGAATTCTTGGATTAAGTGTAATTTCCTGGACAGTACTTGACTCCTTATTTTTAATATTTAGATTAATTGTTTTCTCATCCTCGCCAGATGCCGGCCTATCAAGCTCTCTCACAGCCATACCATCTATAAAAAAAAGCAGTCCTAAAAAAAATAGGGTCGCCAATGACACATAAATAATTTTTCTTTTTTCATCCCTATTCAAAAAAGACAATTTTTTTTTGATAAGCTCAAAACTAAAAAATAAATATTTTTTCACGCCAAGCCCCCTTCTTCACATCTCTTTACTTTCCAGGCCCTTATTCCCCCTTCTTACCCTTCTAAACCCTTATATCCACAATTCTGTTCCCCAGCCAAAAAGCAAAGGCATAAAACAAGAGAGCAAGCATCATAAGCAAATTGCCTAAAAGGTTTCCATAAAGGCAATCCAGAAAATGGTCCGAACTTAGCCTGAGATAGGCAATCATCGCAGCCGGCATAAGGCTCATAATCATCTGTTCAGCCTTTTTACCGCTTATCTTTGTCAGAATCTGATCTTCAAGCTCCAACTTCTCACTTATTAAATTCGCTGTTTCTCTGATAATTGCCATCAAATTTCCGCCACTTCTCTTTGCATAGATAAAAACCTCGGAAAAATAAATAATGTCATCAAGGCCAGTCCCCCTGGCATACTGGTCAAATGCTTCTTCAACCGTAATATTCCTTTTTAATTTTCTAACAATTACTGAAAATTGAATGTATATGTTTGAATATTTACCATAGAGTCTGCCCATCTCATGCAAGGCCTCCACAAAGGCATTTTCGATAGACAAGCCTGCATTAAGGCTGAAAACAATAGATAAAAGCGCATCTTTAAATTCTTTTTTTGTCTCCCTATCTCTTTTTCTCAAAAAAGCCTTATACAATTCGATAAGCACAAGCGGAACAGAAAAAATTGTGAAAATAATCCACAAGAATGAATTAAAAAAAAGCTTAGCCAAAACAGCAGCCACGCTAAGCCCCAATATAAGCCAGCATGCGAATCTAAGCCTACCCGATTCCTCTAGCATGGAGTTTATCTTTGTTGACAAGATCGTTAACCTTGATAATTTCTCCGACAAGTCTTCCATCCTCCTCTCCCCTTTCCTTAAACTCGTATAAGGTGTTCAGGTTGATTTCTCCTTCCTTAATTCCATTAATTTCTACAACCTTCAAGACCCTCCTAGACCTGTCTCTTAGTCTAGAAAGAAAAATCAAAATATCTATGGAACTTGCCAGTTGCTTTTTAATGGCTGAAAGTGGCATATCCTGTCCCATCAAAATCATCATCTCAAGCCTAGACATCATATCCATAGGGCTGTTACCGTGTCCTGTGCACATACTGCCATCATGTCCTGTCGACATAGCTTGAAGCATATCAAATGCTTCCTCTCCCCTCACTTCTCCAACAATAATCCTGTCCGGCCTCATCCTCAGACTAGTTTTTATCAGATCCCTGATAGTAACTGCATTCTTCCCTTCTACATTAGCGTTTCGCGCTTCCAGCCTAACCAAATTTCCAATATTTCTAATCTGAAGTTCAGCCGAATCCTCGATTGTGATGATTCTCTCATCACCTGGTATGAAATCAGACATCGCATTCAAAAAGGTTGTCTTCCCAGAGCCCGTTCCACCGCAAACAAAGATGTTATATCTTGCTCTAACCACATCCCTTAGGAAATTTGCAAGTTCCCAATTGAGCGATCCCTTTTCTATCATCTTTTCAATAGTCAAAGGATTTTTATAAAACTTTCGAATAGTGATAGTTGGGCCATCGATTGCTATCGGCGGCAAGACAATATTCACCCTGGAACCATCAGCTAATCTTGTATCAACAATTGGAACTGTCGTATTTACAATCCTATTAGATAAGGCTGCAATTCTCTGCGCAATGTCAGCTAGACGCTCATCATTTTCAAAATGTCTGTCACACCTTTCTATCTTTCCATACCTCTCGATATAGATGTCAAACGAACCATTGATCATGATTTCAGTTATATCGTCGTCCTCAAGCAATTCTTGCAGAACATCAAACTTCCTAATTGAATTAAAAACCTGTGTCATCAGTCTTTCCCTATCTCTGACAGACAGCAGGCATGTCTTCTTCTCCTTTACAATCTCATCATCTATTATTCTTATTAAGTCATCGTCCTCAATCTCGCATGATAAGTCCATTCTCTCATAGACTCTCTCCTTAACTTTATTTTCATGATCAATCATCGTTATTTCCTAATTCACCTCACATATAATTAAATCTATCTGTAGCATATTGCTCCTCTCTAAGCATTTATCCTATTTAAGTCCTATTTCCCCCTCTCTTTCAGGCTTCCTATCTAACGATTCTATTTTCTTCCTGGCTTAAATACTTGTAGCTCTGGCAGGTTCTCAATTCATTCAGCCCATAAAGGTATCTGCAGACATCCTCCTGTCTGGTCTCAACTTTCACGACTTGCTTTAAGACAGAATCCATTCCGATATTTTCCAGAAAAGTCTCAAAAATATTTTGCTGAGTATAGTCATAGTATCTATCCCTGAGAGGCATATATATTTTTTCAAAGGCATCAAAACATAACCAAGGCTTTCTAATAAGGCCTGAAATATTTACCACAATTCTTGAATAGGATAATTTATCAGAAAGATAAGTTAGAATATCCTTAACTTCAGAGATTGAAATCTCTTCAATATCGCTTGCACATGGGCTTGCTGCAATATAATCAAATCTTTCATAGTGCCCAATAAAATCATTAATTTTTTCCTTCAAAATGTCTTGATTAAGCCTGAAATAATAAATTAAATCCGAAATTGAATTATCTCCAACCAGAGGCAAAATACTGTCTGGCACAAACTCATCAAAATTGACAAATAAAGTTTTTGCCTCACTTGCCTCTATATCTACCAGCATCAGAGACAGGTTAAAGGCATCTTCTCCCCCCTTCATTGAAAAGACTCCATTGACATGGCATTTTTCCTTTTTATTTCCCTCATTCTGTCTGGCCCTCTCCCGAATAAAGTCATAAATACTGCTAACGCTGCTGTACTTGTCCATGACGCAAACGCCTTCATCATTCAAGTCAGAATCCGCATCATCACACAAAATAATCAATTCTGCACAATCTTTTCCGGAATCATTTTGATTCAATTCATGACCAGACTTACCAGGTCCAATTTTCTGATCATTGCGGCTTTTTATGCATCGCTCATATATATCCTTGCTCACAATCAGGATATCCGCCTTGCAATTCTTAGCCCAGTCCAAATACTTCTCATAAGTCGTAAAAAGCTGGTATCTAATTCCACAATCAGGCCTAGCCGCCAAAGCCCTCATTAACTTCCTGGCATACGCTTCTTCCTGCGTCACCATCACACATATCTGCTTTATGTCAGCCTCCTTCTACCTGCAAATTCCTAAATCAAGCCTAATGTAAGCCCTATGCAGGCTATAAAAATAGCTAGCGAAAAATGTATGACATGAAATTTCTTCTCATGATGCAGCAATATGACAAATATTCCGATAAGGGATGCAACTGTAAGCGAGCCTAAAACCATAACTAGAGCAGCTCTCTCTCCAATCAAAGAGCCCAATACTGCCATAAGTTTCACATCACCACCGCCGATTGCCCTCAGTCTAAAAAGAATATATGACGCAAAAAATGCTGCACTAAGGCCTAAAATATAGTCTTTAAAAATTAAAAGAGCATACTTGTCTCCGAGACCTACATTTGCTGCCAAATACAGGATAGTTATAAAGAATAAGCAACGAGCCAGCCAGGTGTTCTTAATCTTATAAGAGTCCAAATCATAGCACATTGAAATAAAGGCCACTGAAACTGCGATCAGGTATCTAAGAGAAGTAAAGATTTCAATCATTATCATCACTTCCTGTCTATATAATTGTCTAAATTCCGTAATTATTTATCTTGAGTCCAAGCTAGTATTTAGCTCCTAGCACTCATTGCCTAGCACTCATTGCCTAATACTTATGGCCTTCTTTATCACGGTTTAAAATTGGGAAAATTTATGAATATAATAGATGTGTTTTTGATTGCATTAGTATAATAACATATATTATATTTTATTGCAATAGAATATTTATCATTTAAAGTTTAACAATTGAATAAAAAAATGGGAAGCCTGTAAACAGGCCTCCCAAAGTGGATCTTTTGCAAAATATTTATTTTTCAATCACATGCAAGATGATTGTTAATACTTTCAAATCATCCTAGAAAATGTCGATAAAAAGCAAAGCTAAATCTTATTCAGCGTCTTCGCTCTTCTCAGCATTTGACGCATCATCTTCAGCGTCTTCGCTCTTCTCAGCATTTGACGCATCATCTTCAGCGTCTTCAGCTACAACAGCCTCAACAGTCTTAACCTTTGGCTCAGATGAGATCAAAGCGTAAAGACCAGCAGCAACAAGGGCACCTACGAGTGGAGCTACAATAAATACCCAAACCTGACTAAGTGCAGTAGTATCAGAACCTAAAACAGCCTTAACCAAAGCTGGTCCAAAACTTCTTGCAGGGTTTACACCTGTACCTGTGAAAGGAATACCGAAGAGGTGAACCAATGTCAATGTAAGACCAATTACAAGGCCTGCAACACTCTGATATTCAACCTTTGAAGTAACACCAAGAATTGCAAATACAAATACACATGTGAGAACTGCCTCAACTACAAGAGCACCGATAAGGCTAACCTGTAAGAATGAGCTATCACCGTAACCATTTGTGCCTAAGCCTGCAAGATCAATACCATACATTGATAAGAACTGCTTCTTTAAGTCTGAACTGATTGTGTTAGCTACACCAAACATTGCAAATCCAGCAACGATAGCACCTGCGAACTGAGCAATGATATATCCTAAGAAATCAACAACAGTCATTCTCTTAGATACAAGCATAGCAAGTGAAACTGCTGGATTAATGTGACATCCTGAAACATTTCCTACTGAATATGCCATTGCAACGATTGTCAAACCGAATGCAACAGAGATACCCAAAAGGCTACCTAATCCCTGTAAGCCACCTGTGAATGAAGCCATTCCACATGCGATGAATGTGAGTACGAATGTTCCGATGAACTCAGCAACATACTTCTTCATAATAAAACCTCCAAATTAAAATATACGTTAGTTCAATTTAGTATTTATAATTATCAATAAATCTGTTAATATATGAAGGTGCATTGCATCTTGATACATTGACCTAACTCGCATAGAATACCACATTATATAAATTAAAACAATATTTTTATCCAAAGAAAGAGAGTAACTTTATGGAAATCGAGAAAAAAGTAAAAAGGCTGAAAACGATTATTATCGCCCTGTCAGCTGTAATTGTCATGGGATTAGCCCTTGGCATCTTCCTTGTTGTAAAGTTCAACATCCCCTTTGCAATAAGACATTCCGGCACAAAATTTTACGCCCCATCTGACATAGAATTAATTCAGAAACGCGCTCACGAAGAAGGTCGCAACGACTTTAAAAACGAGCTAAGGACAAGACTTAATAACGGAGATACAATAAACTACCTCCTTAGAACTTATTTTCCTGACTACTTTGTCTACTCTGAAGGTAGCGTCTATCGTTTTAAAGAAATTGATGACAGTCTTGCCAAGAATGAGTTGAAATCGGAAAATTTTAAGACAAGCGACAGTGAAATTAGCTACAGCGACGGGGACAAAAAAGCCCACAAGGCTATTGATGTCTCAACATACCAGGGTTCGATTAACTTCAGCAAAGTCAAGAGCGACGGTGTAGATTATGCCTTTATTCGCTGCGGATATCGCGGATACTCAGAAGGTAAGATTCAGGATGATGCAAGCTTTGACGAAAATGCTGCAGCTGCCTTAAGAAATGGCCTTAAAATCGGCACTTATTTCTTCACACAGGCTACCACCAAGGCTGAAGCCGAAGAAGAGGCTGAATATGTCCTTAAAAGAATTGCTCCCTACAATGTTACACTTCCAGTAGCTATAGATGTCGAAAAGATTACCACTGGCACTGCCAGACAGGCAAAGTTAACAGACAGCGAACTCACAGACATAGTTGTTGCCTTCTGCGAAAAGATTAAGGCAGCCGGTTACACACCTATGGTTTATGCCAACATGAACTACTTTGCTGGCCATCTTGATTTGAGCCGCTTAGAATCCTACCATAAGTGGTATGCTTTCTACTCTGACTCCCTCTACATGCCATACAAAATTGCAATGTGGCAATATTCAAGCGAGGGTAAAGTTAGCGGAATAGACGGCAATACAGATATTAATCTTATGTTTGAAGATTTTGAAAAATAGAATATAAAATAATTAAAGCACCCTTCTACTAGCCCCCATATTAACCTTCCAGATTATGAAACAATCCGGATTGTACATATGGCGCACTATTAGAAAGGTGCTTTTTTCAAGCCCTAAACCAACACTAGTTTCCAAGCCATCTCTAGGCCCAAAGCCAACACTTAGCCCTAATTTATTTATTGTGTTCCTTCACAAATTTCTCAATCATCTCATAAGTAAGGCTAACACCGTCATTCTTCAAGTCAATCTCACTAGCCTTCATCCAGACAGCCTCTGCAAGCTCGTCCTCTTGGCGCTTGATCTTATCGTCACCTACTAGTTCACAGAAAAATCCTGCAAGCAAAGTCCCCGAGAATCCCCAAGGCTGACTCTTGTAATAAGACACATTGGCCACGTCAAGTCCCACTTCTTCCTTAACTTCTCTTATCACGCATTCCTCAATGGTTTCACCAATCTCAACATAACCGGCAACCAGGGCATAATTGTGATAAGATCTCCCCTTATACTTAGTAAGCACAAGCCTGTCTCCATCTGTCACCGCAATGATTGTGGCAGGAGCAATCTTAGGAAAGACCATATTTCCACAAGAATCACAGACTAGGCCTCTCTCCTTCTTCATAGGAGAAAGCTCGCAGCCACATCTGCCGCAATACCTGTTGTCCCTATACCAGACATAGAGATGATAAGCCACTGACAAGGCAAATCTTATGTGTTTTAAGCCTATAGCTCTAATTGAGCTAATTCCCATATATTTAAAGCCGTCAAGTTCAGACTCAAACTCATCATGAACTTTTGAATCAATCTGCTCGCTGGAAAAAGTTCCCTTCTGTAGCCTATCGAGTGGACTAGCCAAAAAGAATCTATTCTCATCTATGCTAAATAAATATCTAAATTTATAGAGCTGACTTTCTGCCTTAAAATCAGCGTATTTAGGCAATTCTACGCTATCATCTTCCGTATGCATAAGAATTGTACTTCCAGCAAAAAGACAGACTGTGTCCTCATCTCTTGGTTCAAGTTCATGGTATTGATTATCAAACTTATAAGGTGCTATATCCTGAATCAAGCAAAACCTCCTAATATCATAAAATCCCCCATCTTCCAAATCAGATCCAAATATACTTTAAATCCTTATCTTTACAGACCAGAAG
This sequence comes from uncultured Lachnospiraceae bacterium, assembly GCA_947164605.1. Lineage (GTDB taxonomy): Bacteria > Bacillota > Clostridia > Lachnospirales > Lachnospiraceae > CAMUXE01. The sequence continues at coordinate 8,897 of CAMUXE010000018.1, read as the reverse complement.
CAAATATCATAAAATCCCCCATCTTTGCAGACGGGGGATATGTAAATAAAGCAGTGTAAACTTAGAAACTTACAATTTCCTGAGCTGGTGCAGTTGCTGGAACAACCTCCTTACAGTGGAGAACTGGTCCCTTTTTCTTATATGCCATCTGGAACTCATAGCCGATCTCTGCTGTGACAGTTACCCACTGCTTGCTCTCAAGCTTGCTAATCTGGTCATAGAAAGCAATATAGCCGATAAACTGAATATCAGCGGCGCAACATGTCATAACTTGTCTGCCAGGTACGAAGTTTTTGTCCTTAAAATACTTGTTCTTAAGAACCTGACCCTTGAACTTAACGATTTTACCCTTGTAAACCTCAGGTCTCTCGTTGACGTCCATATACCAGATACCGTAATCATTATCATCAATCTCAATTACATCATCATCAAGGCTATAAGGGAGCTGGTCTGCAATTGACATCTGCTCGCCCTTTTCATCCTCAAAGTAAATCTGAATGCCACCGTTTAAGGCACGCATTGCCCTTCTCCAACTGCCAAGTTCCATGCTAGACTTACAGCGATTGAAGATAGCCATATCTGCCTTCTTAACAGTCTCAGCAAGGATTGATTTCATATTTGCCCACTGGTTGGCGAAAGAGCTTGCATCGAAAAGAGTTATAGACTGGTAAACTTCCCAGCCCCTTGGCTTCTCGAGTTCAAAGATGAGGTTTGGATCCATAAATCCGTTATACTCAACAATTACAAGCCATGGATCATACTGCTTATCTAGCTCTTCAAGTTTCTCCTTAGTGAAATCTTCCTTATCAAGCATAACCATATCAATCTTGTGATCGGCAAGCATCTTCTCATCATACTCTTCATCGCCATCCTCAAGGACGATAAGAAGCTTTTTCTCTGCATCATCAAACTGACCCATCTCAATAGTGTCAGTTATAAACCTAGTTTTTCCGCTATCTAACTGACCATTAATCAAAAAGATAGGAATCTGATATTCTTCCTGTGCCATAATTACTCCCTAAAAAGTGCTTTTAAGTCATCAACCTTAAGTTCAGCGCCGATTACGCAGATTCTTCCTGTGAAGTCAGCCTGACCGTCACGAATCTCGTACTCTTCTGGAACAAGGTCAAAATTCATCCATTTGCCGCTAGCGTCAGGAACCATGCCCTTTGCTCTCAAAACATGTCCGTAATCCTCACTGTTAGCAAGCTTATTTAAAATCTCCTCGAGCTCTGCCTTCTCATATTTGTTAGCAGTCTCAATACCCCACGAGTCAAATACATCATCTGCGTGGTGGTGATGGTGGTCATGATCGTGGTCGTGACATCCACAAGTGCAGCCTTCTGGGTGCTCGTGGTCATGATGGTGGTGCTCGTGCTCTGCCTCATCATCATGGTTATGATGGTGATGCTCATGCTCATCATCGTCGTGATCATGGTGGTGCTCGTGCTCTGCCTCATCGTCGTGATCATGGTGATGGTGGTGCTCTGCCTCATGCTCCTCATAAGCCTTCTGTGCAGCCTCTGCCAACATCTCAAGCTCCAAGTTTGGAACATTTTCCATAGCCTCTAAGATAACCTTGCCATCAAGATCATCCCAAGGAGTTGTGATAATGTGAGCCTTCTCATTGAGAGTCTTCAACATTTCAATAGCCTTCTTAAGCTTGTCTTCACTGACATTCTGAGTACGGCTCAAAATGATAGTTCCAGCGTGCTCAATCTGGTTATCAAAGAACTCACCAAAATTCTTCATGTAAACCTTAACCTTGCTGGCATCAGCTACTGTTGATGCACTGTTAAGCTCAATCTCATTTTCAATATGAAGATCCTTAACGGCCTTGATAACGTCAGAAAGCTTGCCAACTCCTGAAGGCTCAATAATAATTCTATCTGGGTGATACTTGTCAATAACCTCCTTAAGAGAAGTTCCAAAATCACCTACAAGTGAACAACAGATACAACCTGAGTTCATCTCTCTAATCTCAACGCCTGAATCCTTGAGGAATCCGCCATCTATACCGATTTCTCCAAATTCATTTTCGATAAGAACAACCTGTTCCTTGCCAATTGCCTCCTTTAAGAGTTTAGCAATCAATGTAGTCTTTCCAGCACCAAGGAATCCTGAAATAATGTCAACTTTAGTCATTTTCTAACATCCTTTCCTAAAAAAAACAAAAACTGTATACAATCGTATTATATAACACTTGTCAAATCCGGCTGTTGATGTGACTTTGCGCCACCCACATCCCGAAAATCTCAAGGCTATTCTATACAATCATATACAGTTCCCAAAAAATCATCAATAAAGGCCTTCTAAAACATCGAAATAATTTTCGAAAGTTTTTCTACAGCACATATAATTATCAATTACTATTCCATCCACTTTAAGTCCAATCAGGGCAAATGCCATGGCCATGCGGTGGTCGTCGTAAGTATCCACAGTAGCTGCGTGAGGAAGTCCGTGATGAATTTTAATCGCATCCTCCTCTTCCTCCACATTTATCCCGAGCTTTCTAAGTTCAGTAACTATAGCCTTGATTCTATCTGACTCCTGAAGTCTTATGTGACCTATGTTTCTGATATAAGTGTCTGAATCTGCAAAAGGGGCAATAGCAGCCAAAGTCATTGACTGATCTGAAAAATCATTCATATCAATATCAATTCCGTGAAGAATTCCATCCTTTGGTCCCGTAAGGCAGATACCCTCTGCTTTTTCAACATAAGAGCAGCCCATCTTAGACAAAAGATCTATAAATCTATAATCGCCCTGCATAGAATTGCCGTGAACATTAAGAACAGTGACACTACCACCGAGCAGAGCCGCTGCCGCATAAAAGTAGCAAGCACCTGACACATCCGGCTCAATCTGATATGAATCAGCAACGTATTTGTCCTGCTTACCAATCCTGATAATATTTCCATCGTGCTCTACATGGCAGCCAAACTGGGCCATCATATGCTTTGTAATCTCAATATACGAGCCGTTTGTCTTCTTGCTTGTAATCTTAATTGTGAGACCTTCCTTCAGGACTGGTGCAATCATCATAAGGGCGCTCAGGAACTGGGTACTTTCACTGATGTCTATGTGAACCTCAGCATTTGCCGTGCGTCCGCCATGATAAGCTCCTCTAACCCTTACAGGCAGATGACCTTCCTTCTCTAGGAAATCAAATTCAGCGCCGAGCTCAATCAAGGCATCAAAAAGTGCTTTCATAGGTCTCTTCTTCATCTGCTCAGAGGCCTCAATTACGTACTCACCATCGGAAGCCGCAAGAAGCGCAGTCAGGAATCTAGCTCCCGTGCCTGCGCTACCTACATTAATAGTAGCTGAAATCTTAGGAATCTGTCCGCCATATCCCTCGATCCTAGCATACTTATCTACCTCATTTACCTCGATAACAAAGCCCAGCGAAATTAAACAATTCAAAAAATATCTTGAATCATCGCTAAATGCAAGTCCATTAAGCTCACAACCACTCTTTGACATTGCTGCCATAAAAAGAGCACGATTAGTGATAGACTTAGAACCTGGAACCTCAACGACCGCATCAATCGGATGATCAAGTGTTTTAACTTCGTACTGTGACATATTACTCCTTTTTAACAATAATTTTGAATCTTACTGCTGATTATCTCTGTGATCTGCATCACAGTATGGTCTGTGATGGCCCACATATTTGTAAGCTGGTCTGATAATCTTTCCAGCATTAACTAACTCCTCAAGTCTGTGTGCGCACCAACCAGTAATTCTCGCAGTGGCAAACATAGGTGTAAAGAGCTCTTCAGGAATTCCAAGCATAGAGTAAACAAAACCTGAATAGAAGTCAACATTAGCACATACAGGCTTAAACATCTGATGCTTAGCCATGATAATTGCTGGTGCCTCCTTCTCAACAAGCTCATACAGGTCAAATGTTTCTTCCATACCCTTCTCTTTTGACAACTCCTTAGCAAATTTTTTAATTATAACCGCTCTAGGATCAGAGAGGGTATATACCGCATGGCCCATACCATATATAAGTCCAGCCTTGTCAAATGCTTCTTTGTTAATTATCTTTGTCAGATATTCATTAACTTCATCTTTGTTAGTCCAATCCTTAACATTTGCCATTATATCGGCAAACATATTCTGAACCTTCAAGTTAGCACCACCGTGCTTAGGTCCCTTAAGAGAAGCAACTGAAGCTGCAATTGCTGAATATGTATCTGTTCCAGAAGATGTTACAACGTGAGATGTAAAAGTAGAGTTATTTCCACCACCGTGCTCAGCGTGAAGAATAAGGCAAATATCAAGAACTTTAGCCTCAAGCTCTGTAAACTGGCCATCATCTCTCATCATATACAAAAGATTCTCTGCTATAGAATAATCTTTTCTTGGATTCTTAATCATAAGTGTTCCGTCAAGCTTATAGTGACGGTATGCCTGATATCCATATACTGAAATCAAAGGCATCTTGGCAATCAACTGAAGAGACTGTCTCAAAACATTCGGAACTGAGATATCATCCGGGTTCTCATCATAAGAATAAAGACTCAAAATACTCTTCATCAGTGTATTCATCAAATTCGCACTAGTTGCCTTCATAATTACATCTCTGATGAAGGCTCCAGACAGCTCTTCCAAATCGGTCAATATATGTATAAAATTCTTGCGCTGCTCCTTAGTAGGAAGCTTACCAAATAGCAAGAGATATGCAATTTCCTCGTATCTATATTTTGTATCACCGAAACCTTCTATCATCTCAGCAACATTATATCCCTGAAAATATAACTCGCCATCTACAGGAATCTTTCTACCATTGACGACATGAGTACCGGTAACATCTGATATTTCAGTAAGACCTGTAAGTACACCGTTACCATTACTATCACGGAGTCCTCTTTTTACATCATATTCTGCATAGAGACTTTGATCAATTGAGCCTGACCTCATTGCCTCTTTGACCAAATCATCAAATGCACTTTTTTCTACTGTGGTCAGTTCCATCATCTCAATATTATCCATTGACATTCCTCCGTTTCTTTTCCAGTATCCTTGGCAACTTAAGTATTATCTATCATTCGTGGACATTTGTCAATCTATGACGGACACTTAATATCCTTTTGCAGGCAATTTTTTAACTGCTTAAAATTTTCCTTATTAATTTCTTTCTTATCAAGAATAAAACAATTTTTCTCATCTATAAAGCAAAAGAAATTTAAGGCATCCTCTCTTGTATAAGCCACCTGATCATAAGGAATCGATAAATCAAAGCCTTCTGTTATTTCAGCACCCGCATTTTCAGCCTTACTTTCCACTTCAATCATAACATCAAGCGTATTTTCGCCCAAATAGTACTTATAAACCTTCCCCAATGATTCAGCATAATTTTTCTCAAGCTCATCCAAATCTTTAATATCCATTTTTTTCATGCCAAAATACAGCAAGTAAGTTCCAACAGCCGCAAGAAGCAGTGTTATCAAGGTATTAACTCTTAAATCTCCTGTCATATTTCTAGCCATCATACTAAAAGCAGTAAGTAAAAGGACCAAACCACCACCGTTAAAAGTGATTTTCTTTTTCATATAGTCCTTATCCCCATAATTTTTCGCTCTCATAATATCTTTAATCTTATTTATGTCAAATACTGTTTTACATATAAATCTGTCCTCTTCAAACATAATCATCTTCCTTCCTGCTTAATGCTTGTAATCAAACATTTATTATTATACACTACTTTTGTAATAGGCAAGGTTTTGAAAGGAGTTTTTTTATGAAATTAGCTTGCATAACAGGCGCAAGTTCCGGCATAGGTCGTGAATTTGCCAAACAACTAAGCAGCAGAGGTTTCGACCTTATTCTTATATCCAGAAATACAATCGCTCTTGAAGAGTTAAAGAAGGAATTAAATACAAATGTTGAAATTATCCCTTGTGATTTGTCAGATTTAGACTCAGTGATTGAGCTATCCCATAGACTTTCAACATATAAAATTCATCTCTTTATCAACAATGCTGGTTTTGGCGATTTAGGAGTATTTGACGAGACTGACTTAAACAAAGACTTAGATATGATTCATGTTAATATCCGTGCTCTTCACATCTTAACTAAATCTGTGCTCAAAGATATGAAAGCTCATGATCAAGGTTACATACTTAATGTGGCATCAAGCGCTGGCCTACTTCCTGGCGGCCCTTTCATGGCAACTTATTACGCAACAAAATCATATGTTGTAAGCCTGACCAGTGCCATAAGTGAAGAATTAAAAGAGGCAAAGAGCAAGGTACACATTTCAGCCCTCTGTCCTGGCCCTGTTGACACAAATTTCAACAACACAGCCGGTGTATCTTTCTCACTTGACGGCATCAGCCCTGAAGCATGCGTAAAGAGTGCCCTTAAAGGTATGTCAAAAGGAAAGCTCATCATAATTCCTACAAATTATATGAAAGCAGCCGTTTCATTTTCTGACAAGCTCCCTCGCATGAAAGCCCTTAAATTAATTGCTCATCAGCAAAAGAAAAAAGGAAACTAAACTTATATCCTTAAAAATATGAGGTGAATCTGCATCATATACTTTATGCGTATCTGTCATACCATAGCCCCACAAATCAGCGATATCTTGATTACTTATAAAAGGAGCTTTCGAATCAAATATCAGAAGTAGGTGAATATGCCATGCGTTACCATGATTCTCACCTTGAGGTTCAGCAACTGCGATAAACTTAAACTCTGTCTTTGACTCTGACATCTTTTGTTTTCTCAGATAACTGCGGAGCTTACGAAGAAAAGCTTTATTGTCTTTGAATACTCTCTTACAATCTGTCATTTCTTCTTTGTATGTCAAGGTAATCCACTTACAGTTATTAGGATTTGTTGCATTGCAACGAATCAAATCCATAAGAGAATTTATACTTTTTCTAACACTTTTTGGTGACTGAAAACGATTTTCTGAATGTCGACGTTTTTTCACCTCTCCAGTCGATAAATCCACGAACTCATCCTTTGATAGATTTTTAATAGGACACTTCCTGTTTTTACCAGCAGTAAAAGTAACCTGTGCAGTGTTACCTACTAACTTAAGCGATACCTCGGCATTCTGAGCGATATAAAGCTGAGTCGAGTTAATAGAATGAATTTTGGTCATAAGCAAAACACTCCTAACAAAACAATTTTGTTAAGAGTGCTCTCATATCAGCTTAATGGAACTAAACTGAAGATTCATTATTCAGTTTTACTTAAGTATTCCCAACTGGGGCTAAAACTGCTATTTCTTGCTCGTTACTACCGTAACTCGCTACCCTCACCTTCATCGAGTTTAATCGGCACAGCCGAGAGTCGATTCGGGTTCGGGATGGTGGTTGAATTTACTTTTGTTGGATTTGAGGGGAGGGAGTTGGTGGTGCTAAAGTATTGACAATCATAAATAATTACTGATCGTTTCTTATTATTTCGTTTAATTCTTCATCATCAAACATTTCTATCCATTCTTTTAATGTTTGATTGCCCTCCATTTTCTTTAAATCCAATCCATATTGCAACATTAAACTTAATATATCACCATTAGAATTATTTATACTCCCAAGTGCATATGTTATAGGAGAAAAACCTCTATTATCATTTATATTCGGATTAGCACCCAATTCTAACAATATCTTTACTGACTCAATACAATGAGTTTGACATGCCATATGTAAATATGATGTTCCATTCAAATCTTGAAAGTTTGGATTTTTTATACCTTTCATTGCTTCAAGAACATCATCTTTTTTTTCTTTCATAGGAATGTTTATATCTGCAATTCTATAAAATATTTCATCTCTATTAAGCCTATCTTTCATACTATATTCCTCATCTTTATATCTTATTCTAATGTTGCTCATAAGCGTGACTTCTATTACTTGAAATATCTTGCCATCCATAGAAATCAGGATTATTCATAAAATCATTAAACTCCGCTTGTGTCATCCCTTGAGATTCAGCCCAATCTCTCATACGCCAAAACTCATAACCTTGTTTATGCCCCAATTCAACATTTGACGGGTCAACCCATTTACCACTTATACTGTCATAAATCTGTCCAGTTTTATAATTAACTTTAGTATTAGCATTTACGCCATCTATTGTCCCCTTTCTTATATATGGTCTATGTAAATAGTGCTTGGTATTACTTCCACCCTTATATGCAGCGCTTCCTCCACTCCCAGTCGCTCCACCTCTTACTACCGGTGTTTTCGCTCCTTCAAGATTCCCATCAGCACCTACAGCTAGCTTTACCTTAGGATCTGAAGCCTTTGAAATCTTATATTCATTATGGCTGCTTATTGATCCATAATTTAAATTACTCTTTTCAACAGCAGTTGATGCACTCTGGCTTGCTTCCTGAACTGCAGTAACGCTTTCTCTTCCAGGTCTAAAGCTTTCTTCCTGTGCTTCTATTATACGGCTGTTGTACTCAGTTACATTTTCCGCCTCTGCTTCAACCGCTTTAGCCTTCTGCTTGTTTTGTGTGACACTCTGTGCAAATCTATTACTTTGGGCACTTAAAGCTGAAATTCCAGTCAATGCACTAAACATATTGACGGAATCTATCAAAGCTGTATCTTCGTTGTATGCGTCTTCATTTCCCTGATATATATAATCCTTTACAGGATTTACACCGGTTTCAGACTCTATGATATTGCTAGTGTGATTTATCACACCCATGGCACCTGAAGATGCTATGGCCGTGCCCGCAAAGCTTACAATAACATCTCCGTATGAACCAGCAATTGCTGGTGCTGCAACCGGAGTGAGGCCTATAGATATCACACCAAGGCTAGCCAAACATACATTGTTATAAAATTTTTCCTGTTTTTGTAATTCTTTGCTTCTATCACATAGATTCTTTTTCTTTTGCTCCAGTACTCCTTTCTTGGCTT
>CAMUXE010000017.1 GCA_947164605.1 uncultured Lachnospiraceae bacterium | reverse complement strand
CTGCTCATTATTCATCATGCATCACTTCCAGCCAAACATTATTTCGTTAGTTTTAACTAACCCATTCTCAAAAGAAAAGCCCGCACTAACCGGGTGTTTTTAATAGATATTTATTATCATGAAAATCATTATCAGTTATCTCAAATGTTAGCACTTGCTAACTCCATTTTCAATAATGCTGCCGTATTTTTTCTGTCTCATCTCCTATTCTTATTCAGCAGGATCTATTGTCCCACTCATCAAGAAACTTCAATATTAGCTTAAAGCTGTCCTGTCTGGCCTCCTCGCACTCTTTAGGATATTTTTTCTCAGCCGGAAGCATATGATTCAGAGCCCATTTGGCATAACCGGACATTTCATCAAGCCCGTCGGTAAGTGCATGGCTTGCTTTATCATATATACGCCATTCAACTCGATATTGATAATCTGCATCTCTGAGTACTTTTATCATTCTTGGAACAGCTTCATCTGAAGGCCACGCGTCATCATCTTTTGCTGCAATAAAAAGCACGTCTGCATGCATATTTTCAACTTTGATCCGCGATTCTTCCGTGACAGGATTATGGTCATATCCATATCTCATGAATCTCTTCAGTCCATATCTTTTGTCCCTGATTGCTTCCATGAAAATTCGAGGTAATCCCTGATCAATTAGTTGCCATGGAGAATATGGCACATCGATTCCATGCCAAGTGTAAACAGACTTTCCAAGTCTTTTAAAATTATTTGTAGTACCCTCCATAACATGATCAAAAGGCACAACAGGGATAACGCAGCTGATTTCCGGGATCAACGATGCTGCTAGAAGCGTGTAACCAGCCCCGGTCGATGCTGATGTCATGGCAATCTTATTGATGCCCTTTTCTTCTTTGAGCCATTTTACTGCTTTTTCCACATAATCAATCGGTATGGAAACAAGTTCTTTTGGAAGTCCCTTCCACATATAGAATCCCAGCACAAGGACGTTGTAACCAGCCTTGCGGAGGAATCTGCTCATGGATATACTTGTTTTTTCATCACATGAGGCTCCTCCTGCAGCTATTACCGCTTTCTGTTGATGAACAGTCCCTTGGAAATAAACTCCAACAAATCCGTTATTCTCTAATGTACATCTTTCCATTCTTTCAGCCTTTCTCGAATGATCGTCCTGCCAATCCCATGCTTTTGCTCATTTTAAGTTACTTCTATTGTAATGCCTTTGCCATATCAAAATTTCAGAACATAGGAAAAATGCCGCATTGGCAAGATGCGGCATTTCAGGTAGGAGATTTCTTATGACTATTTATGTCATTTTGTTAGCTATACCTAACACAGAAGATGTTAGCAAATGCTATCACCTATTGTCAATCCATGTAAATAAAAAGTTTTCTCACCTTATCGCGCGCAGTTATATATTGTTTTTCGACTTTTCCTATGGTATGCTTTTACTCATAGGAAGGGGGGGATCTCGATGTCTTTGCAGGAATCCGGAGAAATGTATCTGGAGACAATCCATGTGCTTTCCAAGAAGTCAGCAAATGTACGCGCAGTAGATATAGGCGAAGAACTCGGATATTCAAGACCATCCGTAAGCCGCGCCATGCACATCCTCAAAGCTGAGGGCTTTATTACAATAGATGACACCGGCTTTGTTAAACTCACAAAAGCAGGGCAGAAAATTGCGTCTCGGATTTACGAAAGACATACTGTCCTCACTCGTCTTTTCATCAATCTCGGGGTAAATGAAAAAACTGCTTCCGACGATGCATGTCGCATCGAACATTATATAAGCGATGAATCTTTTAAAGCCATAAAAAAACACATGGCACAGTTCTGTTCCAATCAGTAAATATCTGTATCGGTTATTTGTCCTTATCAAACGTGAGAAATCTTATCAACGATAAGCCTTGAAAAAGAAGTTAGCATATGCTAACTTCTTTTTCGTAAGTATTGCAGGAATCATATTATATTCCCAGAAAGGATGAGACAAGTATGAGTAAAGTTAAAGTTGTTTTTTGGAGTGGAAGTGGAAATACACAGGCAATGGCAGACGCTGTTGCGAATGGCATAAAAAGTGCCGGTGCTGAAGCTGAGGTAACTACATTTGATTCCCTTAGTCCATCAGATGCAGCTAATGAATCAGTGATTGCTTTTGGATGTCCGGCGATGGGAGCAGAAGTACTTGAAGAAGGAACCGTTGAGCCCTTCATGGCTGATTATGAAACAAAGTGTAGCGGTAAAAAAGTTGCCCTTTTTGGTTCCTACGGTTGGGGAGATGGCCAATGGATGAGAGACTGGCAGGGCAGGCTGGTTGCTGCAGGCGCATCCATCATTGGTGGTGAAGGCGTAATTGCGAACAATGCTCCGGATGATGATGCCGTTTCACAATGTGAGGATCTTGGAAGACAGCTCGCACAGGCGTAAATCTTTGCCCCTATAAAAGGCATTGGTACAAACGCCAATGCCTTTCTGTTTCTATTCACGTTATGCATCATAATACATGAAATATACAGATTGTTAAAAATCTATAAGTAAATTATTCTGAAATATTATCCAATATATTTTTTATGTGCCATTTTTACGTTACTCTGCTTAACCATAGCATAATGCAGCGTAGTATCAATCTTCTCGTGCCCAAGCAGGTGTTGCACCTGTTCAATCGGCATACCTTTATCGATGGCCGTAGTGGCCATTGTGCGCCTGAATTTATGCGGATGAACATGATTGACATTACAATCTTCACCCATCTTTTTTAGCATTATCTCTACGCCACCGGCTTTTAATCTATGATGCGGATTTCTGATGGTCACAAACAGCGCCGGATTCGAATCGTTTCTTGATCTCAAATACTTTTTCAGATGAAGCTTGGTTCTCGCATCGAAGTATACAATCCGTTCTTTATCTCCCTTTCCGAGGACCACACATTCACGTTCTTCAAAGTTTATATCGTCAATATCAAGGTTTACAAGCTCCCCAACGCGAATTCCTGTGGAATTCAAAACATCTATAATGGCCAGATTCCTCAGTTCCCTGCAATCATCTCGAAGTTTTTCAAGTTCCTCATCCGCATATGTTTCTCTTACGTGGATTGAAGTCTTTATCTTATGGATCCTGCGTAATGGGCTCTTGAAAATATAGTTTTCATCCTCAAGCCATTTGAAAAAGCTGGACAGATTGCGTCTCACATTATCTACTGTTGCCTTGCTGACACCGTTTTGCTCCTGATAAGATGACAGATACCCTCTGATGTCATCTGTGTTCATAACGCAGACATTCTTTTCGGATTTCTCAAGCATCTTTTCGATATTAAAGCGGTAGAGGAACAGGGTTTTCTCTGATCTTCCCTCAAGCCGCTTTGTCGCAATAAACATATCCAGAAGTTCCTGTGAACTCTTTTCCAAAATCCCATCCTCAGATTGCCTCAGTGATTCATCCAAAGTATCCTTCAGCTTGATCATCTGGCTGTTATCCAGATACTTGGACATCCTCTGCATGATGTAATTTGCTGTTTCCTGATTCATTATAATATACCTCCTTTTTTGAGGTCATTATAATGACTTCGATGGATATTAGTATTTATTTTTGTTCCTTAATTGTCTTTTTTTTGCAGTTAAGGAGTAAATATGCTACGTAAAAAGATCGTCCAATATAACTTGATCCACAACTATATCGCTGTTGGGATTCTGCTTCACGCCATATACAGTGACAAATGTGCATCTTAAATCTTTCCTTGTTTTTTCCGATGCTCTGAACATTGCCATTCTGTCCCTGACATCCTTTGCATATTTAGGACTTATACTGAATAATTCATTTGACGAATATTTCATCTCGCAAAGGTTCATTATGTCATCATTCCTATCGATTATCAGATCTATCTGTCCGCCTTCCCATTCATTTCCATTGGAATCTGTAAATGCTTTTTTACTCCATGCATATGAGTTACTTAATATTCCAGATATGCCAAGCTTGGCTTTAATTTGCGGAATATGATTTAAGCACACCTGTTCAAAGGCATATCCGGACCAAGCATTCTTTTTACCTGTTTTTCCTATATTTGTCCAGAAATGTTCATCTATACCGGCATTTTTATTTACAAACCTCAGATAGAATAGCGAAAACATATCCGTCAACTGATACATCTTAGATCTTTCTTTTTTTCTGGGAGACATATAACACCGGATAAAATCACAGGATACCAGATTGTTAAGTATCTTGCTGAGTTCGCCACCTGTCAATTTACATTTATCCGATATATCCTCGCGTGTCTGTCCTATTAACTTTGTAGACAGATATTCAATTACCCGTCGATAATTGATACTATCCTTAAAAAGAGAGCGGAAAATGAAATCAAACTCTGTTTTTAAAGGCGCGTTGTTTGCAAAGAACAGATTATCGACATTTTCGGATAACGGTTTCTTATTATTAAGCATGTCCAGATAATACGGAATCCCTCCGAAAATCATATATGTATCAAGCACAAGCTTTCTCCCGTACTTCATCTTCTTAATCTCATTAAGATACTGTTCCGTTTCCAACAAGGTAAACGGTGCCAAGTATATCGGACGGCTCACTCGTCCGTATAGCCCTCCTTTATCTCCTATAAACTTATCAACCATCCATGTAGTGGCAGATCCACATACATAGAGTTTAAGAAGTGTTTTTTTGCTTCTCCAACCATTCCAAAAAGAGGATAACGCCGCAAGAAAGTTGCTCTTCGAAGTATCCATCCACGGAAGTTCATCAATGAATACAACTACCCTGTCCTTCTTAAGTTTCAGCAAATACTCTTTGAGATTATCAAAGGCCTCAAACCAATCCGATGCCTTGCCGTTTTTATCCTTAGTAAGCCTATTTAGTTCCTTCTGGAATTCTCCAATTTGTACTTTAGCTGCTATCTTATGCTTTCCTGTATACTCGAAATCAAATCTATCTCCCAGTGTTTCACATATCAAATATGTCTTTCCGACACGACGTCTGCCATATACTGCAACGAGTTCGGATTTGCTGGAGTTATAGTATTCTTCAAGAAGACTGATCTCTTCAATTCTTCCTATAAAACTGTTCTTGTGCATCTTTTCTCTCCCATAATAAGCCAATAATGTCTTATGAGATATTATATGCTTTTTCGTTATTTAAATCAATCATTTTTGCTCCCTAACTCGTTATTTTTATAGGTTAAGGAGCAAAAACTGATTTGCTTTGATATATCGTTAGCAAGTTAAACTGAAATATAATCATTTCCATTGGCTGTTCATACCCGGGAACATCTATCCTGCATTTCAACATTTCTTATCATTGTTATTCTCACCCCATTACCAAATTTCTCATTTAATGTATCGAATTAAAAAATCAGTAATTCCTATTATAGTGAAGCCATTTTCATCCATAGATTCCTTAATTGGTCTATTTACAACAAGTACCTTTTATACTTGATCATTCAGCTTAAAATATGGACGTATTTCTCTTTCTCTTGTATCTGCATTAGAGATGTCAGCAGTCACTTGTATATAAAGAGACCTAAGTCCTTTAGTGGCATAGAAATCCACTTCATTATTCTTCCTTATGGATTTACCATTCTTATCTTTCTCTACCGTATCAAACACACCGACATTTACAGAATATCCATAATAACAAAGCTCATTATATACAATATTTTCAAGCATTTGGCCTTCATCTGGAAAAGCGAAATTCAGACGAGCATTTCGTAGACCAGTATCAATAAAATAATACTTTCTAAGAGCACCTATTTCTTTTCTTCCTTTTAAGTCATAACGTTTAGCCTCACGCAAAAGGAATGCATCTTTAAAGTAACCAATATAGTTTTCAACTGTCTGCTTATCAATATTTTCATGTCTAACACTTTCATAAGTATTGGCTATTTTTTCTGAATTAAGTAGTGAGCCTGTCGAAGAACTAATAATATTACATAGTTCGTCCAGAGCCTCTCCTCTTTTCAACTGATTCCTTTCAACAATATCAGCGAAGTAAGTTGTAGTGAACAAGTTCTTTAGATATTCTTTTCTCTCTTCGTCACTTTTTAATACAGCCAATGGCATTCCACCATATTGCATATATGAATATATAGCTTCAGTTGCCGAGCCTCCGACATATCCATAGTATTCTTCAAATGAAATCGGAGAAAGTTTTATATTTGTTGCCTTATCTCTAAATTCAGTAACTATATCTGAAGACAACATTTTAGAATTTGATCCCGTCACATATAAATCTATATTCTTTTCTCTTGATAGTCCGAGTACAACGTCTACGAATGATATTACTTCAGTGTCATCAGAATTTGCCAAAACATGTTTGCCATCGGTAAGGTTAGGATTAATTATCGAATATACCTTTTGTATCTCATCAATAAACACATAGTAATTCTCTTTATCTTTGCATTTTTCCCTTATATATGCTCCTAGTTCCAAAGGATCACGATAATTACTGTTTTTATCATCATCCAATTCCAAGATAATTATTCTATTCTCCGGAACATTATCTGAAAGCAGGTATTCTCTATATATTTCTTTAAGAAGAAATGACTTTCCGCATCTTCTCACACCTGTTATTACCTTCGGAAATCCATTGTTCTTTGCACTGATTAACTGAGTCAGATATTTATCTCTTTTTATCATATAATCTCCTAAATTGTAGAATTCTACATTTTTAGTGATCACCATAATATATAAAAAACACCCCAAGACAGTTGTCCATATTCCGCGATGCCATTCGCAGACACTTCGTGTCTTGCTCATGTCACGCTGTCGCGCTATAAAACAAAAACAAACAAAAAACTCCCTTGGATGCAAGCATCCAGGGAGTTTGTATTTGCTTTGTTTTGCATCGCTCGTAGTTTTCGCAAATTATCTCTTTGAGAACTGCACGAGGGTTAAGACTTATAAACAGTCCTATGAGGGATAGTGCCTTTCAAGCTTTACGCTTCATATTAGTGGGTGCTGTATGGGTGCTACCGTCAGTTTTTGAGCAGTTCTCAGCGTGCTTTTCAAGAAAAAAGAAAAACCTCGCAAACGCAGTGTTTACGAGGTTTTTCGTTGCTTTTGATAAAAAAGTAAATTCGAAACTGATTATCTCTTTGATAACGATTAGTGAAGTCAAAGTGCCGCATTTTAGGCATTTCTCCTTCAAGTTGCTGTTTACCTGCTGCGTACACTGGATTTGAGTCAACGGTGCCGAAGCACCAAGCCGACTGCAATCGAGTAGGAAGGAAAATTAAATAAATTTTCCCGACCTCTCACACCACCGTACGTACGGTTCCGTATACGGCGGTTCAATCAACTTAACAAGTAACACATCTTTCGGTGTAGTAATCTAACATTGAGACTAATCCAAAACGGGTTAGTCTTTCTTTGTTTATCGCAAAGTTCATTACTCTTCGTTGACATACATAGGCTATCCTTTTGCCCGTATAGGCTGTAATCCAAGCCGTGTCTTTATCAACTCCAAGCTTCATCAAATTCTTTATACGATTCTGTGGAGTTTTCCAATGTTTCCAAATACACATACGCAATCTAAAACGAATTCTTGAGTCCATTTCCTTGCAAAGTGTTTTCATACTACCTATCTTGAAGTAGTTTATCCAACCTCTGATGAGCTGATTGAGCTTTTCCACCTTGTAACTGTTGCTAACGCCCCAACTACGGCTAGTGAGTTCTTTCATTCTCTTCTTAAACTTTGCTACTGATTTGGCATGTGGCTTTGCTTTAAACTGATGTGCTCTAGTGTCAAAGTAGAATCCAAAACCAAGATATCCTGTGATTATCACAATCGGTACTTTTCTTGTAGTCATATTATTTCTCCTAAAAAACAAATTGCAACACGGTTGCATATTACTGCACCGGTTGCAATTTTGTCAACAGAATTTGCAAGATTGTTGCAAATTATTTTTTTCTACGTCTGCATTTACTGCATTTACCAAGAATGATAGTGTCTGCAGGATTGATATCAATCCCGTATTCTTCCAACATCCTGGCATCAAATTCATCTACAAAAGGTTTGTCTAAATGAAAAACTTTACCACACTTACTGCATTGCGCGTGCATATGTTTATCACAGTGATCATGTTCAGCCGAATACTGATAATACCATGCATCCTTGTTCGGCTCCTTGAACCTCATTAGTTCCCCTATTTCACATAATCGATCCAGATTACGATATATCGTTGTCCGATTAACCTCTATTTCACCGTTACATACAGCTTCATAAATATCTCTAGCAGTAAGCCTCTGCTCCGGATGATTTTTTAAGTATGATATTATTACTTCTCTTGCCTTGGTTTTATAAGTGCTTTTCATTATGATTCCTTTAATTGATTTTGCAGTCGTGTTTTTAGAATTTTTTTTATTGCATTCTTCATAAGTCAAAGTGCTATATTTCTATATTCTTGAGTTTAGCCCATTTTCACGGATATCGTTTAGCTGTTCAGCGCTCAATACACCTGCACGGTATAGCAAAAGGTATTCATTCTCTATAGTGCTGCCAAATAAAAGCAGATCATCGGTATTTATCGTAGCTTTTACTCCGCTCTCATACAGGATTCTTATTGGATGATACTTATAATCCGCAACATATCGAAGTTTCACATTACTACTAGGGCACACATTCAGTTGAATCTGATTGTCTGCGAGGAAAGCCATAACTTCCGGCGAAGTTGCAGCATTAATGCCATGATGTATCTCTTGTAGCCCAAGTATTTCAACCGCCTTTTTCACATCCTCTGCAGATCCTGTTTCTCCAACATGCATCCTTTTTAACAGATGGTATTTCTCGGCTTTCCTGTATAGTGGCAAAAAAATTTCAAAAGGCTGTATATTCTCTCCGCCACATACATCGATAGACTTGAAAAAACCGCTTGAAAAATAATCATCCATTTTGTCCGATTCCTGAGCAATATCACAACATGAAAGATATGTCAGTTCCGGCTCAAATACTATATCCGGACAATATCTGTTGTGGTACTCATTTATAGTCCTTACAAAAACATCCATGCCTCCAACAAGATCAATTACAGAAACATCAAAGTTCATTGAAAGTCTTTTGATATTGTTTCTTTTAGCCTCAGCAAATGCACCTTCCCACCTGATCAGAAGACCTTCAGCTCCTATACAATATGGCTTAATAGTTTCAGTAAACCATTGTTGCATCCCCTCCAGACCATCAAAACTTGCAGGCTGGTTCGGAATGTTTACCTTTAATTTCTCTTTAAGCCATTCTATTGTGCATCCTTTGCCGGAATGGTTATGCAGATCACTCTTGGGTACCAAAAGCAATTTGGAAACATCATTTTCTACAAGGCCTTCACAGAACAAGTTTTTCATGCGCACTCCCATCAATCACCAATAGTGATCACCTCATCAAGCACATAGTCGAACAGCGGATGTGACGAATGTTCATTTTCGATATATCCGTTCTGAAGATTGATCGTCTTTGATGGATCAGACTGGGATACGCCTGTATAATTTCCCTTAAATACGAAATCCATATTTCCCTTCTTAAACTGATCGATCGCTGCATCCATGGCTTCCTGAGTACCGGGAGCCGCAACAGGCAGGCTCAGATCTATCATTTCAACCCAGCCTTTTTCGAATCCTGCACTTGCATCGTTTCCGAATATCTTTGCCGATACGACCTTCTCGATCTTCTTATTGGACATAAGGGCATCCACTGAAGAAAGAACGTAAGGTTCCCAGCATATCCTTGCCGTTACGATCGATGAACCGGGCGCTACTTCTGACATACTCTGGCACCAGCCGACAAAATATACTTCTTTCTTTCTCTCACCTGCTTCTTCACATGCGATGGCAGGTCCTATCGTATCCGTATGCTGTGATATTATGACACATCCGTCATCTATCAATTGTTCCGCTGCGCTTTTTTCAATGGGATAGCTGCTCCATGTCTGCGTATAGCGGACACGCATTGTCGCACTTGGTACTACAGAGCGTACTCCAAGTAAAAATGCGGTATATCCCGAGATCACTTCACTGTTTGGAAATGCTGCAACGAAGCCTGCGACAGCCTGATCTTCCGTAATGGTTCCTTCATCTATCATCTGCTTCATCTTCATACCTGCGGCAATACCGCTTACATATCTGCCCTGATACGCCTCGCCCTTAAATGTATGGAAGTTGTCGGGAACCGATACTCCGCTCATATCCATATATGAAGCCTGACAAAACTGAATTCCCGGATATTCAGGCGCAAGCTTCATTACAAGGTCACTGTATCCGTTAAAGAAGATGATATCGCATCCCTGATCGGCAAGATTACGGAGAGGCTCTTCCATCTCATCGTCAAGCACATTGCTGCAGGTAAGTATTGTCACCTTATCGCCGTACTTTTTTTCCAAAGCATCCTTTGCCAGTGAAAAATTGTATGTATACGGTGTACTCTCGTCATTATCATAAATAAATCCTATCGTCAGATGTTCCCGGCCTCCCGACATATTCAGCAGTTTAAAACTGAAGATCATAGCCGCAACCAGTACCGCACACGTGATTATCGTTACAATATATGCTTTCTTCATGCCTTATCTCCTTCCTCTTTCCTGGAAGAATCATTATTTTCCGAAGTATCCTTTTTATCACCGGATCCCTCTTCTTTACTCTTCATCTGTGCTTCCTGGATTTTTTTATCTTCTTCTACGCGGCGAGCCAGTTCTTCCTGTGCTTTAGGATCTGCCTGCTGTATCTCGGCACGTTTCTGGGCATAGATTTTTTCAAGGTCGATAACCTTTTTTTCAACCAGACGAAGGAATGCATCAAGAGCATCGGGATCAAACTGTGTTCCGCGACCTCTCTTCATCTCGTTCATGACATAATCTGTATCCATATGATTACGGTATACACGGTTTGATGTCATGGCATCGAATGTATCCGCCACGCTGATTATTCGACCAAAGAGAGGTATCTCCTCACCCTTAAGTCCGTCCGGATATCCTTTACCGTCATATCTCTCATGATGATATTTCGTACCGTCCTCAACATGCTCAACAAGAGTAAAGTCTTTAAGTATCTCCGCTCCCCTTATTACATGTGATTTCATCTGTGCGTACTCTTCGTCTGTCAGTCTTCCCACTTTATTAAGTACACTGTCAGGCACAGCTATCTTTCCGATATCATGCATCTGGGCTGCTTTCTTAAGGTTAGAGAGTTCCCTGTTTTTCCTCCACTTGCTAAAGCAGTGCATCTCCTCGGCAATAAGCACAGAATACTCCGCTACTCTTGTAGAGTGCTGATGTGTACGGACATCCTTGGCATCGACTGCGTTTGCGATAGCCATGACTGTCTCGTTTGCCATGTTGATCTTTATCTGCTGTGCATTAAGCTGCCTCTGAACTATAAGCCATGTAAACCATATACTGAAGAGTGAAAGTAAAAGCAGCATATATACTTCAAATCCGGGCCGCTCGTAAAATTCTCCCTCTTTGATAAGTTCGAATTTTCTCTCCTCAAGCAGATGTTCTCCCGAGCTGTCAAAGATTCCGAGATGGAATGTATAATCGCCCGCGGGAAGATTTGTATAAATAATATTATTTAGATTATTCTGAGGTACGATGGTCCACTGCGAATCATGTCCCTCAAGGAAATATCCTACATTAGGTTCCTGAATCGTATAGTTAAGAATTTCCGGAGCAAGCTCTACTCGGTCAACACCCTGTCCAACTGTAACAGCACCATTTCGTACATGAGGCTGAACTGTTCCGTCAAGTATTACCGAAGCAAGCTGCATTCTGTAAAGGCGGACGTCGCTGTCGTATTTATCCACATCGATACTGTATACGCCTGTATCGCAGGGAAGGAGAAGTCCTTCGTTGACGTCATAGTAGTTCCATGAGTTCGCAGTAAGTGATGTACCAAGACCTCTTCTTGCATCGAGAAGCTCCCACGCCATATCACCGTCGCTTATAAGCTCGTCACGCTCCACAACATAGATTCCTGCGCTGGACATTACAAATAATGTGTCGGCATCTTTTACCCATATATCGTAGTTATTAAAGTACGGGAATTTTTCAAGTACACGGATCACTCCCCTCTCATCAAGATAGCAGAGGCTGTTACTTGTTACGATAAATACGCCTTCCGACTTGGGATCCTTAACGGTACGAAGTATTACATCACTGCTTAATCCGTCATCAGTAGTCAGCATTTTTTCCACGTCTCCGTCTTTAAGAACGGCGATACCATCTCCGTCCGTACCTGCCAGAATAGTACCGTCCTCCATCTCTGTAAGTGTTAAGATCATGGAATCGATCTCGCCTTCCTGATTTTTGATCGTCTGGACGATCTTATGATTCTTTATATAGCAGATACCGTTATCTCCGGCTGCCATAATGGTTCCGTCAGAAAGGCCCGTTACTATTCTGGCACGGTTTCCAAAGCTTCCGTTATCCGCATTGTATGACCATTTTTGTCCTGAAGGTGATATCTCGATAAGTCCCGATCCGTATGTACAAATCCAGAGATTACCTGCTGTATCCACATACATACATCTTATTCGTTTTCCTTCAAGCGAATCTGTCAGGTCATTTTCAATCTCTTTCTTTAATGAACCGTCGACTATATCAAGTCCGCTATCCGTACCGATGTAGTATGAGTTATCCCAAAAAACTATTGTATTAACAACCTGACGTTCCATTCCTATAGAGCCGTAAATATCTTTAAAAGGTGATTTTGCCAGACGAAGAAGTCCCAGTCGAGATGATGTAAACCAGAGATTACCCTGATAATCATAGAGCATGTTATCGATCGAATTGTTGAAATCAGTTGTATTGATACGGTGATATCCGCCGTCATCGATATATGACACGCCGCTGTCTGTAGAGATAAACAGTGTACCATCGCTTAGAAAATTAAGATTGTTTATACATGCAACATCCTGGCATGTAACCATATCGATCTTCTTAAAATCATCTCCCGATACATCGTAGCTGTAGATATGATTTGTGGATGTACCGACAAGAAGCCTTCCGTCGGGAGAGAACATACAGCAGTTAAACTTTTCCTCTCCTTCCGGCAGACAGATCGAACATAATACTTCTCCGTTTTTAAGAAGGAAAAGAAATCCATCGGAACCGATGGCTGCCACATGACCGTTACGGTCTGCCGTAATACTGTCTGCCGATGTAATTGATCCAAGGGTGTTTACAGCTTTCAAGCCGTTATTCATCACAAGTATCTGCATACTGTCGGTAGTGCCTACATAATAATATCCGTCGGATGAACAAATGATACTTCTCACAGAATCTGAGGGAAGCCCTGTAGACTCGTCAAGAACATTGACTACTTCTTCTCTTATTACGATAGAGAGACCATTATCATTGGTACCTATCCACATACGGCCTTCTTCATCTACATACAGACAGTTAACATTCTTAACCGATTCGTATTCGTCTATCCAGCGAAACTCTCTTCCGTTGTATCTGTAGAGTCCCGCATATGTACCAATCCAGATAACACCGTCGTTGGTCTGGGCTATATCGTTGGCTTCGCCGCAGGGAAGACCGTTATTACTGCTATATACAGTCTGAACATAATCGTTGTAATCAGGTGTTTCGGAAGCTGCGGTCTCATCCGAGCCGGCTGCCATAGACTTTGTTGAAGGGTAGAGTAAAAGACCAAGTGAAAGAAAGATCAAGGCTGCCGTACCTGCTGCATTACCGCTTAATTTTTTCTCTTCGGCGATCCGTGCCTGATTATATCTTTTTACGAGAATAAGTATATATACTACCGCGATGGTAAGAACCTTATCGGCAAATTCAATTGCAAGCTGACCTAAAATACTGCTTACGGTAGGGTCCCAGTTTCTTGCAATAAGATAGTCGATCACACCGTCTCCCCATTTATTTCCCGTATAACCATTGTCAAAAAAAATATTAACGGGTACGGATACAACAAGTGCTGTGACCATGGTAAGTGTTGCTGCCTGCATAAATCCATAGAATCTGTCAAACCAGTGGTACCTTGCGGCAATTCCTACGATGATACCGAGCGCAATACTTGTCACACTATATGCCACCGCCAGATGATTCACATAACAGTATGCAATATTTCCGGATAGTCCCACTATGGCTCCGAATGCAGGCCCTGCCACATATGCGCACAGTGCCGTTCCGAAAGAGTCGCCCCACACCGGCAGTTCAAAGTAAACCGACAACAGTTTACCTCCTACGTTAAGACATAGGCACAGCGTGATAAATAAAATAATCTTCCAGGTTTTCCAATTCTTCATAAGCCCCCATCCCCATTTCGATTATATTTTATTTTTTCACATGCGTTTATTATACTACTGAAATTCTATAACTATAGATTTTTTACTACTATATTTCATCCTCTGCTTGCACTTGGCTTTTTATACACTATAATACAATTGCTTTGGGCTCTTTGGCTTATCCGGAATGCTCAACTTTATAAGGCCTTGTTCTACTAATGGCATCACATGAGTCTGAATGGCATAAGTAACAGAACTTAGTCCTAAATACTCACATATCTCATTTCGTGTCCTCGGAATCTTACAAAACAAAATCAATTCATTGTTTTTACTAATTTCATTCTGAATAGACAATGTGTTTTCTCTACACTTATACAGCTTTACAATAAAACTACCTCTCTCCTCTAAAAACTCTGGCTGTGGCAGTCCATACTCATGCATTGCTCTTCTAATTGTCGGAATTCCAGAGTATCTGTTCTCTGTTACTTTCAACACTTCCAGTTCAGTTGCTATTATTGGATTGCGAGTATCTGGTTGAACTTTCCCTAACTGGTCTATCTTGATTCTTCCATATAAGCCGCCAGGGTTCCTAATCTCGATTCTGTCTTCATACATCGTTATTTGTATGGGCATTCCTTCAGTATGAACACTATAATCACGATGAACCAAAGCGTTAAGAATAGATTCTCTTAAAGCTGTAATCGGATAATCAGTTCGGTCTTCTCGTTTTCCGGTATTTGGATCTATAATCGTTTTTGTATGCATGTTCCTGTTTACAAATTGTATAGCACCATCCAGCATTTCCTGGATATTTCCCTCTATACGTTGATTATCCAAAAATCTCTCGCCCTGCTCTCCTATTTCTCCCATTTCTTTACCTGGAACAACTGTTGCAACGATGCATAGTTACGGAAAATATGCCTGTGGATATGGGCTGAAGTTCATTACTGTACTCAGTGTAATTTGATCATTCCTCTTGATACTCATTAACTCATATATTTCATCATCAGGAATTGCTGCCAGCTTAGGTTTTCCAGTTTTTAGTAATTCAATATAATTTAAGATTGATTCTTGATTTAACGCTGCAAAAGTAGCCCTCTCAATAACTCTAATGTCATCCTGATACTTTTTTCTATAGGCTTCGTAGCTATATACCTCGTATTCCGTCATAGGTTCGTCGCTATCGCCCACTCGAACGAATGAACCTTTTACTCTACCTCTACCCTGATAAAATAATGGTCTTTCTGTAATATCTGCCCCCGGTATCTCTGCTGCCACAAAAAAAAGTCCGTTTTTTCAGCCACAGTAAGTAATGGTCTAACAACAGGCTCCATTTGTAGACATTGTTCATTAATTTTCTTTTGTATATCCTGCGGATCATATACTCCTACTTCTTTAAAATCTTGTTCCTCATCCACACCAAATACAATCACTCCACCATCATCTTGATTAGAGAAACTTGACAATGAATCATAAAGATGCTTGGGACATCCTTTTTCTGCACTTTTTATTTCTAATGTTGGTGTTTCGCATTTTATTTTCTGTATCAACTCTAATGTTTCAATTAATTCTTCAGTTGTCATTTTAGTTCCTCCAATCTCTTTTTATATTTTAATACCATATTTAAGTTAAGTCAATGAACTAAAATTTTCAAGCAACAACTAAAACAAAATCTTAAATTATCTCCGATAACTAAAAAAGAAACTCAAATAATTTGAGTTCCTTTAAGGTAATACATTAAATCTATAAAAATGTAGAATTCTACATTTTTAGCGATTATCTCAATGTAATAAAAAACACCCCAAGACAGTTGTCCTGAGGTGTAATAAATCGTATATGATTGTCCAAAGACGTAATACGTTGTGAAACGATTATCTCTTTGAGAACTGTGGTGCGCGACGAGCAGCCTTCAAACCGTACTTCTTTCTTTCCTTCATTCTTGGATCTCTTGTAAGGAAACCAGCCTTCTTAAGTGCAGCACGGTAAGCGTCTGTATCAACCTCAAGAAGAGCTCTTGAAATACCGTGTCTGATAGCACCAGCCTGACCTGTGTAACCACCACCGTTAACTGTTACAACAACATCATACTTATCAGAAGTCTCTGTAAGTACGAGTGGCTGTCTAACGATAACCTTAAGTGTCTCAAGACCGAAATACTCATCGATAGATGTCTTGTTAATTGTTATATTTCCATTGCCAGGGATAAGATATACTCTAGCAACACTGCTTTTTCTTCTACCTGTTCCGTAGAACTTAGAACTTGCTTTAGCCAATTGTTTGTCCTCCTATCAATCTATTAAAACTTTAATTCTTCTGGTTTCTGAGCTGCATGATCGTGCTCTGGACCAGCATATACATGAAGCTTAGTATACATAGATCTTCCAAGAGGTCCCTTTGGAAGCATACCCTTAACTGCAAGCTCGATAACTCTCTCAGGTGACTTTGCCATCATTTCCTTAAGAGTTGTCTCCTTCTTACCACCGATGTAATCAGAAACTCTTACATAGATCTTATCATTCATCTTGTTACCAGTAACCTTAATCTTGTCAGCGTTAACAACGATAACGTTATCACCACAATCAATAAAAGGTGTATAGATTGGCTTATTCTTACCTCTAAGAACTGCTGCAACCTGTGAAGCAAGACGGCCAAGTGTTAAATCAGTAGCATCTACAACATACCATTTTCTTTCAATAGCAGATGCTGATGGCATATATGTTTTCATCAGTTTTCCTCCAAAAAATTTAAATAAATGTGTACTTCTTCCAGCGATTCTACCGGGCAAGTCTAATCACTTGTACATATCAATGACGTTATATTCAAAGGTTGAGAAGGCCTTTTAATATAAAAGCTTAGTCCGATATGATTTTCCCAGAATCATTCATCCTAAGTGTCATACTGATAAATTATATTCAAATCTCACTTAGATGTCAAGAAAATTTCATCAAAAATTCGATTTTTTTCTACATTCCCCGCAGTCTAAGGAGCTAAATATATGAGTTAAATTTATAGCTGTAAAAGCCTCATTTTGTCTTAATTTCTAAGTGTCATCAGAGTCTTTATCGTCCAATTCGTCCAGATAGGCAATATTCATCAATGTGAGTCCCTGGGCTGGTGCAGTTTCCTTGGCACTGGTTCTGTCGCAGGCCTCAAGCATAGTCTTTACATCACTTGGCTTAATCGAATGCCTTCCGACAGCCACAAGCGTGCCCGTAATAATCCTGACCATATTATATAAAAAGCCAGTTCCACTGACCCTGATTACTAGCATAGTCGGATCAAAATAGTCCGGATCAGCCTCTCTAGCCCTCTTATAGTCAGCACTCTTAAATAATCCATCATCAATCAAGCCATGCTTTTCCTCAAACACTTCAATTCCGGTCACTTGTCGCACAGTAGACTCTACGTCTGTTCTGACACAACAAAAAGACTTAAAATCATGCTCACCGACTAGATAAGCTGCTGCCTCCCTCATAGCCTGAATGTCAAGCTTTCTTGGTATCTGCCATGAATACCTGCCAAACTGAGGGATCATGCGCCTAGAGTTCAAAATCCTGTACTCGTAAGTCTTTATGGTATCACAGTGTCTGGGATGAAAATCAGGAGCAACCTCGCTGGACATGGTCACTGTCACATCTTCCGGCAAATGCCCATTCAAAGCCTGACTGAATCGGTCTGCCGGTATCCTTGATTCCGTGTCAAATACTGCAATATTTCCCATTGCATGTACACCAGCATCAGTCCTCGAAGCCCCTATGACATGTACCCTCTCCCCCGTAAGTTCGAAGATAGCCCTGTCAAGTTGGCCCTCAATAGTTGGTGCATTTGGCTGAATTTGCCAGCCACTGTAGTTAGTGCCGTCATAGGCCATAGTGAGTCTAATCCTTCTCATATCCATACCCTTCATAAATCAATTTTTCATATCAGCATAAAAAATCTTGCAGCTTATATAAACCTGCCCTTCATAAAAATTGAAATAGCAATAACCAAGACAGAATAAACTCCGAGTGCAATATAGGCTTTATGATCTCTGCTCTTATATTTCAAAGGCTTCATCTTTGTACGGCCTTCTGATCCGTGATAACATCTCGCTTCCATAGCCATAGCCAAATCATTTGCCCTGCGGAATGCAGACACAAAGAGCGGAACAAGGATAGGAATCAAGGCTTTTGCCCTCTTGACAAGGTTTCCGCTCTCAAAATCGGCACCTCTTGCCATCTGAGCCTTCATGATCTTATCAGTCTCTTCCATCAGAATTGGAATAAATCTAAGTGCAATACTCATCATCATTGCGACCTCATGTACAGGAACCTTAATCTTATTCAAAAAATCAAGTCCCTTCTCAATTCCATCTGTCAAATTGGTCGGAGTTGTTGTCAAAGTCATAATAGAAGTGCCACAAATAAGGTAAATCAACCTGATTATCATAAAGACACATTGATAGATACCCTCTCTTGTGATAGTCAACTTCCAGAATCTGAAAATGACCTCGCCGTCAGTCAGGAAAAGATTGAAAGCCGCGCTGATTATTACAAGAATCACAATGCTCTTCATGCCCTTTGTAATATACTTAAGCGGCACCTTTGAAAGCTTGATAACAGCGATTAAAGCCACTGTAATCAGCGCATAAAGCCATATAGACTGTCCTAAAAAGAGAGAAATAATAAAAATTAAAGTTCCAAGCAATTTAACCCTTGGATCAAGCCTGTGTATAAGGGAATTTGCCCTGTAATACTGGCCTAAGGTAATATCTCTTAACATATCAAACCTCTATAGCGTCAATCCCTAAAGCATTCAAATCCATCTTAAGACCTAATTTGCCCCCTAATTAGCTTTTAAACTACTTTAGCAAATTAAGGATTGAATTCTTAGCTTCCTCTATGGTGATTGCGCTTCTGTCTACGTCAAAACCTGCCTTATACAGGTCTTCCATTATATAAGTTACACTTGGTGCTGCCAGGCCAATCTTTTCAAGTTCCTCATGCCTTGCAAAAACAGCCTTTGGCTCATTGTTGAAGACAAGCTTGCCATCATTGATGACCATGATTCTGTCAACATACTTGGCAACATCTTCCATACTGTGTGAAACAAGAATAACAGTGATTTTCATCTCATCGTGCAGCTTCTTGACACAATCAAGAATCTCATCCCTACCCTTTGGATCAAGTCCAGCCGTAGGCTCATCGAGAATAATAACATCCGGCTTCATCGCAAGCACTCCTGCAATAGCAACCCTTCTCTTCTGTCCTCCTGAAAGGTCAAAAGGAGACTGATAATAAAGTGATTCGTCCAAGCCAACCTGTCTTAGCGCGTTAAATGCTGCAATCTGAGTATCCTTATCTGAAAAGCCCAAATTCTTTGGTCCAAAGCAAACATCCTTGAAAATAGTAGATTCAAAGAGCTGGTGCTCAGGATACTGAAATACAAGTCCAACATGTTTTCTCAATTCCTGCATCTTAAAATCAGGAGCATATATATCCTGCTCGTTATAATATATATGGCCCTTGTTGGCTTTTAGAAGGCCATTAAGATGCTGTATAAATGTAGACTTACCAGAACCTGTATGGCCGATTACACCTATAAATTCGCCCTGTTCAATAACACATGAGATGTTATCAAGGGCAAGCCTCTCCATACTGCTTCCTTCTTCATATATATAACTAATCTTATCAACGATAATAGACATTTTTAAGTTCCCTCACTAGCTCTTCATTAGTCAAGATTCCATCTTTGATAGGAATTCCTGCTTTCTTTAATTCATACGCCAACTCAGTTACCTGAGGGACATCAAGTCTCAATTCCTTGAGTTCTTCAACATGAGAGAAAATCTCTTTAGGGCTACCCTGCATAACAATGCGTCCCTTGTCACATACAAATACTGAATCAGCCTCAATTACCTCTTCCATATAGTGTGTGATAAGAATAATGGTTACACCCTCTTTTTCATTGAGTTCATGCAAAACCCTAAGCACTTCAGCTCTACCCTTAGGATCAAGCATAGCTGTAGGCTCATCAAGAATTATGCACTTAGGTTTCATAGCCACAATGCCAGCGATAGCAATTCTTTGCTTCTGTCCACCTGACAGTTTATTAGGCGAAGCTGTTCTGTAAGCAAACATGCCTACTGCCTTTAGGCTATCCTCAACTCTTTTCCAAATCTCCTTTGTTGGAACACCCATATTCTCAGGTCCAAATGCTACCTCTTCCTCTACAACTGTTCCAATGATTTGGTTATCTGGATTTTGAAAGACCATTCCTGCAGTCTGCCTAACTTTCAGCATCTGATCAGTGTCAAGAGTGTCAATACCATCAACAATCACACTACCTTCTGTAGGTAGCAAAAGTGCATTGATGTGTTTAGCTAGAGTTGACTTTCCAGATCCGTTATGCCCAAGAATAGCCACAAAATCGCCTTCTTTAAGATCAATGCTGACATCATCAACCGCTTTGGTTACGCCCTCAACATTGCCTTCATCATCTCTTCTGATATATTCAAATGTCAGATTTTTAGTCTTAACAATACCCAAATTTTACCTCTTATTTTTACATTTAAACAATGGCGTGGATATAAGAAATATCCACGCCATTACTAATTAACTAATCATTAATTGAAAAGGATTAAACTAACTCGAGTACAACCTCCATAGCTGCATCACCTTTTCTAAGACCGATCTTTACGATTCTTGTGTAACCACCCTGACGATCAGCGTACTTAGGTGCGATTTCATCAAAAAGCTTGTTTGTAAGATCAACTGTCTTTGTATTGTTCTTCTTCTGAGCTCTCTCAGCAGGTACATCAGTATACTTGTAAAGAACCTTATCCATCTGCTTTCTAGCGTGGAGTCTTGAAGGGCTATCCTTCTTGATTTCCTTCTCTACTGTCTCGTATACAGTAACCTTCTTGCCATCAACAACTTCCTTTACCCTCTTGCCATTTTCCTTCTTAGGAACCTTAGCAGATACTGTAACTGTTTCGAAGTTATCCTTTTCCTTAATTGCAAGAGTGATAAGCTTTTCAGCCTGCTTTCTTACTTCCTTAGCTCTAGCCTCAGTTGTAACGATCTTGCCATTAGCGATAAGTGCTGTAACCTGGCTTCTAAGTAAAGCCTTTCTCTGTGAAGAAGTTCTTCCGAGTTTTCTATACATTGCCATTTAAAATGTCCTCCATACATAACGACTGAATGCGCATCCGGTCTTACTGTCAGTCGCCGAAATTCTTAGCAGTTTCCTGCTTTTTATTATTCCTCTATGCTACCTGTGTTAAGACTAAGTCCGAGCTCCTTAAGCTTAAGAAGTACTTCATCTAAAGACTTCTTACCAAGGTTACGAACCTTCATCATCTCGTCAGGTGTCTTGTTAGTAAGCTGAGCAACAGTATTGATGCCAGCTCTCTTGAGACAATTGTAAGATCTAACTGAAAGCTCAAGATCATCGATAGTCATCTCGAGAACCTTGTTAGACTCACCCTTATCTTCGACGTGCATAATTTCAATATTCTGTGCATCCTCAGAGAGACTGATAAATACCTTAAGGTGCTCACTAAGAACCTTAGCTGCAAGGCTTAAAGCCTTATCTGGAGCGATTGTTCCGTTAGTGAATACTTCAAGTGTGAGCTTATCAAAATCAGTGTTCTGACCAACTCTAGTATTTTCAACCTTCATATTAACACGCTCTACAGGTGTGTAGATAGAATCTACAGCAATAACGCCTACAGGCATATCCTTTGACTTGTTCTTATCTGAGCTTACATAACCTCTACCGTTAGTGATAGTAAGTTCCATATCAAGCTTAGACTTTGCTCCACCGTTAAGTGTAGCGATAACAAGATCTGGGTTGATAATCTCAATATCAGGATTAGCGACTATATCTGAAGCGTGAACAACACCTTCACCCTCAAAATTAATATGCGCTAATACAGGCTCTGTTGAGCTTCCGTTATTCTTGATAGCTAACTTTTTGATGTTAAGGATGATTTCTGTAACATCTTCCTTTACACCAGGAATTGATGTGAACTCGTGAAGTACACCGTCAATCTTAACGCTGCTTACTGCAGTACCGATAAGTGATGAAAGCATGATTCTTCTGAGCGAGTTACCAAGAGTGAGGCCATAACCTCTCTCGAGTGGAGTAACTCTGAACTTTGCATACTTGCCATCTTCAGATGATTCAACCATCTCAATCTTTGGAATCTCAAATTTAAAATCTGCATCAACCATCTATATAGCCCCTCCTTTTTGGGTATATCTTTGAAAAGACTCAGCGGCAGACAAATTCTGCCGCAAAGTTCATTATTCTTAATTCTGTAACCTAAATTACTTAGAGTACAACTCGACGATAAGCATCTCGTTTACAGGAACATCAATGATATCTCTTGTAGGAAGTGCCTTAACAGAACCCTTAAGGGCCTCTGCATCAGACTCAAGCCATTCTGGAACAAGTCTACCCTTTGTTGTCTCGACAATTTCCTTATATCTGCCTGAAGACTTCTTGTTCTCTTTGATTTCGATAACATCACCAGCACTGATAAGGTATGATGGGATGTTTACGCACTTGCCATTAACAAGTACATGCTTGTGATCAACGATCTGTCTTGCTTCGCTTCTTGTTCTAGCAAAACCAAGTCTGAAGATTACGTTGTCAAGACGCTGCTCAAGCATAATCATGAGGTTTTCACCAGTCATGCCCTTCTGCTTCTCAGCCTTTTTATAATAATTTCTGAAAGGCTTCTCAAGTACGCCATAGATGAACTTTGCCTTCTGCTTTTCACGAAGCTGAAGACCGTACTCGCTAATCTTTCTGCCAGCATTCTTAGCCTTTCTTCTTGAACTCTTATCTATTCCTAAATATACAGGATCAAGATCAAGTGATCTGCATCTCTTAAGTACAGCTGTTCTATTAACTGCCATTTTATTACCTCCCTATAATCAGACTCTTCTACGCTTTGGTGGACGACATCCGTTGTGTGGAACTGGTGTTACGTCCTTAATGCTGGTAACCTGAAGACCACATGCTGAGAGAGCACGAATAGCAGCCTCTCTGCCTGAACCTGGTCCCTTAACCATAACGTCTACTGACTTAAGGCCGTGTAATAATGCAGCCTTAGTAGCTGTCTCTGCTGCCATCTGTGCAGCATAAGGAGTTGACTTCTTAGATCCTCTGAATCCAAGTCCGCCGGCACTTGCCCAAGATAAGGCATTACCTTCAGCGTCTGTCAATGTAACGATTGTATTATTAAAAGATGCCTGAATATGTGCCTGTCCTCTTTCAACACTTCTTCTGACACGCTTCTTTGCAGCTTTTTTTGTAACTTTCTGCTGAGCCATATTAGTGAATTAACCTCCTTCAATGTGCTATATAGCACAAATCTTATAGAAAATGTGAAAACCAAGCTGATTTTCACCTTACAGTTCTATTAAATCTAAACTAGATCTAAATCAAAACCATCTAGAAAAATTACTTCTTCTTGTTAGCTACTGTCTTCTTAGGTCCCTTACATGTTCTTGCATTAGTCTTTGTCTTCTGTCCTCTGCATGGAAGTCCCTTTCTGTGACGTACGCCTCTGTAACATCCGATTTCCTTAAGTCTCTTGATGTCCATAGCGATCTGTCTTCTCAAATCACCTTCAACAAGATCCTCTGTATCTGCATCAATTACTCTAGCGATCTTTGCTACTTCTTCATCTGTTAAGTCCTTAACTCTTGTGTCCGGATTAACATCAGCTTCTGCAAGGATCTTAGATGCTCTAACTCTGCCTATACCATATACATATGTAAGGCCGATCTCGATTCGCTTTTCTCTTGGTAAATCTACACCTGAAATACGAGCCATGTGTTCTTAACCTCCGTTAATGTCTTTTAAATATTCAATCTCATCTTACTTCTTTCGCAGCTCACCCCCATTGGGTGCCTGAAATGTGTGCGTAGCCAGTAGGATGTCTATAATGTAAGCATGAACATTCCCCAGTGACGAGCAGTTCACGCTGCAGCCGCACTTTTACCGACAGGTAATAATCAACCCTGTCTCTGCTTGTGCTTTGGGTTATCGCAGATAATTCTTACAATACCCTTTCTTTTAATAACTTTGCACTTCTCACAAATTGGTTTAACTGATGATCTAACCTTCATTGCAAAGCCTCCTTTCAGACAATTCGTGTGATATTATATCACACACTATTTTTATATTGCAAGTCATTTGGAAATTTTTTTTACTTATCTCTCCAAATAATTCTTCCCTTGCTGAGATCATATGGTGATAACTCAATAGTTACCTTATCTCCAGGGAGAATTCTGATATAGTTCATACGAAGCTTACCGCTGATATGAGCAAGCACCTGGTGACCATTCTCAAGTTCAACCTGAAACATGGCATTTGGTAGTTTTTCAATTACTTTACCTTCTAACTCAATTACATCTGATTTTGACATGTGCTCACCTCCATATCTGCACTGTACACATTAATCGCATTAACAACATCCGCATCAGTTATAGGCTTATCTTCCCTTAACCTTGCTTCTATAATATCAGCCTTTCGGTTGATTATCTGAATATGTTTCTTTTTCTTTTTCTTCGGCTTATCTGTTTTTCTCAAATGTCCATCAGAAAGAAATACTTCGTTCTCATTCTCGTAAAGGACAACATAAAGCTTTCCAGAATCATGTCCAGCTCTTGAGTAACAGTAGTGTCCGATAAATTCTTTCATCATAGGATAACCTTTCGGAAATTACTTTGAAAGAATATCAACAATATCAGTAAAGACATCATTCATGTCTTTTGTACCATCAACCTGCTTAAGTACTCCAGCATTCTGATAGTAATCAATCAATGGCTGTGTCTGTTCATGATAAACATTAAGTCTGTTCTTTACTGTTTCTGGCTTATCGTCATCTCTTAAGATAAGCTTCTGTCCACATGTATCACAGACATCTGCCTGCTTTGGTGGATTGAACTCTACATGATATGTAGCTCCGCATCCTACGCAAGCTCTTCTTCCGCCCATTCTGTTGATGATGTTCTCATCTGGAACTTCAACATCAATAGCGAAATCAACCTTAGCTCCACTAGCCTTAAGTGCCTCATCAAGTGCCTCAGCCTGTGGAATTGTTCTTGGGAAACCGTCAAGTACATAACCATTAGCGCAATCAGCTTCCTTAAATCTATCCATAATAAGATCAACTACAAGTGAATCAGGAACGAGTTCGCCCTTATCCATATATGTTTTAGCCTTCTGGCCAAGCTCTGTATTGTTCTTAATATTGGCTCTGAAAATATCTCCTGTTGAGATATGTGGAATATCATACTTTGCAGCGATCTTCTTTGCCTGTGTGCCCTTACCAGCACCAGGTGCTCCAAGCATAATTATCTTCATATGTGCTCCTTTTCTGCCCATTTTAGCAATAACATTTAAATCTACTTTAAAACGCACAATTGACCTGCCCCACATAAGTGAGGCAAGTCATATATTTCTTTAGCTAAGGAATCCCCTATAGCTTCTATTAACCATCATTGAATCGATCTGATCAAGTGTCTCAAGTACAACGCCTACGATAATGATAATAGATGTTCCACCGAATGAAACGCTAGCGTTGAAGAAGCCTGTGCAAACAATTGGAATAAGTGCAATGATTGCAAGACCAACAACACCGATGAATACAATATAGTTAAGTATTTTATTTAAATACTCGCTTGTTGACTTACCAGGAGTGATACCTGGGATAACTCCGCCTGCTTTCTTTAAGTTGTCTGCTACCTGTACAGGATTAAATGTAATCGATGTATAGAAGTAAGCAAATACAATAAGAAGAACAAGGTAAAGTAAAAGTCCAAGTGAATACTGTGGAGTAGATGTCTTACACCAGTAAGACTGGCTAAGATACTTTGTCCACTCGTACTGCTTCTTAATAATAAGCTGTACTACAATTACAGGGAACTGCATCAATGATGATGCGAAGATGATTGGCATAACACCAGCTGTATTAACCTTTAAAGGAATATTTGTAGACTGGCCACCAATTGTTCTTCTTCCTGCAACTTTAGCTGAATACTGTACTGGGATCTTTCTTATACCACCATTTAAGATGACTACAAGTAAAACCGTAACTACAAGTATTGCTATAATAATCGCTGCCACTGTGATTCCTCTTGCAACAGTCTTACCCTTGACAAATGTCTCGAATAATGTCACGAAATCACTAGGCATTCCAGATATGATATTGATTAAAAGTACAATTGAAATACCATTACCGATACCATTCTCTGTAATTCTTTCACCCAACCACATCAATACTGCTGAACCACCAGTAAGAGCTGCAACGACTACGATTACAGATACAACATAGTGTACTGTACTCATGTCGGCACTGTCTTTAATTAAGCCCTGACGGCCGAAACCAATAGCCATAGCAACACTCTCCATGAGAGCAAGTCCAACTGTGACGTATCTGGTAATAGACGCGATTTTCTTTCTACCATCTTCACCCTCTTTTTGCATCTCCTCAAGCTTAGGAATAGCTATTGTAAGGAGCTGAATGATGATTGATGAAGTGATGTAAGGAGTAATACTCAATGCGAAAAGTGACATCTTTTCGAAAGAACCACCTGTGAAGGCACTCAAATAACTGAGATCGCCCTTGTTGATTCCACTAAGTAATGTACTAAAATATTCAATGTCAACGCCAGGAATTGGAAGAAGACTTCCAACTCTGACGATACAAAGAATAAGAAGAGTGTAGAGAAGTCTCTTTCTCACATCTTTGTTTTTAAACGCATCAACCAGTGTCTTGAACATTAGATCACCTCACATGTACCGCCTGCAGCTTCGATCTTCTCTTTAGCTGAAGCACTAAAAGCATTAGCCTTAACAGTAAGCTTCTTAGTGAGTTCTCCATTTCCAAGGATTTTAACACCATCACGTGGGTTCTTTACGATGCCAGACTCGATAAGAGTTTCAACTGAAACCTCAGCACCATTATCAAATCTGTCAAGAGCGCTAACATTGATTCCGATAATCTCAAGTCTGTTTCTGTTTGTGAAGCCCCTCTTAGGGATTCTTCTGTATAATGGCATCTGGCCACCTTCAAATCCAGGTCTAGGAGCTCCTGAACGAGCCTTCTGTCCCTTATGACCCTTACCTGAAGTCTTGCCATTGCCTGAACCATGTCCACGGCCTCTTCTAAAACTATCAGTTTTAGCGCCGTCTGCTGGCTTTAAATTAGATAAATCCATTTTTAAACCTCCCTATCAGATTTCTTCAACCTTTAACATATAGCCAATCTGCTGAATCTGTCCTCTTGTTGACTCATTATCTGGAAGTTCAACTGTCTTGTGCATCTTGTTGAGTCCCATAGCTTCAACTGTTCTTCTGTGCTTTGGAACAGCGCCGATTGGAGATTTTACTAAAGTTATTCTTAACTTCTTCTCTGCCATTTTATCCTCCTTGCCACAAGATGTGGCATGTATGTCTATTAAAGTCTAGCCTGCAGTCTGTGACTACAGACTGGCTCAAATATTAATTAGATTACTTAAGGATCTCGTCAACAGACTTGCCACGAAGTTTAGCAACTTCCTCAGGTGTCTTCATTGCCTGAAGTCCTTCAATAGTAGCAAATACAACGTTCTGCTTGTTGTTTGATCCTAAAGACTTTGTACGGATGTTCTTGATTCCTGCAAGCTCAAGTACTGAACGAGCTGGACCACCGGCGATAATACCAGTACCTTCTGGAGCTCTCTTAAGAAGAACTGTTGCTCCACAGAAATTACCTGTGAAATCATGTGGTACTGACTTATTAGCATCAAGCTTAACCTCAACAAGGTGCTTAATAGCATTTTCCTTACCCTTACGGATAGCTTCAGGTACCTCGGCAGCCTTGCCTACACCTGCGCCTACGTGTCCATTGCCGTCACCTACGACAACGAGTGCAGCAAATCTCATGTTACGTCCGCCCTTAACAACCTTAGTAACACGCTTGATAGCTACTACATTATCATTTAACTCTAACTGACTTGCATCAATTATAGTACGCTTCATATAACGTTACTCCTTCCAATTAGAATTCAAGGCCAGCTTCTCTAGCTGCATCAGCGAGTGCCTTTACCTTACCTGCATATATAAAACCGCCTCTATCATAAACGACTTCCTTAATGCCCTTTTCAATAGCTCTAGCAGCAACTACCTTGCCTACTACTGCAGCAGCATCAACATTGTTAGTCTTCTCGCACTCAGCCTTAACCTCTTTATCAAGAGTAGATGCTGAAACAAGTGTCTTACCAACAGTATCGTCAATAATCTGAGCGTACATATGATTATTGCTTCTAAACACAGCTAAACGTGGTCTTTCTGCAGTACCACTTAAACGATTACGTAATCTTCTATGCTTACTCTCACGAACTAAAGTTCTTGATTTCTTACTAACCATTTTTGTTCACTCCTTTATTATTTCTTACCAGTCTTACCGACCTTACGCTTAATAACTTCATCAGAATACTTGATACCCTTGCCCTTATATGGTTCTGGTCCTCTCTTAGCTCTGATTTCAGCAGCGTACTGTCCAACCTTTTCTTTATTTATACCCTTAACGATAATGCTGGAATCCTGAACAACAGTCTCAATTCCTTCAGGGTCGTCCATCTCTACTGGATGAGAATAACCTAAAGAAAGAACAAGCTTCTTGCCCTGCTTCTGTGCTCTATAACCAACACCGTTGATGTCAAGCTTTTTCTCATATCCATCAGTAACACCTATAACCATGTTCTGGATAAGTGTTCTTGTGAGTCCGTGTAATGACTTCATCTGCTTTAAGTCGTTAGGTCTTTCAACTACAACAGCAGCACCATCGTTCTTGATAGTCATCTGTGCAGGTAATACTCTCTCGAGTGTTCCCTTAGGACCCTTTACAGTCACTTTATTATTTTCTGCTATTTCAACTGTAACTCCAGCTGGGATAGCGATAGGCATTCTTCCTATACGTGACATGCCGTGTACCTCCTATATATATCTGCACATGTCCGGAATACCCAAGTCAAAGCCCAGATAAACCGCACGCAGATTTTTAATTTGAATTTAAATGTTAAATCCTACCAAACGAAAGCGATAACTTCGCCGCCAACACCGAGCTTTCTAGCTTCTTTGTCAGTGATAACACCCTTGTTAGTAGAAATGATTGCTACGCCAAGGCCGCCAAGTACTCTTGGAAGCTCTGTTGTGCTAGCATATACTCTAAGACCAGGCTTAGAAACTCTCTGAAGGCCAGAGATGATCTTTTCATTCTTATCCTTACCATACTTAAGTGTGATATGGATATCCTTAAAGTTTCCGTTGTCAACAAGCTCGTATGCTTTAATATAACCCTCATCTAAAAGAATCTTTGCGATAGCAAGCTTCATTCTTGATGATGGAACATCAACAGTATCATGCTTTGCTACGTTCGCATTACGAATTCTTGTAAGCATGTCTGCAATTGGATCTGTCATTATTATATCCTCCTTATATTTTAACAGGCTCTGATTACCAAGAAGCTTTCTTTACTCCAGGAATCTCACCCTTATAAGCTAACTCACGGAAGCAAATTCTGCAGATTCCGTATTTCTTTAAAACAGAATGTGGACGTCCACAGATTCTGCAACGTGTATAAGCTCTTGTAGAAAACTTAGGAGCCTTCTGCTGCTTAATCTTCATTGAAGTTTTAGCCATTGAACTTTCCTCCTTTAATTAGTGCTTGAATGGCATATTGAAATATGTAAGTAACTCACGAGCCTCTTCATCAGTCTTAGCTGTTGTTGTGATGATTACGTCCATACCTCTAACCTTATCAACCTTGTCATACTCGATTTCAGGGAAGATAATCTGCTCTTTAATACCAAGTGCATAGTTACCTCTTCCATCGAATGAATCAGCACTAACACCACGGAAGTCACGTACTCTAGGTAATGCGAGGTTTACGAGTCTATCAAGGAACTCGTACATCTTCTCACCACGAAGTGTAACCTTACATCCGATTGGCTGACCTTCTCTAAGCTTGAAGTTAGCGATTGACTTCTTAGCCTTAGTAGTTACAGCCTTCTGACCTGCAATCTGCTCAAGGTCTGCAATAGCAGCATCAAGGAGCTTTGAGTTCTCTTTAGCTTCGCCTACGCCCATATTTATAACAATCTTGTCGATCTTTGGAACCATCATTGGGTTCTTATAGCCGAACTTGTCTGTCATCTTCTTTACGATCTCTTCATCGTATAAAGTCTTAAGTCTACTCAACTTATGCTTCCTCCTTTCCTAATCAGTCAATAACCTTACCAGTTGCCTTTGCAACACGAACCTTCTTGTCGCCCTGCATTTCGTAACCGATCTTTGTTGTCTTACCATCAGATACATACATGATATTAGAAATATCAATAGGTGCTTCCTGATGAAGAATTCCACCCTGCTGATTTGTAGCAGATGGCTTAGCATGCTTTGTTACCATGTTAACGCCTTCAACAATAGCTGTATGATTCTTAGCATCTATTGACTTTACTTTTCCTTCACTGCCCTTGTCTTTACCAGCGATTACTCTAACTGTATCGTCTTTTTTAATCCTTACGGCTGACATGTGGCACCTCCTTATAATACTTCAGGAGCTAAAGATACGATCTTCATGAATTTCTTATCTCTAAGCTCTCTGGCTACTGGTCCAAATATACGAGTTCCCTTTGGTGTAAGGTCATCCTTAATAATTACAGCAGCGTTCTCATCAAATTTAATGTAAGAACCGTCTTTACGGCGAGCGCCCTTTACAGAACGAACTACAACCGCCTTAACAACGTCACCCTTCTTTACAACGCCGCCTGGTGTTGCATCTTTAACAGAAGCAACGATGACATCGCCTATATTAGCATATCTTCTTGTAGATCCACCCATAACACGGATGCAGAGAAGCTCTCTGGCACCAGTATTATCTGCGACTCTAAGTCTGCTTTCCTGTTGTACCATAATACTACCCCTTTCAGTAATATCAGTTTATTTGAGTTAATTACTTAGCTCTGTTAACGATTTCTACAAGTCTCCATCTCTTATCTTTTGAGAGTGGTCTTGTCTCCATAACCTTGACTGTATCTCCAATATTACAATCATTGTTCTCATCGTGAGCTTTTAACTTATATGTTCTCTTAATGATCTTGTTGTACAGAGGGTGCTTAACGTTATCCTTAACTGCAACAACGATTGTCTTATCCATCTTGTCACTTACAACGACTCCAGTACGAGTCTTTCTTAAGTTTCTCTCTTCCACAGTGAGATCTCCTTTCATAGGATTATATATCAATTAAGATTAAGCATTCTGCTGAGCGATTACAGTCTGAATTCTAGCGATGTTCTTCTTAACATCCTTAATTCTGCTTGTATTCTCGAGCTGATTTGTTGCATTCTGAAATCTTAAATTGAAAAGTTCCTTCTTTGCAGCTACTAATTCAGCATTTAATTCGTCAGCTGACTTTGCCTTTAACTCTTCTACATAATTTGTACTCTTCATTATTACTGCTCACCGCCTTCTAAATCTGCACGTGAAACTACTTTACACTTGCATGGAAGTTTATGAGTTGCAAGACGAAGTGCCTCTCTTGCTGTTTCCTCAGCTACGCCCTGGATCTCGAACATTACGCGACCTGGCTTAACTACAGCAACCCAGCACTCAAGATTACCTTTACCTTTACCCATTCGAACACCGATAGGCTTACCAGTAACAGGCTTATCTGGGAAAATCTTAATAAATACTTTACCACCACGCTTGATGTATCTTGTCATTGCGATACGCGCAGCTTCTATCTGATTAGACTTGATCCAACATGGCTCTGTTGCAACGATACCGAAATCGCCGTAGCAAATCTGATTGCCTCTTGTAGCCTTACCAGCCATAGAACCACGGAACTGTCTACGATGTTTAACTCTCTTAGGTAGTAACATTATTGCTCGCTCCCTTCCTTATTAGCCTTAGCTTTTCTAGCAGGAAGAACTTCACCTGCGTAGATCCAAACCTTGACACCAACCTTACCATATGTTGTATCAGCTTCAGCAAAGCCATAATCAATATCAGCACGAAGTGTCTGAAGTGGGATTGTACCGTCGCTGTATGACTCTGAACGAGCGATATCAGCTCCGCCTAATCTACCTGAGCAAGTTGTCTTAATACCCTTTGCTCCCTGCTTCATTGTTCTTCCCATGCATGACTTCATAGCTCTTCTGAATGAGATACGATTCTCAAGCTGCTGAGCAATGTTCTCTGCAACAAGCTGAGCATCCTTATCAGGTCTCTTAACTTCCTTGATATCAATGCTAAGCTTCTTAGCAGATGTAAGCTTCTCAACCTGCTTCTTAAGTGCATCGATTTCAGCACCGCCCTTACCAATAACAACGCCTGGCTTAGCTGTATGAATGATGATCTTAAGTCTGTCTGAAGCTCTCTCTATCTCTATTTCAGAAATACCAGCAGAATAGAGCTTTTTCTTAAGAAAAGTTCTAATCTCGTGATCTTCTACAAGGTTATTAGCGAAATCTGCGTCATTTGCATACCACTTAGACTCCCAGTCCTTAATGACACCGACTCTTAAACCATGTGGGTTAACTTTCTGTCCCATTATAATCTCCTTTCAAAACATAAAAATGTTCCGATTATCTCTCATTGAGTACTACAGTGATGTGGCTCATTCTCTTTTCGATTCTGTAAGCTCTACCCTGTGCTCTTGGATGGATTCTCTTCATTGTAGGTCCTTTGTTAGCAAAGCACTCCTCTACATATAATCTTGATGGATCCATACCGTTGTTGTTCTCAGCATTAGCTGTTGCTGATTCAATAAGTTTCTCTATAACAGATGAAGCGTATCTTGGATTGTACTTAACAATTGCAAGTGCCTCATCAACACTCTTACCTCTGATTGCATCCAATACGAAGCATGCCTTCTGTACTGAAATTCTGGCATATGATAACTTTGCGCTAGGTCTTGTATCTTTAACAGAGTTTCTCTCTCTCTTGACCTGTGATCTATGTCCCTTAGCCATCTTGATAAGCCTCCTTTCTTAAATATCTATCATCAAGCTTTCTTTTCGTCTGATTTGTGTCCTCTGTAAGTTCTTGTTGATGCGAACTCACCGAGCTTATGACCAACCATATCCTCTGTAACATATACAGGAACATGCTTTCTACCATCATGAACAGCGATTGTGTGTCCTACGAATGATGGGAAAATTGTCGAACGACGTGACCATGTCTTGATGACCTGCTTATCGTTAGATGCGTTGAGCGCATCTACTTTCTTAAGTAAGCTAGCATCTGCAAATGGTCCTTTTTTAAGTGATCGAGCCATAGGTTCAAACCTCCCTTATCTAATTCATAAAGTGATTAATATTAAGTTACTTAATATTATTTGATTGCTCTTCCATTCTTTCTTCTAATGATCAACTTGTTAGACTGCTTCTTGCTCTTACGAGTCTTAAGACCCATAGCAGGCTTGCCCCAAGGAGTCATAGGACTTGGACGACCAACTGGTGCCTTACCTTCACCACCACCGTGTGGATGGTCATTAGGGTTCATTACAGAACCTCTAACTGTAGGTCTGATTCCCATGTGTCTGATACGACCTGCCTTACCATAATTGATAAGGTTGTGATCACCATTTCCAACTACACCGATTGTAGCGCGGCATACGATTGGAACCATTCTCATCTCGCCTGAAGGGAGACGAAGTGTTGCATACTTACCTTCCTTAGCCATAAGCTGAGCTGCATTACCTGCAGAACGAACTAACTGGCCACCCTTTCCAGGATAAAGCTCAATATTGTGAACCTGTGTACCAACTGGAATGTTCTGAAGTGGTAAGCAGTTACCAACTCTAATTTCAGCCTGTGCACCGTTCATAACTGTCATGCCATCTGTAAGGCCCTGAGGAGCAAGGATATAAGCCTTCTCGCCGTCTGCGTAGCAGATAAGAGCGATGTTAGCTGTTCTGTTTGGATCGTACTCGATACCGATAACCTTAGCTGGAACGCCTTCCTTGTTTCTCTTGAAGTCGATTAATCTGTACTTCTGTCTATTTCCACCACCGTGATGTCTTACAGTGATCTTACCCTGACTATTACGTCCTGCTGTCTTCTTCTTAGACTCAATCAAAGAC
Source organism: uncultured Lachnospiraceae bacterium (assembly GCA_947164605.1). GTDB lineage: Bacteria > Bacillota > Clostridia > Lachnospirales > Lachnospiraceae > CAMUXE01. Next base: position 11,653 of record CAMUXE010000017.1, on the reverse strand, counting down.
TTTTCAGGAGTGCTCTTTGTAATTTCAGAGAAATCAGAACCCGTCATATTCCTTCTAGAAGGAGTATAAGGATTATACTTTTTGATTCCCATTTTGTTCTCCTTTCGAACTCGTGTAATATTGTTTTCTACACATCAGATGAATAATCATCCTACTTGGTCAAGAATTAAAGACCTTCAAAAATTTCAATATCTTTGCTGTCTTCTGTAAGCTGAACAAATGCCTTCTTAGTCTTAGCTGTGTAGCCAACTGCTCTGCCTCTTCTCTTCATCTTGCCATCTTTATTAAGAGTGTTAACACTCTTAACCTTAACGCCGTCGAACATCTTCTCAACAGCTTCCTTGATCATTGTCTTGTTTGCTTCTGGATGAACAAGGAAAGTATACTTTTTGTTAGCCATCTCAGCCATAGAAGCCTCTGTGATAACTGGCTTGAGGATTACGTCATAGTACTGTACGTTTGCCATTATGCATATACCTCCTCGAGTTTTTCAACAGCTGCCTTTGTTACAACAAGTGTGTCATACTTAACTACATCGTAAGTATTGATCTCGTTAACAGCTGATACCTTTACATCAGGAATGTTACGTCCTGAAAGAACTACATTGCTGTTGTCCTCACCGTCAAGTACAACAAATGCCTTGTCAACCTTGAGGTTTGAGAGAACTTCTGCAAACTTCTTTGTCTTAACTTCGTCAAGCTTGAACTCATCAAGAACTACGATCTTCTGATCGTTAACCTTTGATGTAAGAGCTGAAAGAAGAGCAAGTCTTCTCTCCTTCTTGTTCATCTTGTTTGAATAATCTCTTGGCTTTGGTGCAAATACAACACCACCGCCTGTCCACTGTGGAGCTCTTGTAGAACCCTGTCTTGCATGACCAGTTCCCTTCTGTCTCCATGGTTTCTTACCGCCGCCAGATACTTCAGCACGTGTCTTAGCACTCTGAGTTCCCTGACGCTGATTATTAAGCTGATTTACAACTGCTTCATGAACAACGTATTCATTGACTTCCACGCCAAAAACGCTATCGTTCAATTCAATTGAGCCAACTTCTTTGCCTTCAATATTGTAAACAGATACGTTTGCCATCTGTATGATCCTCCTTCCTTAGCAGAGACTTACTTTGAAGCCTTTACTGATTCTTTAAGTGTAACTAATGACTTCTTAGGTCCTGGAACTGCACCCTTTACAAGGATTACATTGTTCTCAACATCTACTCTAACTACTTCAAGGTTCTGAATTGTAACCTTCTTAGCACCCATGTGTCCTGGCATACCCTTGCCCTTGAATACACGACCTGGTGTTGTAGCTGATCCGTTAGATCCCTGATGTCTGTGGAACTTAGAACCGTGAGCCATAGGTCCTCTAGACTGACCCAATCTCTTGATTGCGCCCTGGAAACCTTTACCCTTTGAAACAGCAGTAGCGTCGATCTTGTCGCCTACTTCAAAGATATCTGCCTTGATTTCGTCCTTTACAGAATAATCTGCAGCGTTCTCAAATCTGAACTCTTTAACGAATCTCTTGTAAGATACCTCCGCCTTGTCAAAATGTCCCTTAAGTGGCTTGCTTACATGTTTCTCTGAAACATCAGCATATCCAACCTGGACTGCATCGTAACCGTCTCTCTCAGCAGTTTTAACCTGTGTAACCACACATGGGCCTGCCTGCAATACAGTTACTGGTGTTAAAACACCGTCTTCATTGAAGATCTGAGTCATACCGACTTTAGTAGCTAAAATTGCTTTCTTCATTGTTTTCCTCCTGTTTAATCTACAGCGGACAAGATGATATGCGACTAACACAGCGCATCTTGTCATCCTAGAACAGTTAATATAAGTGGAACCAAACCATGATTGGCTTTAAAGTTGCTTCTATATCTAACCCAATAGGATTTTCTTAAATTAGTTTCTTTAAGATTAGTTCATAACCTTAAGATTGATGAATACACCTGCTGGCATCTCGAGCTTAGATAATGCATCTACAGTCTTCTGAGATGGTGTAACAACATCGATCAGTCTCTTGTGAGTTCTCTGCTCGAACTGCTCTCTAGAGTCCTTGTACTTATGTACAGCTCTGAGAATTGTAACAACTTCCTTCTTTGTTGGAAGAGGTACTGGACCACTAACCTGTGCTCCTGTCTTCTTAACAGTCTCAATGATTTTCTTTGCTGACTGATCAACCAACTGGTGATCATAAGCCTTCAGAGTAATTCTGATTACCTGACCTGCCTTTGCCATAAAAAAAGCCGCCTCCTTTTCGCACTTTTGCTTAATAAGTACGACAAGTGGTGACTGTACACACTCCCACGCGTGTCACAAATTATTGTGCTCATAAACGCGCGTCATTTCTGCATTCGCAGATGATTATTGGTACAGTGACTTGTCGTCAGTATCTTAGCCGGAATTCCGGCATTGACATTCGCTCCACGGAAAACCTGTGAATTTCTCACAGCAACCTCACGCTTCATCGCTATCATGTCACAGCAAGTGTCAGTATACATTAACCAATCCACAAAAGCAACAAATTTTATTGTTCTTTTTTAAGAACAATTTGGCCCACATGATAAGAAGCCGAAATCTCACTCAATATTATCAACTTCCAATCAGGTGGACCAAATCAATCAACTTATTTAATTATCAACTTATCTCCAATGAGATATTCCAATCTGATATCAACCACTTGCCATTTGTATAGCTGTAGGTGATTTTTGCATTTGTCGAACTTCCCTTGGCAGGTCTGCTATTGGATCCTGTTCCTTTTGCAGTGATTGTTCCTTCCATAGTATATGAAAGCTCAACCGACAAGGTAAGGTTATTATCTACATTTACCGAGTAATCAGTATTTCTGATTCTCGAAGATGCAACTGTAATATTTAAAGAAGAAACCTCTTTGCTATTAGAGTGAAGAGAATTTATAACAAAGTCTCTGTATGTGTACTCAAACTTTGATGTTGTGTCCTCCACAAAGAGTCCCTTAATCTGATCAAAACTCTTGTTTGCCAGGCCAGCATCCTTGATTGTGTTCAAGTCACTGATTGCCTTGTCCTGCAAATTAGAAACCATGTCACTGTTAAGCATTATATCAGAGATTGCAATATACTCAGCCTGCTCGTCGCTCTGAATATCTACATTCTTTATATAGTTCTCAACATTCTCTCCCGCAATCTTAATTTCATTGTTGCCTCTAAAGAGAGCAGGAATCTTGTAATAAACATATCCTGACAGCGAACCCATCTCATGAGTTATGTATTTGGAATCAACCTTCTTGTTATTGATATAAAGATCCGTACCAGAAGGTGCTCTGACAAGTACATTTTTAACAAGTTCATCTTCAATATTTACCTTATACTGATTAAAGAACATGAAATACTTCTTATCCTGAGTTTTAAGTTTAACCTTCTTGGCACCACTTCCAGAATCAGAATAATTGTAAACAATTGTCACAAGCTCACCATCTTCAAGTGAATCGCTGGTAGTTTTGATATTTATCAACTGCTTTATTTCTTTAGTACTGTGGCTGTTCTGAAAAGCTTCAAGAGTAAGCATCTCATTGCCCATAGTATCCACATAAGAATAAGCCTCATTATAATTACCAAGTTCCAAGGCCCTCACATACTTAACAGCCTGCTGCTTGTAATCCGAAATCGCCTCGCCCTTAGAAACTATTGAATATATAAAGCTAACCAAAGCAACTAGCACTATGGCAAATGCTGCTATAATTATCCTTATATCGATGTGCCTCTTCTTTTTCTTCTCTTCTTTAGATTCAGACTTAGAGCAAAGCTCTCTTAGATTGGACATGTTAATCAGGTCTGGTTTCTGATCAACCTCAGTTACCTGAAGCATGTCAAGTTCTAAATCATCATCATCTTCTTCATCAGCAGCTTCTAGAAAATCAAGTATATCATTACCCTCATCATTATCAGAGTCGTCATCAGAGTCATTCTTAGACTCTTTCTCAGACTCTTCTTGTTCTGACTTCGGCTCATCGACAGGCTCTGCTTTCTCAGTCTGCTTCGCCTCATCAACTGCCTCTATTGGCTCAGTATTCTCTGCCGCCGACTCATCAACTGCCTCTATTGGCTCAGTCTGCTCTACCTCTGGCTCATCGATAGGCTCTGCTTTCTCAATCTTAAGAGCATCTACTTCTTCCTCAGCCTCAGCTTGCTTTTCCTCAGCCTTTGCCTCTTCCTTATTTTCAAGGTTTAAATCAAGAGCAAATGGCTCAATTTCGGTCTTTGTTTCTATATCAGCACTCAAATCTGACTGAGTTTCTTCTATAATAATAGTGCCTAAATCTGATACTTTTTCCGAAGCTATTTCAAGGCCATGATTCTCCGCTGTTTCCTGCTCAGAATCCAAGGCTCTTTCAGCTTCATCCTCAACTGCAATTTCAGGCTCTGCTTCAACTGTAATTTCAGGTTCTGCTTCAGACTCAGTCTCAATTTCAGGTTCTGCTTCAACTACAATCTCAGGCTCTGCTTCTGCTTCAATTTCGATCTCAGGTTCAGCTTCATCCTCTATTTCAATTTCAGGCTCTGTTTCAACTACAGCCTTATCCTCTGGCACTAGATCAAGTTCTGTTTCAGCCTTAGTTTCTGCCTCATTCACAGTTTCAAGTTCTGTTTCAGCCTTAGTTTCTGCCTCGTTCGCAGTTTCAACTTTGGCATCTGCTTTTTTATCACTGCTGGTAGCTGGGTCAAGGAGCGATATATCAAAATCATCTTCTCCATCATCCAAGGCATTCATAATATCTTCTATATCAGAATTCTTAGGTTCAAAGCCAACATCAATTTGGCTTATGTCCAAAGCTTTATTCTCTTTATTTTCTTTATCTTCGTCTTCAGAATCCTCATTTACAGGCGCTGAATCCAAGTTAAGGCCTTCCTTATTATGTGATATACCAGAGTCAGCTGATTCAGAAGCAGATTCAGAACTAGCTTCGGAAGCAGCTTCATCAGAATTGCTTTCATCAAAATCGATATCATCAAGATCAATTTCTTCTAATTCAAGCTCTTCATAATCATCGTCAGCTTCTGGGCTCTGAGACTCATCAGAAGCAGAAAAAATGTCTGATGTCTGAGATTGATTCCGGCTTGCCAAGGCATCCGAAGTCAGCGATTCAGCTGGGCTTGAAAACAAATCCGAACTTTCCACAGGGGAAGGCTCCAATAAGCTTGACTCTTCAAGTGAAGATGCCCCATGCGAAGATGTCCCAAGTGAAGGCTCACCAAATAGAGACTCTCCAAACGAAAGTCCCCCAACAGATGGCTCTTCAACAGATGTTTCTCCAACAGAAGGCAAGTCGTCTTGCAAAGCAAGTTCCTCAACAGACTCGCTTGAATCAGACTCACTTAAATCAGGGCTATAATAATTATCAAAATCAAATTTAACACTGGAAACTGAATTTTCAAGCATCTGGGCAAATATGTCCTTGTCCCCATCGCTCTTGCTGCTAGCAGACAAATCGTCAAAAGGCGAGCTGTCAACATGCTCAGAGCCAATGCTAAGTTTCAGCAACTTGTTAAAATCATCATTATTATTCGATTGTCCACCTTGATTGTCAGTTTTTGTAAAGTTGCCCAAGAAAGTGCCACATCCACGACATATCCAAGCACCATCTTCGCACTGACTTCCACATTTAGGACAGATCATACTGTAACCCCCAAAGATAAATATAGTTATTAAATATTAACACAAAAGAATAAGATAGTAAAGATTGACTTAATTTTCCTTAAGTCTTGCAATAATATTAGGGAGCTCTCCATCAACCTTATCATTATCAAGCTGGCAAGTACCTGCATTTGCATGACCGCCGCCACCGTATTCAAGGCAAAGGTCGCCAATGTTAACCTTGCTGGTCTTGTTGATAATAGACTTACCAATCATAACTGCAGTGTTCTGTTTCTTAAAGCCCCAGGCCACATGCATAGAAATATTGGTCTCAGGATACATGGCATATACATAGAATCTGTTGCCTGCATAAATAGTCTCTTCCGCTCTCAAATCAATGATAGCTACGTTTTCATCAACCTTGACTATTCTCTTGAGCTGTTCCTTAAACTTTTCCTGCTGCTCAAAGTAGAGATCAACTCTCTCCTTTACATCAGGCAGTTCAAGAATCTGGTCAATGCTGTGCTTTAGGCAATAATCGATAAGTTCCATCATAAGATCATAGTTTGATATTCTAAAATCATGGAATCTGCCAAGACCTGTTCTAGCGTCCATAATAAAGTTGAGAAGAACCCAACCCTTAGGGTCAAGAATCTCATCTCTAGAAAAGCCTGCACTGTCGCCCTTATCTACAGCTTCCATAAGTTCCTTGGAAATTCTTGGCAGGGCCGCCTCTCCGCCGTAATAGTCATAGACAACTCTAGCTGCAGACTTAGCATCTGGGTCAATAATATATTTGCCGGCAGGATCTATTCCCTGCTCCTTAAGGCGCAAAAGCTCTGACTCGTGATGGTCAAATGCTATGCCAACTCGTGCATCAAAAGGAAGATTGGTCGTGATATCATCAGAATTGATGTCAACCTTGCCATCCTGCACATCCTTAGGGTGTACAAACTTAATATCATCCACCTTGCCCAATTCCTTAAGAATCATAGCACATACAAGTCCATCAAAATCGCTTCGTGTAACTAAACGTCCCATTTCAAGCCCTCCATGCTCACAATATAAATTTGAAATAATTATATCATAAAATTATATTACAAAACTATCCAAATTAAGAAAAAATGGACATCTTAAGGAAATAGTCAGGCGAAAATCAGGCCAAGAAAAAGGCTGTGCAGCAATTGCCACACAGCCTGTCTAAGTCTTAAATATCCGGCATCCCATAATTCATGCTGGAATCACTACCCACCGGTTTCTAATATCATTTTAATAGCTTCTTATAATATCTTATATTAGATTGCAACATAAGATTACAATATAACATTAGCCTATAATATTACATTGGATTAGCTTCGAAATATCTCTTGAGCTGCATAACGCTCTGCTCCTTGTGATTTCCGTATCTCTCCTCAATCTCAACCTGACCCTGCATCAAGTCAACTGCGCCAGAAAGATTCTTGTTAGTAATGCTAAGCTTTGCCAAATACTCGTAAATCTCCTTAGAGCTTCCAAGTGTCTCTATTACATCCATAACAGAAAGCTTAGTGTCTGTCTCCTTGAGCTTGTAGAGATCAGCGCTTCCCTTGTGATAACCCTGATCATCAACATACTCATTTATCTTAAGAGTAACTTCCTTGATGATGTTATATACAGACTTTGCATCAGTTACATCAATCTCATCTGATACAAGATAGTCTGCCTCTTCCTCAAAACTACCCAATATTACGTTCTGATACTTGTGTGAGCCAGAGAACTTATCCTTAACCTCAACGTCGATGTTGATAGCTGTCATCTCTCTGTCCTTGCGCATCTTAAGTAAGAACTGTGCTGTAAGCTTCTGTGCACGGATAAATCTTACTGTGATGTTGTCAATAGCCATCTGCTGGCTTAAAGTGTCAGTCATGAAATTCTTTACATCTCCTGCTGATCTGATTGGTCTCTCAAATACCAATACTGACTGACCTGTAGGAACTCCTGTTGCATTAGCTGCACCAGTACCTCCTCTGAAAACTGTGTGGAGCTTCCAACCCTCTCTTGCGTGGTCCTCCACTGAGCTCTGATAAGCCTGAAGATCAATCAGGCCTGTTCTTGTGTCACTGATAGACATAAGATCATACTCATACTTCTGTTTCTTCATAATACCTCACTCTTCTGCTGCATCTTCTTATCGCAGCCACTTCTTTCTAACACGGGCATTACTCACTTCCCGCGCAGGTCCATCACACGTCATTCAGGGCGCGTCCTAAAAAAATCCATATATATTACTAATTTTATTATATTTGTTAATATTATGTCAAGTAGCTGTTCACTATTTGTTCATTATGTGCTATTCTTAGGGATAAGAAAAACCTGGAGAGGTTTGAATACTACATTTAAATATGAAAAGAGATTGATATGTTCATAGCTAGCAATTGGAAAGATTATACCGTTCTAGATACATCAAGTGGCGAAAAGCTCGAGAAATGGGGCCCTTACACCTTGGTTCGTCCAGACCCACAGGTAATATGGGATACTCCAAAAGATAAAAAGGGCTGGTCAAGGCCAAACGCCCACTATCACCGTTCTTCAAAAGGAGGCGGCGAATGGGAATTTTTTGACCTTCCAAGCCAGTGGCAGATAAGCTACAAATTGCCTCATGTAGAAGCTCCCCTCAAGTTCAACTTAAAGCCATTCAGTTTCAAGCATACAGGTCTCTTTCCTGAGCAGGCTGCAAACTGGGACTGGTTCTCAGATTTAATCATAGCTGCCAAGAAGAAGAATCCAAACCGTGAGATTAAAGTTTTAAACCTTTTCGCCTACACAGGCGGCGCCACACTTGCAGCCCTTGCAGCAGGTGCACAAGTAACCCACGTCGATGCATCAAAGGGCATGGTGAACTGGGCCAAGGAAAATGCTGATTCTTCAGGCCTTAGCATGGCTAAAGTTCGCTGGTTGGTTGATGATTGCGGCAAATTTGTACAAAGAGAGATACGCCGTGGCAATAAGTACGATGCCATAATCATGGACCCTCCTTCATATGGAAGGGGACCTAAAGGCGAAATCTGGAAGATTGAAGATGCAGTTTATCCTCTAATCAAGGACTGTGCTAAGATTCTTAGCGACAAAGCCCTTTTCTTCCTTGTAAATTCATACACAACAGGACTTCAGCCTGCAGTGCTAACCTATATGTTAAAAACCGCTCTGTCAGATTTTGACGGTTATGTAGAATCAGACGAAGTGGGCTTGCCAGTAGCCGGAACCGACCTCGTACTCCCATGCGGAGCATCAGGCAGATTTGTCGGAAAATAATTGTAAGTATAAGCTTTTTGTGCTAAAATCATATCAATTATCAGGCTATATAGTCAATATGACCATTAGCATTCAATGAGGACCTAAATTATGAAATTATCAAACAATCTGAATGTCGACGTAATTATCGTCGGCACCGGCGTTTCAGGTATGTATGCGGCATTGAACCTGCCTAGCAATTTAAAGATTTTAATGCTCTCAAAAGAGACAGTTGAAGAAAGTGATTCTTTCCTGGCTCAAGGAGGCATCTGTGTCTTAAAAGACGACAAGGATTATGACAACTATTACCAAGACACAATGAGAGCTGGTCACTTTGAAAACAACCCTCAGGCTGTAGACATAATGATTTCTTCATCAAAAGAAACAATCAGAGATCTTATAAACTTCGGAGTTGATTTCGAAAAAGAAAAAGATGGAAGTCTTGCTTTTACTAGAGAAGGAGCCCATTCCACACCAAGAATTCTCTTTCATGAGGATATAACAGGCAAGGAAATCTCAAGCAAGCTCTATGAGCAAGTTAAGAAGCTTTCCAATGTAACTCTCTTAGAGCACACTACTATGCTTGATATCATCGAGGATAGCAAGCGCTGTTACGGAATTATCTACAAGGATGCAAACGGCGATATCAAGACAGCCACTGCTCCATTTACAATCTGGGCCTGCGGTGGAATTGGCGGACTCTTCGAGCACAGCACCAATTTCAGACAGCTCACAGGCGACGCCTTAGCCATAGCCCTCAAACATGGTATAGACCTCGAGCACCCAGATTATATCCAGATTCATCCAACTACTCTCTACTCTACCAAGAAAGGCAGACGTTTCTTAATCTCAGAATCAGTGAGAGGTGAGGGTGCAAAGCTCATAAACTCTAAGGGTGAGCGCTTCACTGACGAACTTCAGCCAAGAGATGTAGTTACTGCTGCAATCAGAGCAGAAATGACAAAAGAGGGCACAAGCCATGTCTGGCTTGATATGAGACCACTTGGAGAGGAAGAAATCAAAACTCACTTCCCTAATATATACGAAAAATGTCTTGAAGAAGGCTACGATTGTACTGTAAAGCCAATCCCTGTAGTCCCAGCCCAGCACTACTTTATGGGTGGTGTAAAGGTTGATATGAATTCAGAGACTAGCCTTTCATGCCTCTACGCAGCAGGCGAGACATCATGTAATGGAGTTCACGGAGCTAACAGACTTGCCAGCAACTCCCTGCTTGAAAGTCTCATCTTTGCCAAGAGAGCTGCCAGACATCTCCAAGACAGAGAAGATGACAAAAAAGATTACGAGGCAGCTTGCCAGGATGGCCGCTTAGAAAAAGCATTTGACGCAATTGTCGATTCAGAATACTACGACTTCAATCAGCTTATGAGCGATTACAGCTATTCTCTCAATTCTGAGATTAGACGCCAGCGCAAGCTCACTGAAATTCGCAATAAGAGCCAAGCCGACAAGGACGACCTGCTCAACTAGGATTTTCAAATAAACTAAGATTTCCCAATGAACTGAATTTTCCTAATTAACTGAATTTCCCAAATGAACTTAGATTTCCAAATAAACTAAGATTTTCCAAATAAGATATATACAGACACAAAGGAGAAAAAATGGATCCAATTAACATGAAACTCAATGCAGACCACTACATCCTTGAGGCGCTCGCCGAGGATATCACAAGCGAAGATGTCACAACCAATGCGGTTATGCCTACAGCAAAGCCTGGTCAGGTAGACCTGATCTGCAAGCAGGACGGTATCATCTGTGGTCTTGAATTTTTCAAGAGAGTCTTTACCCTTCTCGATGAGACAAGCGAATTTGACATGAAGGTAAAAGATGGAGATTCTGTCGTAGAAGGCCAGCTTATGGGCACAATCAAGAGTGACATAAGAGTTCTCCTCTCTGGCGAGAGAACAGCTCTCAACTACTTGCAGAGAATGAGCGGTATCGCAACATACACCCATTCAGTAGCTAAGCTTCTTGAGGGTTCAAAGACTCAGCTCCTCGACACAAGAAAGACCACACCTAATAACCGTCTTTTCGAAAAATATGCTGTAACAGTTGGCGGTGGCCACAACCACAGATACAACCTCTCTGACGGAGTGCTTTTAAAGGACAACCATATAGGTGCTGCAGGCAGCGTAAGTGCTGCAGTTAAAATGGCCAAGGAATACGCTCCATTTGTCAGAAAAATAGAAGTTGAAGTTGAGAATCTCGACATGGTAAAGGAAGCCGTAGAGGCTGGTGCCGACATCATCATGCTTGACAACATGTCCCACGACGACATGAGAGCAGCAGTTGAGCTTATTGCCGGCCGTGCTAAAACAGAGTGCTCAGGCAATATCACAAAGGAGAACATCAAGGCCATCACAGATATCGGCGTTGACTATGTTTCTTCCGGTGCCCTCACCCACTCAGCTCCTATCATGGATATCTCAATGAAGAACTTACATGAGATTTGATTAGACACAATCATAATTTAAAACCAATATGCTCTTATGCTAAATAAGCTTGTGTCAGCAACTGGGGTTCAGCTGCTGCACAAGCTTTTTTTTAAGAAAAGCCCCTTGCTCGCGCTTATGACAGATATGTATCCTCTTTACTGAAGAAGCAGTAAGAAGGGCACATATCACCAAGCACATAGCAAGGGGCCTTAAATTTGTAATTCTATAAATTCTTGAATTCTATAAATTCTTGAATCATCTAAATTCTTGAATTATCTAAATTCTCTAAATTCCTAAATCTTCAAATCAATT
>CAMUXE010000016.1 GCA_947164605.1 uncultured Lachnospiraceae bacterium | reverse complement strand
AGTTCGTTGTTACTAGGCTAATGGAACCTCTGTGAGACCTCCACGCTTAAGGTGCACGCTCTTTCTCTCCATATATCCGCCACATTTACTCTGCTACTACAAAAGTGATAGTTATTAGACTTTGTTGCTTTGAGCCAACTTATCTCTCGTAGCCTAGCCTTATATGTGATTCCTGTCCGTCGGACCAGAGATTTGCTTACAGCTTCCTTCAGATTCCACCTCACGATGGACACCCTTGCTGTTCGGCTATACACTTCCCACTATCTGGGCGTGTTCGGGACTTGCACCCGTTAGAGCGCGCCCATGGCGCGCAAACTCAAAAAAGCCCCAGCCACAATGGCTGGGACTAAAAAAATATATAAGAAAAAATTAGTTAAAATTAGTTTTAAGGCCTTTACTTCAAGAGGAATTTCCTAAGGCGCGCATATTCAGTCTTTGTCCCCCACTTATCTGTTGAACTTAGTATTGCTATTAACCTCATTCTGTAATACCTTCATGCTCTCTATCAGCAAAACAATGGGAGGATTTACCGACTTAGAAAGATTATTTCACATGATGCTTTATTCATGTACTTTAGTCAACAAGCATACAGTCTCCACCGCATTGGTGTGTGGAAACATATCATATGGATAGCAAAGAGAAGCCATCTTGTAGCCCCTCTTCAATAGATATTTCAAATCTCTGGCTTGAGTTGATGGATCACAAGATATATAGACCAATCTCTTTAGTCCTGATTTTACTATACAGTCCAAAAACTTCTCGGTAGAGCCTGATCTAGGTGGATCCATAATTAATACATCCATCTTCTTTGACTGGGACACATAATCCAGCAAAAAGTCTCCAGCATCTGCCGCATAAAAAGATGCATTTTTAATTCCGTTCAGCTTAGCATTCAATTTTGCTTCTCTGACAGAATTGGGATTCAGTTCAACACCGATGACTCTATCCACAAGATTTGCCGCACATAGGCCTATTGTACCCACGCCGCAGTATGCATCTACAAGAACATCCGTCTTTTTCAAATCTGCCAACTCATAGGCCTTCTTATAGAGTTTTTCTGCCTGATCATGGTTAATCTGATAAAAAGTGTCTGGACCGATTCTGAATTTCTTTTTCAAGAGGGCGTCCACTATGACATCAGAGCCATAGATAGTCTTGCTTGTGTCTGAGAGAACCATACTTGTAGCCTGATTATTGATATTAACAACAATAGATTTGATAGCCGGGAATTCCTTCACAAGGGCTTCAATCAAGGCCTTTTTGCCCTTAAGCACCGGGTCAGCAAGAACCAAAATCACCTGAATATCTCCCGTGGAAAATGCTTTTCTAACTAGTATGTGCCTGTACTGGCCCTTTTTCTTATCTTCATCATAGGCTGTCGCTTTATGCTTATTTAGGTAATCTCTTATAAAAAAAATAATCCTGTCGCATTCCTGATCTTCTATCATACAGGAATCGACAGGTACTATTCTATGAGAGCCCTTGGCATAGATACCAGAAATTATCTGTCCAGCCTCGTTTTGTCCAAGACAAGCATGCACCTTGTTCCTGTAGTAAATTGGGCGATACATGCCATGTACAGAATCAACCTTGCATATGCCTTTGAAAAGGCCCTCAACATATTTCTTCTTAAGGGATAATTCTTCCTCATATGCGATGTCTGTCATATCGCAGCCACCACATTCATTCTTAAAGCGACAGGATATAGATTTAATATCCTGATTATAACTCATTAATTATCCTGCTCCTCTGAGGCATTACCCTCAATCTTAATCTTACCCTGAGCGAGCTCTTCAACTGCTACAGAGAGTGGCTTGCTGTCATCGCTGTTAGGAATCTGCTCCATACCTAAAGCGATTCTTCTCTTCTCATCCATAGTCTGCTTTGGAGCCTTATCCTTAGAGTCCTTATCTGGAGTAAAAATCTTATCATACTTTTCCTGAAGATATCTTGAATCAATAATCTGCTTTGCTCTCTCAGCAGTAGCCATAACGATACTATAACGGCTCTGAACTACAGGCTGTCCGCCCTCTTCTGCATTGCCATTAACGATCTCCATAAGTTCTGTGTAAGATGGATGTAACATATCATTCTCCTTTATAATAGACCTCAAGGCCCTTTTTAATATCTTTGATTAAGTCTAAATTGTTTTCTTTTCTAGTCTTCTCAACTGTCTGAGAATCCTCGGCAGCAATCATATTGATTGTCTTAGCAGTTGCTTCAACTGAATCATTGATCACAATATATTCATAAGCTTCAACTGCATCGCACTCTTTATACGCCTTAGACAATCTCTTTGCTATAGTAGCATCATCCTCTGTGCCTCTGCCCTTAAGTCTATTTTCAAGTTCAGCAGCGCTTGGTGGCAAAATAAATATAAGTTTTGCAGCAGGATATGTCTTTTTGACATTCAATGCTCCAACTGTTTCAATCTCAAGTATTACATTAATTCCTGCTTCTAGTTTATCGACTACATATTTTTTAGGTGTGCCATAATAATTTCCAACATACTCAGCATGCTCAAGGAATTCATCATTGCCAATCATAGTCTCAAACTTTTCTCTATCCATAAAGAAATAGCTAGAACCATCAACTTCACCCTCTCTAGGATGTCTGGTGGTTGCTGAGATAGAGAGTGCATAATCATCATACTCCTCTAAAAGTTTCTTGATAACAGTACCTTTACCGGCACCTGAGAAACCTGATATTACAAGAAGTGATCCTGTGCTCATATCTATGCCTCCATATAGAGTTTGACTCTCTGAGTAATCCCAAAAAGCCATATTGCGAAATAACATTATAACCGAAACTTACATTTTTGTCAAAGAAATTACTCTATATTCTGAATTTGCTCTCTAACCTTCTCAATATCAGTTTTAAGAGCAATTGCTCTTGTACTAATTTCAATATCATCAGCCTTTGAAAGGATTGTATTTGCTTCTCTGTTCATCTCCTGAGCTATGAAATCAAGCTTTCTTCCAACTCCACCCTCTTCCTCAAGGGCCGCCTTAGCCTGCTTGATATGGCTCTTCAATCTAACAGTCTCCTCATCCACGCAGATCTTATCCGCATATATTACAACCTCAGTCGCAATTCTAGCCTCATCTATAGGTCTTGCACCAAGGAGTTCCTGCACCTTACTCTCAAGCTTATTTCTATAATCTGCCATTATTTCAGGGCTTCTCTTTTCTATAAATGCCACATTCTCGCTCATGGTATCAAGCTTATCAATGATATCATTTTTAAGGTTTAGTCCCTCTTTGCTTCTTACCTGAACCAACTCTTCCAAGGCTGTGCTTATAGCTTTTGAAATAAAGCTCCAAAGCTCATCTTCATCAAGCTCAACTTCCTTAGCAGTAATAACATCAGGAAAAGAGGCTATAGTTCTCACACTTATATCATCTATAAGTTCAAAATCACTCTTGATCTGGTTTAATATTGCATAATACTCATCAGCGACATCCTTGTTATACTTGAGAACTGTCTTTTTTTCTGACTGATCTACATAGTTTATAAATATATCAAGTTTTCCTCTAGATGCATATTGCTTAATCAATTCTCTAATTCTTCCATCAAACATACTGAGTGCTTTTGGAAGCTTAATTCCTGGCTCTAAGAATCTGTGATTGACAGACTTTATCTCTACAGAGATTTTTCTGTCATTCTCCTCCAACTCACATCTTCCAAAACCTGTCATACTTTTAATCATATTTCTGCCCCCTATGGTAAATGATTATAAGACCGAATGCGGCCAATGTATCTTTAGAAAGACACATTACACTATAATCCAAACTTAGATAAGTATATACTAAAGACCCCTTATAATCAAGCAAAATGGGCTTAACATCCAGCTTACTTTAAATTTTAAGCCTTGATATTTAGCCTAAATATTTGTCTTGATATTTGTCTCGATATCATCCTTAGATTTACAAGAAAAAAGGAGCCCCAGTTTTACACTGGGACTCCCAATACAGCCATAGAACATAAGACCGATTTTATTAATCATATTTAATCTTAGAGATCTGCTCCCATACCAGCAAGCTTGCTTGAAGAAGCAATCTGGAAGAGGCCATTCATGTTGATAGAACCATCAGCATTTCTGAAGATCTCGTGGTAATTTGTAGCATAAGCTCCATTGTTGTAACCAGGAACTGTAACTGAAACGAAATCAGCTGCTGTGATTGGCTTAGAATTTGCCTCACTGCCTGTGTACTTAACTGCTGTGCCAGAAAGTGTGAGGCTGTTGCAGTAGTAGTTAGTAGCTAATCCCTTATAAAAGTATGAGCAGTTTGTAAGTGTTCCCTTAAACTTATCAGAAGCCTTGTTTGATGATGAGTTGTAAGAAACAAGATTCTTGAATGTAGCATCCTGGCTTGTTCTGTAGCACATGAAGTTAGCCTTCTGTGAATCATACAAACCATTGTTTGCAGCAAGGCAGTTGCTCATTTTGATAGCACCACCATTACCATTATCTGTGAAACCTGTAGCACCGTTATTGAATGCAAGGCAATTCTCAACTACGTGTGGTGTTGGGCAAGCACCGTTGCTTCCACCGAGCTTAAATCCATTCATATCACCATTTGCTGAGCCCTCACCATTTGTGAGCTTACCATTACCAAATGCTACGCAGTTCTTAATTGTTACAACACCGATAGAACCAGTTGCTGGCTTAGCATAAAGATCCCATCCATCATCAGAGTTACAGTATGACATACAGCCATCAAATACGTTGCCCTCACCACAAGTAAGCTTAGCAGCGAATCCATCAGCGTTCTCGCATGTAGCATCATCCTTGTTGTTGAAAGCTGTACAGTTCTTAATTAAGTTGTATGAAGGCCACTGACTGATGTCAGAGTAGTTAGTATTGTATCTGCTGATCTGAAGACCTGAGTCATGGTTGCCGTAGAACTGGCAAAGCTCAAGCTTATTGTGATCACCTGAAAGAAGCATACCATTATCACCAGCATTTGTGATATCTATATTGTAGAAGTACCAGTAAGAACCGTCGAGAACTACACCTCTGTTAGATCCCTCTTCTGTCATACCAGCAAAATCAAGAGTTACATCTCCACCTGCTACTGGTCTGATTGTCTTATACTTTCCTTCTGAACCAGAGTTATCCTCTGCAATTACAATAGGAGCACCATATGTCTTGTAAACCTGGTATGTACCAGAAGCCATATAAATTGTGTTTCCTGGCTTAACAGTATTGATAGCTGTTACAAGGTCCATAGGACTAACTTCTGTACCCTTACCTGTAGAAGTTCCTGCTGGTGATACATAAATATCTCCCTCAGACATACTTGTTGATGTGCTAGAATCATCTGTCTTTGCAGGGCTTGTAACCTCGCTTGTCTCCTTTAATGAGATATAGTAGAGATTTCCTGTATTTGCCTTATTGATGATATGTGAACCCTTTGAAAGAGTCTTTGTTACAACACCATTGCTATCAGCTGTAACTACCTTACCATCAATCTTGACATCCTTGCTGTTAGCAGAATTTAAAACGATTGTAAGTGTTGCATTGTCTGAGCTTGTTGCAAACTTAATCTGTGTTGAAGACTCAAGCTTGATAGCTCTCTTTAATGTAAGACCGTTATAGCTAACCGATCCAGCCTTAGATGTTGTGTTACCTGTAACATCAAAGAACTCACTGATTGTTCCTGTCTCAGAAACATTCAATACGTTTTCAACAGTCTTTGTCTCAGCTGCCTTTGTTGTTGCCTTTGTTGTTGCTGCTGTTGTAGCTTTTGTTGTTGCCTTTGTTGCCTTTGTTGTTGCTGCTGTTGTTGCCTTTGTTGTTGCTGTAGAGCTTCCTTCCTCTACGATTGCATAAAATAAGTAGCACTCACCAGAACCCTTAACAAGGCTATAGTCACCAGCCTTAGCAAGATCAATTGTTATTGCCTGTACGCTAGTTGTGATTCCTGATACCTTATTAGAGTTAAGAGTTAAATAAGCTCCATCAGCCTTAGCCTTAACATAAAGTGTAAGCTTAGCATTATCTGAGCTTGTCTTAAACTTAAGGCTGCCCTTTGAATCAAACTTAACAGCTGAGCTGATTGTTGAACCGTTTACACTAGCTGTCCCCTTATCTGTTACGATAGAACCTGCAACTGTGAAGTAAGAGTTGCTTAAGCCCTTACTTGGGTTGAACATATACTTACTTGTGCTTATTGAAGTTGCTGTTGTAGCCTTTGTTGTTGCTGCTGTTGTAGCTTTTGTTGTTGCAGCTGTTGCTTTTGTTGTTGAAGAGGCAGTTGTTGCCTTTGTTGTTGCTGCTGTTGTAGCCTTTGTTGTTGCCTGTGTTGAAGGCTGGTCATTACCGCTACCTGCACCAACTACGCCCTTGTAACCACCGATAGCTACTACGCTTGACTTGTAGTTAACAAGTGCTGACTTAAGAGCTGTATTTACTGCATATAACTGATCATCCTCATCAGTAAATGTCCACTTAAAGTCTCCACCATTGACACGTCCAGCATAAGTTGTAACCTTTGCAGGTACATCTGATGCCTTGTCAACATTGGCTGCGCTTACGCCCAAGTCATATGATGAACTTGTATCAAAGTTGTTATATGTTGTGCCACCAGCTAGAGTCTTGTAGCTTGATGGAACTGTGTCTGATCTGTTAGAAACAAGATAAGCATCAAAGCTTGTTGAATCTGCAGCTTCTGAACCAGCGTTTGAGTTAGCATATACAACGCTCTTAGCACCAACGATTTCGTTAGCATAAGCCTTTATCATACCACCATTCTCGCCTGAGAATGTGCCAGCCTCAGCTCTAGCATCTGTACCCTGAAGTGAGCTCATCATAGGGTTCTTACAATTTCTGAAGTAGTTAGCCTCTACGAATGCTGAGCTTCCCTTAGTTGTACCAACACCATACTTAGCGTTGCCATCATAATAGTTATTGTAAAGATGTACTGATGCAACTCTGATTCTTGCATGTCTTGAATCTGAGTGATCAAACCAGTTGTGGTGATATGTTACAAGGAACTCTGCTGAGTCGCTCATTCCACAGAGTGAGCACTTTCCAGAATCCCAGAAGTGATTGTATGATAATGTAACATTAGTAGATGCACCCTTTACATCGATAGAGCCATCGCCCTTTGCCTGGTCAGCATCTCCACCAACTGAGCCATAGAAAAGATCACAGTTGTGAACCCAAATGTTACAGTTCTTTGTGTCAAGAGAAATTCCATCATCAAGGAAGTTCATTACACCTAAGTTTCTGAATTCTACGTTACCTGCATTTCTTACAAGGAAACCAAATCCACTAACAGTTGCATCCTCACCGATACCCTCGATTGTGATATTCATCTCGCCGTAAGCTTTCTTACCTTTAATCTGAATACCTTCTGCTGAACTTGAAATATGATCAAGATCATTGAGAGTTACGCATCCTACAATTCTAAAATCAATTGGAGCTGTATCTCCTGTCTTCTGTTTTTCATCAAGAATTGACTGGAAACCAGTTACTGTTGTTCCTCCAACAGTTGCTGTACATGTCTTTGCTGTTTCAGGTGTAACATATACTACCTGAGCTCCTGATTTAAGAGTACCATCATCGTTGTAAGCACCTGAACCTGAACCGTACTGAGAATTCTTAGAAAAAGCGAATCCGCTTCTGTCATAAGCACTAACGTTCAAATTCTGTGTTGTAGCAGTTACTTTTGATCCGTCCTTCATGACTGCCTCTACCTTAATTACGTAGCTGCCAGCCTTAAGTCCAACTGCATCAACTCTCCAGTTACTTGCATACTGTCTAATCAATGTGTCATCGATCTGTGTGTATGCGCTGTCTGCCTGATTTGCCTGTTTTACATATGCCTTGTAGCCAACTGCTCCGCTGACTCCCTTAAATTCTGCATATGCACTCTCCAACCATCCTGACTGTTCAGAAATGGCTAAGTCACTTGTAGAGGCATTAGCAACTATTACTCTGCTATCCCATACAAGATTTGGTGCTACTGTAGCAAATCCCATACTAGCTACAAGCACCATTGATACAAGTTTCCTTGCTGTGTGATTGGTTCTCACCCAAATGCACCGTCCTTTCAAAAAGATTTTTATAAAATTTATCACATTTTAACGGCAAATAGAATGTGTCAAAAGTACCAATTTGGTCAATTTATATAATTTTCGTTAGTTTTTCACAATTTTTTATGTATGGATTCAACAACACTTTTTTAGACATCTTTCGTTCTCTTTGGCATTCTGCCTATTTTACCATTTTATTTGTATCATTTAAGAAATCTACATATTTTTAAATTTGACAAAATGCACAAAAAAAAAATAGCTAACCTTTAATTAAATAAAGATTAGCTATCTAAAAATCATCTTTTTATAGTATTTTTACACAAAAGCTTATTACTCTCCTAGAGCCTTTGCTCTGGTGATAAATCTGTTTCTGAAATAAGTTCCTGTACCTGTAAGATCTGTATTTGGATTCCAATCACTATATACAGAGCCGCTGATAAGAGCTGATGACTCATCCTTGTCACAAAGGCTCCATACAATATAACCAGTATTGTTATCATCAAGAAGATCAAACCAGGTATTTCCTGAATCATAGGCAAGATTTCCATTACCTGATGCATCTGTAATACTACATTCACTTACAAGTACTGGCACTCCGTTATCTATAGCCCTCTGATACTTCTGTCTATTACCATCACCGTGAGTTCCAGCATAGAAATGAAGTGTATATACTGTATTTGCATCATCAATCTTGTTGCCAATTACTGCATCGACATCCTGAGACCAGGTATTAGTACCACATATAATTATCTGATCAGCTCCATTGCCTCTGATTGTGGAAATCATATCCTCAGCATATGGCTTAATCTCGTTTGCATAATCAACAGTAGGCTCATTGCAAAGCTCAAATAAAACATTTGGCAAATCCTTATACTTCTTTGAAACTGTATCAAAGAAGTCCCTAGCCTGGTCCTTAAATTCATTAGGATTTCTAGCTATAAAGTGCCAGTCAATTACTACATACATTCCAGTTTCCTGGCCATATCTAACGGCATCATCAACCCATGCATAGTTTGTTTCTGGTGCATTGAAGAAACTCTTATCACCCTCACATATATACATTGCCACACGATAGACATTACAATGCCAATCATCTCTCAATGTGACAAATGCATCCTTATTGAGGAAGTTGCCGTAATCATTCCATCCAAGGCCGTGAGTACTTACTCCTCTGAGCTGGAATGGATTTCCGTGTTCATCCACTATATTTGTGCCCTCAACATGAAGCTTACCGTGCTTGGCAAGTGGGGTTTCAGCTGGTGGATCAATAGCTTCAACAGGGCTTGTATCTACGCTTGATGAAGAACCTGAAGATGATGATCCTGCCTGGCTGGCATCAAATTCAATTCCCTTTATCATACTCATCATAAAGAGTCCGTGTGCTGTAAACTTTGAGGCTTCGTACTTAGTCTCTCTGCCTGTATTAGCAATCATGTTCATACCATTGTTGTCATTCTTAGAGAATGTTGTTGATATGAAGGAAACCTTATTATTGTCAATATAGCTTCTAACCTGAGCTGCCTTATTATAGTCAGCTGCCTTACTATAATTCCATGGATCATATACATAAGTATTAGTAAGTATTACAGCATATCCCTTTCCTATAAGAGAAGAGAGGCCATCAGTTCCCTGACCTGACATATTCATGTGCAGTCCATAAACTGTGTTCTCATAGCTCAGCTTAGATGTGATAGCTGATGCATCTGAGCCGTATGAAGGCGCATCGACAATGATAATTGCATCATCAACATTGGCCCTAATCTCTGAGATACATGCATTTGCATAATCCTTAATACCATCCCAGGAAACTCCTGAAGGTGATTCTGCAACTTCATACAAAACATTGCCATAAGAAGCGTATTTACTAGACATTCTGCTAAAGAAATCAAGAGCCGCATCTTGATACTTGCTAGGGTCAACTCCATCAGCCTTCCAGTCAATGACAACATAGAGGCCTAAATCATGACAATTTTTTACTATCAAATCTATGTCATTATCAAGGGCATCTGTGCTTGGTGAATTAGCATCATCACAACAATAGCCGCCGTAATTTCCAACGAATGCAGGAACCTTTACAATATTGACTCCCCAATCATCCCTAAGGGACTGAAGTGATTCCTTATTTGAAAAATATGCCAGATTGTCTGCCCCGTTATCCCAGAAGAAATTATAGGCTCCAAGGCCCTTAAGCTGAACTTCCTTGCCATATTTGTCAACAATCTTTCCATCGCTAACCTTTAACTTACCATGGCTAAAATATGGATCTGTCTCTCTTTTCTGATCGCCCAAAGCCACATCGTAACCGACAATATACTCAGACATACGTATGACATCTGATACATCTATTTGATTGTCCAAGGTAACATCAGCCAGTTTTGTATCTATTTGACTTGTGCTGCCTACTATATAGCGTTTAAGAAGAACAAGATCCTGCACGCTAATTTCTCCATCTTGGTTTAAGTCTCCGTACTTAGCCTGACTAGCCTCTACCTTGCTAAGCCCTAATCCTCCATATAAAGAGAGCATAGCAAAAGCCAGCATGGCTACCAAGAAAAGGACTCCCCTTTTCAAGTATACCTTCACTTTTCTTTCCTCCATTTTTCTTGCCTCCATAATCTAAGGCATTTCTCGATCATATTTTTTGTCATATTGTCATATTACACAGATTTTTTCATGTATATTATAACTACATAATTTTATCATTAAAATATTTATCTTGCAAACTAAAAGTCGGCCCAAAAACTAGTACTTATGGCCCAATTTTTGATATTTATTTTTTTTTGACACTTTCAGTCTTTCAAGATATAATAGTTA
This sequence comes from uncultured Lachnospiraceae bacterium, assembly GCA_947164605.1. Lineage (GTDB taxonomy): Bacteria > Bacillota > Clostridia > Lachnospirales > Lachnospiraceae > CAMUXE01. Next base: position 42,534 of record CAMUXE010000016.1, on the reverse strand, counting down.
AGTTACTTTATTTAAAGAAAGGAGTAGCAACTATAATGAACACATATAAATTAGGAATCGATATCGGCTCAACAACAGTAAAAATCGCCCTTTTAGACGATGCTGATACGATCGTGTTCTCTGATTATGAAAGACATTTTGCTAATATTCAGGAAACTTTACAGGATCTCTTAGAGAAAGCCACACAGAGTCTTGGCTTATTTAATTGTCGTCCTGTCATCACAGGTTCAGGTGGACTCACACTTGCCAAGCATCTTTTGGTACCTTTTACACAGGAAGTTATAGCCGTATCTACAGCATTACAGGATTATGCACCTCAGTGCGACGTTGCTATCGAACTTGGTGGCGAAGATGCTAAAATCATATATTTCACCAATGGTATTGATCAGCGTATGAATGGTATATGTGCCGGTGGTACTGGATCATTCATCGATCAGATGGCATCTTTATTACAGACAGATGCTCCAGGCTTAAATGAATACGCTAAGAACTACAAGTCAATCTATCCTATAGCTGCTCGTTGTGGCGTATTTGCCAAGACTGATATTCAGCCACTTATCAACGATGGTGCAACTAAGGAAGACCTCTCAGCTTCAATTTTCCAAGCTGTAGTAAACCAGACTATTTCAGGTCTTGCATGTGGAAAGCCAATCAGGGGTAATGTTGCCTTCCTCGGCGGCCCTCTCCACTTCCTCTCAGAACTCAGAGAGGCCTTTATCCGTACTTTAGGCCTTGGTCCTGACGCTATAATAGCACCAGACAACTCTCATCTCTTTGCAGCTATAGGTTCTGCCATGACCTGTAAAGAAGATGTATGTTACCCTGTTTCTGATATCATAGATAAGTTAAAGGGCAAGGTTAAACTCGAGTTTGAGGTTGCCAGAATGGATCCTCTATTCAAGGATCAGCGCGATTATGACAAATTCAATGCCAGACACGCTAAGGCTAAGGTTGAAAAAGGTGATTTATCTAACTATCACGGAAACTGCTATTTAGGTATTGATGCAGGTTCCACAACAACTAAGGTTGCCTTGGTTGGAGATGATGGTAAACTCCTCTACTCTTTCTACAGCAGCAATAACGGCTCTCCACTTGCCACTACAATCAAGTCTATAACAGAGATTTATAGCCTCCTTCCATCAGATGCCAAAATTGTTAAGTCTTGTTCAACTGGATATGGAGAAGCTCTTATCAAATCAGCTCTTATGCTTGATGAAGGTGAAGTTGAGACAGTATCTCACTACTATGCTGCATCCTTCTTTGAGCCTGAAGTAGACTGTATCATCGATATCGGTGGACAGGATATGAAATGCATAAAGATCAAGAACAACACTGTTGATTCTGTTCAGCTCAACGAGGCCTGCTCATCAGGATGTGGTTCCTTTATAGAAACATTTGCCAAGTCCCTCAACTACTCTGTTCAGGACTTCGCTAAGGAGGCCTTATTTGCAAGCCATCCTATAGACCTCGGTACTCGTTGTACTGTATTTATGAATTCAAAAGTAAAGCAGGCTCAAAAGGAAGGCGCTGCAGTTGCTGATATATCTGCCGGCCTTGCTTATTCTGTCATCAAGAATGCACTTTATAAGGTTATCAAGGTATCTGATGCTGCTGACCTCGGAAAGCACATCGTTGCCCAGGGTGGTACCTTCTACAATGACGCTGTTCTTAGAAGCTTTGAGAAAATCACAAATGTTGATGTTGTAAGACCTGATATTGCAGGAATCATGGGTGCTTTCGGTGCTGCCCTCATCGCTCGTGAGCGTTATGACGGCAAGTCTGAGACAAGTATGCTTCCAATTGATGAGATTCGTAACTTAGAGTACTCAACAACTATGGCTCGTTGTCACGGTTGTACAAACTCTTGTCATCTCACAGTTAACCACTTCTCTGGCGGCAGAAAGTTTATAACTGGTAACCGTTGTGAGCGTGGTCTTGGTAAGGTTAAGAATGCCAACAAGCTTCCTAACCTCTTTGATTACAAGTATCACCGTCTCTTCGACTACGAACCGCTCGAGGAGGAAGAGGCTAGCCGTGGTATTGTCGGTATCCCTAGAGTTCTCAATATGTACGAGAACTATCCATACTGGTATACCTTCTTTACAAAATTAGGCTACAGAGTTGTTCTCTCGCCAACTTCATCTAGAAAGATTTATGAGTTGGGAATCGAGTCCATTCCATCAGAGTCAGAATGCTATCCAGCTAAATTAGCTCACGGTCACATTACATGGCTCATAAAGAATGGCATTAAGTTCATCTTCTATCCTTGTATTCCATACGAGCACAAGGAAATTGAGGGAACTAACAACCACTATAACTGCCCTATCGTCACATCATACGCTGAGAATATCAGAAACAATGTTGAAGACATAAAGACTGAAAATATAGACTTCAAGGATCCATTCCTCACTTTTGAGAGTGAAGAAAAGCTATCTAAGAGACTTGTAGAAGAGTTTTCTGATATTCCTGCCAAGGAAGTCAAGGAAGCAGCCAAGGCCGCTTGGGAAGAGCTAATGCAGTCTAGAATTGATGTCCGCAAAAAGGGTGAGGAAGTAATTGAGGAACTCAAAAAGACAGGCAAGCGCGGAATCGTCCTTGCAGGCCGACCTTACCATGTTGATCCAGAAATCAACCACGGTATACCTGAGCTCATCAATTCCTATGATATTGCAGTCCTCACAGAAGACTCTGTATCTCACTTAGGAAATGTAGACAGACCAATGATCGTCATGGATCAGTGGATGTACCACTCAAGACTTTATGCTGCAGCAAGCTTCGTTCGCACCCAGGACAACCTTGACCTCATCCAGCTCAACTCATTTGGCTGTGGTCTTGATGCTGTCACAACTGACGCTGTAAACGACATCTTGGCAAATGCTAGTAAGATTTATACTGTATTGAAGATTGATGAGGTTAACAACCTCGGAGCTGCTAGAATTCGTGTCCGTTCACTTATCGCTGCCCTCAAGGTGCGTGAGTTGAAACACTATGAAAGAAAGATAGAGGGCTCTGACTTTAAGAGAGTCGAATTCACACCTGAAATGCGCAAGGAATATACTATCCTCTGCCCTCAGATGTCACCTATCCACTTTGATTTATTAGGACCAGCTCTCAGTTCTTGCGGTTACAATATCGAAGTTCTCGACAATGACAACAAAGCCGCTGTCGACATGGGACTCAAATATGTTAACAACGATGCCTGCTATCCATCATTGATGGTAGTTGGTCAGTTTATGGACGCAATCAACTCTGGTAAGTACGACCTTCACAAGACTGCCCTTCTTATATCTCAGACTGGTGGCGGATGTCGTGCTTCAAACTATATCGGTTTCATAAGAAGAGCCCTGACAAAGGCAGGCTACGGTTATATACCAGTAATCTCTATCAGCGCCCAGGGCCTTGAGACTAACTCAGGATTTAAGTACAACCTCACAATGCTCAAAAAAGCCATGATGGCTGTAGAATACGGCGACTTATTCATGAATGTGGTATATCACACAAGACCATATGAAAAGAATGCCGGAGAAACTGAGAAACTCCATGAAGAATGGAAGAATAAGCTTATAGAGCAGCTCACAGCCAAGAGCGTATATATGAAAGACTTCAAAAAGAACTGTCGCGAGCTCGTTCAGGACTTCGACAAAATTGAAGTTCTCGATATCAAGAAGCCTAAGGTTGGTATCGTAGGAGAAATCCTTGTTAAATACCTCCCTGCAGCTAACAACTATCTTGTAGACCTTCTTGAAAAAGAGGGTGCCGAGGCTGTTGTGCCTGATCTTATGGGCTTTCTTCTCTACTGTGCTCAGAACACAAACTTCAAGCGTGATTACCTTGGAGCTTCAAAGAAGAGTGCCTTTGTGGCAAACTCTATAATCAAGTATCTTGAGCACTTTAGAAAAGCCGGGAACGAAGCTCTTGAGGCAAGTAAGCACTTTATCAGACCTACAACAATCTCTGAGACTGCTAAAAAAGCTGAAAAGATCGTATCTCTCGGCAACCAAACTGGTGAGGGATGGCTTCTCACAGGTGAAATGCTTGATCTTATCGACGAGGGTGCCAACAATATTGTATGTTGTCAGCCATTTGCCTGCTTGCCTAACCACATCGTTGGTAAGGGCGTAATCAAGGGCATCAGACAGGCCCACCCTGAGGCAAATATTATTGCAGTTGACTACGATCCTGGTGCTTCCGAAGTTAACCAGCTCAATCGTATCAAGCTCATGCTCTCAACAGCCAACAAAAACATTGGAAACTCTGTTAACAGCTAATTAAAGACATAAAAATACCGGTCTAAAAGACTAAAGCAAGCTATGCCCTAGTCTTCAGACCGGTTTTTTTTACAAAAAAAAAAAAAAGCTGCCATAGCCTTATTCAGGCATGGCAGCTATTTTCATATCAATTCATATTGTATTTAGTTGTGATAAAGTTTCTTTCCCTGGTACTTAGCTTCACAAGTAAGGTGAATTCCAAGCTTCTTTAAAACACCAACGTCTGTCTGAGACAAAATAACTGAGCTGTGCATATCAAGACCAGCGAGCTTTGGAAGCTGCTCATAAGCCTTTTTAGCCGCCTCATTGTTGAGTGCCTCAATCGAGAGAGCTATAAGTATCTCATCGATATGAAGAAGTGGATTGTGATTGCCAAGATACTTAACCTTAAGCTCCATAATTGGCTCAATTACTTCAGGTGAGATAAGCTTTACAGAGTCATCAATCTGAGCAAAATACTTGAGAGTATTTAAAATCAAAGCTGATGAAGAGCCAAGTAAGGTAGATGTCTTACCTGTAATAACTGTTCCATCTGGCATTTCCATTGCTGTTGCTGGATTGCCTGTCTCTTCTGATCTAATATTTGCCGCTGCCACAACAGGACGATCTGAAACTGAGATAGAAGCCTTCTCCATAAGGAGCTCAATTTTCTCAACTGCAGAATCAGTACCTTCTCCCTTTCTTCTAGCGCATTTTGCCTCATAGTAACGACGGATTATCTCCTGAGATGCTGCCTGTTTTGCAACTTCATCATCGCAGATACAGTATCCTGCCATATTTACACCCATATCAGTTGGTGACTGGTATGGACATTTGCCCCAAATCTTCTCAAAGATTGACTTGAGTACTGGGAATACCTCTACGTCTCTATTATAGTTTACAACTGTCTTTCCATAAGCCTCAAGGTGGAATGGATCAATCATGTTGACATCATTAAGATCTGCTGTAGCCGCCTCGTAAGCAAGGTTTACTGGGTGATTGAGTGGAATATTCCAAATTGGGAATGTCTCAAACTTAGCATAGCCAGCCTTGACGCCGTGCTTCTGCTCATGATAGAGCTGTGAAAGGCATGTAACCATCTTACCTGAGCCAGGTCCTGGAGCTGTCACAACTACAAGCGGACGAGTTGTCTCTATGTAATCGTTCTTACCGAAGCCTTCCTCGCTGATAATCATAGGTATATTTGATGGATAGCCCTGCATTCTATAGAGTCTATATGTCTTCAAGCCCAAAGCCTGAAGCTTCTTCTCATAAGCAATAGCAGCAGGCTGCTCAGCAAACTGAGTGAGTACTACAGAACCCACATAGAGACCATTGTTAGTGAAGGCATCAATAAGTCTCAAAACATCCATATCGTAAGTGATACCGATATCACCTCTAACCTTATTTCTCTCAATATCTCCAGCTTTGATTGCAATTACAATTTCAGTCTTATCCTTAAGCTGTTTAAGCATTCTGATCTTTGAATCAGGCTTGAATCCTGGAAGAACTCTTGAAGCGTGATAATCATCAAAAAGCTTACCGCCAAACTCCAAATAAAGCTTTCCGCCAAATTCATTGATTCTCTCCATAATATGCTTTGACTGCATATCAAGGTACTTGTCATTGTCAAAACCAATCTTACTCATGTATACCCCATTCTTTAGCGCACAAACAACAATAAAGGACTGTTAGCGCTATAACCGTCCCTAAAAAACAAGTAATTTATGATTTCATTTAATTAAATAAGGTGAAATCAGTTATTCGAATTATTTTTTCAAACAACTTAGCTATTTTACCAAATTATTTTAGAATAATCCATACTAGAATAAATATATCTTTTTATTTTTTTCTAAATAAACAAATATCAAATTATTATATATTTTCAATCTGCCAATCAATAGGCTCCTTGCCATGGGCAAGAAGAAATTCGTTGCACTGGCTGAAGTGCTTACATCCAAAAAAACCTCTATATGCTGACAAAGGACTAGGATGCGGAGCCTCTATGACTAAATGCTTGCTTCTGTCAATCATCTTAGCCTTTGCTCTGGCAGGACTTCCCCATAACATAAAGACAACAGGGCTGTCCAAAGCATTTACCGCACGTATACAGGCGTCTGTAAACTCTTCCCATCCCTTGCCCTTATGTGAAGCCGCTTTGTGAGCCCTCACGGTCAATACTGTGTTCAAGAGCAAAACTCCCTGGTCTGCCCACTTTTTCAGGTAACCGTTATTTGGTATATATAGACCCAGGTCAGAATTCAGTTCCTTATAGATGTTTAAGAGTGAAGGTGGAATCTGCCTCTGAGTCGGCGGAACCGAAAAACTCAGCCCATGTGCCTGATTCTCGTTAATATAAGGGTCCTGTCCCAAAATCAAAACCTTTACCTTTGAGAGAGGAGTATAGTGGAAAGCGTTGAAGATATCGTCAGCCTTGGGATATACCAAGGTGCTCTTATACTCATCTTTTACAAAATTATATAAATCACGGTAATATGGCTTATTGAACTCATCGCCTATAGCATCGAGCCAATCATTGTCAATGGCACTCATAACCTATCCTTTCACATGCTCTTTTCCTGTGATTTGCACTTTATTTCAAGTCCAAATTCAGGAAAATTCCAGCTTAGAGTCTGACTGCTACTCCCTCAGCTGCAAGATATTTTTTCAAATCCAAAATTTCAAGTTCCTTATAGTGGAAAAGCGAAGCTGCAAGTGCAGCATCTGCCTTACCGTCAAGGAGAGCATCCTTAAAGTGTTCCATATTTCCCGCTCCACCAGAAGCAATTACAGGTATTGAGACAGATTCTGCGATTGTTCTTGTAAGCTCTATATCATATCCAGCCTTGGTTCCATCGCAGTCCATACTTGTTAGAAGTATTTCACCTGCGCCAAGCTTTTCAGCCTTCATGGCCCATTCGACGGCATCCATATGCATGTCAACACGGCCACCATTCTTATATATGCTCCAATGACCATCTTCCTGTCTTTTGGCATCTATAGCAAGAACTACACACTGACTGCCAAACTTATCAGCCGCCTGACTTATAAGTTCAGGATTCATGATAGCAGCTGAATTGACGCTTATTTTATCAGCTCCCTCTCTCAAGAGCAGCTTAAAATCATCCACACTCCTAATTCCACCACCAACTGTGAATGGTATAAATACCTTCTCTGCCACACTTCTGACAAGGTCTACAGTAGTATTTCTTCCATCGCTGGATGCTGTGATGTCAAGAAAGACCAGTTCATCAGCTCCAGATTTATCATACATAGCGGCAACCTCAACTGGATTGCCTGCATCTCTTAAATCTACAAAATTAGTACCCTTTACGACTCTTCCATTCTTACAATCAAGACATGGAATAATTCTTTTTGTTAGCATAATTTCCTCTCTTTACTTACATCTCAATCTTTGCAAAATTTGAAAGTATCTTCAAGCCCACTTCGCTGCTCTTTTCAGGATGGAACTGGCAACCAAAAATATTGCCCTTCTCAACTGAAGCATGAATATGAGTTGAGTATTGACATGAAGCAGCTACATCAGCCTCATTCTCAGCCTTAAGATAATATGAGTGAACAAAATAAACGAAAGGATTATTGTCAAGGCCTTCAAAAAGTCTGGCCCCTTCTTTAATATCAATTGAATTCCAGCCCATGTGAGGAATCTTTAAATCATCTTTTTTAGGTATTTTAAGTATATGTCCCTTAAGAAGTGAAAGTCCCTCAACTCCTGGGGTTTCCTCGCTGTCTTCAAAAAGCATCTGCATGCCAAGGCAAATTCCAAGAAATGGCTTTCCACTGGCTGCATAGTCCTTGACAACCTGAGTGAGACCAAAGTTATCAAGATTTCTCTTAGCATCTCCAAAAGAGCCTACGCCAGGTAATATAACCTTATCTGCACGCATAATTGTCTCTCTGTCTCTAGCTACAATTGCATCCTGACCTAAATATTCAAGTGCTTTGAGCACGCTCATTAAATTACCTGCATCATAATCGATAATTGCTATCATTTTGAAATATCCTCTATCTTCCTGTAATATGCTACAAAATCCTGATCTTTTCGCTCAATAAGTGCTTTTGCCTGAGTTTCGCTCAAGCTATAAGAATTGTTCAATTCTTCTAAGATCTTATTTCTAGCCTCGTCCATCTGCTGTCCTACAGAATTCTGTCTGCCATTTTCAATATATGCATCATACTGTTCAAGGCCTAAAATAAGCTCATTCAAGGCCTCTGTTTTCATCCCTATCTCTTTGTAGGTCTCGTAGGAATCATAATGTTGCTGCACATACATGATAAGACGTATTTTAGTATACAACTCTTGCTCATTCTTTGAAAGCTTTGTTCCACTCAATTCATGATAAGCCTTTGCATACTGGCCGTTCTGATAATAGAATGAAGCCTGTGAAGACGATGCTGTATAGTGTAAAGCCTTATTTCCGAACACAAAAAGTGCTATCAGGCTTCCCAAGAATACAAAGAACTTAATCATGGAAACAGGCTTGATTTTTAAGATATCACCCGGCTTTGGCTCTGGCTTAACCTTAACCTTTTTCTCCTTCTTAGGCTTTTGTTTCTTTTCTTTCTTAGGCTTCTCCGCCTTCTTCGCCTTGGCCTCCTCTTTCTTTTTAGCCTTAGCTTCCTTCTTTTCTTTCTTCTTTATCTCATTCTCTTCGTCATCAGCCTTCTCAGCTTCCTCTTCCAAGGCTTCCTCTTTGGCATTTTTAGCCTTAATCTGAGCAAGTCTGTACTTAATCTTAGCTATAAGACCCTTCTTAGGAGCTGCATCCAGGCCATCAGGTTCATCCTTGTCACCGTACATCTCCTCAAGAAGCTGCTCATTCTCATCAAGAGGCTTTTCCTTGGCATCATCCTCCAAGCCATGATCCTTCTCCTCTCCCTGCTTATCAGCTTTTGACTTTTTCTTCTTTTTCTTGGCTCCAGACTCCTCATCCAGGGCCCCTTCGCTCAATTCGCCAAGTGTCTTTCCAAGACTGTCAGAGTCCACCTCCTCGAGCATGTCCCCTTCCAAATCTTCAAAGAAGATATTTTTAAGGACAGAAAAAAGTCCCTTTTTCTTCTTCTTGCCAATTTTCTTTAATTCCTGCTTGCTATCAGCAAGTTCCTTGTCATCAAGCTTCTTTTCCTTCTTAGTTTTAGACGCCGCGTCCAATCCTTCATCTGAGCCTAAACTCTCGGCACCCTCTAAATCATCATCCGCCTTTTCAGCCTTGTCTGCTGCAGCTTCATCTTTTACAGGCTTCAAGTCTTGATCCTCCAAGCCATCAGCCTCCGAATCAGCAACAATATCAGCCTTCAAATCTGCTATCAATGAAGATTTGTCCTGAGAATTCTTAGCCTCAACATTCTCGTCTTTGCTTTCTGATTTACTGCTATTATCTGAAGCCTGTCCAGCAGGAAAGAGGGACTCTATGCTTTCCACATCATTAATCTGATCTGTGCTCTTATCAGCGGCTTTGTCTAAGCCCTTGTCATCAGCCTTATCAGACTTGTCAGAATTATCAGACTTATCAGCGACCACCTCTCTAGCTCCATCTGAATTAGCATTCTTTTTGTTTTCATTGTCAGCTCTGCTCTGATCAGAGTCCTTACCTGAATCCGGCTCCTGCTTTTTTTCTATCTCATCCCCAAGCAGTTCCTTATCCTCATCTGAGAATAAATCCTGACTCGAATTAGCAACTTCCTCAAGCAGACCATCCAAATTCATATTGGAAAGTCTTTCCTCTTCCTCTTTGGTAAGATTTGGCTCATCAAAATCAGGATCAAAAGCATCAAGACTAAGTCCAGCTTCTGGCTTAGCCTTAAGCTCTGGTTCTGCCTTAAGTTCAACATCAGCTTCTGCCTTTGACTCAGCCTCATCTTCCTCATATGGCTGACTGTCTTCTTGAACCTTAAGCTCCTCTATCTTTGCTTCTTCCTTTGAGAGCTCAGGCTTTGACTCAGCTTGCTTAGTCTGCTCTACTTCAGACTCTCTCCTACGTGTTTTTGCAGCAGAACGAGATTTCGAACGAGAAGAAGCATTAAAGTCATCATCATCCATAGGCTCAACAAAATTGACGATGACATCATCTGAATCATCGTCTTCCATAGCCTTAATCTTACGGCTGAGTTCCAAGCGTTCTCTCTCTTTTTTTTCTTTTGCAATCTCGTCCGGAGTCTTCTTAGGTCTAGTTTTTGGATTCTTGACCTCGACACCGATAGAATCTAGTAATTCATTCAAGTACTCTTCTTCATCTGTGCCTGACATAATCTTACCTCTTATTCTGCTTAGCTAATCAATTTGCAATATCTTATCTGAAACTAATTATTAATCGTCTTTTTTATTGGTCTTTATTCTTGGTCTTTATTATTGGTCTCTATTATCAGTCTTTGTTATTAGTCTCTATTATTAGACTTTATTATTAAGCTTTATTATTAGTCTTAACAATTATCCTTAAAATCTATCCTAAAAGCAAGAAGTAGGAGGCATAATGTCTCCTACTTGGCATGCTTATTTGGAAATAAGTTCATTTTCTAAATAATCAAGTGGACTAAGACTAATCGAAAAAGCCCTGTCTCCTATATCTTCTGGCAATTGGGCAAATTTACTGCTAACTCTCACAAGATGTGATTTTTGATTAATCATAACAATTCTCTCAAAAGGCCATCTCATCAGGTTAGGTCTCAAAAAGTCTTCACCAAGCTCTATTATCAACAATTTCTTATTAAGAGATGCTGCAAGCCAGTTATTATAATAAGTAAATTGCTTATCTTCCCCAGTAATTACCGGATTGACAGTCTTAGTTTCTTTTATATTACTGCCTTTTACAATATCTTCCTCTAGCGATGTGATAAAGAAATAATTCTTACCCTCAAGCCTTTTTGCAAGCGAATCAAAGCAAGCAAGCCTGTCTTTTTCACTTTCAAACTTAAGGTCACATTCTTTTTTGAATTCAGATCCTAATCCGATAAGAATCATATCTGCATCATCAATTAATAAATTTAAATCCATGTCTTTACTTTCTTAAGAACTTATCTATCTCAGTTACAAGCTGGCCAATCTCAGGCTTTGAGAGCTGGGCATCAGCTCCGAGGGACTCACCCTTTAATCTCATCTGTTCATTGATTAATGATGAGAAAATTATAACTGGAATATCTTTCAAGTCATTATCTGATTTTATCAATTTAGTCAGTCTGTGTCCATCCATGAGCGGCATTTCAATATCAGTTATAACACAGGCTATGTCGTCAGGATTCTCACCCTTCTTTACGCCTTCCAGGTAATCCCAAGCAATCTGTCCATTGACGCATGAAGTAACATTGGTGTATCCAGACTTCTTTAATGAATCTGTAATCAAAGCCATAAGTAAGGCAGAATCCTCAGCAATAAGAATATGCGAGTCAACCTTGCTTCTACCCTCAAGTGCATCAATATCAGATACCTTGAGTCCTGTCTCAGGGCTAATTTCTGAAACTATTCTCTCAAAATCAAGGATGATAATCAACTGATTGTCAATCTTTACGATACCTGTAGCTATGCCATTATCAGCTGTGCTGATTGTAGCATCAGGTGTAATAATGTCAGCCCAAGAAACTCTGTGGATTCCAACAACAGAATGCACGTGAAATGCTACATTGAGCTGATTGAAATTAGTTATAATAAACATGTCTGAAGTCACATTATTCGAAGGCTGTGCCTTGATAACCTTGGCCAAATCAACAACTGTTATCATCAAATCTCTTGGCATAAAAATACCTTCTACACAAGGATGTGCGTTAGGTACTGGTGTCACCTTATTATATGGAACTATCTCCTTAATCTTAGCTACATTGATGCCATAATGATTAGAACCTATAGTAAATTCAAGTACTTCAAGTTCATTAGTTCCACTTTCCATTAATATATTTGTTTCCATATTTTGATTCCTCCATGATCACGTTCAAATTATGCCTAGATTATATCAAATTATTTAGCTATTTTCAATCAAGTTCACGCATTTTAAATCATAAAGAATCGTAAATTTTAAAGCTCTACATCTTTTTTTCTTAATAATTTGCGTGTAACAAAAAGCATTGTCAAAAAACTAGCCAAGCCTCCCAAGACATTAGAGACCGGTTCTGCCATAAAGACCCCATCTGTGCCAAAGCCAAAGCTATAAGGCAAAATATATGTGAGTGGGATCACAATCACAACCTTTCTCAAAAGGGAAAAGAATATGGCCTGCCTCTTCATATTGAGAGATTTAAACATAGTCTGTCCTGTATATTGAAAAGTCATAAAGACAAATGTTGAGAAATAAATCTTAACTGCTGCCTGGGTCTTTTCAAGCAGACTGGCGTCATCACTGAAAATTGCAATAAAGAAATGAGGAAATACAATAATTGCTCCCCATATGAGAAGGGCATATACAATCTCAAAAAGGAACATGTAGGCTCCTGCCTTTTTTACTCTCCTGTAATCTCCAGCCCCGTAATTGAAGCTAATAACTGGAGATGAGCCCTCAACCAGAGCAAGAAGCGGTACTTCAAGCATTTGACGAATTGATGACACAAGGGCCATGATTGATATATAGATGTCTCCGCCAGTTTTGCCTAGTACACTATTGCAGGCAATCTGAACCAAGCTGTTTGTCACCTGCATGATAAAAGAGGTCATGCCTAGGCCAAGCACATTTAATATTTCTTTTTTTAAAGCCAGCAGTCTTCTAAAAGACAGGATTTTTATCCCATATTCTGACCTTTTGCTCTTCAAAAAACTTATGACAAATATCGCTGACACCACTTGGGATATCAAGGTAGCAAAGGCAGCCCCTCTAATTTCTAAACCCAAGGAAAATATAAAGATTGGGTCAAGAATAAGATTTAAGACTGCACCTATAGCAACCGTGACCATTCCAATCACAGGGAAGCCCTCTGCATTGATAAAGGGATTCAGGCCGATTGCCAACATGCTAAAGACTGTTCCTATTATGTAAATCCTAAAATAAGCCAGGGCATATTGCAGGGAAGTGTCAGAAGCTCCAAAAAGTATCAACAGTTTTTTGGAGAAAAGAAAAAGAATAAGAGTCAAAAGCAGACCTGTCATAACTTCCAGGGTGAACACTATATTTATATAATCTGACGCTTTATCCTTATCCCCTCTTCCTCTCTCGATTGAGAATATAGGAGCTCCGCCGCCTGCATAGAGGTTGGTGAAAGCCAAAATCAAAATTATCAGGGGAAAGCATAGGCCAATTGCGCCCATGGACTGAGTTCCCACATCAGGTATTCTTGCTATATAAATCCTGTCTACCACATTGTACAAAAGGTTTATTAGCTGAGCCACAAAAAGTGGAATTGCAGACTTTGCAATGCAAATGCCTACATTCCCCCTTGAAAAATCTATCTGTTTCATAATTATCTCCAAAGAAGAATATAATCACTCTGTGAAGATTATAACACATTCTTAAGACATGTATCAGTCCAACTTGCCTTCCTTACTCATTTTCCTTAAGACATCAATTATGATTCCATGATCAATAGTGTGATCAAAGCCAGAGACTGTTATAGTTCCTATGGCTGTAGGGCAGCCTTCTAGTCTTATAGGAAAAGCTCCACCCACCTCGGCATACTGTGACGGATCAAGATGCCACTTTTGATCTATTGAAAGTCCCATTTTCTTCAAGGTGTAATGAGCCCAAAGTGAGCTGTGGCCAGTGTGCATGGCAGTGTTTTTCTTTCTCTCAATCATAATGTCGTTGCTCATGGCATTGCCGTTGCTTGAGTAGTGAAATAACCTTCTGCCTCCTATCTGAATGTCCAGACAAATCTTATTATTTCTTCTCTTAGCCTCTTCGATAAGCTCCATACCTATTTTGAGTGCATCCTCTGAATCAAAATGTTTAAAAACTAGTTCTTTTTCAAGTCCTTCAAGTTCCTTGATTACTGAAGTATAATCTTCCATTTGAAACCTCCTTTTAAGACTATTTACTTATAATCATATTTTAAGGCCTGGCAAATTTTGATTCTCCTGTTTTTTTCCTAATATCAGTCAAATTAACATTATAATTAAGCTTTAAATAAGCAGAAATAATAACTTTTAAAAATATGATTTTTATTTCCCAAAATGCTTGTAAATATAGTATAATCATTGACAGCGGAAATTTTTAAAATTTCGATAAAAAGGAGATTAATATGGCACAGAGAACCGACATTCACAAAATATTGATTATTGGCTCCGGTCCAATCATCATCGGACAGGCCTGTGAGTTTGACTATTCTGGAACTCAGGCATGTAAAGCTCTTAGAAGCTTGGGATATGAGATTGTATTAGTAAACTCAAATCCTGCTACAATCATGACAGATCCAGAAATGGCAGATATCACATACATTGAGCCACTCAATGTTGCTCGTATGGAACAGATTATTAAGAAGGAGCGTCCAGATGCCCTTCTTCCTAACCTTGGTGGTCAGTCAGGACTTAACCTTTGTTCAGAGCTCAACAAAGCTGGAATTCTTGACAAGTACAATGTTAAGGTTATCGGCGTTCAGGTAGATGCTATCGAGCGTGGTGAAGATCGAATTGAATTTAAAGAGACTATGAATATGCTTGGTGTTGCAATGGCAAGATCCGAGGTTGCATATTCAGTTGATGAAGCTCTCTCTATAGCTGATGAATTAGGCTATCCAGTTGTTCTTCGTCCAGCCTACACTATGGGTGGCGCAGGCGGTGGCCTCGTTTATAACAGAGAAGAATTAAAGACAGTATGTGCAAGAGGTATTCAGGCTTCCCTCATTCACCAGGTTCTTGTTGAGGAATCTATTCTTGGCTGGGAAGAGCTTGAGCTCGAGGTTGTCAGAGATAAAGACAACAACATGATTACTGTATGCTTTATCGAAAATGTTGATCCAGTTGGTGTCCACACAGGTGACTCTTTCTGTACTGCACCAATGCTTACAATTCCTGAAGATGTTCAGGCTGAACTCCAGAGACAGGCTTACAAGATTGTTGAGCATATCGGAGTTATCGGCGGTACCAATGTACAGTTCGCCCGCAACCCTAAGGATGGCAGAATCATTGTTATCGAGATAAATCCTCGTACATCACGTTCCTCTGCCCTTGCTTCTAAAGCAACAGGTTTCCCTATAGCTCTTGTATCAGCAAAGCTTGCTACCGGACTCACATTAAAGGATCTCACAGATTCTACATGGGGAACACTTGATCAGTACAAGCCAACAGGTGATTTCGTAGTAGTTAAATTCTCACGTTGGGCCTTTGAAAAATTCAAAGGTGTTGAGGACCACTTAGGAACTCAGATGAGAGCCGTTGGTGAAGTTATGTCAATCGGTAAGAACTACAAGGAAGCCCTTCAGAAGGCTATCCGTTCTCTCGAAAAGGATCGTTTTGGTTTAGGTTTTGTAAAGAACTTCAATGAACTCACTCGCGAAGACCTCTTAGAGCTCTTAAAGACTCCATCATCTGAGAGACATTTCCAGATGTACGAAGCTTTAAGAAAGGGTGCAAGTGTAGATGAAATCCATGAGATCACTTCTGTAAAGCACTACTTTATCGAGCAGATGAAAGAATTAGTAGACGAAGAGGAAGCTCTTCTTTCAAACTTCGCCGGCGAACTTCCTTCAGACAAAGCCCTTATCCAGGCTAAAAAGGACGGCTTCTCAGATAAGTACTTAGCAAAGATTCTCAACATCAGTGAGGACTTAGTTCGTTCAAAGAGAGAAAGCCTCGGCTTAAATGAAACTTGGGACGGAGTTCATGTTTCAGGCACTGACAATAGCGAATATTTCTACTCTACATACAATGCACCAGATAAGAACCCAGTTAGCCAGGGTAAGCCAAAGGTTATGATTCTCGGCGGTGGCCCTAACAGAATCGGTCAGGGTATCGAATTTGACTACTGTTGCGTACATGCGGCTAAATCACTCCACGAACTTGGTTTTGAGACAATCATTGTCAACTGTAATCCAGAAACAGTTTCAACTGACTACGATACATCAGATAAGCTCTACTTTGAGCCTCTCACACTTGAAGATGTACTTTCAATTTATAAGAAAGAGAATCCAGTCGGAGTTATCGCTCAGTTCGGTGGCCAGACACCTCTCAACCTTGCAGCATCCCTCAAGGCCAATGGTGTTAACATTCTTGGTACACCTCCAGAAGTTATCGACCTCGCAGAGGATAGAGACCTCTTCCGCAAGATGATGAAAAAGCTCGAAATTCCTATGCCAGAGGCTGGTATGGCAACTACTGTTGAGGAAGCTCTTGAGACAGCTCACAAGATTGGTTACCCAGTTATGGTTCGTCCTTCATTCGTTCTTGGCGGAAGAGGAATGGAAGTTGTTTACGATGATGACGATCTCACAGGCTATATGAAGGCTGCTATAGGCGTAACACCTGACAGACCTATCCTCATCGATCGTTTTCTCCACCACGCTATGGAGTGCGAGGCAGATGCTATCGCTGATGGCACACAGGCTTATGTACCAGCTGTTATGGAGCACATTGAACTTGCAGGTATCCACTCAGGTGACTCTGCTTGTATCATTCCTTCAAAGCACATACCTGAAGAAAACTTAAAGACAATTAAAGAGTATACAAGAAAGATTGCTGAAGAAATGCATGTTGTAGGTCTTATGAATATGCAGTATGCTATCGAAGATGGCAAGGTATATGTAATTGAGGCTAACCCAAGAGCTTCTCGTACAGTTCCTCTTGTATCTAAAGTTTGTGGAATCAGCATGGTACCACTTGCTACAGATATCATTACTTCTACCCTTACAGGCCGTCCATCACCAGTAGCTGAGCTCAATGCAAAAGAGAGACTCATTCCTTACTATGGTGTCAAGGAAGCTGTAATGCCTTTCAACATGTTCCCAGAAGTTGATCCAGTTCTCGGACCAGAGATGCGTTCAACCGGAGAAGTTCTCGGACTTGCTCCAACTGTTGGTGAAGCATACGTCAAGGCTGAGGAAGGCGCTAAGGCTGAACTTCCACTTGAGGGCACAGTTCTCATCTCAGTTAATGACAGAGATAAGGCTGAAGTTGTTGATGTAGCTAAGCTCTTTAAAGATGCTAATTTCAATATTCTTGCTACTGGCAAGACTTTCGAGCTCATCAAAGAAGCTGGTATTGAGGCAGAAAAGGTTAACAAAGTTTATGAAGGTCGTCCAAACATCGTTGATCTTATGACCAATGGTAAGATTCAGCTCATCGTCAACTCCCCTGTTGGCAAGGCTTCTATCCACGACGATAGCTACCTTAGAAAGAATGCTATCAAGAACCGCATCCCATATATCACAACCATGGCAGCAGCTAAGTCTGCAGCAGCAGGCATCAACTATGTCTTAAAGAATGGTGATGAGGATGTAAAGTCAATCCAGGAGTGGCATAGCTTAATTAAGTAATTTAGTTGGCAGAAGCTGATATAAATGCAAAAAGCCAGCCAGAAGCTGATATAAATGCAAAAAGCCAAGATAATTTCAAATCATGAAATTATCTTGGCTTTTTTATGCATTTTTTAATGAAATCCAAGATTTCCTTTAATTTAGCTTTTATCTTGGACTTTATACTTCTCCCAAGCCTCTCTTAGAATCTCTTCGACATCAAATCCGTCCACATCAAGCATTTCCGCCTTAATCAGCTCTGTGTGGCCTATGCCAAAAGCATTTTTGGCAAGAGCCTCGATATAATCATAACTAAACCTGCTATCATAAGGGCCACCTGCGCTTGTCACATAATATAGATTCTCAGCCTTGCAGAGGCCAACTGGTCTGCCCTCCTGACTAAATCTTGACACTAGGCCAGTCACGTAAATATTCTCAATATAGAGCTTCAAGCAAGAAGGAAAAGATAAATCCCAGTATGGAGCGGCAATCAATATATTGTCCGCGCTTGCAAACTGCTTAGCAAAATCAAATATTGGGTCCTCGTAATTTCCAGCCTCAATCAACTTTGTTCTGTAATCAAGTCTCTCCCTGCTCAAGGGCTGCAAATTAAGCTCTGGCAGGTAAATCTCATCATAAGATTCAAATTTTTCCAAAACCTTTCTTGCCAAGCGATCAGTCCTGGAATCCTCTCTGGGACATGCATTAATATATAAATTCATCTCAAACCTCCTGATTATCAGTCTTCCATCAAACCTTCTAGCATTTTTTATAAAAGCTTGATTACATCCGTTTTCCATTCATTCTGGACAATTTCTTGATGACACCTATCTCGCCGTCCTTAATCAGAGGCTTGAGCATGCCCCGGCCAAATGGCCTCTTTTTCTTCATTAAAATCCATAAATACTCCTTTTATCATACGAGTTCAGCAATCCAAAATGCAAACTCTTCTCCATCCACCTTTGCAATTTAAACATCTTTTATCTTCGCTCTACTTAGCTGTTCTCTTACCCTTAAGCCAGATTGCAAGAATAGTTATCAGGGTCAGACTTTCGGCTGTTAGATATGAAAGCCAGACGCCGTTCATTCCAAAAAGCTTACCCATGACTATTGCTGCGATTGAAATCAAAATCATGCCTCTTAAGAGAGAGCCTATAATTACAATCTTTGCCTCGCCTATTGCAGAGAAATAAGCAATAAGCACCACATTGATGCCGACAATTGTGAAAGCTAAAAAATACAACCTGATTCCAGCGAAAGCATAGCTTGCCAGAAGACTGTCATTCTTGGAATTAAAGACAGCAATAAGCTGATCTGTCAGTCCAAAGCCCATAAGAATCATGAGTATTGCTACAATCAGGGCCAGACACAGACTGGCCTTAATCAGTTTTTTGCATTCATCTTTTCTGCCCGCCCCAAAAGATGAACTAAAAAGAGGCTGAATGCCTTGAGCAATACCGTTAAATATACAAGTACAAACCAGGGCTATATTAGCAATCACGCTGTAGGCTGCAACTCCTGTATTGCCTGCAAGCAAGAGCATCATAAAATTAAAGACTGCGGAAGTCACCGCTGTTGAAAATTCGCCGACAAAGCCCGACATTCCAATAGAAGCGCACTTTGTAAAAAGCTTAAAATGCGCTCTTTCGTACTTAAAACCAATATTGTTCTTTTGGCTTTTAAAGTGAATGCAGTTTATCGCAATAGAAATAAGTGGACAGGCAGCTGTAGCCATTGCAGCACCCATAAACCCAAATCTGCAAGGAAACATAAAAACATAATCAAAGACAATATTAAACACACTTGCCATGATAGCTCCTGTCATTGCCAGCGAGGTCGCATTGTCATTCCTCGAAAAGGCTGAAAAGACAAAGTTGAGCATAAATAAAGGGGCTGCACACAAAATAATTCTCACATAAGGCTTTCCCATATAAGCCAACTGAGCATCAGCACCCAAAAGGCCTAAAATCTTATCCGGTGCAAAAATTCCCAATAGAATGAATGGAAGGCTAAAAATCAAGGCCCATTGAAAGGCTTGAAGGAAGTAGTGCTCAGTCCTCCCTCCCTTAGCCCTCTCAAGGCTATATACAATAGCGTAACCCATTCCAAGCATTTGCCCAATTGCATACATAAAGCCGTAGATAGGCAGGGTTAAATTCAAGACTGCTAAGCCTTCTGAGCCAAAGCCCAGCGATATAAAGTAAGTGTCAGCAAGTATATAAATCGATACGCCAATCATGCCTAATACGCTGGTCAAAACATACCTTGCCATTTTCTTGTAGATATTCATAAAAATGCTATTTCCTTTTATTTTAGTCGCAGATACTATTCCCTAGTATTATAGCATATGCTCCCTATTGAAATTCATTCAAAATTCTAAATATTTAGACAGCAAAAAGACACCATTCATGCCTTTGATATGATCTCCTGTAAAAGAGGCCCAATCAAGTGCAAGAATGGTGTCTAAGAGGGTTTTATATCTGTTGGCAATATCTAATTTAGAAACCTATAAGGTAGATAATTGTTGCAACTACTGTTGATGTAAGACCGATACATGCCTCAAAAGGAATGAGTTTCATACGCTCATTGATCTTCATGCCAGCAGCACCGCCTGTTGCGTGGAAGAATGATCCGTGAGGAAGTGAATCGATAACTGTTGCACCTGCGTGAATCATAGCACCTGCTGATAGGGCTGAAACGCCTGCACTAGTAAGTGTTCCGGCAAATGTCTGAGATGCAATTGTTGCACCTGCTGTTGTGGAAGCTGTTGCTCCAGCCATAAGGATACCAGCGATAGGAGCAAGAAGAAAGGCTGGCATATTAAGGAAATCAAGAAGATTTATGAAATCATACTGAAGAGCACTAGCCTTAATGATTCCGGCAATTGTTCCTGTACCAATCAAGAGGACTGATACACCTACAACCTTGCTCAAACCGTATTCAGCCTGCTCCTTGAAGCCCTTGATCTTGCCACAGAAGAGTGAACATACAAGGCCACCAACAGGAAGGGCAATCAATGGATCGATTGTGATTCCGGCAACTGGACGAAGTCCTAAGAGAACGATAACTACAAGAGGTCCTACGATAGCCTGAATGAAAGAAGGAAGATCCTTAGAATCTCTCTGTTCAAGGTCCTCACTTGTAACCATAGAGCCTTTTTTCTTAGAAAGGAATGTTGCTAAGATACATGTAACTATAAGGGCACAGAGTGCTGGAACAGCATTCTTAATCATAAGAGATGTGAGGTCAAGGCCAAATGCCTCAGAAACTGCGATTGTGTTTGGGTTTGGTGAAAGAATATTTCCAGCCTTACCACCGCCAATCATAGCTAAGAGAAGTGATGGCTTATTGTAGCCAGCTCTCTCTCCGATTGCAAGAGCGATTGGAGCTACTGTGACAACTGAGATATCAACGAAAACACCAACTGCACAGATAATCATTGTTGCTATTGCCACTGCGATAATGGCACGTTTCTCACCTAAAGTTTTAACAATAACATCGGCTATTTTCTCTGCCGCGCCAGTCTTTATCAGGGCTCCGGCAAGTACACCAGATGTCATGATACGAAGAACTGAGCTAATCATACTAGATGCACCTGTCACCATAGTATTTACCGTGAGAACCAAGTCAAATGAGCCTATAAAACCGCCGATTAAGGCTCCAAGTATAAGAGAATAGGTTGGATTAACCTTTCTGATAATTAAAATGATTGCAAGTACGAGGCCAATCACTGCCCCGAGTGTTGTAAATGATGCTGTCATAAGCACCCCCTCCTTATCTTATCTGGCAAGCGTTCACAAGGCGGAAAGCCTGTTCAACACTCGCTGCCATATTATACTCAGCATTTTCCTTCTCCATTGCCTCAGCAAGAGTGACAACTCCCCTGAGTATTGGGAAGAAGGCATCAATGCCCTCCCTGTTACATGCATCAGCCTCTCTAGTCACGCTTCCGGCAAATGCTAAGCAGGTCTTACCATATTCCTTGGCAAGTTTTGCAACTCCTACTGGAGCCTTACCGTTTGCTGTCTGTCCATCAAGTCTTCCTTCACCTGTAATTACGATGTCCGCATTCTTGATAAAATCAGCTAACTTTGTCTCCTTTAAAACTATGCTAATGCCTGACTCAAGCTGTCCATTGAGGAAGGCCTTGAAGGCAAATCCCATACCGCCTGCTGCGCCAGCCCCAGGGAATTTTGCATCCGCATTAGGAAACTTTTCTCTGGCAAGGGCTGCGTAATATGCAAGCCATTTGTCCATCTGCATAATCATTGTTGGATCAGCACCCTTCTGAGGTCCATAGACTGCTGAACAACCCTGTTCTCCACAGAGTGGATTAGTAACATCACAGGCTACAAGGAATTCGCACTCTGCAAGTTCTGGCATAGCCTCGCTGTCATCAATAGTCTCAAGTTCTTTTAGGCCCTTGGCTCCGAAAGGAACCTGTTTCTTCTCCTTGTTGAGAAAGGCGAAGCCTAGAGCTTGAAGCATGCCTACGCCTCCGTCATTTGTAGCACTTCCGCCGATACCTACTACAAATCTTCTGCAACCTCTGTTGATTGCGTCTCTTATAACTTCACCGACACCAAATGTTGTAGTGTTAAGAGGATTCTTTTCATCACCTACAACTTGGGTAATACCCGCAGCTCCTGACATTTCAATAACTGCAGTTTTTGTTTCTTTTATTATGCCATAAGGACAATCAACCGGCTTACCGGCTGGTCCTGTAACTCTAACTGTCACTAATTCGCCGTTCATACCTTCAACCAAGGCATCTACAGTTCCTTCACCGCCATCTGCAAGTGGTCTGACAATAACCTCAGCATCAGGGTAAACTCTTTTAATTCCCTCAGCTGCTGCATTGCCACACTCTATTGAAGATAAGCTGCCTTTCATAGAATCAATCGCACATACAACTTTCATCTTAAGCCCTCCTTTAATTTATTTTTTCTGTGACTTAATAATAAACTTTATAGGCCCCAATCAAAATGTCAGCTAAAACAAATATTCAAGTTAATTTTATGTTATAATTGTTACATATAACAATTATCAAAGGGAATGAGGTTTAATATGGCAGTTTTAAGTTCTATCTCGCAGAAACTTGCGGAGCAAATTGTTATCACAGTAAAGGATGTGTGTGGACAGGATGTAAATTTTATTGACCCGAATGGAATAATATATGCAAGCACTGATGCAAAAAGAGTTGGAAGCTACCACGACATAGGCCGAATGGCAGCCAAAGAAGGTCGCGCTATAGAAGTAACTAAAAATGATAATTTTAAGGGCAGCCATCCCGGCATCAATGTACCTATTTATCACAATCACAAGCTTTTAGCTGTTATAGGTATCACCGGTGATCCTAAAAAGGTTAGAAAATATGCCCTCTTGGCTGAAAAAATTACAAATCTCTTGATTCGTGAAATGGAGGTTAACGAATATGCCAGAACTCTCGATGAAAAAATCAGCTTTATTCTCCAGTCATTAATCAATGAGGAAAGTATCAACAGTGACTATTTAAACGAGGTCTGCCGCGATTTGAAGATTAATACCGAAAGTCCTAAGTCAATCCTTCTCATAAAAATCAACAATAGATACAATCCTAAGAATTTGTCTATGATTGAGTCCCACCTAAAATCCCTCTTTATCTCTCTGCCAGAGATAAAGTATATGTTCAGATATCCTAGTGAGTATGTCTGTCTTGCAGACACTAGCTATTTAGCTGAAAAAGGAGATAAAATCTCAGCATTTGTAAAAGAGCATGCCCCTCTAATAAGATGTGCCATTGGCTCTTCAACTGATCTATATCTAATCAAGAATTCCTACGCAACGGCTCAGACTGCTCTTGCAAGCCTGGAAAAATCAGGCCAGTTCTTCTGCTTTTTCGATAATCTCACCCTGGAGATTTTGCTCTCCTCTCTCTCGAGCAACAATCGTCAAATGTATCTTTCCAAAACGCTCGATGGCTTATCTGAAGCCGATTTAGAGCTCTTAGCTATATATTTTGAGGAGGATTTGTCTCTAAAGCAGACAGCCAAACGCCTTTTTGTTCATGTTAACACACTGCAGTATCGCTTAAATCGCATTGCTGAAATTACATCTTTTAATCCAAGAAAGATAAAAGGAGCAGTGCCTTTATATCTAGCCCTGCTCCTCAAGTAATATATTTAATTTTGACCCAAGTCTTTCTTTAAAAGAATTGAGAATAAACAACCATACCATAAACCATGATTGTAGCCATGATTGCTGTAAATACTACTTCCTGAAACTTGTTTTTTGGCATAAAAAATCCTCCTTGGATAATAATTCACATGTGTTGTTCGTTATCATCCAAGAAGGGTTGTGCGTTTCCAATTTAACCATATTTTCAATACTTTGGAATTCTATCATATTTATTCAAAAATCATAAGCCCCAATTTTCTAAAAAAAAATTTATTAATTGAGCTCAGCTTCCAAATATAAAAATACAGCTTATATCAAGTCAATAAATACTGGGTCTCCCCGTCCACATCGACAGGCCTAATCTTGCAATTAAATACATCCTCTATCAAGCCTGATTCAATTGCAGACTTAGGGCTGGTTTTTGCAATTAACTCCCTGTTTTTCATAATCACAAGGCTATCCGAGATCATAAGAGCCTGGTTAATATCATGGAGAACCAGAATAATAGTCTTATTGGCCTTCTTCAAGCTGCGAATAAGACTCAGCATATTTCTCTGTCCCTCAAAATCAAGATGATTCATAGGTTCATCAAGGACCAGATAAGGACAGTCCTGGGCAAGCTGCATGGCAAGATAAGCCCTCTGTTGCTGTCCACCAGACAGCTCACTCACTATTTTTGACTTTGAATCTGTCATAGAGACAAAATCAAGAGCATCTTCTACCTTTTGCCTGTCCTCGGCTGACATTGTCCTAGAAAAGCCTAAATATGGGAATCTGCCGTGTTCAACCAGTCCCTTTACAGAAATGCATGGCACAGTCTCCCTGAACTGTGGCATGAAAGACAAGGATTTAGCCCTCTCTCTAATTGCCTTTTCAAGGAAATCCTCCCCATCAAGCATTATCTTTCCTACTGTAAGCTTACTCTGGCCATTCAGAGTCTGCAAAAGGCTTGTCTTACCACATCCATTAGGACCAATTATTGTCGTAATTTGTCCCTCTTCAAAAGTAGTAGATATATGGCTTAAGATGGGACTTCTTCCTACATTTACACTGACATCAATAAACTCAAGCATTTACTCTTCTTGCTCCTTTCTTCATTAAAAGGTACAAAAAGGAAGGTGCACCTAACAAGGATAAGATTATACCTACAGGCAATTCGTATGGTGAAAAGAAAACTCTGCCGAGCAAATCCGCTGCCATCACAAAAAAAGCTCCTGTTATGGCACTTGCAGGTATAAGCACTCTAGCATCATGTCCCACGAAAAATCTTACTATATGAGGAACTATCAGACCTACAAATCCAATCAAACCTCCAAAGCTGACAGCCATGCCTGCAAGCAAGCTAGCCAGGATGACAAAAATTATTCTAAATAAATCAACCGATAAACCAAGTGAACGAGCCACCCCGTCTCCAAGTGTCAGAATATTCAAGGCTCTGCTCAAAAAGATTGAGATAATAATTGTCACAAGAATGGCAATAGCCGGAACCTTAATGGACTTAAAGGTATTTCCAGCCAGTGAGCCTATCAAAAACTGGGTTGCGCTGACTGTGAGATCACTGTCGAGAGTCTTTAGCATATTCATACCTGCCGACAGGAAGCTAGATACAGCAATACCTGCAAGCACTATTGTAGTCCTTGATTTCTCCGCAAAGAAAGCCAAAGCCAGGATACACAAGCTTGTGAATAAGGCTCCAAGAAAGGCCATTACTGATTTAGAAAAAAGGCTCTGTGGAAATAAGGCCATGGATAGCATAACAAAAAAACCTGCGCCCGAATTTACACCTATAATATTAGGACTTGCAAGCGAATTGTTCATAACGCTCTGCAAAAGGACACCCGCCGTGGCCAATGCTGCGCCAGCCGCAATTCCTGCCAGAGCTCTAGGCAGTCTTATAGTCTTAATAATAAAAGCCACCTTAGAACTTGTATCTTGGCCAGTCAGAACCTTCACCACATCCTTTATGGGTATATTTATACTGCCAAAAACCAGAGCCAGCAAAAAGGTCAGGACTAGGAGTCCCAAGACGCATCCTATAAAAATCATTGCTTTCTTCTTACTATCTATCTTCATAATCCAATAGGCGATCTGCCAATCCTTTTAAATATTTTCTTCTCTCTGAAGGGTCTGCTATTTCCTTCTTTACTCGAATTCTCTCCTGATAAAGATAATCCAACTTTTCTTCAATGTCGTCCGGAATCTGATTTTCCAGCTCTTTTCTCAGGCGTATAGCAACCTGTGGTGCTGCCCCGCTTGTGGAGATTCCTATTACAAGCTTGCCCTTTTTAAGGACAGATGGAAATATAAAATCGCATAATTCAGGTATATCAACAACGTTGACTAAAAGGTGCATTTGCCTTGCATCATCATATATTCTCTGATTAAGGTCAGAATCGTTAGTTGCAGCAATGATATAATCAAAGCCCTGCAAATCACCCTTCTCATACTCTTTTTCCAATATTGTGATGCCCTCATAATCTCTAACTTGCTGGCTAATCTCCCTGGCTATGACAGTAAGATTCGCCCCAGATGGAAGCAAACGGCTTATCTTCTCCTCAGCTACATAACCAGCTCCGATTATCAAACCTTGCAAACGTGGAAGGTCTAAAAAGAATGGAAAATAACTCATATATCTCCTTTAAAATAAAAATTGGTCATTACAGATTATAGCTTAATGCTTATAGAGGATATCTACAAGCTTTTCATAAGCCTCACCCCATTTTTCATTAGGCTTTGAATTGTAAAGGTTTTTATCAAGAACATAATATCTAGAGTTCTTAACAGCTGAGAGTGAAGACCAGGCAGGATTGCTTGTGAGGAGCTTATCCATATTGGCAAGACCTCCCTTCTCGCTTCCCTGTGTTGTGACAAAGATATAATCAGGGTCTTCAGCCACAATGGCTTCAATACTTAAATCTTCAAACTTTGAATTGGAATCTGCAATATTGATGCAACCCAAATCGGCTAGAATTTCACCTCCGACAGTGCCCTCACTTCCCTTAACCTTTACCGAAGACGATGCTGCTCTGATAAAGAGGATTCTAGGCTTTGTTCCATCAATCTTTGTCTTGGCATTCTTAATCTGCTCCTCAACCTTGAGACCATACTGCTCATAGAGATCTGCTCTCTTAGTGATGTCAGTCATAATCTTAAATGAGGCTAAATAGTCATTGAAATCATCAACATCAAAATAAGCTACAGTAATTCCTGCCTTTTCAAATGTGTCCTTATATCCAACTTGAGCGTCCATGGCTGCTGTAGCAATTACGAAATCAGGAGCAAGTGAGATGATTTTTTCAATATCTGGCTCCATATGACCACCTACATCTAAGACTGATGAATCAAGGCTGTAATCCAAACTATTAAAGCTATCACTTACAGCGCCTACTACATTTCCGCCAGCAAGTAGCCATTCATCACAGAAGCTTCCAAGTAAAACTACTACTCTATCAGTCTTGTCAACACTCACTTCTCTTCCCAGTGCATCTGTAAATTTGTATGCAGCGCTAGTCTCAGAAGCAGTTTTACTCTCTTCTTTTGTCTGACTTGTGCTATTACAAGCAGTCGTAGTGCCTAAAGCAGCAAGACTTGCAAGCACTAAAAGCAAGCTTGCCGCCTTCTTTAATTTCTGTCTCATTTTTCTTTTCATTTTCCTTCACTTCTCCCTTATAATTTTTATTGCAACTTTTAACAAGTTTAGCAAGTTATACCCTGCTAAACAAATCTAATTAAACTATTAGCTGTTATAAATTTTTCCTATACCTTTACTAGGCTTTAAATTCTTTTAAATTCTTTAAATTTTTTTCTTATAGCTGGTCAGCATTTAAGAGGCCTGCGCCTATCTCAAAGTTACATCTGACAATTCCTAAATCGACCTTTGAATATATTCCACCCTTGTCAATTATTTCATACTTGCCATCGCTATTTAACCTGATTTTAAATTTCTGCTGGTTAATAGCTGTTGGGGCTAAAAGTGCACATTCAACCCCATTCCTAAACCAGGCTGGTATCTGGTCTTTTCCAGCAAGCTCAGACTTAGCAGCTTCAGTAACCTCAGCAACTTCGGCAACATCGTCAAATGTCTTAGACTTTCGCACCCTGCCTTGGTTTTTACCGTATCCTATGGCAATCGTGATTACTAGTTTTTCATGGTCAGCTATAGAGGCCTTTACCTTCTTCCTATTGAAGGTTCCAACCCAACAAGTGTTAAGGCCCAGGCTCTGTGCATAAAGGACAAGAATCTGACCATAGTAGCCAATTCTCTCATCTAAATCATCAGCCTCCTTGCCTATGCAAGCTATGTAAGAAGGGCAAGAACCCAGACCGACAGCCTTGTTTAAAAGCTTGTTATAAACATTGTCCGCGTCTTCCATAAACTGTAAATGTAGATTTCCCTTCTCGTTCAATTCCTGGATTTTTTTCTCTAATAAGACTCTTGTCTCATCCTCAATCTTTTGCTCCTTATAAGTTCTAACTGAATGTCTCTCCTTAATTGCTTCAATATACATATCTTACTCACTTTCTTTTAAAAATTGCTCTGCCAGGCCCATAGCCGAAGTATTAGGCAGGCACACTACGTTAAATTCGTGGTTCTCCATAATTCCCTTGACTTTGAAGTTGGTGAGATCCTTATCCTGACTGATAACTGAGGCGTAGGCAAAACTTATACCAATCCCCTCTCTTACAGCCTGCCTTATAAGCTTAAAGCTATTCAACTCTATAACTCTTGAAAAGGAATCAATAGAATAGCCCATATTCTTCAAGTCTTCCTCAAAAAGATTTCTGGTCTTGACTTAGAAGCCTGCCAGCTCTCTGATAAGGTTCTTGAAAACCTCTCAGCTATGCTTCAGGGTTCTGGCTCAATTAGGGCAAGAATCAAGGAAGTTTTAGCATAATATTTATAACAAAATTACAACCCTCTTTTTGGAAACCCATATAAGCTCTGCGCGGAGCTTGTATGGGCTTTTCCTTTTAACTTTAATACTTATAGCCTGCAGCCCATCTTTAGTTGACACTGACCTTGAGAAAATATACCATATAGCCAGTCCTTAAGCAGACTTATGCCCTGCTTGACGACATTCAGCAAAAGAAAAAGGATAAATATATGGAAGAATACTACTACAAACAGCTAAGCAAAGCTGAAGGAGGTATATATTATGCTATTTACAAGGGTTTGCTTAATCTTGAATCTGAGTTTCTGATTCCCTCTTGTGATAATCAGACTCTTTATAATATCTTCTTTAGGCTAAGGCTTGATCATCCCGAAATTTTTTGGGCTAAATCTTACAAATGTAAGTATTATCGCGAGTCCAATCATTATATCTTTATACCAGAATATCTCTTTAGCAAGGACAAGATAAAAACTCACCAGGCTCAAATGACAGCAAGGGTCAAGAAAATCACACAAGGCCTTAATGCTAAGTCTATGTCCGACTTTGAGAAGGAAGAATATGTCCACAATTTCATATGTGAAAATGTCACTTATGATAAGCTTAAAAAGGCCTATTCCCACGAGATTATAGGTCCCTTAGGGCATGGTGTCGGCGTGTGTGAGGGCATTGCAAAATCTGTCAAAATTCTGCTTGATGCCTGCGGTGTCTGGAATATTATAACCTTATGCGACAATAACCCTGAAAAGGGAATTAAGTACCGCCATGTCTGGAATATTGTTAAAATTGACGGCCATTACTACCACTTGGATGTAACATTTGACAATACTCTGTCAGCAGCAAGTTCTGAAGTAAGATATGACTATTTCAACCTGTCAGACAAGCAGGTTTTCAGGGATCATGAGCCTATAATAGTTCCTGCACCTAAGTGTGAGACAGGCGACCATTTTTATTACAAGGAGAAAAAGCTCTCCTTCACCAAGCTTGAAGATGTCTACAAGCGCAGTCTTCAGGCTGCCAAAAAGGGCAAGACTCTCACCTTTAACTGTCGATGTGGCTACTTTACCAAAGACCTTATTAAGGACATACTTGATCAGATAAGAAAGGTGGGAGATGAGCGCAATCTTAAGCCTCTTGTCTCCCTCAACTGTGCCCAGGCTGTAGTTCGCGTCCGCTATCAGGAGGCAGAATATCAAGAGGAAGTCTTTATAGAAGACGCAAACGAGGGCGAAAAATACGATAGCGGGGAATAAGCCCCCTATCTACTCCTGCCCTCGTCTCTATATTTTCCTATTTTCTTCTTATCACAAGCACGATATCGCTTGCCTCACCTGTATTCTTAATCTCTTTAAAATCATACTGATCTGAACTTACTCGCCCAGCATATGCCTCAATTCCAGTCTCTGGATGAAAGTACGAAATCTCACAATCCAGATAAGCACTGGTATCCGGGCTAAAATCATGGCTTTCAATAAGCCTGACTTGCCTTGGTTTTTTGGCAAAAAAAAGGGCAGAATACATAATATGTATTCGCCCTTCTTTTCTCCTTATTTTCTACTCTTTACTTTGTTCTTTTCATTTTGTTTGCACTTAAACCTAATATTGAAAGTGATGCCAAAGCTAAGGCTATAAGGAATGGCAAATCGCTTGAATCGCCAGTCTTCACATCTCTTATCAAGCTCTTTTTCTCTTCAACAGACTCTGAGCTAGCCTCAGTATTGGAAGAGACTTTTTCATCAGCTACAGCCAATGCATCTGTATTAGAACCTGTCTCAGCCTTAATGTCTGTGTCTGTCTTTGTATCTGTATCTGTATCTGTCTTTGTATCTGTTTTTGTATCTGTCTCTGGCTCTGGCTTTTCTTCTGCTGCTAAAAGTTCCCTTCTCTTAGTGTCAACAGAATCTATTATAGCCTGTCCATAATTAGACCAATACTGATTGAACTTAACGCTGCCGTCATCCTCAAGTCCATTGGCTGTGAGTTTTTTGTCGGCGTCAACAGAGTATGCAGTCTGACCATTGAGGAGATAAGATGCTACCTTTTCAGGTGCCTTAACAGCCTTAGATATGTCAAGATCCATATTCTGAATCTGTCTTGCAATCAGTCCTGCCTCCATAAATCCACCCATCTTGCCTGAATGTGTCTTCTCGGTCAAAGTTCCCATAGCGTAATAAGCATTTCTGTCTGGCTTTGTAGTAACATTGGCCTTGTAGGCCTCCTCATACATATCCTTTGTCATGTCAAATGCATCGATAAAGAGAACATCATTTTCATCGGCAAGCTGCTTCATAGCAGTCACATATGTATTTGACTTATTTGCCTCATCATCAGAATCATGATGTGGTCTTATATTACCTTCTGCGTCATAGTAAAGTCTAGAAACTGGACTAATCAAGACTGGTCTTGCTCCTGCCTTCTTTGCAGTGTCTATATACTGCTGCAAGTACCACTTGTAGGTTCCAGACTGGCCATCAGATGGCTCTGTCTTTGGATATACGCCATTTTCGTCTGGATTTCCCAAAGGCACATATCTATCTTTATATGATGTAGCAGAATCATTGTGTCCAAACTGAATGAAGAGGTAATCGTTAGCTGAAATCTTGTCTGCGATATTATTAAGCTTTCCTTCTTCATAGAAGGTTCTTGAACTTCTACCGCCCTGAGCATAGTCAACAACTGTAATCAAATCATTATCGAACCACTGATTAAGCACTTCACCCCATGATCCTAAATCATCCGCCTTGCCGTTGTTATACATGCCAAGAACTGAATAATCCTTAACTGTAGAATCACCAGCCAGGAATATATTGATTCCTTCACCTAAGGCTGCATCAAGTGTGCCTCCATCAGGATTCTCATAACCTTCAAGAACACTTGCCTCGCTGGTAAAGCTCTTTTCTTGACCTTCGATACCATTGACTAAAACAGGCTTTACTACAACCTTAATCTTTGAACCAACCTCTGCGTCAGTAAGCTTAATTGTCTTATCCTTTACATTTCCTGACTTGATAAGACTAGTTGTGCCATCTGGCTTTATAGCATACCAGCTAATCTGAGATGCATCATTGTCTGAATTGAGCTTATATCCAACACTGAGAGTGTGACCTGGCTTTGGCACATTAATATCACCATTATCTGTTAGATAAGGATCTTCGGTAAATTCTACGCTTTCCACATCGTCCCAGTAATATGGTATGTAACCTTCAAAGTAGTCAAGTGGCTTTATAGCTGAAGCCTCATCGTCAGTGAGCACCTTGCCCTTTCTAGTGCTTGTGTCAGCAAGACTGCCATCAGAAAGCTTTGTATTGTACTCCTGGTATCTGGCATTCTCTGGCTGATTTCCACTCATAGAGAAATAGCCTTCTTTGTTCATTTTAGACTCATCATCAAGAAGAGTGTTTAAAAATGTAACCTGAGCGAGCTTGCCCCAAGGTCTACCCAAATAGCCCTGTCCAACATTGTAGTTTTTCTGATTATTCTCAGTGATTACGCATGATCT
Organism: uncultured Lachnospiraceae bacterium; assembly: GCA_947164605.1. Classification (GTDB taxonomy): domain Bacteria; phylum Bacillota; class Clostridia; order Lachnospirales; family Lachnospiraceae; genus CAMUXE01. Next base: position 10,363 of record CAMUXE010000016.1, on the reverse strand, counting down.
GAAAAGATAGCCATACTTAGCGGCATCTTTAGCTGCAGTCACATAACCTCCATGAGGGCTTGGATCTGTATATCCTCTCCATCTGAGCTCACAGGCGTCAAATACGACATTTCCGTCACCAAAAATATAATCTGTGTTGCCTGAAATTATACAGTTTTTGAAATACTCATGTAGATTAGAGCCACCTGTGTAGAGTGTATCCTGACTGCTAATAAAACTACACTTATTGAATTCAGCCTTATCGGCCTCAATTGCCATGGCTGCTGCTCTCTCTGTTGAAGCTCTGTTAGCTACATCAATGCCAGTATTTCTATTAACTCTTACTGATGAATCTGACTGCATTGAAAGCTCAACGCCATCACTTAACTCCTCATCTATAACCTCGCTGTTAAAGCTAGAACTAAATGTAACTCCATCAGCTCTAAAGCCAACTGCATTCTTAGTCAGTAATACTGCACATCCCCACTTTGCTGGAATGTTCTTCTCATACTTGTCAAAAGCATTCTCTGGATTATAATATCCAGATTTGTCTACACTGTAGTACTTATATCCTATTCCGTAATACCAGCTAATTTCAGCCTTTTCATTTGAATCGTTGACAAGGCTTATATATGGGCTAGATATTATTACCTGCTCCCTGTAAAGTCCAGGAGCAAGATGAATTGTCACTCTTGAATCACTAGAGACCCCGTCCATTCTTGACGCGTACTTAACTGCCTCATTTACTGTGGCAAATGTATCCTGGCCCTGACCATCTTTATTTACATAAAGATCACTCTTATATTCAACTCTTTCTTTTTCTAGAGTTGAAACAAGTAAGACATCCTTATTTACGGCATCTTTTCCCACAATAAGATGACTTGATGTTCTTACATTATTTCCGTCCACTTTAACCTCATAGTTGCCCTCTCTAAGTTGAATACTATAAGAATTGTCAGACAGCTTGGCCTTATACTCATAAGAATCATCCATGTTTATAAAGGAAAGCTCATTGACCTCCATATTGTTAGCTATGATGTTTTCGCTGTCTCCATCAAATGTAACCAAATTACCGCTTACATTCATGAGCTCTTTTTTTACCAAGCTAAGACTTGTCTCAACTGAATCATTATACTTGATAGGAGCTTTATCACTCAGCTCATAATCATTACAGCCAATAAGCTCTACATTGTAAGCTACTTCAGGAATAATACTTCCCTTGTAATAGCCATCTGCATCTTTAAGAAGGCTTACTGTATCGCCCTCAGTTATATTGACAGGAACTAGTTTGATTTCTAATTTTTCCTTATCAATCTCATTTTCAAGGCCAGTCACCTGTGCCTTAAAGTCTATCATGTTCCTGGATACAAGCTTGAGATTTGCGACCTTGCTGCCTTCTCTTCTGTCATCATCGCTGATTGAGAGGCTTTTTGTATCATTGCTTACTGTGTAAGATGATGTGTTGTAAAGGCCTGCATTGTAACTGTGTCCCGGTGTAAGACTTGCCTCATAAGTATTTCCATCAAGCTTAGCTTCTGTGATCTTACCGCTGGCAAGGTCTGTGAATCTTACTCCCACACCATCAAGATTAAGCTCAAAATCTGAGTCCAACTTACCACTAACCTTTACAGCCGGAATCTTCTCGATTCTGTTGTAAATTGGCTTGCTTGCCCCATCAAGAGTCATATAAAATTTATATTTACCATCTTTTTCTGCTATAAATTCACACTTAGTGTTTGAGCCATTCAAGGCAACCTTCTGCTCTGCAATAGACTGGTCAAGGCTTCCATCTTCGAGAACTTTTTGCATCACTAGATAGTCCTTACCGCCTGCATTGCTCCTTCCAGCATAGAGAACAATCTGATCTCCCGCATCTACCTGGTCAAGCACAAGGTATCTTCTGGTCGGACCACCTGTTCCGTTACAGTAATACTCTCCGCCTGCTACGTATGAATCGCCGTAGTCATATTTGCCGTGGCTTGATACATTACCATAATTTTTGGTCATGGCAGCATCTGTTGAATATACCCTGTCTCCCCCTATGGCAGAGATTGTTAAATCTCCCATCTGTATATCATAAGGCATATTCTTATCAGGGCCAATTTTTCCATCACTCAGCAAATTGGCACAATCATTCCAATCAGCGACCTTTAAATTATTTTGATAATTGCCCTCATCAGACTCTAGCAGTCCTCCAAAGTCCCATACCTCGATAAGTCCCTTCTTTCCTCCTGCTGATGCGCTTGCCAGTGAATTTGTCATAACCAAGCTGGCTGCCATAATTGATGCAAGAAGTCCACTTACGATTTTTCTCACATGCATTGTAAAAACCTCCAAATCATACTAAAATAAGCTTGTCCTTAAGCTACATACAAATCCTAAGCCCTCCCAATATGGGAGAGTCAATTATTATTTTGGAGGAAATTGTTATGGGGTATAAAATCAACGAATTAGTGGCATTAACTGGACTTTCAGACAATACTATACGCCGCCTTGAGGAAATTGGTTACCTTAGGCCTGAAAGGAATTCAAACAACAATTACAGATATTACACAAACACTGATGTTTCAAAGGTCATGCTAGTTCAGACTTTAAGAAAAATGGGCTTTTCGCACTCTGAAATAAAGGATTTATTAGAAGATTCTATTGAAGGAAACTTGTCTGCCTATCATAAAAAAATTGAAGAACTTGACACTTCTATCAAGAATCTCAATGCCAAGAAGCATCTCCTAAATGATTATGTAAGAATAATTGAATCTCACAATAACATTGACAATAAGCCATTTTATAGGCTTTCTGTCTCCCTTGCCTGCACTTATTATGAAAAAGACAATGTGATTTTCAATGAGCCTGAAAGGCTGAACTTACTGCACAAATATATCAACAATGCTCCAGAATCTCATATTATTTACTGTTTTAGAGAGAAGGACATAAAAGATAATGTCTTTAGATATGAGTCAGGATGGGCTATAAAGCCTTTTCTTTTTCCAACCCTTGATTCAAGCTACAATGATGAATTTATTATGAAGAGTCCCTACGTTGAGCTGGTTCCAAAAAGACCTGTTCTTGTATACTATGTCAATCTGCCTATGAATTTTGAAGAGAGCTTAGGGCCCAACTTTACAACCTATAAAGAGAGTTTTCTCAAAGCAGCCTACGACTACTGTGATGAGCATAATATGAAAATAAATGGCGATATCATAGCCTTAAGAATTCTTGTAGCTGCTGACGAGAAGCTTGACACCCAGACACTCTTGCTCAACGTTCCAGTTGGCAATCTATAAAAATAAAAGGCCTTGAAGATGGCATAAAGCCAGTCTTCAAGGTCTTTTCAATGTAACTGAACCCTGTCAGTCAATTTGGCAATGTAGTCAATCTTTTGATCCTTGTCATAGTTAGGATAATTCATAAAAGCAAAATAGGCTCCATAGAGCTGATAGGTCAGATGGAGATTTACAGCCAAATCATCCTTTTTGTCAGGCATAATCTCCTCTATAAGCTTCTTTAAACTCTCCTCTAACTTTCTTGGCAGTTTATCAATCTGATTTCCTGCAAATAGTACTGAAATCAGCTCAGAATCTGGCCTGCAGTCTCTCAATACATCCTTAACAAAAGCGCCTGGGTCAGTCAGTATATCTTTGGTGTGTTCCATATTGGACACGATTTTCTCAATAATCCTTGATTGCATCTGATCAGACAGATCATATACATCATGAAAATAGTGATAAAAAGTAGATTTATTGACATCTGCCATCTGGCACAAATGTATTACTGTTATATCCTCTAGGGCATGAGTTTTTCTTATTCTTAAAAAGGCTGTGGCTATCCTCTTAATACTCTTTGGAACCTTATTCTTAAACATATCATCTTGAATTATATTATCTTGCATTATATCCTCCTATATCCGACAATTTATCAATTTTGTCTATTTTTAGACTTTTAGAGCAAAACGTTTATCGAATTCATCTCCTTATTTGTGTATATTATAGCAAGTAATTAGACACCTGTCTATTTTAAGGTAGCAGTCTAATTTGTCATTATTTGAATTTAAATTTATAATTAGAATTGGAGACTAATTATGGCAAAGATAGCAATAGTAACAGATACGGGAAGTGGCTTAATGCAGGAAGATGGCGCTAAGTTAGGCATTCATGTTCTCCCTATGCCTTTTATCATCAAGGGCAAGGAGTATTTTGAGGGCCTCGACGAAAGTCAGGACCCTGCTAAAAGAAAGCGTCTTGATCGCGACAGCTTTTTTAAATTTCAGGCTGACGACGATGATCTGTCTACCTCCCAGCCTTCAATCCCAGATATAACTGATCTTTGGGACAGGCTCCTAATGACCCATGACGAAATTGTCCATATTCCTTTTACTTCAGGCCTTTCAGGAAGTGCTCAGACAGCCCTAATGCTCTCTCGCGATGAAAAGTATGAGAATAAGGTTTTTGTCTGCGATAACTTTAAAGCTGCATCAGCTCAGTTACATGCCTGCCTGGATGCAAAAAAGCTGGTAGAATTGGGCTATAGTGCCTCTCAGATTCGTGAGATCATGGACAGAGAAGCCTACAATTGCTCAATTTATGCCACTCTTGACACTTTAAAATACTTGAAGAAAGGTGGCCGCTGTACACCAGCCGCTGCAGCCATAGGTTCAATCCTTCACCTAAAGCCTGTCTTAGAGCTAAAAGATGGAGGAAAACTTGATAAATACGCTATAGCTAGAACTTCTCGTCAGGCTCGCCAGACTATGATAGATGCCCTGCACAGAGACCTTATAGAAAAGCATCACGATCCCGACTGCAAATATGGCTATATCAGCCTCTTGTACTCAGATGATCCTAGCTATTGTGACCAATTAAAGGAAATGCTTGAAAAAGAATTTCCTAACAGAGTAAGGACTGAGATTCCATACGAGCCATTAGCTCTCAATGTCTGCTGCCATTCTGGCCCAGGTGTTATGGGTGTTGTGCTCTATGAGGAGATCAAGGAACTCAGAGAAAGCAAATTAGAAAAAAAAGAGGCCTGATTTAAAAATCAGGCCAGCATACCGAAATCGTTATCGATATATATCTTTATTGTGTAATCAGGGTATATAAGCTCCAATTCCCTAATTAAGTCATCTCTTAAAGCAAATTGATCAGGAGCATCAAAACTGATTACAAGGTCCATTCTAAGGTCTTTCTCAAGCTTATCCATGTAAAAACCGTGAAGTTGCTCCACATAAGGATTCTTCTTTACCAGATTAAGAATCCTCTTGTGGGCCTCAATCACTTCCTCATCGTGCTCATTGACCGAATACACACCTATACCGGTCAATTTAACCTCATAATTCTTAAATATCTTATCACTTATATGCCTAGTCAAATAATCTATCTGAGAAGCTTTCATATCATCTGCTACAGCAATATGTACTGAGCCCAAGTACTCATCAGGTCCATAATTGTGTAAAGTCAAATCATAAACTCCCTGAACCCCATCTTCATCCATAATTGCTTTTTTGATATCCCTGACAAATTTTTCTTCAACCCTCTCACCCAGTATTGATGAGAGCATATCTTTTAAAATAAGAATTGCTCCTATGATAATTGAAATTGAAACACCTGTGGCAATCCAGGCTTCTATAGATACTCCAAATATCATGTAAACCAAGGCGGAGAGAAGTGCTGCTGCAGATAGGATTGAGTGTTTAATCTCATTCTTTCCCACACCCTTAAGGGCTCTGGAATTGTACTCCTCTCCCACATGTACATCATGTCTTCCGACAAATATTCTCACAAGCATACTAATTATAAGCACAAGGAGAGATACGGCTGAATGTGTAGGTTTATCGGGATTTATAATACTTCCTACACCTGTCATAAAACCTGCAATTCCGGCATCAAGCGTGATAAAGCCAATGATTAATGCTGTCACATACTCAAATCTTCCATAGCCAAAGGGATGTTTCTTATCTGCCGGTTTTCCAGCTATATAAGTTCCAATTGCAGCAATAACCGCATTACCTGCCTCACTCACATGGCTCAAACCATCGAGTACCATTGAAAGTGAGCCAACTATCAAGCCCTCAACCGCCTCTATAAGAGCCAGGAAAACACCAGCTGCAACTGCAATTGAACTAACCTTTATTATCTCTTTTTTTCTCTTGTCCAAATATCTAGATATCTTTTTCATTAAGCCTTACATACCAATCATATCAAATTGCTCGAAGGAGATTAAGACCTCATGGTCTTTCTTTGGTGCCTTATACTTGATCAAAACGCTCCTCTTGCTCATACTATAATACCAGCCTTCTTCAGACTCTTCAAACTTTTTTCTATTAAGATAATGAGTCATTTCCTTGTCATCGAGCTTTACGAAGAATGGTGCCTTCTCATGATGAATTAATCTGGATATCATAACCAATCTTGTCTCTCATACCAAAAGGCCTTTTAGCCTGCTCTTTAAACTGCTCAAAAGCAGCTGAATTATTTTTCGTCATAATAAAAACCTCTTTTCTTTAAAATTTTAATAATTTTATTTCTCTAATTCTTATTGGCATCTGTCATATATTGAGCTTATTTCTGCAAAAACCAGTCTAGGATTTCACATATATGTCCATCCCAAAAATCCCAGTTATGACCACCTTCGCCTTCGACAAATTTAAGATTTGCCTTTCGTTCAAGCAGATAATCTCTCACTTCTAAGTTGGACTTATATAAGAAATCTGAGAATCCAACTGCCTGAAATAAATCAGGTACTCCTCCTTTCTTTACGTCTTCATCATAAAGAGCTAACAAATCAACATCGCTACCCTTAAGACATTCAAGTTTGTCACCAAAACAGTCCTCCCAATTAAATGGATTGTTGTCTACTGCATGGCCATTAGTCTCGTATAGTCCGACTATATCAAGAGCTCCTGATAAAGAAGCTGGCCAGATGATATGTATAAATTCTTTAAGTTCCTAAGAGTATTTTAATCCTTTTATTGTATTTTCTTAATCGCATGGTCTTTATCTTCATGATAAAATTTAAGAAAAACATCTGGAGGTAATAATGAAAAATTTTACATACTACACCCCTACCAAGGTTATCTTTGGTCAGGACACTGTATCTAAGCTTGGCCAGCTTGCCAAGGAATCGGGAGCAAAGAAAGTTTTACTTCACTATGGTTCTGAGAGGGTTAAAAAAAGTGGCCTTTTACCTAATATTGAAGAGCAGTTGGATGCGGAAGGCATCTCATATGTAGAGCTTGGCGGAGTTGTGCCTAATCCTCGCCTCTCAAAAGTTTATGAAGGAATTGACCTTTGTCGCAAGGAAGGAGTTGACTTTCTTATTGCCGTTGGTGGAGGTTCAGTAATCGATTCCATCAAGGCTATTGGATATGCCTTGGCAGATGAGGAAGAAGGCGATGTCTGGGACTTTTACAACTACGACCGCAAGCCTAAGGCTTGTATGCCAATCGGTGTCGTTTTAACCATAGCAGCTACAGGCTCTGAAATGTCCAATTCATCTGTTATCACCAAGGAAGAGGGCGGAATTAAGCGTGGTTGCAATACTGACTATTCTCGTCCTAGATGGGCTATCATGGATCCAAACCTGACCATGACTCTCCCTCAGTATCAGACCTCGTGTGGTGCAGCTGACATCTGTATGCACACCCTTGAGCGCTATTTCTCTCTTCCAGGTTCTATGGAACTTACAGACAGCATTGCCGAAGCTCTTCTTAGAACAGTAATCACCCAGTCTAAAATCTTAATGACTGATCCTTCTAACTATGAGGCTCGTGCCGAAATTATGTGGGCTGGTTCCCTCTCTCACAACGGTCTCACAGGCTGTGGTTCTGATGGCGGAGATTGGGCTTGTCACCGATTAGAGCACGAATTGGGCGGACTATATGATGTTGCCCACGGTGCTGGACTTGCTGCAATTTGGGGAACTTGGGCCAGATATGTGATGGATGCTAAACCTGAGCGTTTTGCCCAGCTTGCCCGCAATGTATTTGCTATCGAGGACAAGGAAAGTGTCGAGGCTACAGCCCTTGCTGGCATTGAAGCTATGGAGGACTACTTCCGCTCTATCAAGATGCCTGTATCCTTAACTGAACTTGGACTTAATCCAACAGATGAAGAGTACAAGATTCTGGCTCAGAAATGTTTCAAAACAACTGGACCACTCGGCTCTATGAAGAAGCTCATGCCTGAAGATATGGAAAAAATCTATCGTGCAGCCCTCTAGACTGCCATAGAAAAAGCTTTAAAAATGCCTTAAAAAAGCCTTAAAATAGCTGCCCAATATTGGGCATAGACTAAATTATTAATAAAAGGGACTTAGAAGATATGATTTTTCATATCTCCTAAGTCCCTTTATTGGTTTTATTATCAAGTTTTTATGACCTGCTTCAATTACAGTACATTTATTATCTAGCTTTTATTATCTAGTTTTTATTATCTAGCTGCTAAATCCTTCAAGACTAGGCTAATTTTATATATCACAGGCACTAAAAACCCTGTCTCTTCCAGCATTCTTTGCTCTATAAAGTTCCTTATCAGCCTTTTTAAACAGGCTTTCCTCTGAATCTCCAAGCTCATACTTTGCTAAACCACCACTCAAAGTTATAGGCTTTTCAATCCCTTCAAATTTCGATGACCTAAATCTATCTGCAAGAAATTTTAATCTGGCGACGATATCCTGTGTATCCATATTTAAGAAAAGAATAGCAAATTCCTCGCCACCAAAACGAGCAGCAATAATAGATTTATTCTCATTCTCTAAAAGAATTGATCCCAATCTTCTAAGGACTATATTTCCCATATCGTGACCGTAAGTATCGTTCACTTTCTTAAAATAATCAATATCCAAAATTGCCAGATACATACTGTCCAAGCCATCTCTATAGTTTGCCAGCTGTTCTCCTAAATTCTTTTTAAAACCTGCATAATTATAAATTCTAGTCAATTCATCGTAGAAAACTTCATTCTTCAAGCGCACATTTGATATATACTCGTCAGACTCAATTTTTCTTTTCTTTATCTCAAAATTCAGCAGCAACCTGGCAAATGCTGCAGCTATGATAATAACAATAATTGACAATATACTACTCTCTGCAAAAAATTCTGGCAGCTGAGCGCTTGTGTGCTCTAGTCTAATCACAATGATGCTTGCTATATGTGTTGTCAAAGCCAAAATCATGGTTGAATTAAATATTATCTTATCCTCATATATAAGGCAGATAAACATTGGCACAATCACAATAGGCTGAAATACAACTCTGTCAAAGTTAGCAACTACAATAGCGGCAAATGCACCATAGAGTGTAAACATTGTTGCCATAGCCTTAAAATAATAACTCTTAACGCGCTTGACAACTATCCTCCAGAATATCAACATGGCTATACTAGTAAGTCCCGGTTTTACTACATAGAAAATCATATATTCAGACCATGACTTATCTTCAATGCCGGCAATATTAATTATCAAACCATATATAATCTCTGATAGAACAATCAAAAATATAATGGTCAAAATAGAAGTACCAAATTTTTCGAGCCATGTTTCCATCAGTCTGTTAACTTCTTTATTGTCAGTATGGCTGCTTTTTATAATATAACTTTTTATTCTATTAATTCGATTTTGCATAGCAATGCCTTTCAAAGACAGGAGACTGTATTTTAAATTACAGTTTACATAATACTAGACAAAGCTCTGGCCTTCTATTTTTAGTCAAGAAAATTTTCTAAATTTTTTTATCAATATTCTTAAAAAACTAATCTAAAAATTGCAGATTAGTATCAGCAATTAAAAATCTATCTAGCAAGATATTCTTCAAGACTTATGCCACTCTCTGTGATTTCCTCTGCCTTTTTTGGGTCGTCTATATATCTTATGTGCCATCCCTCTTTAAGCCACAAGAAGTCAAGGAAGAAGTCATCAAAAGGCATAGGCAAAGGCCCCAGGCCCAAGATCGTCTACATGACCATTTTCCAGCCCAGAGCCAATCCCAGAACCAAACCCAAGAATTCCCCCTCTTACCAGCTCTCTTTTTGCCAGTCTTATTGCTTCCTATCATCCATTTTACCGCCATTCTAGTTATTTTTCTTGAATTATAATTTATTAAAGCAAGCCTTGTAAAGCTAATAGTTGCTTTATTAGCTTTATTAGAGGCGCGATATATGAGAAAACAAGAATTTCGCCCCCTGCCAGCAGCTAGAAAATAGGCAAAAAAAAACAAGCCTTACTGTTCTCAGTAATAGCTTGCTTACACTTTTAAAAAAGCAGGGGTGGAGAGAATCGAACTCCCGCCAAAGGTTTTGGAGACCCCTATGATACCATTTCACCACACCCCTAAATTGTTCCTTCAAAACTGCATACTATATAATCATCTTAAAATCCTTTTTTCAAAACCTAT
>CAMUXE010000015.1 GCA_947164605.1 uncultured Lachnospiraceae bacterium | reverse complement strand
TTTTGGTTATTTTAACCTATCTGTATTTGGTTATTTTTGCCTGACTCTAACACCGCCTTGTGGGGTTAAGGGGCAACGCCCATTAGTCCGTCCAGGGTGGCAACCTTGGCCCAATAAAGTGTTGGACGCGACACTTAATATTGGGTTATTATCTGTAACGCTTCGCGCAGAACTAGCGGCTTCGCCGGGAAATGCAAGTTAGTTTTTTTTAGAAAAAATAAAAAATGAATAGTGGCATATTAAGAGGAATCGAATAAAATCGGTTTCTTTTTTTATTGCAGGAAGGAGAAATATTTTAATGGCAAAACAAAAAGTAAGAGCGACCAGACACAATGGCCGCAAAGGAGAAAATGGTGTTTTTAAGGCTGGGCACAATGACAGATCATTTGATGTTGATGTAGCCGAGCATATAGATTCAAGTAGAAGTTTCATGAATGTGTACTGGGATATGTATCAGGGATATAACATTTCAGATGCTAATGGGGTAAGACCTGAAAGACGATTTTCATTTGAAGAAATTGAAAAAGCATTTTATTGTAATCAGTTTGGTGATTCATTAGAGACACAGACTGAGAGACATATCAAGTCTAGGCATAAAGATAGAATCAGAACCATGGATCAGATTCGAGAGGATCCCAAGACTTGTCCTGAGGAAACAGTTTATCAGCTTGGCACGAAAGATGGACATGAAGACCCTGCTCTCTTTGCACAAGTAGTAGCTGAGCTTGTGGAGGAATTTACAAAAAGATTTGGTTCACATGTGCAGGTGCTTGACTGGGCTCTACATATGGATGAAGCCACACCTCATATTCATGAGAGACATGTTTTCTTTGCTGATGATGGATATGGAATGTATTTTCCAAAGCAGGAGAAGGCTTGTGAGGCACTGGGATTTGAACGCCCGAATCTTGAAAAGAAGTCCAATAAATTCAATAATGCCAAAATGGTTTTTGATGAAGAAGTAAGAAAACTTTATATTGAGATTGCAGAAAAATATGGAGTTTTGATTGAGAAGATTCCTCTTGAGGGCAAGAAGCATCTTGAGAAAAATGATTATATTCTGGCAAAGCAGGCGGAGGAAATTGCAAATAATGAGGCTAGGTTGCAATCGCTTGAATTAAAAATTGAGGATGTAGAAACATTTTCAGAAGAGATAGCAAAGGTTGCTTATGAAAAAGCCTGTGAAGTAGTTGCTGAAGAAGTTCGTGCTATGACGATTGAAGAAGATGTTGGAATTGTAGAAGCCTATAAGGGAAGAATCGAATCAGACAAGGCAGGAATTAAAAAGGAAAATAAACCGTTTGCAATAAAATTGTTGGATCATGTAGTTGAACTTTTGAAAAGAGGCAAGGGCGCTATATCTAAAAAAATTGAAAAAGCCTTGGGTGATCCGGCATCAAAAAAGAAAAATACAGACGAGATTGCTGATATTGCAAAAGCATCTGTTTTGGCAAAACTTAAGGAGCAGAAGGAGCAGGTTGCACTTGCTGATCAACAAAGAGGGCAGACACCTCCCAAGAAGAAGGAGGAATGCCTGTGAGATTATTTGATGCAGTAAGAGAAGAGGCTACAGACTTTTTGAAATATTGATTAGAAAAAATGGAGGAAAAATATGATTAGTATGACAAGACAACAGCTAGGGGATTTTAATCGCTGCTGCGATTTTTTAGCAAGAATGATTGAGAAATATGGAGACAGTATAGAACTTGGAACCGTGCAGAAAGTAGTGCTGATATATGAGTGGATTAATGCGTCTGGGGACAAGCAGGATTATATAATTAATCTTGAATATTCACGTGTTGCGTGATAATATTATATTGACGCTTAGCGTGAAAGGAGCGGGGATATGACAGACTATATTTTAAATGATGATAGAGATGCAAAAGATATTTTAATCGAGCTTAGAGAAAGTACCGGTATGAACAGGCATCAGTTTTGTGAGTACTTTGAAATTCCCTATATGACAGTAAGTGACTGGGAGCATGGCAAGAAGCGTGTTCCTAAGTACTTTTTGCGTTTGCTTGAGTATTATGTGCGGATGGAGCAGATGGGACAAGAGAAGAAAGAAGTTTAAAGTGGTCAAATTTGACCACTTTAGATGTTAGCAAAACATATGATGTAATAAGGATGTTTATATCCTAAAGTACTTTGAAAAGGAGAATTTGATAAATGGATAAAAAAACTATAATGACAATGAAAAAGACTTTTGACGATATTATGCATACAACGGAAGACGGTAGCGTTGAATTTTGGTATGCCAGGGAATTGATGGAGTGTCTGGGATATGCAACTTGGAGACGTTTTAAGGAAGCTATTGAAAGAGCGAAGGAATCTTGTGAAAGTGCTGGAATAGAAGTGTCGGATCATTTTGCCGGCGCCGGCAAAATGATAGATTTACCGAAAGGTGCTAAAAGAGAAGTTGATGATATTATGCTTACTAGATATGCATGTTACCTTATTGCTCAGAATGGTGATCCTAGAAAAGAGGAGATTGCCTTTGCACAAAGTTATTTTGCGGTTCAGACAAGAAAGCAGGAGTTGATTGAAGAAAGAATTGCTTATATTGAAAGGACTGAGGCAAGAGGAAAACTTCGTGAATCAGAGAAAAGATTATCACAAAATATTTATGAGCGCGGTGTAGATGATGCTGGTTTTGGTCGCATTAGATCAAGAGGTGACCAGGCTTTATTTGGTGGGAAATCTACACAGGATATGAAGAAGAAATTAGGAGTTAGCGATAAAAGACCTTTAGCTGATTTTTTACCAACGCTGACAATTGCGGCAAAGAATCTTGCAACTGAAATGACAAATTATAATGTTGAAGAAAAAGACTTACAGGGGGAAGGGGCAATTACGACTGAGCATGTACAGAATAATTTGTCTGTGCGCGAAATGCTTGGAACTAGAGGTATAAAACCAGAGGAATTACCACCTTCAGAAGATATTAAAAAATTGGAGCGAAGGGTAAAATCCCAAGAGAAGAAGCTGGCAAAGGAATCAGGAAAATTACCACAGGATGGGGAGTGATTATTTGAAAAAGCAACGATGTTACATATATACAAGAGTATCTACTGCCATGCAGGTAGATGGATTCAGCTTAGATGCTCAGAAGGAAAAACTTAAGAAATATGCTGATTATCAGGATATGGTTGTAGTCAGGGAGTTTTCTGATGAAGGTAAATCCGGTAAAAATGTGGATGGTCGTCCGCAGTTTAAGGAAATGCTTGAGTTAATTGAAGCAGGCACAGATGATATTGATTATGTTCTTGTTTTTAAGCTTTCTCGTTTTGGAAGAAATGCCGCTGACGTTCTTAACTCTCTTCAGAAGATGCAGGATTTCGGAGTCAATCTGATTTGTGTTGAGGATGGTATTGACTCATCTAAGGATGCGGGCAAACTTATGATTTCAGTCCTTTCAGCTGTTGCAGAAATTGAAAGAGACAATATTCTTGTTCAGACTATGGAAGGTCGAAAACAGAAGGCCAGAGAAGGAAAATGGAATGGCGGTTTTGCTCCATATGGATATAAGCTGGTGGATGGATCATTATTTATTGCGGAAGATGAAGTGGAAGTAATAAAAATCATCTATGATAAATATATCAATACAACTATGGGAGTGGCTGCAATTGCTGCGTTTCTCAATGAAAGCGGATATGTGAAAAAGAAGCGTCAGAATAATACGATTGATGGCTTTGCAGCATCTTTTGTCAAGGGAGTAATTGATAATCCTGTGTACTGCGGGAAATTGGCATATGGTAGAAGAAAAACGGAAAAGGTCCAGGGTAAGAGAAATGAATTTCATGTTGTAAAACAGGATGAATTCATGGTTGTTGACGGTGAGCATGAAGCGATTATTAGCGTAGAAGAATGGAAGGCAGCTCAGGATAAAAGAAAGACTACTGGAGTGAAGCGTGTTAAGACACACAGCCTTGAACATGAACATATTTTGACCGGTATTCTGAAGTGTCCGGGATGTGGTGGCAATATGTACGGCAATGTAAATCGTAAGAGACATCCAAAAGGTGGTACTTATAGAGATTATTTTTATTATGCCTGCAAGCATCCTACCGGAACTACAGGCCATAAGTGTGATTACCATAAGCAGTGGGGACAGGATATTGTTAATGATGCAGTAGCTGAATTGATTAAGAAGATGGTTACTTCTTCGGACTTTGAAAAGGGAATCAGGGAAAAGATTGCAGCCAGAGTTGATACTTCTGAACTGGAGCAGGAGCTTGATGGATTAAAGAAGAAAATGAGGCAACTTGAGGTATCAAAGGACAAGATTGCTATCCAGATGGATAATCTTGATGTAACCGATTCTATGTATGAGAAAAAATATGATGACCTTCAAAAGCGCTTTTATGATAAATATGATGAGATGGCTCTGACAGAAAATCATATGGATGAAATATAGAGCCGTCTGACGCATATTCGAAGGAAGCAGTTATCTGGTGATAGAATCTATAATTTATTAATTGCTTTTGATAAGTTATACGACAAATTATCAGATGCAGAGAAAAAAGAATTTATGGGAACCTTCGTTGAGAGTATTGAGCTTTACCCAGAACGCCTTGAAAATGGCAAGTTTCTAAAACATATACACTTCAGATTCCCGGTATATTATAATGGTACTGTGATAGATGATATTAGTTGGGAAAACGGAAGTACAGTCGATACGATAGCACTTTTGTCCAAACTTTCTGAGGCCAAGCATCATGTCAATGTTAAGCTAGATATGGATGAACTTGATCTTACAAGTGCTGAAGCTAAGGCAACATACAAAGAGATTGAGGAGTGGGTGCAGGAGAAATACGGATTTCATGTAACAAACCTGAACATTGCACAGGTTAAGCAGAAACATGGGATTGTAGAGCGTGAGAATTATAATAAGCCAAAATCAGAAAAAAGCAGACAGCCGGGATGCCCGGAAGAAAAAGTAAAAGCGATTGAAGAGGCTTTGAAACATTTTCAGATGATATAAAGAGTGTTGTGCTCATTCTAATAAAAAGAATAGTGGATAGTATTATGCCTGTGGGTGTTAGAATTTTAGTTCTGATGCCTGCAGGCTTTTTTACATTCATTTTACAGAAACATGATGTTTAATTTTACGTGATATTTATACCATTTGTGTTATGGAGGTAAAGTGAATGAGAAAATTGTGGAATGTTTTGAATGGACTTGATATTAAACACGATGTGAAAACGGCTATATTTCTATGCGTTTCGGTTGCGGTCAATTTAGGAATAGGTGCTGGATTATGGCTTTTATTTGGAAGGATAATTTTTCCGGGAATCGAATGGTTATTTTGTTTTATGGGCTATCCTGCAATATTTATAGGTTTTTTCGGTGGAGTGATTTACTTATGCAATCATGATTTTGCATAAGTTTTACCAAGTTTTTACCAAAAAATGAGGATTGTTTTTACACAATAAAGTTAAGCTGAATATGCTTGATCAATTTAATTATAGGATTGAGCTTGCCTAAGGATTAAAGAAAGTCCGCATAATCAAAATTTTATTTTTTTCAAATTGACGCCGTGTTAGTATGCTTTGTATTATAAAGATGCTGACACGGCTTTTTTTTAAGGAGATAAGATTGAAAAATAAGTTAAAGATAAGTATCGTAACAAGCTTGATTCTGGTGATTCTGGGATTAGTGGCATATGCAGGCCTAAAAATTTACACAATATATGAGACAGATAAGAATGGCAATTCAAAGCTGTCATCTTCACTTAGTGATGGAAAGTCAGTTTCTGGCGGGCTTGACAGCACAGCCAATGCGGCAAATGCTTCATCAAAGGTCAACTACAGTATTAAAGCTAGTTCTGGACTTGAGATTAGCCAACTGACTAATCAAGGCGATGATATTAATGTCAGCCTTAGTTTTACACAGGATAGCTACTATCCAAGCTACTACAAGGAAGAAATCGAGAAAACTGCTAAAACGATAGCTGCAAATGATTCAGATGATGCGGTAAAATACATATTTGCCACGGATTTTCATTATGATATATCCGGCGTCACAACAGATATTATGGAGAGAACAGCTCATTCTATCGTTGATTTAGCCAACAATTGTGATATTGATTTTGTAGTGATAGGCGGAGATATCTATAATGGCCAGGTTGACGAGGGCAGGGTTGAGGCTATGAGAAGACTTAATGCATTTTCGACAATTCTTGAAGCCTGCAAGGTTCCTGTTTTTATAGTTGAAGGAAACCATGATGACAACTCGCAGGCCTATGGTTCGCCAACTAAGTACCTTGAGATGAACGAGCTCTGGCTCACACCTGATGACTGGTATCAGTCGACAATGGCCCATTTCAGCACAGGAATCAAGGACTATAAGGATGGCTACTACTATTACGACTTCCCCGATAAGGATTTGAGGGTAGTTGTGCTTAATATGGATAATGTGGATGACAATCTCGATCCTATGGGAAAGATGAATACTTGGGGCTATTCGGATGAGCAGGTAGATTGGCTCCTCAATAAGGCTTTGGCCAGAGACAACTGCAGGTATATGATTTTTTCTCATGACGGATTTGCCAAAATGTGGCACAGCAGCTATCAGACCGGTATAGACGGCACCAATGCTGATACCATCGAAGCTATCATGACTGCGGCTGCAAGTCACAGTAAGTTCAGTCTCAATGGCTTTTACAAGGATTTCAGTAGTCTAAATACACGCTTGGAAGTCTTTTCTGCAGGCCATTTCCACATGACCAGAGAGACCTTTGAGGAAGGCAACAATTATATGCCTTACTTTAATACAGAGTGTGTAAAGTTTAACGAGAATGCAGAGTATTACCGCAATAGTCTGGGCTTTGACAATGCTGGTAAAAGAACTTACAACACAGCGTCCGAGACAGTTTATGATGTTGTGATAAGTAAGCCAAGTGCAAGCGAATTTGACATCTTAAGATTTGGCAATGGATATGACAAGCTTATAAAATACTAAAGAAAAACAGCCAGGCGGATTCTAGTAAAGTCCCCAACTGCTAAGCATGCAGTTGGGGCTTATAAAAGAATTGCCAGCTGTTTTTTTAATAGTATACGTCCATGAGACAGAGGCCACAGGCAGGAGCTGTGAAGCCGGCCTGGGCCCTGTCTTTTGAGTTAAGAATCGCAGGAATCGCGTCTTTAGATATGCGGCCGTTTCCAACCTCAATTAGGGTACCAGTGAGGATTCTTATCATATTCTGTAAAAAACCATCACCGGTGTAGTCTATTAGGACTTCTTTGAGACCGTATTGGTCATATATAGCTTCAATTTTGATATCAATAAGGGTTCTTACCGTTGACTTCTTCATATGTTTGTTGCCGCAGAAGGCCTTAAAGTCGTGCTTGCCAAGCAAGTGCTCTGCAGCTTCCTTCATCAGGTCAGGATCAAGCTTTGCGTCCAGGTAGCTGTAGACATACTTTCTCTCAAAAACATTGGGAATCTTACTTGTGTGGATTCTGTAGCGATAGGTTTTTGAGTTGGCACTAAAACGGGCATGAAAGCGTTCATCGACCTCTTTTAGGGATAGTACAGCTATATCTTCCGGCAAATATCGATTAATATATTCCATGAGCTGGTCAGGAGACATATCATCAGCTAGCTCAATGTGAAAATTTGCAATTTGCCCCATAGCGTGAACACCAGCATCGGTGCGACCTGAACCAATGACATCTACGGGCGAACCTGTGAGCTTGAGTAAAATATTTTCCAACTTACCCTGAATAGTGTCAGAGGTGCTGTTTTGAACCTGCCATCCCTTGTATTTACTACCATCATAGGCAAGTTTTATCTTAAAATTTTTCATGATTTCAATCTTTCTATTTTTTTCTTCTTTGAATTAATTTCGAATTCTTAATGATCTTGATAATTCTTAATGATCTTGATAATTCTAGCATAAAAGTGAGTTTTTGAGAAATTAAGAATGGGCTAATATGGAGAAATAAAGAAGGGAAATTCTAATGAAAAATTATGGGTAAATTGGGCACTTTTGTGTATAATTAAGTTATACTTGAAAGGACGTGTTTTATGGATATTAGAGAAATGAACGCTAAAAAGGTTTACGATTGCCTTATAGCAAAAGCAGAAAAGAAAGGCAGAGAAAGGTTTGAAGTTGACAAAGTTACTTAATGGCTCACAGGCTACAAGATATCTGCCTTGACTGATGACTCATTGTCTGGCATGACCTATGGCGAATTTATCGAAAAGGCTCCAAAGCTAAATCCTAACAGAGCCCTTGATAAAATCAAGGATGTGGATGAGGCAATCAAGGCAGGCGCAAAGGTTATTCTTGATAATTGTGCTGCTGATTATGTGGCTATCTGGTATTCGGACAGAAGCCTTGTAGGGCAGTAGATTTAGTGTGGTAGATGCGACTTTAATTAGCAGTGTAGACACAGCTAATTAAACTTGCTGGGGAGTTTCGCAGTTATATTTATGGCTTGCGGTACTTCTATGAAATGCGAAACTCCCCATTTCTGCATAGATATCAAATTTAGGAGGAATTGATTTGAAAAGCAGTCATACACATGAAATAGATGGAAAATTAGTGACCTACGAGCATGAGACTCATGAGCATGAAGGCCATGAGCATGCCCACGAACATGAAGGTCATGAACACGAAGGTCATGAGCATGAGCACCAAGGTCACACACACGGGCATGGCCATTATCACTCACCTGAGGAGAAGAAGAAACAGCTTAATCGTATATCGAGAGCTATAGGTCACCTTAATCATGTTAAAGGAATGATAGAGGACGATGTGGATTGTGCCGACGTCCTTATTCAGTTGAGTGCTGTGGAAGCGGCTCTTCATAACCTTGGAAAAGAAATTATCAATGAGCATATGACTCACTGTATAACTCATGCAATTGAGGATGGCGATACAAAGGCTGTTGAGGAATTCCAAATTGCCATTAAGAAGTTCTTATAAGAAGTTCATATAAGAAGTTCATAGAAGTATTTGCCAGGATTCAATTGCTAGCTAATATAAGCTCAAATTATTAGAAAAGGCTAATTTTATGCTTTTTTTCTGAATATTTATCCCCCCACCCGGCTTGTGGTGGGGGCTTTTTTTATGTAGATTTAGTATGTAAAAATACTTGGAGGGAAAAGATGCATATACCAGAAAATTATCTATCACCTACAACTTGTGTTTTGATGGCAACAGCAATGCTTCCAGTGTGGGCACATGCAGTTAAAAAAGTAAATGAGGAATTACCTCGTGAGAAGATTCCTATGTTGGGCGTTGGAGCAGCCTATTCATTCCTTGGAATGATGTTTAATGTTCCACTTGTTGGAGGTACTACCGGACATGCAGTTGGTGGAACCTTAATAGCTATGCTTTTTGGACCAAATGCGGCATGTATAGCAGTTTCGATAGCTCTTCTCCTACAGGCTCTTATATTTGGAGATGGAGGAGTTTTGGCTTTTGGGGCAAACTGCTTTAATATGGCCTTTGTACTGCCCTATGCAGGATATGGAATTTATAAGCTGATTATGAAATTTGTGGCTAAAAGACATGAGAAAGGCTTGGATTTAGCAGGCCAGAAGGCAAGCCTCAACTTATCTCAGAAGTCAGGCCTCAACTTATCTCAGAAGGCAAGCCTCGACTTATCTCAGAAGTCAGGTCTTGATGCAGATAAAAAGTCAGTTTCAAGAAAGGTAGAATACCTTGCAGCAGGAATTGGCTCTTATATAGCTATTAATCTGGCTGCCTTTTGTGCAGCTGTAGAGTTTGGAATTCAGCCTTTGCTCTTTAAAGATAGCTTGGGAAATGCTATTTACTGTCCTTATGACTTAAGCGTGTCAATTCCGGCTATGATGATACCGCATTTGCTGGTAGCTGGACTTGTTGAAGCTGCATTTACCGTGGCTGTGTATGCCTTTGTCTGCAAGACTAGTCCGGATCTGACATTTTCAAAGATTGATTTGGCTAAGAAATCAAAAAAGTCTTATATACCAGTTTATGCTCTTGTGGCAGTCTTGATAGCGGCAAGCCCACTTGGTTTACTTGCAAGCGGAACAGCTTGGGGCGAGTGGGGAGCAGACGAGATTGCTGAGACAAGCTATGCTGGATCTAGCTTAAATTACACTCCAAGTGGACTAGAAAATGGCTGGTCACTTGAGTCGCTCATGCCAGATTATACTCTGGGAAGCTTGAATGAGGCTTTTGCCTATATCTTATCTGCTATTATAGGTGTAAGCATTTTGATAATAGCTTTTAAGTTGTTTGCAATTCCTATGAAAGGTAAAAAGAATTATGATTCCTGATTGGATGAAGGAAGATGATAATTATGTGTCGCCTAAAGATGGCGGCACTTTTGTCATTAAGACAATAAAGAGTTTGGCTCATCTTATGGCTAGAATCAAGGTTCAAAAGGGCCATGAGAAGAAAAGGTCTATGCCGGTTTTGCTTAAACTGATCTTGACACTTCTTGCAATACTCACAATAGCCATATCAAAAGAGAGCCTGTCACTTATGGCTATTGGAGCTGTACTCTTACTTTACCTGGCTACATGGCCAGGGGAGGATATAGCTTCCTGCCTCAAGGGAGCAGTGATTGCAGCTCTTTTCACAGCATTGGTCATGACGCCGGCTATGCTTATGAATCCCGCTGGCATAAGGAATAACCTGAGCTTGGTTCTCAGGGTCTTTTTGAGCGTGACCTGCCTTAATATCTTTAACCACACAAGTCAGTGGAATCATATTAGCCTGGCTATGAGAAAATTGCACATTCCGAGGATTTTTATCTTTACCTTGGATATGACTTTGAAGTATATTGTACTTCTAGGAAATTTGATTGAGGATTTGCTGACTAGTATGAGCCTTCGCATGGTAGGCAAAAATACTAAAAAATATGGCTCGCTGGGCGGCGTCATGGGCGTAACTTTTGTGAGAGGCAATGAGCTCAACCAGATGATGTATGAAGCTATGCAGTGCAGGGGCTTCACTGGGGACTATAATCAGTTTTAGTGGTGTTTTTATGAGTATTATTGAATTAAAAGATATTAATTTTAGCTATGGGCCTTCAGAGGAGAGGGTTATCAAAAGCCTTTCGCTCAGTATAGAGCGCGGCGAATGTATCCTTTTAGAGGGACCTAATGGCAGTGGAAAATCCACCCTTTTTAGAATCCTCAACGGCTTATCCCTGCCGGATTCTGGCACTTATTACTTTGATTCAAGGCTTATTGATAAAAAGTATTTAAAGAGTGAGAGGGATGCCAAGGTCTTTCATAAGGAAATTGGATATCTATTTCAAAATCCAGATATTATGCTTTTTTGTGCCAGTGTCTATGATGAGATTGGATTTGGCCCAAGGCAGATGGGGCTGGACGACGTAGAGGTGGACAAAAGGGTCAGAGATCTTTTGAAAACTTTTGATATTGAGAAGTTGGCTGATAAGGCCCCTTATCACCTGAGCGGTGGACAGAAGAAAAAGATAGCTTTTGCTGCGGTTATGGCCTTGAATCCAAAGGCCTATATTCTTGATGAGCCATTTGCCGGGCTGGACAGGGAAAGCTGTGAGATGATAGGCAGGCTTATAAAGAATTTGAAGCTTATGGGCAAGACAATAATTATAGCAAGTCACGATGAAAGTGATATAGGAGAGCTTGCTGACAGACGCCTAAATATTGTAGAATTGATGCAAGATTAATTTAAGTTTAAGACTGAGCTTTTTTAACAAAAGATTAAATGAGCTTGGCATTATTACCTGTTTGTTAAGCCTAACACGACTAAAGTCACAAGTGTGTGGCGGCAAATTATCAAGGAGGTGTATCAATGGAATTTAAAAAAATTGAACTTGCAAAAAATGGTGATATTTATATTCCACTCAAAGACAGGAGTGGAGAAGAGTCTACAGTTTACTTTACAAGAGATTTGTCAGCTGAGGGTTTGAGGAAAATATATAGATATATTGAGAAGAATATGACTGGTAAGGTAGGAATCAAGCTTCATACCGGAGAACAGAATGGACCAAACATTGTACCTAGGCCATGGGTGAGAGAATTAGTTGATCATGAGTTGGCAGGTGCTACTATTGTCGAGACTAACACCTACTATGAGGGTGATAGGTATACTACTGAACAGCACAGAGAAACACTCAAGGTAAATGGTTGGGATTTTTGTCCGGTTGATATTATGGATGAAGATGGATGCCAGATGTTTCCAGTAGAGGGTGGTAAGTGGTTTAGCCAGATGTCTATGGGAAAGAACCTTGCCAATTATGACTCACTTTTTGTCTTAACTCATTTTAAGGGACATACAATGGGAGGCTTTGGCGGCTCCAACAAGAATATAGGTATAGGATGCGCCGATGGTAGAGTGGGCAAGGCAATGATTCATACCTATGAAGGTAGTGACAATCAGTGGTCTATAGCTAAGGAAGAACTTATGGAGAGAATTTCAGAATCATCCAAGGCTACAGTAGATCATTTCAAGGATCATATAAGCTTTGTAAATGTTATGAGAAATATGTTAGTATCCTGTGACTGTGAAGGCTTGTCTGCAAGCCCGGTTGTTACACCTAACGTGGGAATCTTGGCTTCTAGTGATATTTTGGCAATTGATCAGGCCAGCATAGATCTTATATGGGCTATGAAAGATGAAGAAAATAGAGATTTTGTCGAGAGAGTAAGGACTAGACATGGTTTGAGACAGCTAAGCTATATGAAGGAAATCGGCATGGGCAATGATCGTTATAAGCTAATAGATATAGATAATGGCGACATTGAAATAGATGCTAAAAAGGCAGTCGAAAACCTTATTCCATTCAGTGAAGATAATAGATAGAACTTATTAGAGCTAAAATTAATAAGCAAAATATTGAGAAATAAAATACAATAAGTGTCAAAGAAACTAGTGCCATATTTTATACTAAATATGGCGCTTTTTTATATTTCTTTTATTTTAAAATTGAAAACTAAATACCATATATAGCATTTTTGTGATAAAATAGACACATATAATTGTACTTGATAAAAAAATGAGGTTGTGGCTTATGGACAGGGTTTATCAGTTTAGCGTGTGTGCCCTTATTGTTATGGGCTTAATTTTATTCTCAATCATATATAGACGCATGTATCATGGCAGAAACAATAGAGTCTTTTTTTCTTTGGCTATCTTAGTCTTTTTGGACACTATTTTTGAAATAATGAGTAATGCGCCTTTGAAAATAGTTGGTCCACTTGCAGATTCAGTAATTTTTAGATATATAGGTCTTTATGGCTATTATCTTGTACATAATGCTGTTGTACCAGGATTTTTCATTTTGGTTTTGACCTTGACCTCTGATAGGCGCTCTATTGCATCAAGACTTCTATGGCACTTGAGTATTGTCACACCTATGGCACTTGCTTATATATTGACGATGGTCAATACATTTACTCATATAGTTTTTTATTATGATGATAATTTGACATATCACAGGGGAAGCCTGCATGTATTCTTTTATTTATATGCAGCCTACTATGCTTTGCTGGCCCTGAGTGCTATCTTTAAAAATCTTGAATATTTGGGTATGGTGAAATTTATATCCATGATCAGTATCTATTTTATACTTTTTGTGGGCGTCCTTATTCAGTTATTTTATCCAAAGAATACAGTAGAGATGTTTACTATGGCTTTGTCTATCCTTTTTGTGAGTGTCACAATTTTGAGGCCGGAAGAGCAGTTGGATCCTTATCTTGGAGCCAACAACTACTCATCTTTTATAGATGATATAATTAAGATTTACAGGATGCAATATGATGGCAGAGCAATCCTTGTAAAGGTTGTCAGAGATAGCTCTATTTCAAAGCTTATAGGTGTTGCAGGATACAGAAGACTTATACATGATTTAGCTGTCGATATGAGAAGCATTGCCAAAAAAAGAGACAATGAAAGATTTAGCAGTGTTACCTATTACTTAAACAATGGAACTTTTCTCATACTATTTGAAGGAAAGATAAGTGACAGCCATATTAAAAGCAAGGCTGAGGAAATACTTGAAGTAAGTCAGGGGGTCTTTAAGAAAAACAATGTTATGGTAGACCTTGATATGGCTATGTGCCTTTTAGATGTGGGTGGCAAGAACAGTGATATCAAGGATTATAAGAGCTTTGTAAAATTTGCCCACAATTTCTACCGTGCAATTCCAGATAATCAGGTGGTTATCTATAAGGAGATTGCTAGTGATAGAAATTTCAATATTCTAGTCAACATAGACGAGATTATTGCCGGTGCAATTGAAAAAAATAATCTTGAGATGTATTTTCAGCCTATCTATTCAATAAAGGATAAGAAGTTTACCATTGCAGAGGCTCTCATCAGACTTAAGGATGACAAGTACGGCTTTGTTTCACCTGGAATATTTATACCAGCTGCCGAAGAGAGTAGAATGATCAACAAGATTGGCGATTTTGTAATTGAGAATGTTTTTAGATTTGTATCTGAGAACAAGCTTAGAGATCTGGGTGTCGACTTTGTTGAGGTCAATCTTTCGACAATTCAGTGCATGCAGAGCGATATAGTCGAGAAGATACTTAAATCATATGACAATTTTAATATTGAAAAGTCTATGGTTAATTTTGAAATCACAGAGACTGGTGCCGAATTTCCCCATGATAGTATGTACAAGGTGCTTACAGGACTTAATTCTCAGGGAGTAGAATTTGCCCTTGATGATTATGGAATAGGATACTCTAATCTTTATAGAATTATGGCCTTCCCATTCAAACTTATTAAGATTGATAAGAGTCTTGTAGATTCAATGGGTGATGAAAAGATGAAAGATATTATTTCGGGAATTATCAGGACTCTAAAAGGAGTTAAGGCACAGATTGTAGTAGAAGGTATAGAGGAAAAAGAACAGGTAGACTGGTTCGTAGAGAATAAATGTGATTATATTCAGGGCTATTATTATGCAAGGCCAATGAATCAGAAAGATTATCTTAAGTTCCTAAAAGACAATAATATGTGATAAAATAGCTATGTGTAGTTTTTTAAGGACTATACATAGCTTTTTTTCTTGTTGAAAAAATATGACTGCCGAAAATCTGCAAAAAAGGTGAATACAAGGCAAAAAAACAAGACGGAAAAGAAAAAAGCAGAAAAGAAAAAACAGAAAAGAAAAAACAGAAAAGAAAAAAATCCAGGAAAAAGCAGAAAAACCTATAAAAGGACAAAAATAAAGCATATAATTTTAACTAGAATTAGAGGGAGGCTTTTATGAAGAAGGTTTATAAGAAAAAAGTAGCCTTGGGTATGGCGGCCATTATGGCTTTGTCACCATATTCAATGCAGTATCTGGCTGCGGCAGATAGTGAAAGCGTGCAGGAGAACTACAATCAGATAGTAAAGTGCTTGGATGGCACTGTGTATCTCAACAAGAGTGACAGGACTCCTATAGAGGTGGTGGATGATAGTTCTCTTGAACCGGTAATTGACAAGGATTCAAGCCAGCTAATAGATGACAGCTCACTAGAGACCATAGACGACAGCTCGCTAGAGACCATAGATGACAGCTCGCTAGAGACCATAGATGACAGCTCGCTAGAGACCATAGACGACAGCTCATTAGAGACCATAGACGACAGTTCACTAGAGACCATAGACGACAGCTCGCTAGAGACCATAGACGACAGCTCGCTAGAGACCATAGATGACAGCTCGCTAGAGACCATAGACGACAGCTCATTAGAGACCATAGACGACAGTTCACTAGAGACCATAGACGACAGCTCACTAGAGACTATCAACGATCAGGTCTCAGACTATGTCCAAATTTATAAGAACTCAAGGAAGATAAGTCTAAAGGGAATTTCTAGTCTTACATATATATCAAATGCCTATGATTCAGCAATTAATCCTGCTTCACTTATCATGTCTTATGCTGATAAGGAATTTGATTATATCGTAGATTACGGGGTTGCATCTGACGGCTTGATAGTTATGGCTGAGGGCAAAACATATGTGTTAAATGTTTTTAGCAACGAGTGCATAATGCTGGATAATGACCAAATCGCTGAATTTGACACGATTGTTTCTATCGCGTCCAATATCTTTGCAGGCTATAATGAGCTTGATAAGCATGAAGTCATCTTTACAATTGACGGAATCATAATCTACGAAGGAGATCAGGCTATTGACCTAGTGGAGGATGAGAAGAATGAATACTTTGCAGATTTGAGCAGCAATCTTGACAGCGATGGCATGAGACTTCACTACGACGGTCAGGGAAGATTTGCCTATATCAACAATTATGATGGCAAGGGAAATTATATATTCTACAGCCCATTGACTGGAATTAAGTTTGGAAGCGGCATACTGACATATGCTGGCGGCAATAACAATTTGATGATATTTGCCAATACTAGCACTTATGCCTTATACAAGCTAGCCACAGATGGTGATGATTTGAAATACATCTGTAACTATCCTAGCGATTTAAAGATCTTATTTAGCAGTTTGATTGGAAGCATAGATAAAATTCAATTTATGACAGACAATAACGAAGTGCATTATATGGATTACAGTGGTCATCTTTTAGTTGATAAAGACAAGAATTTGGCTCTTAAATCCTACAATGAGACATATGCAGTAAGTGAATGCGATTCTTACAGTGAAAGTGACATAGCAGTTAAGAATTTTGAAAAAAGAATCTCAGTTACATATTCTGAATTAGAAGAAATGCTAAAAGATGTCTTTGAAATGGATGATGAGACTCAGATTCAGATACAGGAGCTCTTGCCATCGGATACAGGAGTGCTTGTTGTCTTTGCAGAGGCGGGGCATGATAAGGCTGAGTTGGCTAAGACAGAGGGATATAATCTCGCATATCTAGCTGCTGACACTGATTCTTTTACTTGCAATAAGCTTATTGAGGCTTTTTCAAATATTTATTTATCATCTGAAGGCATTATTTATTCAATCAAGTACCAGGATGGGGAAGAAGGCTTAAAGGCTAGCATTGATAAGGTTTTAAGCTATGATTACAAGAAGAATAACTACATTAAGTACCAGCATGAGCCTCTTGAGTTGACAGATATATATGATGACAACTTTTTGGCAGCTGAACTCGCATATGAGAAAATTCTTGATGAGCCAATTTCTTACTCAAACAGCATATTTGCCGGAATTGGCAAGAATGCAAAGACTGGTGCCTATGTTTTGTACACAAGCAAGGCAAATGCTGTGAGAGAGCTTACAGATGACGAATATAGGCAACTTACTCTTAGAGGCCAGCTCGAAGATGACTTTTACTTAAGTGGAAATTGGATGGCCAATTATTACTTCTTAGATTTTTATAAGCCTGAGAGCGATTTGCACGATATTGAAATTTATTCAAGAAACAATAAAAAAATCGGTGAACTAGAAGGAGTTCGTGAGTCGGCAACAGATTTTTATAAAAATGATATACTCACGAAACTGGGATATTTGGTGGCTCACAATGAGGATAATTCTTGTCTTATCTATGATGAGAAGGGAAACTTTATTGAGGACCTTGGAAATAAGGAGATTATCTCAGTTGACAGGTCAGGTGTGCTTATACTTCAGGATTTGGAGGATTCAAGCTATTCTAGAAAGGTCTTAGAGCCAATCACTATGAGACTTGAGAATATATTTACCGACACACTGATTAAGTCTTATTATCTTGGTGGCTCCCGCATGACCAAGTGCTTGTTTGGAATTGTGGCAGGAACTAGGGTTGAAGACTTGAAGGATAATGAGTACATAGACCGCGAGATTAGGATATATGGCTCAGATGACCAGATTAAGGAAGATTCAGACTATATTGCGAATGGCGATAAGATTTACCTTATGGATAATGATATAGTAGATGATTTGGCTCAGATTATTATCAAGGGCGATGTCAATTCCGACGGCAAGGTAAATGTTTTGGATATGCAGGCTGTACAGACACAGATACTTGGAATCAGAGAGCTTGATTTGAGTGCTCAGCTTGCTGCTAGAAGCAATAAGAATTATACAAATCTCAATGTAACTGATTTGATGGAATTGCAAAAAGATATATTATCAATTAAACCTTTGTCACCAATGTGATATAATGCATTTTGATGTGATTATATGCACGGGTTTATTTGATGTTTTAGGTTAATAAGCTTGAAGGATAGAAGGGAGTGCAGGTCGCAAGATAGGCACTCCTTCTTTTATGCTAATCACAAAATTTGAGGCGGACGGTAAGCAAGATGAAGATTGAATTAAAGATAAGAGAGTATTTATTGGCAGCTTTTCTGTTAATAATGCCTTTTGTAATGAAGCTGACAGAAGTTAAGTTGACAAGTCAGGAGTCAGAGTATTTTGTCTCTAGGCAGGGCATATCCTATGATGTATTTTTGCATCTGAAAGCAGAGTTTATAATAGGCCTATCCCTGGTATTTTTGTTATATAGCCTTGTCAATATAGGCTTAAAAAAGACAAGCTTTAAGAAAAAAGAGCTGATTTTATTGGGCCTGTTGGCGGCTTCTTTTCTCCTGGCTTTTATATTTTCAAAGCACAAGACGGAGGCACTTTTTGGCTCACCTAGTGAGTATGAAGGTTTGCTTATCCTTATTTCATATATTGCAATCTTTCTCTTCGCAAGCATAGTCTTGACTGAGGAGAGGGCAAGAGTCCTACTTAGAAGGACAATCACAGCACTGGCACTTATAAGTTCAATTTTGGGCTATTATGAGTATCTAGCAGGCTCTTTGATGAAGCACGATTTCTTCATCAACTTAGTAAGCAATGACAGTAATCAGGACAACTTGTCTAGGGTTGTGCATCTGACCTACAGCATGGTATCGCTTACTTTCTACAATCCCAACTATTTGGCGGGTTTTATACTTATCATTTTCCCTTGGGTTTTTCTATCAGCCTTTTGCTTGAAAAATAAGTTTGAAGCAGTCATTAACCTTATAGCAAGCTTTGGCCTTATATCAGTTATGCTTTTTACAAGCTCGACCACAGGTCTTTATCTGACTCTGGCAGAAGCGGCCTTTATTTCCTTTATAGCTGTAAAGAAGGGCCATAAGAGAGAGCTCTTAGTCAGAGGCGGAATAGTAGTCGGCCTCATCTTAATAGGCTTTATCGCGGTAAATGTTAAGACTAAAGGCAAATTGATGAAAGGATTCAGCTATAGCCTTGTCAACAGAAGTGATATAAACACAGCCCAGGCTGATGGTAAGCTCTTTAAAGTAAATAATGTAGTCTTTGAAAATGGCGACATAAAGCTTGTGGGTCAGACCGATAGCCTGATAATCAAGAATGTGAGCCGAACTCTTTATTTTAGAGATCAAAATGACAATAAGATAAAGGCTTATCACGACAATGAAAAGAAGATAGCCTTGGACGATAAAAGATTTTCTATGATTAGGATCTATGTCAATAACCAGAGTCAGGTAGTGGTTGATTTGGGCTATGACAAGCCAATCAAGTTCTATTCTTCAGGAACTAGGTTCTATGGAGTAGGCCAGAATGGGGCGAAAATCGAGGATGTTTCTATTCCTGACAGTTCTGAGAGACTGACAAATGCCCTAAGACCTGCCTACAAGTTCCTGTCTGGAAGAGGCTTTATCTGGGCAAATTCATGGAAAGTAATTAAGTCAAGCCCACTTATAGGCCATGGAGCAGGAAATTATCAGTATTACTTTAAGCAGTACAACTACGCTGACTTGCTCAATACCTTTGGCAGCAATGGCCATATTGTGGACAAACCTCACAGTATGTATCTGCAACTTATATCATCTAACGGTCTTTTGGCCTTTGTTATCTTTATAATAATAGTGGTCAATCTTATAAAAGAGGCTATAAAGAAGGCTTCTAAATGGACCAGGGCTAGCCAAAAGAGTTTGGACTTTGGTCTGATATGTGCTCTTGTGGCCTTTATAGCCTGGCTTATATATAGCCTGATTAATGACAGCATGATCACTGTTACGCCATATGCCTGCATTATGGCCGGCCTTATCAAGGCCTTTAGAATGGGGCAGGACGATAGAATAGGCAAGAATGAAAGAATGACGCATGATAAAATGGGGCAGAATAGAATGTCTCAGGAAGATAGAATATCTCAGCCTGAAGAAAGAAAAAGTGCAGAAAAATAAAAAAACAGTATTATTGTCCTTAATGTCGATTAAATTTGATTGAAGTACATATTTTTTGTCAGTAGAATATAGGAGAAGTAAGATATGAAAACTTGTTTAGGAAAGTTAAAGAAAAAAGCCACAATCGCTTTGGTAATGAGCCTTGTAGGTGGAATGCTCATAGGGGGACCTAATGGCAGCCTTATAAGGACTTATGCGGAAACACAGACTAGTCATAATGCAAGCACAAACTCAAGTGCAAGCCTTAACTCTAGTAATAACTCCAGCACAGCTCTAAGCCAGAGTGCCAGTGATCTGATTCAGGTCTACACAGCAAGTGATTTGCTTGATATGGCTAAAAATCCATCAGGCTCTTATGAGCTCATGTCTGATATCGACATGACAGGCCTTGATTGGAAACCATTTGACTTTTCGGGAAGTCTCAATGGCCAGGGATACAAGATTTTAAATCTTAAAGTTGAAAAGCTTGGAGATATAACTCATCTTACTTATGATGGAAATATGAAGACTTATGACACATATTACTCAGGTCTTTTTTCATCACTTATAAATGCAAAAGTATCGAATTTAAGCCTTCTTGGTCTAGATGTAGAAATCACATCTGACCAGCCAACTTTCATAGGCGGAATATGCGGATATGCTGATAAGGCAGAAATCTCAAATTGCGTGATTGACGGCAAACTCTCACTCACAAGTGGAAGTCATATGATGGGCGTTGCAGGAATCTTAGGATTTGGTAATGGCTCAATAACAGACACTAAGGCTAATACATGCCTTATCAATATCGATAGCAATATCGAGGATAAGGATGAGCAGTTCATGGGTGGAGCAGTCGGCGATGGCTATGTTGACATGAACAATTGTGAGATTACAGTTGATGGATATACATCAGATCACGGATATGTTCACGATGGCGGAGTCTTTGGAATGTACAGACTCTATCCATATGGCAACAGCCATGATGGTTTTATCAATTATGTCACAATCAATGGCAAGATTACCTTCTTTGAGGACAATATTGATAGAAGAGCCTATTGTGCAGGTTTAGTCGGCGAAGTAGAAGACTGGGTTTACACAATTAAGGGCAATGTCGATAACTTTACAAGAAATGAAGTATTTGACTACAGTAAGAACTTGTTGCCAGAAGGATGTGAAAAGCCAAATTACACAGATACAAAGGTAGAGGCCACTGATACAGAAGAGGGTTACACTCTACACAGCTGTGCTAATTGTGGTTATGAGTACAAGGACGCTTATACTCTGAAGAAACATAATGTGACAAGCTGGGAAGACTTCAAGAATTACGATAATGATCAGGTTTTAAAGAAGGGCCTATGCCTTTCATGTAATGAGACAGTATATAAGCTTGAAAAAGTTGAAAAGAAGCTTGATGAGACTAAGGATACAAAGACTAGCAGTGATTCGGTTAAAGATAGCAAGTCTGATTCAATTTGGCTTTTAGTAGGGCTTGTAGCTTTACTTGTGATAATACTAATAGTTCTATATTGCATAAGATTAAATCTTCAAAGAAAAAGGAGACGTAAACATGGCAAAAGAAAGAGAAATTCAAATTCACGTAGATAAACTTTACAGATATGACTTAAAGCAGGAGGCAATGAATGTCGCTATCCCATTCCCAAAGGGAGAGCTCAAGTCAGTTGATGGACTTAGGGTTATGGACAAGGACCAGACACTCAGAGTTCAGTCTAAGGCGACAGCAAAATACGAGGATGGAAGCGTAAAGTACGCCTTCGTAAGATTTATGGGCGATCTTGAAGGAAACAAGAAGAAGGATTTCACACTTATCGATGATGCAAGCATAAAGGCGGAGGGCTCTGCTATCAAGCTTGAGGAGTCTGATGGCAAGATTAGCCTGGATACAGGGGCTGTCAGCTTTACCTTAGCCAATGATTCAGATTCAGTCTTTGAGAGTCTTAGCTATGACGGAAGAATATATGACAAGTCTACTTTTAGAGGACCAGTTTTAAGTCTTGAGAATGATGTTGAGTGTGGATTTAAGATTATAGACTGGAAAGTAGTTGAGACAGGTAGTGTATGTACAATCCTTGAGGCGAGGGGTTATCACTCAAAGGATAAGAATAGTCAGAATCAGGACTATGCCTTTACCTTTAGAATTACAGCCTATGCTGGAAAAGAGTATCTCGATCTTGCTTACAGAATTTTCAACACAAGCGATGAGGAACTATTTATCAAGTCACTTGTATTTTATATCAATTCAGGCGATGGGGAGATTAGCAAAAAGATAGGTCATGTTGATTTTGAGGCTTTACCTGATTCTACAGGCTGTGGAGATGGTGAGGTTGATTTCAGAACTTCAACAGGCAGTGTTATTCACACCAGAGGTACCAAGGATTTGCCTGAGATTGAGAAAATCGTGGGCCATGATGGCATCAGAACTTTCAGCGGAATCTCTAACTACAAGACAGATTTCTATATAGGAAAGGACGGAGCCGAGGTAAATGAGGTGGCAGACGTCAACCTTCTTGTCGGTCAGGCCAATGAGCACATTTCTGAGGTTCACTACGGAACTTTTATGGCAGACAGAACAGACAAAGAGGGAGGAATCACAGCCACAGTCTTTCAGGCTCA
Source organism: uncultured Lachnospiraceae bacterium (assembly GCA_947164605.1). Taxonomy (GTDB): domain Bacteria; phylum Bacillota; class Clostridia; order Lachnospirales; family Lachnospiraceae; genus CAMUXE01. The sequence continues at coordinate 36,927 of CAMUXE010000015.1, read as the reverse complement.
GCAGAACTTTCCTAAGGCTATAAAGGCCAATGAAAACGGTGTCGCAATCATGCTTGTACCTGAAGGGGTTGGCAAGATTGTCATGCAGTCAGGTATGGCAAGAGAGCAGAGATTTATGCTCCATTTCCATAAGGCTTGTGAACCTATTGCAGAGCTTGACAATAGAAGCCTTATCTATCAGACACCTATCAGACCAAGCGTAGATGCTAAGCTTTTTGATGACGCCAAGGTTATGCCTGAGATTTTCTCAAAGATTTATGATCCAGCTGTTGAAATGCTGCTTATAGGAATGGGCGATGCTCATGCGAGATGTTACGGAATGCTTAATTTCGGCGATTCATGGGATGCTCACTACACAGAGCAGGGTAGAGGAAATGGCAGCATAGTGTGGAGCAACAACGAGTATGACTACATTCACTCATGCGCTATGATGTATGCCAGAACTGGAATCAGACGTTTCCTTGATTATTTGCTTGTCAGCGGCAGCCACGTTATGGATGTGGACGTATGCCACTACAGCAAAGATCCTAACAGAGTAGGCGGCGAGTGGGAGCACACAGCTGGTCACTGTAAGAACGGTATCATGGTTTGCTCACACGAGTGGGTTGAGGGCTTGCTTGATTTATATCACTTCAGTGGTGATGAGAGAGCCTTTGAGACTGCAATTGGTGTAGGCGACAACATATTGAGACTTCTCGACCTGCCTATGTATCAGGTACCAGGCGAGGCCAATGCTAGAGAGACCGGATGGGCACTGAGAGCCCTTGTGGCTTTATATGTCGAGACACATGATGAGAAATGGCTCCCTAAGTGTGGTTGGATTATAGATTCATTCAAGAAGTGGGATGAGGACTACGGTGTATGGCTTTCACCTTACACAGATAACACTTCTATAAGAGTTGGCTTTATGATTTCTGTAGCAATTGGCTCTGTTATGAGATATTACAGAGAGTTCCCAAGCGATGATATCAAGGACATGATTCTTAGAAATGTAGATGACTTAATTGAGAATGCAATTCTAGATTGCGGTCTCTTCTACTACAAGGAGCTTCCAAGCTTGCAGAGACTTGGCAACAATAACCTTTTGCTTGAGTCACTCACAATTGCCTATGAGCTTTCTGGCAACCCAGATTACTTGAAGTACGGCCTTACAACCTTCAGAAGAGCTCTCAATGAAAATGTCGGTGGTGCTGGAGACGGCAAGTTGAGAATCGTTGAGGACACAGTTCTTGGCAACAATAACGGCACAAAGCGTTTTGCTCAGTCATTCCTGCCACTCATCACTTACTACAATGCCTTGGCCGAAAATGGCATAAAGTATTGATAATGCTAAAGATAATCAGATTTTAATAATAATCAGATTTAAAGAAAATCAGATTTAAAGATAAGGTTCGACTCAGGTGTGGTCTCCAATTTCTTAGATTTAATCTAAGATGGGGGCACATATAGGTCGGACCTTTTTTGAGATATTTTTTTCATATAAGAATTTTTAGCCAAATTCCTGAAGTCAATTTATAAATTATATAGGAATCTATAGATAATTAAGGTCTTTGCTTGATTAATTTCTTGGATTTTTGCAAAAAATGTAGTAGAATTAGCTTAATTATTTTTATATATGGGAAGGCCACTGGGGCTTTCTTTCTAGTATAGGAAAAGAGGAAGAATATGAGGATTGGAATTAGAGCACATGATGTGGCATATGCACCACTTGAAGAGTTGATACCAAATATACACAAGCAGGGCTTTCACTGTATGCACATAGCATTGAACAAGTCTATCAAGGAGTTCAAGACTGATCTTTGTACTATGACTCCTGGTCTTGCTATGTACATGAAGGAACTTTGCCAGGACAATCACGTTGATGTTGCTGTTCTTGGCTGTTACAAGAATCTTTGTAACCCAGATGAGGAGCAGCACAAAAAGATTGTTGAGCAATACAAGGCTCACATTCGTTTTGCAGCAGTTCTTGGAGCTGGCGTTGTAGGTACTGAGACAGGTGCTGTCAACAAGGAGTACAAGTATGAGGAAGCCAACCACAGCGAGGAGGCACTTCAGCTCTTTATAAAGAATCTAAGACCAATCGTTAAGTATGCTGAGCAATTTGGCGTGATCGTAGCTATTGAGCCGGTTTGGAAGCATATTGTATATACTGTAGAGAGAGCAAGACAGGTTCTTGATGCGATTGATTCACCTAACTTGAGAATCATCTTCGATCCTGTAAACTTGCTTTGCCCAGAGAATCTTGACCAGCAGGATGAGATTATCGAAAAAGCATTTGACCTCTTGAGGGATGAGATTGCAGTTGTACACTGCAAGGATTATGAGCTTGTGGATGGCGAATTGGTATCAATCGCAGCAGGCACAGGACACTTAAATTATCCTCTTCTCCTGAAGAAGGTTAAGGAATATAAGCCATATGTACACTGTACATTGGAGAATACAGTACCAGAGAATGCTATAGCAACAAGAGAATTTATGGAAAAGACTTACGCTGAGGCTTAAGAAGTATAGAAGGGGTGGGTATTATGGCATCTGATATATCTTTTGATAAAAAAACCAATAAAATACTTTCAATGGACCACTCGGTAGATACTCCTGCAGATTTCACAAGTCCAGAAGTTCTCTATGCTGAACTTATGGATAAGATTAAGAAGTATCATCCAGCTTCTGACTTTTCTGATATTGAGAAGGCATATAAGATTGCTTATGATGCCCACAAGAATCAGAAGAGAAAGTCTGGTGAGCCATACATCATACATCCGCTTTGTGTAGCGATTATCCTTGCTGAGCTCGAGCTTGACAAGGAATCTATAATCGGTGGACTCTTGCATGATGTAGTTGAAGATACTGTGATGACAACTGAGGATGTGACTAGGGAATTTGGCGAGGAAGTTGCAATTCTTGTCGATGGAGTTACAAAGCTCACTCAATTGAACTATGAGCACGATAAGATTGAGATTCAGGCTGAGAACCTGAGAAAGATGTTCTTGGCTATGGCTAAGGATATTCGAGTAATCCTTATAAAACTTGCTGATAGACTCCACAATATGAGAACTATGCAGTATCAGTCTCCTGCAAAGCAGATTGAAAAGTCCAGGGAAACTATGGAGATTTATGCTCCAATAGCTCACAGATTAGGTATTTCTAAGATTAAGATCGAGCTTGATGATCTTTCCATGAAGTATCTCATGCCTGATGTCTACAATGACTTGGTTGAGCAGGTTAGCAAGGAGAGACCAGGCAGAGAAGCATTTGTCGAGAGCATAATGAAGGAAGTCAAGATGCACATTGACAATGATGATATAGATGCGACTATTACCGGAAGAGTTAAGCATTATTTTTCAATTTACAGAAAGATGGTCAATCAGAACAAGACACTTGACCAGATTTACGACATATTTGCCGTTAGAATCATTGTAAATGATGTAAAGGACTGTTATGCAGCTCTTGGTGTAATCCATGAGATGTACAAGCCTATTCCAGGCCGTTTCAAGGATTACATAGCTATGCCTAAGGTAAATATGTATCAGTCCCTTCACACAACATTGATTGCCTCTAACGGACAGCCTTTCGAGGTTCAGATTAGAACCTACGAGATGCACAAGATTGCTGAGTATGGTATCGCTGCTCACTGGAAGTACAAGGAAGGTCAGACAGGCTCTGTATCTGAGGAGACAAAGCTCACATGGCTCAGACAGATGCTCGAGTGGCAGACTGAGATGTCAGATAATAAGGAATTCTTGTCATCTATCAAGAATGACCTTAATCTCTTCTCTGACAATATCTACTGCTTTACTCCATCAGGAGATGTTAAAACGCTCCCTGCCGGCTCTTGTCCAGTGGACTTTGCCTACAGTATTCACAGTGCGGTCGGCAATAAGATGGTTGGCGCTAGGGTTAACGGCAAGTTGGTAAATATTGATTACAAGCTTAAGAGTGGTGACCGAGTTGAGGTCCTCACCTCGCAGAATGCCAAGGGCCCAAGCAGAGACTGGCTTGCTTTAGTTAAGTCAACTCAGGCTAGAAATAAGATTAATCAGTGGTTCAAGAAAGAACTCAAGGATGACAATATAATCAGGGGTAAGGAACTGGTAGCTGCCTATGCTAAGGCACACAACATGGTTCTTTCAGACCTGACTAAGACTGAATATGTAGAGAAGGCACTTCGCAAATATGGCTTCAGAGACTGGGATTCAATGATGGCTTCAGTTGGCCACGGCGGACTCAAGGAAGGTCAGGTTGTAAACAAGCTGGCTGAGGAGCATGAGAAGAAGAAAAAGACTGAGATTACTGACTCTGATGTTTTAAGCAATGTATCTAAGGTCAGTGAGACTAAGACTGAAAAAGGCTCTAAGAAGAGCTCTGGCATAGTAGTCAAGGGTATTCACGATGTGGCTGTTCACTTCTCTAAGTGCTGTAACCCAGTTCCTGGTGATGAAATCATAGGATTTGTCACAAGAGGCAGAGGTATCACTATTCACAGAACTGATTGCTTCAATGTAATCAACTTCCCAGCAACTGAGCGCGAGAGACTTATCGAGGCTGAGTGGGAGGATGACACTATTGGCGGCGACACATATAGCGCTGAAATCAACGTATATGCCAACAACCGTAATGGCCTTATGGTAGATATTTCCAAAGCATTTACCGAGGCAAATATTGCTATAAGAGTCATGAATTGTAGGGTTAACAAGAAAGATGTCGCAACTATTAACCTTGTGTTTGATATTCACGGAAAGGAAGAGCTCTCTAGATTTGTTGAGAAACTCCGTAATATAGCTGGAGTTAGCGATATCGAGAGAACTTCGGGCTGATAATGATAAAATGTATGCAAAAGGTCCTAGGACCTATTGGAACAAATGTATATCTTTTAATCAATGATGAGAAAAAGGCTGGCGTCTTAATAGACCCGGCCTTTTCGCCTAGTAGCATAAAAGATATGATAAATAAGGCAGATGTGAGCCTTGAGGGCATTCTCCTCACTCACGGCCACTCTGACCACTGCGAGGCATCTGACCAAATCAGAGAAGCCTATAATACTATGGTTTACGCCGGTAAGGCTGAGAAGTTGGTACTTGAGACTCCTGAAATCAACCTCTCACGCTTTAATGCGGACCATTCCTTTACTGTAAAGTATGACAGACTTTTGGAGGACGGCGAGGAACTTGAACTTGCTGGCATTAAGATTATATGCTTATCAACTCCAGGTCACACAGTGGGCGGCATGTCCTACTATATTCCTGAGGCTGACCTGCTCTTTAGCGGTGACACGCTTTTTTACGGCTCTGTTGGCAGGACTGACTTTCCAGGCGGCAGCATGAGTGACATTGTGAGAAGCATCAAGGATAAGCTTATGGTCCTTCCGGACAATACTCAGGTCCTTCCGGGCCATGGAGAGCTCACGAGCATTGAGTTTGAAAAAGAGAATAACCCATTTTTGTGATTTTATGCTCTTATAATTGAATTGCGATATTTAAAAATAGGGCGATTTTTTGCATTTTAATTGCCTGATTTATGATTGGAGAAATATGTTAGTACTTAAGCTGACTGATGAGGAATTTTATAACGATGCCTGTGTACTGGTTCGCTCCTTTTATCCCAAGGAAGATGTAGTCTCTTTCAGGTCTAAATCTGGCTTTGATGAGGGGGTTAGAATTATGGAAATTGATTCTAGTAGGGCCTCAGGTCAGACTAAGTCTGAGCTACATGACAGTTTTAAGAAAGAACTCTACACTAAGCTTGTGGATGAGACAGGCATAAAACTGCCATGGGGCTTTATAACTGGAGTGAGACCCAGCAATATGTTTTTAAAGATGTTGGAGGAGGGGAAGTCTGATCAGGAAATCAAGGACTTCTTTACTGACTTTTACTGTGTCAGCCAAGCTAAAGCAGACATGGCTCTTGAGATAGCTCACAAGGAGATGAGCCTTATGAAGAGGGCTGAAAATCTAAGCCACAAAGAGGCTCTTATGACAAAAAGGGGACGAATCATAGATGGCTACAGCCTTTATATAGGCATACCCTTCTGCCCTGCAACTTGTCTGTATTGCTCATTTACATCTTATCCTTTGGCTAGCTTTGCTAATTTAAGAGATTACTATATAGAGGCCTTAATTAGGGAACTTAAGGCCATTCCAGAGATATATGGCTCGGCAAGACCAGCCACTATCTATATGGGAGGAGGAACTCCAACTGCATTGACAGCAGAGCAGATGGACCGCCTGCTTGACGCAGTTAAGGAAATATTTGACATAGACGAGTCTCAAGAATTTACCATAGAGGCAGGCAGACCAGACAGTATCACTTATGATAAGTTGGCTGTAATCAAGAAACACGGCATTAGCAGGATCTCAATCAATCCTCAGACCATGAATGATGAGACTCTTAAGATAATTGGCAGAAGCCACAGGGCCGAGGACATAGTAGAGACCTACAAGATGGCCAGAGAGCTAGGTTTTGACAATATTAATATGGACACTATCATTGGTCTCCCAGGTGAGGACACTCAAATGATAAAGCACACATACGATGAGATTATGAAGCTTGCACCAGACAGCCTCACAGTTCATGCCTTGTCCCTTAAAAGGGCATCAGCGCTTAACTTGTGGAGAGACAAGTACTGGAAGACACTTACAAGTGCCAAGGATGAGGAATTTGACTATGCAGCTTTAATTGCCTCAAAGATGGGACTTGAGCCATATTACATGTACAGACAAAAGAATATGTCTGGAAACTTCGAGAATGTGGGCTATGCGACACCAGGCAAGGAATGCATATACAACAATCTTATCATGGAGGAGCTGCAGTCTATAATAGCCTGCGGTGCGGGCACAGTCTCTAAAAGAGTTTATGAGGATGGTCGAATCGAGCGCTGTGATACAGTTAAGGAATTGAAGCTCTATATCAGCGAAATCGATGAGATGATAGAAAGAAAGAGGAAGCTCTTTGGATAGGATAGAATCGAAAATAATCGCATTTAAGGACAATTATGCCTGCGATTTGAAAATATATACTGATCAGAGTATTGGTGAAGAGGAGGCCAAGGCCATAAAGGACAGCATGGAGGGAAAGAGAATTGGCCTTGAGCTCTATATAGTTGATAATTTATCAGAGCTTAATCTTGATACTTATAACAAAGAACATAAGCCGGATTATGGCTTTGCTTGGTAGGGCTAAGTGACCGAAAGTTGGCCAGAAAGCCTTGCAGGGAAAATGTGAATAAATAAAGATACGGGCAGGGCTCTTAGGAGCTCTGCCCGATTTTGTGGATGCGGCCTTGTCGGCGCAGCTTACTTGCTATATTTTTCAACGAACTTTGCGAAGTTGTCTGCGTGGTAGGCGATGGTGCTTTCTGTCTTTCTTCCGATGAGAAGGTAGTTTTTATCACCAGCTTTGATGCTGATTCTCTTATCTTTTGAGTTGAGAAGGGCGAGATTTTTGATGGTGACACTGTCTATTGTTTCCTTTGGAATGAAGAATGCCTTGTCAGGATCTGCAGTCATCTTCTCGATTTTCTGAGCAAGCACTAAGCCTTTCTGATTCAGTGGAACCATGTGGAAGCCATTTTCCGTTTCATTCACGAGGAGGCCTTCGTATGGATATTCCATGCCGCTGACCATGCCGGTGCTCTTCTGCATGTCCTTGTACAGGACGAAGATGTTGTTGTAAGAATCTATTTGATGATTTGACGGTTGGAGAGGTCAAGGAACTAGTTCTTAGCACAGATGGCACAATTCCAGTTGTAGTTGGAAATCTAGAAAAGATGGAGCTTGTCCACAAAAAGCAGGATGAAAAGGATAAGAGAAAGTTTATCTTGTCGCTCACAAAAAGTGGAAAGATTCTTATCGAGAAGATTATCCCGGAGAATGAGCAGGCCTTGGCTGAAATCAATTCTAAACTCAGCAAGGAAGAAAAGAAGCTTATGGTCGATTTGATCAGGAAATACAAGTGATTAGGACTTGTTAGCAAACAATACTAATTTAAATGAATTGGTGTGGTCCAATGGATATTTTAGAGTGGCCACAAGAAGAAAGGAAGAAAAATATGAAAAGAGAAGTTATAAATCAGACACAGGGACAGAGAGCACAGAATGGTGCAGGAGTAAAGCTTGTGAGAGTTTTGGGATTGAATACTACTGATGTCTACGATACGTTTTTGATGCTTGACGCATTTGACAGTGAGAATCCAAAAGATTACGAGGCGGGAGCTAAGGTTGAAATACCAGTGAGAATTTCTCTGATGAAAAGCCAAGATTTTTTTTTATATAAGAAAATCTTGGCTTTTTTTTATTTTGGTCATAAAATAATCCAAGATAAGTAAAGATTTTCAAAGAATCTTGGACTGAGGCTCAGGGGCTTGAAAAGCAAGTTGTAGGGGCAATGAGCCCACAGATGTAGGCGATTGAGGCGGGCTTGAAAAGCAAGTTAAAAAGGCAAGTTGAAAAGAAAGTTACAGAAGCTAGTGATAGGTGCAAAGATGGATATAGGGACAATTAAGGGCATATTTGATGTATTAAGAAAATATGACATCTTCATAATAGGAAATGGCAAGCATTTCAAGAATATTACTTACCCATTTTTGTGTAAAAGTGGGCTTCTAGATAGGGTTTGTGGTTTCTTGGAAATTGATAAGACAAGTAAGTCGTCTAGTAATGATGAAATTGTCATAAAGCAGAGGGCTTTCAAGACCTATAGTAAGGCTGATTTTGTCGACAATCCTTCAAATAAGAAACTGATACTTCTTGCTGTGACAGGATACAAGGAGATACTAGGTCAGTTGCAGCGGGATAATAACTTGCCTAGAAGAATCCAAGTAACCCAAGGAATTCAAGCAACCCAAGGAATACAAGTTGCTCAAGAAATTCAAGCAACTCAAGGCATCCAAGCTGCTCAGGTAATCCAAGCAACTCAAAAAAATCAAGCTATTAAAGCTATTCCGTCCATTTATCTGGAGTCTCTTTATGATGATTATTTGATGCTTGATGTGGCTAAGCCGCCCAAGAATTTTAGAAAACATGCTCAGAAGCAGATTCCAGGGACGATACATACTTTCTGGTTTTCAGGAGAAGCTATTCCACAAGCCTATGAGAGGTGCAGAAAGAGCTGGGAAAAATTTGCGCCGGATATGGAAATTAAGGTTTGGACCTTAGAGAACTATAAGGCCGATGGCTGCAGGTATTTTCAAGAAGCGATTGAGAGGGGAAAGTGGGCATTTGCCGCGGATTATGCAAGGGCAGATGTGTTGAGGCGTTATGGCGGTGTTTACATGGACATGGATGTTGAGATGCTGGGGCCAATTGAGGATTTGCTTTACAATGACGCTTATATGAGCTTTGAGTCACTTGATAGGATTGAAGCTGGATCTGGGATTGGGACAAAGCCTGGGAATAAGATTCTGGACGAGATTTGTAAAAGCTATGAGAGCAGAGGCTTTGTCAAGGCTGATGGCAGTCTAGATATGTCAACCTGCCCAGTCCAGTATACAAAGGTGATTGAGAAACATGGATTGGTCAAAAACGGGGGATTTCAGATGGTTGATGATATGACTATTTACCCATTTGAGGTCCTGACGGGGAAAAGTTTCGACACGGGATTGATCTATAGGACTGATTTGAGCCTGACGACCCATCATCACCATGGAAGCTGGGTTCCAGACAGGGCCAAGGATGCCATGGATGAGCGATATAAGGAGATTGAGGACTTTTTGCGTGGCGTGTGATAGAATGGTGAATTGGCCGAGGACGCTGGAAAATGCAGAGAATAAAGGCATGGCCGAGAAGCTAGCAAAGTTCCAGAAGGACATGACCTAAGATAAGTTATGGAAAAAATAGATGATATGAAAGAGGAAGTAAAAATGAGTGAGAATACAGAAATGAACAAATCAAAGTATAAGCTTGAGGCTGGAAGGCCTGAATCCTGCGAGGGTAGACTTGAAAAGGAAGTCAGAGTTTATGACTTCTTGGATGAATTGGGGCTAGAGTACTACAGGACTGATCATCCGGATGCAGAGGCTTACACAATGGAGGCCTGCCGTGAGATTGATGCGGTGCTTGGTGCTACTGTTTGTAAGAATCTTGTCTTGACTAACAGACAGCACACAGACTATTATCTTCTGCTTATGCCAGGAGACAAGCCATTCAAGACCAAGGAAATCACTTCACAGATTGACTCGGCAAGGCTTTCATTTGCCAGCGGAGAGGAGATGGAGGAGCTGCTTGATTGCACTCCAGGCTCGGCTTCAATTATGGGATTGATGAATGACAAAGATGGCAGGGTGCGCCTTCTTGTAGATATAGATATTCTTAACGGCGAATACTTAGGTTGCCACCCATGTATTAACACAAGCAGCCTCAAACTTAAGACCAGCGATGTGTTTGACAGATTTATCAAGGCGGTAAATCATGATATGACAGTTGTTGAGCTTGTGGGGGAATGATTTAAAAAAGAGAATAAATAAAAATAAGGCAATAATCGCTTGGATTATTGCCTTATCTTATCTTATCTTGTCCTGTCTTATCTTATTTTGCCTTATTTTGTCTTAACCTTTTGTATCTTATCATATCTCATCTCAGATCAAGCCCCATTTGATTACGACCAAATATATCCTGTCATGGCCATGGAAGCTAGGTTACAGATATTATTAAAAATCTCAGCATTATCGCCTGATGCTGCGCCTAGGCAGTAGAGCAGAGGCAGGTAGTGTTCAGGTGTTGGAACTGCGTATGATGCTTCAGGTTGGGCTGAATAGTTAATTACGCAAGAATAGTTCTTGTCGATAATGGCCTGATATTATTGTTGATTAGAGATTCGCTCATATTAAATCCTCCTGTTTTATGCCTGTTTTAGTGAAAAAATTTGTAGATATTTCTAGTCTAATTGTATAATGGATTGTATAATTATGATATTAAGAAAGAGGGAAGGAAGCTAAAAATTTTAAATAATTTTGATGAGAGGGGGAAATATTATGTTAGGTGCAATATTGGGTGATGTTATAGGATCAACTAGAGAGTGGCATAATATCAAATCTGAAGACTTTGAGTTATTTCCAAGTGGGAGTAGGTTTACAGATGATACGGTAATGAGTATTGCAGTTGCCGAAAAATTGTTACACCAAAGTAGTGGAGTGAACAGCCGCATAGCATATGCAATGTGGTTTAAACAGTATTATAAGAGGTTCCCCAATGCAGGATTTGGGCAAATGTTTTCTACATGGGCACAAAGAGATGACTGTCCTGTACAGAGAAGCTATGGAAACGGTGCTGCAATGAGAGTTACAGCGATTGGATACGCTTATGATGACATAAATCCTACCTTGGATGAGGTTAAAGACAGTTGTTACTATACCCATAATAACAGAGAGGCAATTATGGGGGCTGAGGCTGTAGCGACAGCGGTATTTTTGGCAAGAAAGCAAGAAAATAAAGACGAAATTAAAAAGTATCTCGAGAAAAAGTATAAATACAGTTTTAAGTGTCTGGACCAAATTAGAGATGAATATGTTTTTGATAGCAGAAGCTCATATAGCGTTCCACCGGCCTTAGAAGCATTTTTTGAATCGGATTCTTATGAGAGCGCTGTAAGGAAAGCAATATCAATTGGTGGAGATAGCGATACAATCGCTTGCATTGCCGGTGGTGTTGCAGAGGCCTACTATAGGGGAATTCCTGATGATATAAGAGATAAGGGATTGAAGTTTATAGATATAGGCTTCAAGAATGTTGTGAATGAGTTTATGCAGAAATTTGGGGATGTGTAGATGGTCTTGTTTCCTGTTTGAAAGAATTGAATTTTATAGAATGTGACAATATAAAAAAGTTGAATTTTATGGATTTGACCTTTTTAAAAAAGTTGAATTTAATAGATTGTGACTTTTTTAAGGGACAGCTATACTGGTAGTATTAATTTGCGGCTAAATATCTAAGATTAATGGATAAGTATAAATATAAGCTAATAGCCTGATATCGATTTTTGCCTGAATTGATTATTTTGTTAAATGATTGAAAGTGAGAAGTGAATGAAAAAATTTTTAAAGCCAAATTGGTGGTATATAATTCCAGTTTTAATTGCAGTTTTATCTGTAACTGTGGTAGGAAATAAGATGGCGAGTTCATCTACATACCAGGGAGTAGTTGAAATATTAGAAAAACAGGAGAGAGATGTGATGACCTTGTCAGCAACAGCTGCTGGTGCTTCTGCAGCAATTACATTGATTCCTGGTGATGCAGGTACACCAATTGCAGAACAGTTAGCAGATCTGAGTACTGATTTTGTGTATTTGTTGGCAGTTATTGTTCTTGAAAAATATATTATGAACATTGCTGGTTTTATATCATTTAAACTTCTTATACCTCTAGTTTGTTTGCTGGTATTGATTATTCACTTTGTAATTAAAGATGAATCAATGAAGAAAAAGATAAGAATAATGAGTGCTAAAATAGCAGCATTTGCCGTATGTCTGGTACTTGTAGTGCCTGTAAGTGCATATTGCACTGAGTTCATAAATAGCACCTATGAAGGCTCGATGAATCAGATGATAGAGGATGCTAAGAATAGTACTGATACTGTCAAAAATTCAGCCGAGAGTGCTGATGGCAGTGAGAATGTTTTGAAGGAAATGCTTCAAAAAGCAGGAATTGGCATATCTTCTACACTGGAGCAATTTAAGCAGTCATTGACAAATATATCAAGAATATTTGCCTACATGTTAGTTTCATCATGTTTGATACCTGTATGTGTATTATTCTTTTTCCTATGGATCATAAGACTTTTATTTGGCTTGAATATTCCTATAGATCAAAGATTTAAGGGCTCCGATATTTTGCGAAACATTAATTCGAAAAAAGAAGGAAAAAATAGTTTTGAAAATTGAGAGGTGCATTATGAATCAATTAGAAAAGGAAAAGAGAAATATTCAAAATAAGGATATTAAAAATAAAAACAAAGAAATTAATGGCAAGAGCCACTTTGACGGGGAAATGTTGAGGAACATAGCTATTATCTGTGTGATAACCATTTTTCTTTTTGCTATTGGATTATTTAGTAATAGATTTATTGAAAAAACACCTTCAAGTGGAAATACAAGCTCGGCGGCTGATTCTAAGCTGAAAGTAGTAAGCTCAGAGGTAATTTCTGAGGAATTGAAGACTATAGGAGAACTTGCAACAGTGCAGGATGTTTACTCTGGTTCAGTAACCGTGGAGGATGGAAAGATTCCTTTTATCACCAAAAAAGGTTATACCATGTATTACACAGCTAGCATTAAAGCTGGATTGGACTTGAGCAATGCGTCATCAGACAGTGTAAATATCACTGATAATGTTATCACAATCAAAATCCCAAAGGCTAAGATTTTAGATATCAATGTGGATGCTTCAAGCTGTGTCTTTTTAAATGAGTCAAAAGCTCTTTTTAACTGGGATTCTAGCAAGGATGGCGTAAAAACTGTAGAGTATGCAAAGAGTGAAGCTCAGAAAAACTTTAATCAAACTGAACTTTTAAAAAGAGCTGAAAACAATGCAGTTGACTTGATAAAGAAAATCCTTGGACCATTGGTTGATGGCAAGTCGGTTGAGGTAGTGGTGCAATAAATAGTCAGATTTGTTTCTGTCATGTTAGATATTATTATAAATGAACATAGGATCTTGATTTTATTGTTGCAATTTGAAAAATGTATTTTATTAAATTGAATGTCAATTATAAAAATAAGATGCGTAATTAATATTATTTATCGTTCATGAAAATGGTGAAAGCCATATGTAGAAGCTAGTAATATATGAATGTGTACATTATAACAGCGAGTTTTTGAATGGACTGATAAAGTACTGAGGGGCGTAGCGTGGATAAGGATATTATTGATAAGTTAATAGATGGGTTTAATTTTCATATTAGTGAAGTAAAAGCGAGTGAAGCCAAACTTGAAATACTTAGAACGAGCTTTGTACATGACTTTACTTTTAATGCAATAGGCCAGTTAACAAAAGATAAATATTGTGCAGGATTGAATTGATCAAGACAGCTGCAGAGGAAGGGGCAGATATGATTCTCTTTCCAGAGGTTCAGCTGACAGAGTTCTTTCCACAGTTTGAGAAGCAGGATGTGAGAAAATACCGCCTCCAGATTGATTCGCCGCAGGTGAGTATGCTAAGTCATATAAATGGGATAATTACAGAGTATTCTTACGCTGGAATTGATGTAGAATTTAAAGGAAATGAAGAGACAGGTTACTCATTAAAAATTAAAAATGAAAAAGACTATTGGTTTAGGAATATCGATTGGGAGAACATATGTCTAGAGGAGTAAATCAGAAATTTAAATTACAATACCTTATGGAAATTATGCAGAGAGAAACTGATGATAAGCATGGTATAACTATGCCTGTAATTCTCAAAGAATTAGAGAACTACGACGTCACTGCTGAGAGGAAGAGCATCTATAATGACTTTCAGGATATGTCCGATAAATTTGGAATTGAGATTCTAAAAGAACAGATTGGACGCGATACCTTATATCATGTGGGAAAGAGACAGTTTGAACTGGCCGAAATCAAACTTTTGATTGACTCGATTGAGGCTTCCCGTTTTATCTCTAACAAGAAATCAAAGGATCTGATAGACAAGCTAAAGAGTTATGTCAGCAAGTATGAGGCCAAACAGTTAGATAGACAGGTCTTTAATAATGACAGGGTTAAGTCTATGAATGAGTCGATTTATTACAATGTTGACGACATTCATAATGCTATTATTCAAAATAAAAAAATTAGCTTCAACTACTACAAGTGGGACATCAAGAAGGAACTTGAAGACAAGCATGATGGCAAGCCAGTGGTTGTGAGCCCTTGGGCTCTTGTCTGGGCTGATGAAAATTATTATTTGATTTCATATCATTCTTCGGAGAAGAAAATTAAGCATTACCGAGTTGATAAAATGAAAAAGATGGAAATTCTTGACGAGAATAGAGATGGTCAGGAAGAGTTCGAGAAAACAGATATGGCCTCGTATACAAATGCTACATTTGGCATGTACCATGGCCGTATGGAGTGCGTCACTATTGAATTTAAGAATGACTTGTGTGGAATTTTTATAGACCGATTCGGCAAGGAAATAGAATTCAGGAAGGTTGATGAAAACACAAGTGCCTTCAAAGTTAGGGTTTCAGTCAGTCCACAGTTTTATGGATGGATATTGGGTCTTGGCAGTGGTGTGAAGCTAACTCACCCAACAAGCGTGGTTGAGGACTTGAAGAAGTATGTTGAGGGGATTATGGAGAACTATTGATTTGGGAGTTGCTTGTGGGCTTGAGGCTTGAGTTGTGGGCTTGGGCTTCGAATTGCAGGCTTGAGGCTTGAATTGCGGGTTTGAGGCTTGAATTGAGGGGTTGGCCTTCAAATTATTGTCTTGGCCTTGAAATTGAGGGTTTGGGCTTGAATTGTGGGTTTGGCCTTCAATTTACTGGCTTGAGCAAGCCTATCCAAGAATTCTTCTGATATTTAAATAATCTTGGCTTTTTTTCTGAGAAATTTTTTTAAATGGCAGAAATAGCCAAGATTTTTTTATTGTTTGAGAAAATCTTGGATTTGATAAAGAGAAAAAAAGGATTCTAAAAAATTTTGGCTAAGATTTTTGCTTAAATTGCAAGAATCTTGGCCAAAGTGCTTTTTAGGCAGAAACAAACTCTAAGGCCAAAGCGTGTTTAGCCCGAAAACCATCATTTTTCAAAATGTTTGTCCAAGGGATTTTTATGGGACAGCATCCGATTTATACTCTGTATAAAGACAAAGCAAGGTAGATTCTAGGAGGTAGAGCTTATGAAGATTAGTGAAGCTATTAAAAATGTTCAGGATTTTTATGATATTAGTTGTCCTAGCGAGGATGAGGTATTTATTTATACTGAGTCTTTGGCTTATTTGATTGAGGAAACAAGGCAGCCTGGCTATATGATGGAGCTTGGTGGCTATTATTATGAGATAAAGAATTTCGAGCTTGCCTTAAAGTATTATGAGATGGCTGCAGATTATGATTATGAGCCTGCCTACGCGTGCCTTGGCTATGTTTGGTACTATGGAAGGACTGGTAGTAAGGATTATGAGAAGGCTTTTAATTACTTCTCAAAGTCAGCTGATGCGGGCAATAAGGTCAGCAAATACAAGTTGGCTGATATGTACCGAAATGGATATTTTGTTAAGGCCGATTATGAGAAGTATAAGTCAATAATCGAGGATTTATATATGAATATGTCTAAAATCACTAACTTGAATGAGCCTGTGCCAGAGATATACACTAGAATGGCAAAAATTAGATCTACAGAGGCAGATTCAGTGCAGGATGTGTCATTAAAGGAAGATTTGATAGATGAGGCTGTGAATATGTATCTAAATGCCAAGAGATTTCTCGCACTTAGAATTCATTACAATGCGTTTTTTGGCAATTTGAGCATTATGAAATATTTGATTGATGACCTTTATGAACTACGTGAATTTGACGAGAAAGATTTCGACTTCTACGATTTATATTATCTATTTCAGACTCCGCATAAAATCAGCTTTATCTATAAGAGACATAAATATATGCTTGAATCAACTTTAGAGGATGACGGAATTGCAATTAATTTCGATGGTAACTGGTTTAGAAGCATTGATGATTTTTTTGCCAAGGCACAAATTGGAAAAAAGAAATTGACTGCAATTGAAGATGAGTTCGGAATATTTAAGATTGAGAATTAGTCTTGTTTGTAGCTCACACGATATAGCGTAAGCTCGTAGCGGCAAATGTTCAATTTGGAGGTAGCATATGGAAGAAGAAATTAAGGAATTGTATGACAGATATGAGGAGGTCCTTTTTGAAAGAGATGAGATTTTGAAGGAAGCGGACCAAATATGGTTTGCATATTTAAATGAATTTGGAGTCAAGATGTCTGAATTATTTGAAAAGAAAATCTCCTGCATAGGCCTTAAAAAAAGAATTGCTTTTTGTCAAACTAAAATAAATCACAATAAGAGCATTGATATAGACCAGTTAAATGATGAGATGGAGCGCTATCTAGCTGAGTATAATCACAAGCTTCATGATATGAAGCAAGAAACTGAACTTGCAAAGTCGGGTGAGGCCATAAGCAAAGTGACTCATGACGCCGTTAAGAGACTTTACCGCAAGCTTGCAAAGAAAATTCATCCTGATATAAATCCCAAGACTGAGAAAAATTATGATCTCAACGTCCTCTGGCTTCGTCTGCTTGCGGCGTATAATAACAATGATTTAAAGGAGATGATGGAGCTGGACTTCTTGATCAGTAAGGCTTTGGAAGATGAGGACGATTTGGAAGAAAGATACAATGTCGATGAGATTGAAAACCAAATTGCCGCCATTGAGTCAGAAATCCAAGAATGCAAGACTTCAGAGCCATATATCTTCACCATAATTCTTGATGATGAAGATAAGATTGCTGAAAAGCATAGGGAGCTCGATGAGGAAATCGTCCAATATTCTGAATACGAAAAAGAATTGGACCAGGTCTATAAGCAGCTAATCCTTAAGGCTGGTATGGATTTGAATTATAAGCTTTATTAGAGCTTTCAATTATAAGCTTTATTAGAGCTTTCAATTTTTGGAATTTACTTGAGAAATTATAACTTAATAAAATGTGAATGAAAGAGAGGGAAGAAAATGGCTCAGGATATAGTAGTAAAAAATCAAGAAGCATTGACTCTGGTTAAAGACAGGGGATTGGCTGATGTAATCAAACCATTAAGCCAGGAAATACACCTTTTTGATACATTTGTAGCGGGGACAACTCATCTTAAGGATGCAAGCCCACTTGAGAAAATAAAGATTGATGACAAGTTGAAACTGGTCCGCGAGAACAACAAGTTTGATGATAATGCAATTCTGGTTTTGAATGAGGAAGGCCAGAAACTGGGCTATATACCGGAAAAGGATAATATTATCTTCGCGAGACTTATGGATGCTGGCAAGCTCCTTTTTGGAAAAATCAAGGCAATTGAGACAAAGGGAAGTTTTAAGCAGATAAGTATAGGAATTTATTTGCTAGATTTTTAGTCTTTATTAAATATGTGTCTATTCAATTGGGATTTAAATTAAATTTAACAAGAATAGAGATGTCAAATTCTAAGTTGAAAGAACAAATTAAATTACAAGAATAAAGAAAAGTCGTCTAGCTTTGACTTAAGTCATGGTTTAGGCGGCTTTTTATGTGAAAAATCTAGCATTTATGGTATACTTAGAAAAGTTTTTGAAATATATCGAGGAGAATTGGGATGGGATTATTTTCTAAACCGGAGGTTGTGATTCTTAAGGAATCCAGCGATGCTAAAGATTGTTTGAAAAGGCTGGAGGAATTACTGCCAAAGGCTTCAGGCGACACAAAGAAAAAAATTGAAAAAGAAATGGCTAATATAAAAGCTGGAATTATCGGTGAAGATAATATTTTATTTGAGCTAAAAAATAGTGGAATGAACCTGGTTGTTCTGCATGATTTGTATATAAAAACGGAATCCGGCTTAAATGCTCAGATAGACTTTTTAGTTATAGCTCCTAAATTTAAGTATATTTTTGAATGTAAGAATCTTTACGGAAATATAGAGATTAATAGCAACGGTGACTTTATAAGAACCGTGCAGTATGGAAATAAGTTTTACAAAGAGGGCATATATTCGCCTATTACTCAAAATGAGAGACATCTAACTGTGTTGAAAGAATGCCGTACAGAGAATGATAACACCTTAATGAGAGTTATCAAAAATCATAGCTTTAATACTTATTACAAGGGTATGGTTGTTCTGGCAAATCCTAAGACAGTGGTTAATGATACTTACGCAAAAAAGGAAATCAAACAGCAGGTAATTAGGGCAGACCAGTTGATCAAGTATATTAAAGAAACTGAGAGTACTGGAAAAGATTCAATCTCAATGAAGGATATGATAAAACTTGGTGAGAAGTATCTTGCCATGAATTGTCAAGATAGGCCTGATTACCTTGAAAAATATGATGAATTAAGCTCTGAGATAGGCTTGAAGAATAGTGATGAGATAAGTTCTGAGACTGAATTAGAAGTTTTGCATGTAAGCTTAAGCCAAGCAGAGATATCTAATACGGAGCAGACTGCAGATATTTCAGATATGACAAGTATTGCTTCCGATTCAGTATCTGAAGAAGGAACTGAAATGCCATCTTTGAAACTTTCTAATGATGATGATATTATTTGCCCAAGATGCGGAAGTAAGATGGTTCTTAGAATAGCGAAAAAAGGCAAGCATGCTGGACAGCAGTTCTATGGCTGCAGTAATTTTCCAAAGTGCAGATTTGTAAAGAATATGGCAGATTAGTTTTGAAAATAATTGGTTAATTAATTAGCTAGATATGGAACAGGTTTATGTGATGATTCTAGTTTTAGGCTAGTGAATTGAGAAAGAGTTGGATTAAATATGACTTGAACTATATGTGTAGCTTTGACAGCAAGATGCTTGGATACTCAAAGAGTACAACTCTAAACGAGCAGACAGAGCTTTTGCTGCAGGTGGATTACAGCGTTGGATGCTTGCACAGCGTGTCATATTTTATAGCATTTGACGATTTGAAAAACAAGAATTTTGAAAATGTGAGATTTGGCTTTGATATGGATTAGAAGGTGAATATGAGTATATTTTCTAAAAAGGCAAAAAAGGCTGAGTTTAGCTTTGACCCTAATAAACAGTATCCTGTTCTGCGCTGTTCAATATGTACAGGTGAACAGGTCGCTGGATTTAGAGACAAGGAGACAAAGCATTTTACGGAAGTTATGCTGATTAAGGATGAGAGCGATTTGGAGGCATTTAAGCAAAGCTATAATATTAGTGAATTGGTTAAGGAATATTGATGAAAAGTAGTGAAAACAAGGATGAAAAACTGATAAATGCTTATCTGGCGCTAGAATCTTTTGAGGAGTATCTGGGCAAATATGCCGACTTCGCAAACTTACCTAGAAGTCCCAAGGTTTTTGAGAAAACTATGAAACTTATGGAGCCTGAGAGCGGCATGAACAGGCGAAAGAAGGAACAGATGCTGCTTGCTAGGAAGAATCAGCTTCTTAAAGACAGTAGGGCAGAGTTAGAAAAACTTAAAGAACAGATTAACATATTGGGAAAGCTGACAGAATATAAGGAAAAGCCCAAGACATCTTTTAAGGGTAAGCTTTCAACTGATTATTATCATCAAATTCCCATTGACTGCAAAGATGATTGATGACATGTATAGCAGGCGCAATGGGGTTTGCGATGAGGCGGATAATTTCTATCCATTTGTTTTAGTCGACGATGGGGCCTTGGCTGGACATTTTATTATGCGCTATACAGATGGAAATCCTGACTGGCTTAGATTTGGTCACGTGATAGTCAACGATGCCATAAGGATTACGCAAGGATTATGATTTGAGAAAAGGAAACTAGACAGTATATCTAAGTTTATTTATAAACACATAAATATTGAAATAAGTTAAAAAACATGTCTATATTGGCCTTGCCTGTGATATAATAAACTTAACAAAGAATGAGTATGTATGCGCACGGGAGGTGGATTATATGTTCAGATTTTCTAGTGAGGCGAAAGCTCTATCAAAAACGAAGGTTAACGAAAACAGGTATGAAAACTTACCTGATTTAAAAAAGTATGACACTTGGAATTACTATAGTTTCTTTAAGGCTATGAATGGGGACTATTTGGACCAAGAAGCTATTGACTGTATGACAAAAACCGTGACTTACAAAGAGTTGATTACTCTTGTCGATGAGATAGCTAAAAGACTTGTAATAATCGGAGTTAAACCTGGGGATTTAGTTATGCTCCTTGATATGCCGACAATCGAAAGTATTGCTATGATACTTGCCCTTGGAAAGATTGATGCGACGGCTTATATGATTTACCCTGGTACAAGCAACCATAGTCTGGCTGAGAGAATTGAAAAGAGCAAGATGAGATTTGCCTTTATAGGTGAGGCATTCTTAGGAACAAGCTTTAAATTGCACTGTCTGATGGAGACGATTGTTTATTCTCTCCCTAATGACGTATATCTGGATGCCAAGGATAGGTCACATGTGGACTATAAGGGGACGTTTCCATACGTCAAGAAATGGGAAGATTTTATGGCAATTGAGGTGAGTTCAGGTGCAAGTGATGCATTTAGACCTACATATCCTTTGCTTATTTGCATGTCTCCGGATGATGGCCATGAGATATGCTTATCCCATAAGAGTCAAATTGCAGCAGCATTGACCGCAAAGTATTCAGATCAGCATATGGAAAGAAATGACAGCATTATGGCTAGGATTCCTCTTTTTGCGGTATCTGGATCATGTATGCATGGCCTGACACCTCTGACCATAGGCGTTAAGCTATGCTGTGTACCAATATATGGCAAGGATGACAGGGTCTTGGCTGAGCAGTTTGTAAGACAGAAACCAACGATTATGGTCCTGTCCAAGGCGTCGGTTATGTCGTCTATCAAAAATCCTCTGCTTGATGACTTTGATTTCTCAGATTTAAAGCTGCTTTACAATATAGGTAAGGGCTTGAAGGCTGAGGAAATGAGCCTTGCATCAAAATTCTTTATGGATAGGGGCTCAAATACATCTATTAGGAGCGCATATGCTCTGCCAGAATCCGGCACTGTGCTTACCGCAGAGCCAGCATCAGGGGAGGAAACGTCTAGTTCAGGCTACCCTCTGCCTTATGTCTCAGTCTACATAGTGGACCCGGATAGCCTTGAAGAGCTACTTCCAGGACAGTTAGGAGAGATAATCTACTCAACACCAGCCCAGTATGATGGCTATTTTGACGAGGGCGAGTCTAGAATGATTGAGGGGCAGGATGGTCGAATCTACGACAGAACTGGTGATTTAGGACTTATGGATAGCGATGGAAATCTTACCCTTATTGGCAGAGTGGAGGATAGATTTGTCAATGATGCCGGGAAAAAGGTATATTTGACGGAAATGTTCACACTGCTCAAGTCCTGCAAGGCTTTTGAGGATATCAAGCTTGTTATATGTGATGATGATATAGTCATCAATTATATTGAGAATCCTATGTGCGAGGATACGGAAGATACCTTGAGTGAGTTGAAGCGGGCTTTGATAGAAGCCGGCTTTTATAAGAGCCAGCACACAGTGCTTATGAAGTGGGATAGGTTCCCTGAACATGGCCAGCTAAAGGCTCTGATTAAAGAAAGTGCCGATAAGGAACTGCTATAAAGCAAAATCTTTTAAGTGGGTTCTATAAAAGCAAAATTCAGTAAGTGGAATCGATAAAAAAATTAATAAAGAGATTCAATTAAGAAATCTCTAAAGAGGAGACAGCCCTTGAACTATCCAATTCCTGGATTTAAGTTTTGTTTTCAAATCTTAGAAATACTTCTTAGATTTAAAAGCTTAGACTTAAAATCCAAGGATTGGAATCGGGTTCAGCCTAGGCTGTCTTTTTTTCCAAAATTTAAGAATAATTGTCATATAGAAATAATGTAGGTCTTTTAATTGTTGTATCATTGAAAGAAGAAAATTTATTAGCTTAGGTTTTTTATTGAATTTTTGAATGAGGATTAGAGATGGAAAATAATAAGAACACTAAAAAGTACGCATATATCAATGGATTTATTCTTGATGGCAGTCAGGATATGCAGCCAGAGTCGGGTAAGATGATTTTGACCAATGGCCAGGTGATTGAGGCAATTGAGACAATTGAGAAAACTGATAAGACAGATAAGACTGATAATATTGAGAAGACTGACAAGATTGACAAGATTGAGTCGAGTAGGACCTAGAATTTTGGCTTCAAATGAGGGGATAAGTGTACTTGGTGGTCATATGGCTGGTTCTGTGGCTATTATAGCTGAGAATATTGTCTATGCTCTTTTTGACAAATCTGTATTATGTGCGTCAGATGTTGAGCAGTTTAACGGCAACGTGGTATATGAGGGAATAAGGGACTGCTCAAAAGCTGCTATAGCAAATGATATCCCTGTAGCTTTGGGTAATGATGTGGGCTGTCCTTGGGTTACTCAGTATGATTTCTAGCGTGAACTGGTTTATTCCAACAAATATGTTGGGGTATCCAAAGCATTTGCCCTGTATACGGCAACAAAGAGAGCAACTGAACTGGCTGGAATTGGCCATGTTACAGGTTCTATAGAGGTCGGCAAGTGCGCAGATATGATAGTTGCTAAAAAGAATCTACTTGAGGATTTAACTTGTCTTAGGAATCTTGAAATGGTAGTGAGCAGAGGAAACATTATTGAGAAGCCAAGCTTTAAGAAAAATGAGAGAATTGAATTAGAGCTCGACAAGTACCTATGATAATAAAATTGAGCTTTGAAGAAAGTGATCTTTATTCGTGAGGGAGGATTTATGGACAATTTCAGGAAAATTGCAAAGAAGTTTTATCCTAGTGAGGAAGAAATCAGGAGGGCTCTTGAAAGATCTGGTATGCGAGTTCAAACTCTTGCTATGACAATTGATTACATATCAGGAAAATTAGTAAAAGAGTCTTAGAATGTGACTATTTTCTTGCCTTATCCTTGACAATGTCTGCCTACAAAAATAAAATAGAGATAATAGAGTGGGAGTGTATATTTAATTTTAACTTATTTAATTTTAGCTTATTAATTGAGGGCTTGTGTATGGATAAGATTACTGACGAGGTAAATGGCTACTTTAGGCCGGAGTTGAAATTTAATTATAAGTCCAATACTTTTCTTTTGATGACGCATGTCCTTTTCGCGCCAATGTATTGGTATTATCATTTTGATATCCTTTTTTATTACAATTTTATAAGCATATTTGTCTTTACCTATCTCTATCTACCTTTAAAGAGGCAAGAACAAAAGAAATATCTGATAATTTCTTTTTCTGAGATATACGTATATATGATACTCAATATAGCCCTTCTTGGCTGGGAATATGGCTATCAGACCTATTGCCTGGGCTTTATAATCTGTCTCCTTTTGTGTGACTTTTATATGGGTAAAGGTCTTAGGGTTAACAGATTTGTAAAAGTGACTATAGCAGCTGATACTATAGTATTTTTTGCATTCAGAATATATTTCTATTTTAATGAGCCTCTTTATCATGCTAAAGAGCCATATGTGGCAAAAACCTTCTATGTATGTAATTCATTAGTCTCATTTATCATGATTATTGCTGTAACTGCAAAGTTTATAAGTATAGTCTATGATTTGGAGTCTAAGCTCTTAAACAGTGCCAGTACAGATACTCTAACAGGTCTTCCTAACAGAAGAAAAATGTATATGGTAGTTGACGATGAGAGGTCTAAGATTTCAAGGGATGAATTTGTAGCTCTCGCTATGATGGATATTGACCACTTTAAGGTGGTAAATGATACATATGGCCACAAAGCTGGTGATGAGGTCCTTAAAGATTTGGCCATGAAACTTGAGAAGATTGCCAGGGAAAATCCTGCTTTTCAGGTCTTTAGATGGGGCGGCGAAGAATTTGTCATGATATACACAGGCAAGTTCCTTAATAGAAATGAATCAGAGATTTTCTTTAAAGACTTACAGGAAAAAATCTCAAACAATGATGTAGAGTATAAAGGCAAAAAAATAGCCTACACTATTACTATGGGAGTTACCTTCTATGAAGGAAAGATAGAACTCGACAAGATGGTTTCAGCCTCTGATGAACTTATGTATGTAGGTAAGGAACATGGCAGAAACTGCGTTGTTTTCGAAAATTAAAATATTTTGGAGAAGAGAAAAATGAGAAATTATATAGCTGACTCAATCAGCGAAGTGACAGATGAGATTGTCAAGGACCTTGAAAAAGAGAGAGCCATAGATAATCTTGATATCTTTAACCAACCTGACAGGGATGTGATTAAAGAGATTATTATTAAGCTTAACAGAATTGTATTTCCGGGCTACTACATAGATCGAAATTACAAGAGATACAATATAAGCACAACAATTTCGTCCCTAACTGAGGATGTGACTTATAATTTGGTAAAGCAGATTTCTCTTGCTTTAAGATTTAATGAGAAGTATGAGAAATGCATTGAAGAGCAGTGCACATGCGAGGCTGAGAAGAAAACAGTCAAGTTTATGAAGCAGATCACAAAGATTAGAGAGTATCTTGACACTGATATCGAAGCCATGTTTGAGGGAGATCCAGCTTCTTACAGTAAGAATGAGATTATTATCTCATACCCAGGACTCTATGCAATTGCTGTGTATAGATATGCTCACGAGTTGCATAAGCTTGGAATACCACTTATTCCGAGAATTATGACAGAGGTTGCTCACTCAAAGACAGGAATTGATATTCATCCAGGTGCTGAGATATCTAAGTACTTCTTTATAGATCACGGTACAGGTATCGTAATCGGCGGAACCACTGTGATTGGCGAACATGTAAAGCTCTATCAGGGAGTTACCTTGGGAGCACTTTCACTCAAGGGCGGAAGAGCATTGAGCGAGATTAAGAGACATCCGACTATCGAGGACAATGTTACAATTTACTCAGGTGCTTCAATACTCGGAGGCGACACTGTTATAGGACACGATTCTATAATAGGCGGTAATGTATTCCTGACAAAGTCAGTACCTGCTAATACTAAGGTATATGCTCAGAATCAGGAGTTGAATTTCGATACCAAGACAGAGGCATAAGTGCTCTTGCTTTATTGCAATAGGCTAAAAAATGAAAACAATTGTAATATTGAAAATGTAATTGGGCAAATGCCTATATTTCAAGTCTTTTGGCTTGATGAATTCTGCTTTTGTGATATAATTAACATATTAAAAGAAAATCAGGAGCCTTGAAAATAGGGTTCCAGAACGAGAGGAATTATTTAAAATGGCTGAATCGATGAAAGGTTTGAAGAGAACACACAGATGTACAGAGCTTTCTAGTGCTAATATTGGCAGTGAAGTAACTGTAATGGGATGGGTGCAGAAGAGAAGAAATCTTGGAGCACTTATTTTCGTTGATTTAAGAGATAGAACTGGTCTCCTTCAGATTCTTTTTGATGAAAATGTAGTTGGTAAGGAAAATTTTGACAAGGCTTATTCAATCCGTAATGAGTTTGTAATTGCTGTAACAGGTGAGGTTGCTAAGAGATCTGGCGCAGTAAATCCTAACTTGAAGACTGGTGAGATTGAGATTATAGCTAAGAACTTAAGAATTCTTTCAGAGGCTGAGACACCTCCATTCCCAATCGAGGAGGGTATCAATACAAAGGAAGATATCAGACTTAAGTATCGTTGCCTTGATTTGAGAAGACCAGACCTTCAGAAGAATATCATGATGAAATCTAGAGTTATGACCTTAACTCGTGCTTTCCTTGCTAATGAAGGATTCCTTGAGATTGAGACACCAATGCTCACAAAGTCTACACCAGAGGGCGCTAGAGATTACCTTGTACCAAGCCGTGTACATCCAGGCAACTTCTATGCTCTTCCACAGTCACCACAGCTTTTCAAACAGATGCTTATGTGTTCTGGCTATGATAGATATATGCAGATTGCTAGATGTTTCCGTGATGAGGATCTTAGAGCAGACAGACAGCCTGAGTTTACTCAGATTGACATGGAGCTTTCTTTCGTAGATCAGGAAGATGTAATGGATGTCAATGAGAGACTTCTTGCTTATCTCTTTAAAGAGATTCTTGATGTGGATGTTGCTCTTCCAATTCAGAGAATGACATGGCAGGAGGCAATGGACAGATTTGGTTCTGATAAGCCTGATCTTAGATTTGGCATAGAACTCAAGGACCTTTCAGACTTGGTTAAGGATTCTGAGTTTGGCGTGTTTGCTAATGCAATCGCTGATGGTGGCTCAGTTCGTGCTATCTGTGTACCTGGCCAGGGCGGTATGGCTCGTAAGAAACTTGATGCTTTAGTAGACTTTGCTAAGGGCTATGGTGCTAAGGGCCTTTCATATGTAGCTCTTCACGAAGATGGAAGTAAGAAAGCTTCATTTGCCAAGTTCACAAACGATGAAGAACTTGAAAAGATTGCTAATGCAGTAGAGGCTAAGGCTGGAGATCTTATCCTCATTGCAGCAGATAGAAACAAGATTGTTTACAATGTACTCGGAGCACTCAGAATTGAGATGGCTGAGCAGTTGGGACTTCTTGATAAGTCAGACTACAAATTCCTCTGGGTTACTGATTTCCCTCAGTTTGAGTGGTCAGACGAAGAGAACAGATATATGGCTATGCATCATCCATTTACTATGCCTAACGAAGAAGATCTTGATCTTCTTGAGACAGAGCCTGGTAAGGTTAGAGCAGTGGCTTACGATATCGTGCTTAACGGCTGTGAAATCGGTGGCGGTAGTGTAAGAATTCACCAGTCAGATATACAGTCTAGAATGTTTAGAGCTCTTGGTATCGATGATGAGCAGGCTAACGAGAAGTTTGGTTTCTTGCTTGATGCTTTCAAGTATGGTGTACCACCTCACGCTGGTTTGGCTTACGGTCTTGACAGACTTGTAATGCTTATGGCTAAATGCGACTCTATCAGAGACGTAATTGCATTCCCTAAGAATAAGGATGCAACATGCTTACTCACTAATGCTCCTGATGTAGTAGATGAGAAGCAGCTTAAGGAGCTCTCAATTAAGACAGATATTGAGGTTGACGAGCAATAATAGCTAATATGAGAAAAAATCAAAGACTTTCTGTTACTTGGAACCACGAATTTTACTAAAATAACACTATATGTTATGGCAAGGAGGCCGATATGATGAGTGATGACCTTAATGCAAAAGATGGAGTAAATGTTTCAGAAAAGCCTAAAAAGGCAAAAAAAGCAAAGAGTAAATCTTTGTTTGCAAAGAAAAGAAAGAAGGCTAAAAGCCCTGCTGAGGGTCTTGACCTAAATGTGATTGGAGCTGAAACTCAGCTGAATCAAGAAAGTGAAAACTTGGTTGGTGCTGAAACTCAGCTAGAACAAGGAGTCGAGACAGGAAAACAAAAGCCTAAGAAGACAAAGGCTAAAAGAAATAAAAGCCTTGATAAGGGAGCAATAAAGAAGAAGGCACAAGATCAGACTAAGAACACTCTCAATGTCTTAAGTGCTGGAATTCCTATCAGAGCTAAGCTTATAGCTGGCTTCGCTATACCGGTAATTTTGATTATCATACTCGGTGTTGTCTCTTACACAACTGCATCCCAGGCTTTGACTAAGAGTTTTACAGAGGCTTCAAAGACCACAGTTGAGAAGACAGCAGATTATTATGCCCTTCTTTTTGGCAATGTTGAGTCTCAGGCTAACGACCTGGCCAATTCGTCCAATGTTAAGTCTTACTACGCTTCAACGATTACAGATTCAGTTACTGACTCTGATGTGTATTCTGAGCTCAGCAAACAGGTTTCTTCTACAGCCCAGAGCAATAAGTCCATAAAGGGCGTTTACCTGATAGGTAAGAGAGGCAAGCCGATCAATACTACAACATCAAAGCTTGAAGCTAGCGGTGAGTATGAGAAACTGCAGGCTTCAGCCGAGGGTAAAGAGATTGATCAGTCTCGCTTTATTTGGCTTTCAAGCAGAGAATATCTTGACACTAAAGTCAACAAGGATTATTCAATCAGCTACGCAAGACAGATTATGGGCAATAACTCAAAGGGCGTAGGTTATATGTTCTTTGATGTGACAGTTGATTCGGTCAATGAGAAGATAAGTAATATTAACTTTGGTAAGAACAGCCTTGTGGCTCTTGTAGTTCCTGATGGTGGTGAGATTATCACAGCGCCAGACTTAAAGCTTGAAGAGTCAAAAAAGTATATATATGATACAGATTTTTACAAGGCAGCCTTAGAGTCAGGAGAGAAAAAGGGTTCATCTTACGTTAAGTTCAACGGCAAGAAGAGTCTCTTCATATACTCAATAACTGACCAGGGCTTTATGGTAGCTGCTATAATTCCTGATTCAACTATTGTATCTCAGGCTGCAGCAATCAAGTATCTCTCAGTAGTAATGATTATCCTTACACTTATAGTTGCAGTTCTTGTAGGTGGTGCACTTGCCACAAATATCGGAATTGCCATAAAGAAGATTATGAGTGGACTTGCAAAGGCTGCTGATGGAGACTTGACTACACGCATGGAAGTTAAGGGCAAAGATGAATTTGCCGTGCTTGGAAAGAGCGCAAATTCCATGGTTGGTCAGTTTAATGACCTTATTTCAGAGACTAAGAATGTATCTGACAGGGTAGATACTTCAGCACTCACAGTTGCAGATTCTGCTAAGCTCCTCTTACAGGGAACTAAGGAGATATCAATTGCTATCGAGGAAATCGAGAAGGGTGTTGTACAGCAGGCTACAGATTCAGAGAACTGCCTGACTCAGATGGATAACCTTTCAGACAAGATCAATATTGTGTCTCAGAATTCGACACGTATTGCCCAGATTGCTGATGAGACAAAGTCAATTGTTAACGAAGGTATGGCATCTATCGTCGAGTTAAAGTCCGATGCTGAGTCTACTGTTGAGATTACTCAGAAGGTTATTACTGAGATTAATTCCCTTGGTGAGGCATCTAAGGCAATCGTAAATATTATCGGTGCTATCAATGATATTGCCAGCCAGACAAACCTCTTATCTCTCAATGCTTCAATTGAGGCTGCCAGAGCAGGTGAGGCTGGAAGAGGCTTTGCTGTTGTAGCTGAAGAGATTAGAAAACTTGCTGAGCAGTCTTCTGCATCAGCTAATGAGATTAGAAAAATTATCGAGGATATCGATGAGAAGACCAACGATACTGTTGCAATAGCAATGAAGGCTGAGGGAGTTGTAGAGACTCAGAACCAGTCACTTGCAAGCGCAGAGAAAGTATTTGCCTCTATTCAGGGCCAGTTCGAGGAGTTGGTTGAGAATCTCAACAAGATTATCAGCGGAGTTGACGATATTTCAGAAGCTAAGATTCAGACTATCGATGCAATTCAGAGCATATCAGCTGTATCTGAAGAGACAGCTGCCGCATCTGAGCAGGTTACAGAGACTGCCAACAAGCAGCTCGCTCAGGTTGAAGAGCTCAACAATGCATCTGAGAAGCTTTCTGAGAATTCTAAGAATTTGTCTGATTCAATCAATAGATTTAAGATTTGATGATTTATGACTTAAATTAAGAGATTAAAAATATCTACCTCACACATGCCAATCAGCTGTGTGAGGTAGACTTATATTTGGGCTTATCATTTGATAAGTTTAAAGAATAGGGCGACTAGATTTTTTTTAATTTACAATATTTAATTGACTTTAGGTCTAGATAACTGTATTATAATTAAGTGTGTGTCTATGACGCACATTTGTTCATTAATTTGCTGTGAAATAAATTGATGCAAAAATAGTTTATTTTATTACTGGAGGTAGATATGTTTTCATTCGATGAAGTAAAGAATTATGATCCTGCTCTTGCAAAGGCTATGGAAGACGAACTCACAAGACAGAGAACTCACATTGAGTTAATCGCATCTGAGAACCTTGTTAGTAAGGCTGTTATGGCAGCTATGGGCAGCGTTCTTACAAATAAGTACGCTGAGGGTTACCCAGGCCACAGATATTACGGTGGTTGCGAATACGTAGATGTTGTTGAGGATCTTGCTAGAGAGAGAGCTAAGGAGCTCTTCGGATGCACATATGCAAATGTTCAGCCACATTCTGGTGCACAGGCTAACTTCGAGGTTTTCTATGCATTATGTAATCCTGGCGATACAATTATGGGCATGAGCCTTGACTGTGGTGGACACCTTTCACACGGTTCAAGCGCTAATGTTTCTGGTAATTATTTCAATATCGTTCCTTACGGTGTTACACCAGAAGGATTCATCGATTATGATGAAGTTTTAAGAATTGCTAAGGAGTGCAAGCCAAAGATGATCATCGCTGGTGCTTCTGCTTATGCTAGAACACTTGATTTCAAGAAGTTCAGAGAGATCGCTGATGAAGTAGGTGCTTACCTCTTCGTTGATATGGCTCACATTGCTGGTCTTGTTGCTGGTGGTCAGCACCCAAGCCCATTCCCATATGCACACGTTGTAACAACAACTACACATAAGACTCTTCGTGGACCAAGAGGTGGTCTTATCCTCTCTAGCCAGGAGTTCGCTGATGAGCACAAGCTCAACAAGGCTGTATTCCCAGGCGTTCAGGGTGGCCCTCTTATGCACGTAATCGCAGGTAAGGCTGTATGTTTCAAGGAGGCTTTAGAGCTAGAGTTCAAGACATATGCTAAGAATATCGTTAGCAATGCTGCAGCTCTTTGCAAGGGTCTTCAGAACAGAGGATTTGATATCGTTTCTGGCGGTACAGACAATCATCTTATGCTTGTTAACCTTATCAGCAAGGGTAAGACTGGAAAGGAAGTTGAGAAGCTTCTTGATGCTGCTAATATCACAGCTAACAAGAACACAATTCCTAATGATCCAGCATCTCCATTCGTTACAAGTGGTTTAAGACTTGGTTCTCCAGCTGTAACAACAAGAGGCTTCAATGAGGCTGATATGGACTTAGTTGCTGAGGCTATCGCTCTTTGCGTAGATGACAACAATCAGGCTAAGGCTATCGAGATCGTTAAGGGTCTTACAGATAAGTACCCACTTTACGAGTAAGAAGAGATATTCGATTATTATTAATTGATAAATAAAAAAATAGTATAATTGTATTTTTACTGCCGGCAAGTTTAGGCTTGACCGGCAGTTTTTACTATACAGTCTTTTGATTTTGATTATTTTCATTTTAGTCATTATAATCATATTAATTTTGATCATTTTCTTTTTGCTATACCTTTTTCAACACAGTCTTTAGGAGGCTTTATGACAGCAGAAAAATTGTTATATAATTTAATAGGGCACACAAGAACTGTCTTATTTCATAAGTACAATGTTATGAAGAATTGTTTTGCTTGTGGCTTGTACTATCAGGGCATAGTGCATGATTTATCAAAATTTTCTCCTATAGAGTTCTGGCCGGGAGTAAAGTATTATCAGGGCAATAGAAGCCCTAACAATGCTCAGAGAGAGGCTTGTGGAGTGTCTACATCCTGGCTTCATCACAAGGGCAGAAATAAGCACCACTACGAGTACTGGATTGATTATGCAGGTGCTGAGTCTGCAGGAATGCGTGGCTTTAAAATGCCTAAAAAGTATATAGTTGAGATGTTCTGCGATAGAGTAGCGGCCAGCAAGGCTTATAACAGGGAAAATTACAAGGACTCAGACTCGCTTGAATACTACCTTAAAGGCCGTGGAAGCTACATGATTGAAGAAAAGACTGATGAGCTTTTGTACAAGCTCTTAGTGATGCTCGCTGAAAAGGGAGAAGAGTACACATTTCTATACATTCGCCGAAATGTGTTGCACAAATTCTTTTAAAGTGAGATAAATGCTGATTTAGGCTTATCTAGGCCTGAGGGCAAATAAATCATCTTAAAAAAGATGATTAGAAAAGGATGACAAGGCTTATGATGACCGAGCTTGAGGCTTATTACAATAAATTTAATGAGGAAAAGAGACTTAATTCAAGGCATGGACAGGTGGAGTTTGCTGTCTCCATGACCTATATTAAGAAATATCTTGATAGGATAGCTGAGGACAAGTCTAAGAGTCCGGAAGATATTAAGATTCTTGATGTGGGGGCTGGAACAGGCAGGTATTCTGTAGCTCTTGCTGACATGGGATATGACGTGACTGCGCTTGAACTTGTAAAGCACAATTTAGGCCTGCTTAAGGCTAAGAAGAGCTCAGTTAAGGCGTATCAGGGCAATGCTATGAAACTTAAGCGCTTTAACGACGAGAGTTTTGACCTGGTCTTGGTTTTTGGCCCAATGTACCATCTCTTCGGAGATGATGACAAGGTTAAGGCCCTGTCAGAGGCTAAGAGAGTAGTCAAGAAGGGCGGTTATATACTTGTAGCCTATGTTATGAATGAATACAGTGTTATAAGCTATGCTTTTAAGGAGAAGCACATTCTTGAAGTTATTGCTGATGGCAGGCTTGATGAGGATTTCCACACCAGGAACAAGCCTAGTGACCTTTACGACTATGTCAGACTTGAGGACATAGATAGAATTAGAGATGCATGTCAGCTTGAGAGAGACCTTATCATCTCTGCAGATGGAGCGGCCGATTATATAAGGCCTTACCTCAATAAGCTAGATGACGAGGAGTTTAAGTACTTTATTGATTATCAGCTTGCAATATGTGAAAGAAAGGAGCTTCTTGGAGCTGGATCTCACATTGTTGATATATTAAGAAAATCTCTTTAAAGGAGGGGCCTATGTTTGGATTTAGAAAAAAGAACCTTGAGCTTGATGAGCTTATAGCCAAGGTCAGCAATAATCTTGAGAACAATTACAAAGATGAGGCTCAGGCCGCTTTTAAGGATTTTGAAAATAGCTTTAAAGACTTGCTTGAGAATGGAAAGCTGAATGATAAGCAAGTTGCTTACTATAAGGGCAAGGAAGAAGCTTTTTCATCCCAACTTAAGAATTTTACCCATAAGGACCAAAAGGTTAATTGGTGATACCCTGAAGCTTGTGCTTCTGGGATTTTTTTTCTTGACAGGGGGGGATGCCTTTGTTATAATAAACCCAATTTAGTACATTAAAGCGTAAATGCGTCAAAGCGATAATGCGATACATTGTGTGTTTGATTTTGGTAATTACACATAATGCAATAAATTATTTGTTGGATCTTGATGATTGCAAATAATGTGACACATCATATGCTATATGCTATTATCTGCAAAAAGCTATTGGGGCTTGAATTTCAAGTGAGCATTAAAAGGGCTCAAGCCCAAAGTGGGCTCAGGCCGCAAGTGAGCATAAAAAGGACTCAAGCCTCATTGAGCATAAAAAGGACTCAGGCTTTAAGTAATAGGATATAGATGGCGCTAGAGCAGACAAGGAGTTTTTAAAGATGGAAAAAAAGGGTGAATTAGTATCTTACAGACCAGATATCAAGGTGGTTGATTGTACAATCAGAGACGGTGGCTTAATCAATGATTTTTACTTTACTGATGAGTTCGTCAAGAACCTTTACGAGGCGGATGTAGCCGCAGGTGTCGATTATATAGAGTTTGGTTACAAGGCTTCAAAGGAAATCTTTGATGTCAACAGTTTTGGCAAGTGGAAGTTCTGTAATGAAGAAGATATCAGAGCTATTGTTGGTGAAAATAACACAGACACAAAAATCAGTGTTATGGCTGATGTTGGCAGATGTGATTTCAGAAAAGATATAGGACCTAAGAGCGAGAGCGTTATAGATATGATAAGGGTTGCAACTTATATCAATACTATCCCAGCTGCTGTTGAGATGGTCAACTACTGTTCAGATATGGGCTATGAGACAACTTTAAATATAATGGCAATCTCTACAGCAACAATGGAGGACATCAATATAGCTCTTTCTCTTATAGCAGAGAGCAAGGCTGACACAGTATATGTTTCAGATAGCTATGGTGCTCTTTATCCTGAGCAGATCAGAGGACTTGTCGATAAGTATTTAAAGGTTGGCGAGACATTTGGCAAAAAGGTAGGTATACATGCTCATGATAACCAGAGACTTGCTTATGCCAATACTATTGAGGCTTGTAGCGTAGGAGCATCACTTCTTGATGCAACTATGATGGGAATGGGACGAGGAGCTGGTAACTGCAGACTTGAGCTCTTACTTGGCTTCCTTAGAAATCCTAAGTACAATCTCAATCCTGTGTATTCTTTTCTTGAGAAGGACATGCTGCCACTCTCTAAAGAGCATGTATGGGGACCTGATGTACAGTATGCTATTACAGGACAGCAGAATCAGCATCCTAGAACAGCTATAGCATTCACCAATGAAGGCAGAACAGATTACAAGACATTCTATCAGCAGATTCTTGATAGAGATTAATATGATTTATTAGCTTATTTCCTGGATTTGACATAAGAGTTAAATGCCTAATTTAGGCCAAATTATTGAAGTTAGAATAATTTTTTAAAGTGAGTCCAAAAGGTTTAAATACTTTTGGACTCTTTTTTGAAAAATACTTACAAAATTAAAGTGGCTTTGTTGACTTAATTCTTTAATAGAGTTAAAATTATCGCTAAGAATTGCGGGAAAAGAAAGCAATCCAATATTTAAAACGTGAAAGGAAGCGTCACTATGGTAGAAAAGAAAGATATCGATTGGTCTAGCCTTGGATTTGGCTACATGGAGACAGATTACAGCTTTGTATCAAATTACAAAGATGGAAAGTGGGATGAGGGAACTCTTACAAAGGATCACACAATCCAGATTAACGAGTGCGCTGGTGTCTTACAGTATTCTCAGTCTTGTTTTGAAGGCCTTAAGGCTTACACAACAAAGGAAGGCAAGATCGTTACATTTAGACCTGACCTCAACGCTCAGAGAATGGCTGATTCTTGTAAGAGACTTGAGATGCCTGAGTATCCAGTTGAGAAGTTCCTCGAGGCTGTAGAGAAGGTCGTAAAGGCTAATGAAGCTTGGGTTCCACCATATGGTTCAGGCGCTACACTTTATATCCGTCCATACATGTTTGGTAGCAATGCCGTTATCGGTGTTAAGCCAGCAGACGAATATCAGTTCAGAATTCTTGTAACACCTGTAGGCCCTTACTTCAAGGGTGGTGCAAAGCCAGTACAGATCAAGGTTCCTGATTTTGATCGTGCAGCACCTCACGGAACAGGTAACATCAAGGCTGGTCTTAACTATGCTATGAGCTTACACCCAATCGTAATCGCTCACAATGAGGGATATGCAGATAATATGTACCTTGATCCAGCTACAAGAACTTATGTAGAGGAGACAGGTGGTGCTAACATTATCTTCATCACAAAAGATGGAAATCTTGTTACTCCAAAGTCAGATTCAATCTTACCTTCAATCACACGTCGTTCAATCGTTACAGTTGCTGAGAAGTACTGTGGCATGAAGGTTGAGCACAGACCAGTAAGATATGATGAAGTTAAGGATTTTGCTGAGTGTGGTCTTTGCGGAACAGCAGCTGTTATCTCACCAGTAGGCAGAATCTTTGATCACGGCAATGAAATCAACTTCCCAAGTGGTATGGAAGAGGTTGGCCCAGTAATCAAGAAGCTTTACGATACTCTTACAGGTATTCAGGCAGGAAATATCGAAGCTCCAGAAGGCTGGATTCACGAGATTAACTAATTGATTTATTGAAATTCAAATTTTCAAATTATTGAGGCTTTAGAGCTTTCGAATCATTAAAGCTTTACAGCATTAAAAATTATTGAAATTTTAAGCGTTTTGCTTATAAAAAACATCAGGCTTTTAAGAGGCCTGATGTTTTTTTGCATATTAGCAAGCTAGATTTAGTGGGCATTTTTAACAAAAATAGCATTATGAAAGGCTTAAATAAGCCATTTTTGTGTCAAAAAGTGCTAAAGATGTGATAAATATGCGGATTTCGTATTGACAAATGATGCACTTAAGTTTATATATTAACTGTTGGCAAAAGCCAATAAATATATATCATTAGGGAGAATTTGCAATGAACAAGACAGAATTAGTTGCAGCTATCGCTGAGAAGACAGAACTTACAAAGAAGGATAGCGAGAAGGCTCTTAAGGCACTTATCGATGTTGTTTCTGAAGAGCTTAAGAAGGGTGAGAAGGTTCAGCTTATTGGCTTCGGTACATTCGAAGTAACAAAGAGAGCTGCTAGAACTGGTAAGAACCCACAGACAGGCAAGGCTATTAAGATCCCTGCTTGCAAGGCTCCAAAGTTCAGAGCTGGTAAGGCTCTTAAGGACGTTGTAAACGCTACAAAGAAGAAGTAATTTAATATAAATTATTGAATATTGCTACAACGTAAAAGTAAAGGCTGTGGGAAGTGCAATGCTTCTCACAGCCTTTTCTGAGTTTGCGCGCCATGGGCGCGCTCTAACGGGTGCAAGTCCCGAACACGCCCAG
>CAMUXE010000014.1 GCA_947164605.1 uncultured Lachnospiraceae bacterium | reverse complement strand
GCCCTTGCGGACAAACGGTTTTCAAGACCGCCTCGTTATGACCACTTCGATACCTCTCCATGTCTTAAGTTGTGTGCCGTATCGCGACGACTAGTATAATATAGCATTGAGGCCCCATTCCGTCAAGCGTTTTTTTTATTTTTTTTGTACAAAAAGACGTACAATCGACATATCTTCTGGTGTTGTGATTTTTATATTACAATAATCTGCCATTGTAAGTTTTACTTTAATATCTGTATACTTTTCAAGGACCATGGCATCATCTGTTATTGGCCCCCTGTCGGCATCATCAATCATAGACTGGTAAGCTGTAAGAATAGTGTCAAAGTCAAAGGTCTGCGGTGTCTGAATCTGCCATAAAGTACTGCGATCAGGTGTATGCAAAGAAAAGCCATCCTTGTTCCCAACTTTTATAGTATCCTTTACAGGAACAGCCGCAACACAAGCCTTATACTTTATAGCATCCTCAAAGCAAGATTCAATTATCTTTTCAGTCACGCAAGCTCTAGCTCCGTCATGGATAAAAACAATCTCCTGGCTGGAATTTGAGCCAGCTTCGCTTCCTGCAAGATTGAGCTCCTTCAGGCAGGTAAGGCCGTTATATACAGAGTTGTATCTCTCCTCCCCGCCATCTGCAAGGTAGGTCTCTGCCCCATTTGCTTTTGCATAGGTGTCAAGAATCTCCTGACAAATTTTCCTCTCTGTCTGGCCTTCATAAAGTCCATTGCCGCAGACAAGTACAATTCTGTCCATGCCAACTTTAGCAAAGGCTTCTACGCTGTAGGACAAAACTCTTCTACCGTCAAGATCTAAATACTGCTTAGGAATAGAACTTCCCATCCTGCTGCCCTTGCCGCCAGCTAAAATAATCGCAGATTTTTTTATCTTGTCTCCCATCATAGCAATCCTCTCTTCATAGCCCTTAATTCCGCTTTATCTTTTAACGCCCTCTACCTTCTCTCCAAGCTGAAGATTGGCCTGAGCATTGAGATCCCAACTGTGTCTTGTGCCAGCCAAATACTCATAGTAAGCAGCTGAACCTATCATAACAGCATTGTCCGTGCAGAGTCCTGGTGATGGGCGATAGAACTTAACTCCTCGCTCCTCACAAGCCTTGCTCATGGCCTCTCTCAAGGCTGAATTAGAAGCAACTCCGCCTGCTATAGCAAACTTTTTTAAGCCCTTCTCATCCACGAGACTCATGGCATGACCCACTAAAGCATCAACTACTGATTTCTGGAAAGAAGCCACAAGGTCAGCCCTGTTCACTTCCTCCCCCTTCATCTCGGCCTGATTAAGATAGTTGAGCACTGCAGACTTTAAGCCAGAAAAGGAAAAATCATAGACTGAATCAGAAACCTTTGCCACTGGGAACTTAATTGCATCAGGATTTCCCTCACGGGCAAGTTTATCTATCTTAGGGCCACCAGGATATCCCAGGCCCACAGCCCTTGCCACCTTGTCAAATGCTTCACCAGCCGCATCGTCTCTGGTTCTACCTATAATACTGTACTTTCCGTACTCTTCAACCATTACCAGATGAGTGTGTCCTCCCGAAACAACCAAAGAGGCAAATGGTGGCTCTAAATCTGGGTTTTCAATGTAATTAGCACTTATATGGCCTTCAATATGATGAACGCCAACCAAAGGTTTATCCAAGGCCCAGGCAAGAGCCTTAGCCTCAGCAACACCTACAAGCAGGGCTCCAATAAGTCCAGGACCATAAGTTACTGCAATCGCATCTATATCATCAAAGGTCAGATTAGCATCACTAAGGGCCTTAATGACAACTGGATTAATATTTTCAATATGCTTTCTAGACGCAATTTCAGGCACTACACCGCCATACTCTGTATGGATTGCAATCTGTGTATTAATAACATTAGACAGCACTCTGCGACCGTTTACAACGACCGCAGCTGCTGTCTCATCACATGAACTCTCAATTGCGAGAATCTTAACTTCTTTTTCCATCTCAATCTTCCTTCTTGTTACCGCCAAGATTTTCCCAGAACAGGATTTTCCACCTAGCCGATGCATCATCCTTGCGCAGAGTGTATCGAGTCACAGATGTGATAAGATTAGAACCCTCTCTCACATTATAGACCACATTGACCATGGCATAGCTCTTTCCTTGGAACTGCTTGTACTTTACATTCTCACTTTCATCAATAAGAAATGCCGCAACATATCTGTTGTTGGACTTATAGTCTGCAATTTCAGCCTTAAGACTTTCAATGTACTGACTGTCAGTCTGAGGTGCCTTGAGCTCTGCATCAAAAAGAATTCTAGCCTGATTTCCAAGCTTTGAAACCTGGTCATCAGTCAAACCGTCTTTATAGAACTGCTTTGTATACCTGGCATAGAGCTTTACAACTTCCTTAGGCGACTCTGGATATGCCGCATCTATATTCTTATTGAGCAAGGTCGACAACTCTGTATCATTAGTCGAGGAATTGATATTCTCAACACTCGCTCCTCTATTTGAAAGGTAGTAGAAGTACAAGACGCACATAAGGGCAAGAACTGTAAAGACAACAGCACTTCTTGTGGTACTTATTGGTTTCTTTCTCTTTGTCTTAGTTTTTGCCTTAGCCATAAAGCGCCCCTCCTCCTTTCTAAATCTGCATAAGAATCTTCAAAATCAATCTTTAAAATCAATCTCTAAAATCAATCTTTAAAATCAATCTTCAAAATCAATATCCAAAGACATTCCATCTTCTCCAGCTCTCACATTTGGGAATATCTTCTTGATAGTCTTAACCTGATCCTTAGGATTAACCAAAGATGGGCTATAGTGAGTAAGCCATAATTCCTTAACCTGGGCCCTGCTAGCAAGTGTAGCCGCCTCCCTGAAAGTCATATGCTTATTCTCCTTTGCCTTAGAATCCTTATCTGCATCCGAATACATACCCTCACAGATAAATAAATCTGAGCCTTCTGCTGCCTTCACTATTGAGTCGACCGGCCTTGTATCTGTGCAGTATGTAACCTTTATTCCTTTTCTATCCTGACCCAATACCATGTCAGGAGTGAACACTTTTCCTTCTACCTCTACTGTACCACCATGTTGAAGTTTATTCCACACATTTTTTGGAATATTTTTCTCCATGGCTTTTTTTACGTCAAATTTTCCAATTCTAGGTACACTCAGTGAGTAGCCGTAGCAAGTGACAGAGTGTCTTACTCTAAAAGCATCTATCTCATAACCTGATATAGAAAGATGCTCCTCATCACCTTCAAGCTCTATAAAATTGATCTCAAATGGCAATTCTGGCGCTATAGATCTCAAAGCTGTCACAACCTTCTTTAAACCTTTAGGGCCCACAAGAGTGAGTGGTTTGTTTCTCTCTGCATTTCCTATAGTGAGCAAAAGCCCCGGCAGACCACTTATGTGATCAGCATGATAATGCGTAAAAAGAATTACATCTATAGGGTTGCAAGACCAGCCCTTCTCTCTTATTGCAATCTGTGTTCCCTCGCCGCAATCTATGAGCAAGTTAGAGCCATTAAGTCTTGTCATAAGAGATGTCAACCATCTCCCAGGCAAAGGCATCATTCCACTGCATCCTAGCAAACATACATCAAGCATCGAACTCATCCTCTAATCTGTAAACTTTTGACATGATTATAGCATCCTCAACAGGCTCCCTGTAGTAGTGCTTTCTCACTCCAATATTTCTAAATTCCATCGACTCATACAGCTTTCTTGCAGCCGCATTGCTCTCCCTAACTTCTAGGAAGTAGGCCGAGACATCCATCTTCTTTCCCACTGCCTCAAGGGACTGCATAAGCGACCTGCCCACGCCATTTCTTCTGTAGGCCTCATCAACTGCTATATTCATGATATCAGCCTCTCCCATGCTGGTCCAAGCCCCCATATAGCCTATAACAGTCTGATCCATCTCACATACTATGTAGATGTTATCAGGATTAAGAAAGGCGTCTTCAATGCTCTTTCTAGACCATGGAGTCGAAAAAGACTTAGCTTCCAAGGCTACTACCTGATCCAGGTCCTCAGCCTTCATCTTTCTAATCTTATAAAGATGCATTGGCTCTCTCCCTTTCTGCCTGTGATGGGCGAAGATAATCAGGCTTCAAATCAGAAGAATCCATAAGTTTTCCCTCATCAATCAAAGCCTGAGCTCTAAGTGCCAAGCTCGAAGCCTTCAAGCTGTTCATAGCAGCCGGCGCATATATAAGCTCAATTTCCTTAGCCTTATCAGCCTGTCTCTTTTCGAACTTATCTCTGATCAGGCCAGAAGCATCACCTAGAATAAGTACGCTTGAGCCATCAGCTTCAAGTTCATCCAGCAAATCGTCTATCAGGATAAGTCTTTGCTCCTTATCAACAATTAGATTGTAGTGCCCATTTGCCGCCTTTTCATAGTGATAGACCGCATTGTAGACATGCTCTCTTCTTGCATCCATGATAGGGCAAATTTTTAGCTCAGTGCCATAGTAATTGCTGGCAAGCGCCTCAAGTGTTGGCACACCTACTGTCTTTTTTCCAAGAGCCAGGGCAATTCCCTTAGCAGTCGCAATTCCAATTCTTAAGCCTGTGAAGGAACCTGGTCCCTCAGACACGGCTACTACGTCTATAGAGTCCTTTTCGGTCTCTGTCATCTTAAAAATTTCATCAATCATAGGCAGAAGAGTCTGTGAATGTGTTTTTTTATAGTTAATTGTATATTCAGCTCTAAGCACATCGTCATCCAAGATGGCGATAGATGCTGTAGTTGCTGAACTCTCAATCGAAAGTATCCTCATATTTCCTCCATAAACCTATCTATCTTCAATCTCGATACACCTGTAATCCACGCCTCGGCTCAGATCCTTCTTGATAGTGATATATCTGCTGTTCTTAGGAAAGAGGTCATAGAAAAGCTCTCCCCACTCAACCAGGCAGACCCCCTTTGAGAAGAAGTACTCCTCATAGCCAATCTCATCCATCTCGCTGATGTCGCTCAATCTATACACATCAAAGTGATAAAGCGGAAGCCTTCCACTCTCGTATTCATGAATAATTGTGAAAGTTGGGCTTGAAATCTCTTCCTCAATTCCAAGGCCCTTGGCAAATCCCTTGGCAAATACTGTTTTTCCAGTACCCAAATCGCCTGTCAGGCAGATAATCTCTCCCTCAAAGGCCTGACTTCCCAGCTTAAAACCTAATTCATAAGTCTCTTTATCGCCATAAGTCTCAATTTTTTCAATCATAATAATAATTTAACCTTTAAAACAAGACATGCCAGGCAGCAAGAGAGTTATGCATTTTTAAACTCCCAATAATACTGCCCAGCATGCACCTATATTGATTTATTTCATAAATTTAGCAAGACTTGTAAGATCTAAGCCTTCATTCTTAGACTTCTTTCCGTCATTACGACCATTGAAAGACTTTCTCTTACCATCTTTTGCATTTCTTCTATCGCCCTTAGCTGGACCCTTTCTGTCGCTTCCATCAGGGTTCTTTACGAACTTCTTATTGTTAGCTTCATTCTCATCAAGAATCATAGACAAAGAGATTCTCTCCTTGCCTTCCTCGACTGAGATAACTCTGACATCAACGATATCACCTACACTAACTACATCAAGAGGGTGATTAACCCTTCTGTCTGAACACATCTGAGAGATGTGAACAAGACCATCCTGGTGAACTCCTATATCGACAAATGCTCCAAAGTCAATTACATTTCTGACTGTGCCCTTAAGAATCATACCTGGCTTAAGGTCAGCGATAGCAATGACATCCTTTCTAAGGATTGGCTTTGGCATCTCTTCTCTAGGGTCTCTGCCCGGCTTCTCAAGCTCGGCAATAATATCCTTCAAAGTAATCTCGCCAACTCCAAGCTTCTCTGACATAGCAGCCAAGTCAGTAACCTTTTTCTTAAGATCCTTGAGCTCTCCGCTAGAGATAGAAGTAAGATCATAGCCCAGTGACTCAAGAAGGTTCTTAGCAGCCTCGTAAGACTCTGGGTGTACACTTGTTGAGTCAAGTGGATTGTCTCCGCCAGAAATTCTCATGAAACCAGCGCACTGTTCGAAAGCCTTAGGGCCTAACTTGGCAACCTTAAGGAGCTGACGACGGTTTGTAAACTTACCATTTTCCTCACGGTAAGTAACTATATTCTTGGCAACTGCCTTAGAGATACCTGAAATATACTCTAAGAGGGAAGCTGAAGCTGTATTTAAATCAACGCCCACACGGTTTACGCTGTCCTCGACAACACCTGTAAGGGCCTCAGCAAGTTTCTTCTGGTTACAGTCATGCTGATACTGTCCTACACCTATAGACTGTGGCTCAATCTTAACAAGCTCAGCCAAAGGATCCTGAACACGCCTAGCAATAGATACTGCACTTCTCTGTGCTACGTCAAAATCAGGGAACTCCTCTGTTGCAAGCTTACTTGCAGAATATACAGAAGCACCAGCCTCATTGGTGATTATATAATCAACGCCTGTGAGCTTATACTCCTTGATCATATCGGCAATAATCTGCTCAGATTCTCTTGATGCAGTTCCGTTACCACATGAGATAAGGCCTACATTATACTTCTTAATAAGCTCATCTACAGCCTTCTTTGACTCCTCAACCTTATTGTGAGGTGCAGTTGGGTATATAACCTTAGTTGCAAGTACCTTACCTGTAGGGTCTACAACTGCTAACTTACAACCGGTTCTGAAAGCTGGATCCCAGCCAAGAACTACTTTTCCAGCTATAGGTGGCTGTAAAAGCAGCTGCTCTAAGTTCTTACCAAAGACCTTGATAGCTCCATCTTCAGCTGTCTCAGTGAGCTGACTTCTTATCTCACGCTCTATCGCTGGAGCTATGAGTCTTGTATATGCATCCTCTACAACCCTCTTAATCAGTGGGCTTGTAAATTCATTGTCATTAGTGATAATTTTCTTTTCAAGATAGCCATAGATTCTCTCTACTGGAGCTTCAATCTTAACTGTGAGGAACTTCTCATTCTCACCACGGTTTAAGGCAAGAATTCTGTGACCAGGAATAGTCGCAAGAGACTCTGAGTAATCATAATAATTTTCATAAACACTCTTAGCCTCAAGATCCTTGGCACTTGAAAGGATTTTTCCTTCCTTCATAGTAAAATCACGGATATAAGTTCTATAATCTGCCTCATCTGAAATCTTCTCTGCGATTATATCGAGAGCTCCGTCAATTGCAGCGGCCGCATCCTTAACTTCCTTGCCTTCAGCCTCGCTGACATACTTTTCAGCCTCGATTTCAACAGCTTCCTTAGCATCCTGCGCAAGGATGAAGTCTGCAAGTGGCTCAAGTCCCTTTTCCTTGGCAATTGTAGCTCTGGTTCTTCTCTTCTGCTTATAAGGTCTGTAAAGATCCTCAACAAGCACCATAGTCTCAGCAGCTAAGATATCCTTCTTAAGTTCCTCTGTCAGTTTCCCCTGTTCTTCAATGCTGGCTATTACTGCAGCCTTTCTATCCTCGAGATTTCTCAAGTACTTGAGTCTCTCATCGAGATCTCTTAACTGCTCATCATTCAAAGAACCTGTAACTTCCTTACGGTATCTTGCTATGAAAGGAATTGTGCATCCCTCATCAATAAGCTTAATTGCGGCATCTACCTGTGAATTCTTAACCTGTAATTCTTCTGCAATCTTTGCTGTTATATCCATACGTATTTTTTAATCCTCACTAAAACTAGCTATTCTTACTTTTCCTCTGAGATAAATGCATTGTAGATTGCTCTGATTGCATCCTCAAAGTATCTATTTCTAACACCGATGATGATATTAAGCTCGCTAGAACCCTGGTCAATCATCTTGATGTTAATTCTTGCGTCTGCAAGGGCCTTGATAACCTTAGCAGATACACCGACTGCATTCTTCATACCTCTACCAACGACTGCGATAAGAGCAAGATCTGACTC
This sequence comes from uncultured Lachnospiraceae bacterium, assembly GCA_947164605.1. Classification (GTDB taxonomy): domain Bacteria; phylum Bacillota; class Clostridia; order Lachnospirales; family Lachnospiraceae; genus CAMUXE01. The sequence goes on along the minus strand of CAMUXE010000014.1, from coordinate 61,067 downwards.
AAGTTCAATTGAATCAGGCTCAGTGGCACGGCGAAGTTCTGCAAGAACCTTCTGCTCCTTTTCAACAAACTCATCCTGGTGTACAAATACTGTCATTGTATCGATACCTGAAGGCATGTGCTCAAATGAGATGCCATTGTCCTCAAATACCTGAAGAACCTTACGTCCGAAGCCGATCTCTGAGTTCATCATATCCTTATCAATGCTGATAGATACAAAGCCCTTCTTACCTGCAATACCAGTGATTGTTGAATCTGGCTTATTGCATGTTGTCTCAACAATAAGAGTACCCTTGTCCTCTGGAGCATTTGTATTCTTGATATTGATTGGAATACCAGCCTTTCTAACTGGGAAAGTAGCTGACTCATGGAGAACTGATGCACCCATATATGAAAGCTCTCTGAGCTCTCTGTATGTGATAACATTGATAGCCTCTGGATTCTTAATAATTCTTGGATCTGCTACAAGGAAGCCTGAAACATCAGTCCAGTTCTCGTACACATCAGCGCTGACAGCTCTTGCTACGATAGAACCTGTAACATCAGATCCACCTCTTGAGAAAGTCTTAATCTTACCGTTAGGATAAGCGCCATAGAATCCTGGAATTACAGCGCGCTCAACCTTAGCAAGCTTCTTAGAGAGAACATCATTAGTCTTTTCTCCATCAAAGTTACCTTCCTTGTCAAAGCAGATAACGCTGGCTGCATCGATAAATTCATAACCTAAGTAGTTGCTCATGATAATTGCATTGAGGAACTCACCTCTAGATGCTGCATAATCCTCACCTGCAAGGTCCTCAAAATTCTTCTTGATTTCCTTGAACTGCTCCTCAAGTGAAAGTTTAAGTCCGAGACCCTTGATGATCTCATTGTATCTTTCCTTGATAGCCTTGAGAGTCTTGTCGAAATTCTTGCCTTCTTTAGCCTCTCCATAGCACTTATAGAGCATATCTGTAACTTTGGTGTCCTTGCTGTCTCTCTTACCTGGTGCAGAAGGAACTACATATCTTCTGCTATCCTCAGCCTTGATAATCTTGCCAACCTTCTTAAACTGATCAGCACTTGCAAGTGAACTTCCACCAAACTTAACTACCTTTACCATTTCAATCTCCTTAGTTTAAAACCTTAATATTAATAATCTTTTTAACACTTATAATGTGAACATCCTGTAATAAAGAGCCAGATTAAAGCTGTGTATCGTCGATTCTTAATCTGTTGATAAGATTAAGTCCCTCTGTCTTAGCCTTGAATTCAGCCTCTGACATAGCCTCAGTTACAATACCGAACTCGCCGCTTGTCTCTGCAATTTCAACAATCTTAGCCTCGGCAAATGCGTCTCTTACCTTAACTCTTGCATCATCCTCGTCCTTAACTCTAGCGAAGAATCTCCAAACCTCATCATCAGCATCGCCTAAGCTGAGCTTCTCAGAGCTCCACACTGTCATAACATTCTTACCCTTATGCTTTACACAGTCTACAACATCTGCTACTACTGCACTAGCTGTAGGAAGCTTACCAGCACCTGCTCCGAAGAACATAACATTGCCTATAACATTGCCGTTGATAAAGATTCCGTTGAGTACATCATTTACATTATAGAGAGGATGCTCATTGCTAATCATAAATGGAGCTGTAATGGCATAAACCTTGCCATCCTTGCGGTAGCTTGTTGCAAGCAACTTAACTGCACAGCCCAAAGCTTCTGCATACTTAAACTCAACTGTTGTGATATTGCTGATACCTTCACATCTGATATCCTCAAAGTTAACTGTTGAGCCATATGCAAGTGATGTGAGGATGGCAATCTTTCTACAAGCGTCAAATCCTTCAACGTCAGCTTCAGGATTTCTCTCTGCATAGCCAAGCTTCTGAGCCTCTTTCAAAGTCTCATCGTAGTCGCTTCCCTCGCGGCTCATCTTTGTCAAAATATAGTTTGTAGTACCGTTGAGGATACCTGTGATCTTTGTAATCTCATCTGCTGTGAGAGACTGGTTGAGAGGACGGATTATAGGAATACCGCCACCTACCGATGCCTCAAACATGAAGTTAAGGCTCTTTGACTTAGCAATCTCAAGAAGTTCTGCACCGTGAGCAGCAACAAGGGCCTTGTTTGAAGTACATACGCTCTTTCCAGCTTCAAGTGCCTGCTTAACAAAGGTAAATGCTGGCTCAACGCCGCCCATAACCTCGACAACGACCTCAATCTCCTCATCTTCGATGATCTCTTTGATATCGTGGACAATCTTTTCCTGAATTGGATCGCCAGGGAAATCTCTTAAATCAAGTACCTTCTTAACTTCAATTTCCTTACCTGCACGCTTTTTAATTGAGTCCTTGTTTGTCTCAAGTACTTCTACTACACCAGAACCTACTGTTCCGTAGCCTAATACTGCAATCTTAGCCATATTACTTCCTCTTTCTTTTCTTACTAATAAGCTTAAATGCTAGATTCTAGCAGCCAAGCCCTACTCTCTGCTCAGAATTTTAAGATATCTCACACCGTGTAACTGTTCAATATCCTCAATCATCCTAGCCGAATCACCGGTTGTAGGCAGAATATCAACGCTCAATGTAAGCGAAGCAACTCCATTAACCGGTATTGTCTGATGAATTGTCAACAGATTAGCACTGTAATCAGCAATAATCTTCAATACAGCAGACAAAAGTCCAGTCTCATCTTCCATAGATAGGACAAATGTTATTGTCTTTCCCTTCACATTATCTCTGAAAGGAAAGATATCATCCTTATACTTGTAATAAGAACTTCGGCTTATGCCTATCTTCTCAGTAGCCTCAGCAATAGATAACTCCTGAGTTTCAATAAGCTTGTTGACCTGAGCAACCTTTATCAGGACCTCAGGCAGAGCCTTCTGTTTTACCACAAAATACTTGCTCTCATCTGGCATTTTAAGGCACGACCTTTCATGTGTTCACCTACAAAATACATCTGTACGCGGTATAAAGAATATTAGCACATAGCCAAACTCATTGCAAGTTTTAATATGTTTCCCTTCCAAAGACGCTGGCTAAATATCTCATATCATTGACTTCTTTCTCGCCTAACTGTCCCCTGCTCATACGCCATTTCCAGTTATTTCCCATACTTGAAGGTGTGTTCATCCTGGCTTCATTGCCCAGCTTTAAGATATCCTGCACTGTAAAGATTGCAAGCTTTGCAACGCTGCCATAAGCCTCTCTGAAGACCATATCCACCATTCTTCTTCTGTCTCTTGTATCTAGATAGTCAAATGCGTAACCTAGCTCACAATCTCCTCTATCATTTAAGAATCCCATAAGAGTCTCATTGTCGTGAGTACCACCATAAACCACACAATTTGCAGGATAGTTATATGGAAGATGCGGATTCTTCCTGTCGCCTCCAAAGGCAAATTCTAAGACTTTCATAGATGGGTAGTCATTATATTCAAGAATCTCGGCCACTTCAGGCAAAGATACTCCCAAATCTTCAGCAATAATAACTGTATCGCCCTTGGCCTCATTGATAACATCAAGAAGGTCCTGACCTGGTCCCTCCTCGTAAGCACCCTCTCTTGCATCAGGATTCTGTGCAGGTATAGTGTAGTACTTAACGATACCAAGGAAGTGATCAATTCTTATAACATCATAGAGCTGACTATTCTTCTCGATTCTCTTTCTCCACCACTCAAAGCCATCCGCCTTCATCTTCTTGTAGTCATAGATAGGATTACCCCACTTCTGTCCCAGATCTGAGAAGGCATCTGGTGGCACACCGGCAACCTTGGTTGGAGTCAGGTTTTCATCGAGCAGGAAGAGGTCTGAATGAGCCCAGACATCAACGCTGTCCAATCCGACATAGATTGGAATATCACCTATTATCTTTACATCTTTCTGATTAGCATAGCTCTTTAGCTTTGACCACTGACTGGCAAACTCAAACTGAATAAAATTCCAGAAATCAATCTCTTCCTCAAGTTCAAGGCTTACTTTCTCAAGAGTCGCAGCCTCCCTTTTCTGTATGTCAATATCCCACTCAAGCCAAGACTTATACTCATTCTTTTCCTTGAGGGCCATAAAGAGGGAATAGTCCCTAATCCAGAAGGCGTTATCCCTCATAAAGTTGTCAAATCTTTTATAGAGTGGAAGTCCCTTGGCAAGTCTGGCCTTAGACTCACTCCTCTTAAGACAAAATCCCTTATGGGCTTGCTTTAAAACTTCCAGCCTTGCATTAAAGAGCTTCTCATAGCTCACGTAATTAGGGTGTCCCAAATTTACATCAAAATTGTGAGGATAATTGCCGTATTTGGCCTCATCCTCGCTCACATTTACAGGAACATTTCCATCGCCCCAGTCCTTTTCAAGGATTTTGTCAAGGCTTATATATCCCTCATCAACCAGCATATCCAGGTCGATAAAATAAGGATTTCCGGCAAATGCTGAGTAAGCCTGATATGGACTGTCTCCATATGTTGTAGGTCCCAAAGGAAGCACCTGCCAATATCCATGATGACATTCATGTACAAAATCTACGAATTTATAGGCTTCCTGTCCAAATGTTCCAATTCCATAATTTGAAGGAAGACTGCTAACAGCCATAAGGATGCCAGCAGCCCTCTCAATATTCTGAGTATATTTCATTCTCATCAGTCCTTATTTAAATCTTCCTTCATCTTCTTGAGACCTGAAAGCTCATCTTCTGAAAAGAGCTTATAAGTATCAAGAAGAACAACCAACTGATCTTTAATTCTAGCAACTCTGTCCATGAAAGAGTTGTCCTTATTAGTTACCAAAATAGGCATCTTCACTATGTCTGTAGCTGTCAAATCTCCGATTTCTACCACACTGTCAACCTCAAGAGCAACATTGGTATCTTTGACATTTACAATAATCATATTGGAAGCTGGCTTTGGATTCTCAACCCCAAACTTCTTGTTAAGACTGAGAACTGGGATTATCTCCCCTCTCAGATTGATAATACCTGTGATAAATTCCACTGAATTTGGCACTGGCACTACACTCGCTTTCTCTTCAATAGCTTGGACTAGATTGATATCAACTCCATAATAAAAATCTGAAACTTTAAAAACTACTGGTTTTACGTAATCTGCCATAGTAACCTCCTTGTTTTGTGACAAGCTTTTCTTATTTTGCTGTCTGGCCTGTACTAATCCAATTTAAGTAAGCATCAATAAATGGCTCTAAATTTCCATCAAGGACAGCCTGTGCATTACCGATTTCCTTGTTTGTTCTGTGATCCTTAACCATGGTATATGGCTGAAGGACATAGCTTCGAATCTGGTTACCAAAGTTGATATCCTTGACATCTCCTCTGATTCCTGACTCTTTGGCAGCATTCTCTTCCTGTCTTTTGAGATAGAGCTTTGCCTTCAACATCTGCATAGCCTTATCCTTATTCTGGTGCTGAGAACGCTGATTCTGACACTGAACTACTATACCTGATGGGAAGTGAGTAATTCTTATAGCAGAAGAAGTCTTATTGATATGCTGACCACCTGCACCACTTGATCTATATGTATCTATACGGATATCGTCGTCATTGATTTCGATATCTACATCTTCCTCAATATCAGGCATAACATCGCATGATACAAATGATGTCTGTCTCTTACCTGCTGCATTGAAAGGTGATATTCTTACAAGTCTGTGAACACCGTGCTCAGATTTAAGGTGGCCGTAGGCATTCTCGCCATTGACCTGGATAGTAACTGATTTAAATCCAGCTTCATCGCCCTCAAGTGTGTCCAGAGTCTGAATGCTATAGCCCTCTGTCTCTGCCCATCTTGTGTACATACGATAGAGCATATTGCACCAGTCACATGCCTCTGTTCCACCTGCACCAGCGTGGAGGGTTAAGATAGCATTGTCCTTGTCATACTCACCGGAAAGAAGGGTCTTGATTCTGAGCTTTTCAAGCTTCTCCTCAAGAGCCTCAACCTCGGCTGCGACATCAGGTACAAGTGATGTATCATTTTCCTCGTCAGCCATCTCTATAAGAGTTCTGGCATCTTCCATGCCGTTCTTTAAGCCGTTATACTCCTCAAAGGCATCCTTTAAATCCTTAAGCTCCTTCATTCCCTTCTGAGAACGATCTGGGTCATCCCAATATCCTGGAGCTTCCATCTCTGCCTCAAGTTCCTCAATTCTCTTGCTCTTGTTATCGAGGTCCAGGGAAACCTTAATCTTTTCCAATGGCGCCTCAAATTCATTAAGCTTATATCTGTACTGGTCTAATTCTACCACTTTGTAACTCCCTTCGTCTTGATCCTAAATCTTTGTATTAATACTAATCTTTTATTTAAGCTCAATCTTAGTATTAATCTTATTTTCATAAAAATATAACCGCTAATATTGATCACAAATCCACTTAAAAAGCGGCTATAATCAAGGGTCAGGCTTTTCTTCCGTGGCAGTTCTTATATTTCTTTCCAGAGCCGCAAGGACACATATCGTTAGGATATACCTTCTTTTCAACTCTCTTTACTGGTCCTTTTCCTGCACTGTCATCGTCCTTGTTGGTACCGGTAACCTTAGCTACCTGCTCTCTCTCGACCTTCTGCTCAACCTTGATATGCATAAGAAGTCTCACTGTATCCTCTGTGATAGCACGAGTCATATCCTCAAACATGTCAAATCCAAGAATCTTATACTGTACAACTGGATCCTTCTGTCCATATGCCTGTAAGCCGATACCCTGCTTGAGCTGGTCCATATCATCGATATGATCCATCCACTTTCTATCGATAACCTTAAGAAGAACTACTCTCTCGATTTCTCTCATCTGCTCTGCTTCTGTGAAGAGAGCTTCCTTTTCCTCATAGAGCTTAATTGCCTTTCCCTTCAAGCTCTGAAGAAGTTCATTCTTGTTCTTAATATCATCTTCAAGCTTAACTGCCTCCATAGGAACTGTAGGAAGTAAAAGCTCGTTAATCTCTGTGTAATCCCACTCTTCAGGCTTCTTGTCATCATTGATGCAGCGGTCTACAACTGACTCAACAAAATCGTTGATCATCTTGACGATAGAATCTCTCATGTTATCTCCGTTGAGAACCTTCTTTCTCTCAGCATAGATAATCTCTCTCTGCTCGTTCATAACCTGATCGTACTGAAGGAGGTGACTTCTGATACCATAGTTATTGATTTCAATCTTGCTCTGGGCATTCTCGATTGTGTTAGTAAGCATCTTGTGCTCAATCTGGTCATCCTCGCCAACTCCAAGGCTATTGAAGACTTTCATAAGTCTCTCCTGACCGAAGAGTCTCATAAGATTGTCCTCAAGTGAGATATAGAATCTAGACTCACCTGGATCTCCCTGTCTACCTGCACGTCCTCTCAACTGATTATCGATTCGTCTTGATTCATGTCTCTCAGTACCAATAATCTTCAAGCCGCCTGCAGCCTTTGCCTCGTCATCAAGCTTGATATCTGTACCTCTACCAGCCATGTTAGTAGCGATTGTAACCGCACCGTGCTGACCGGCCTGAGCTACGATTTCAGCCTCCATCTCGTGATACTTAGCATTGAGGACATTGTGCTGAATACCCTCTTTTTTAAGCATTTCACTCAAAAGCTCTGATGTATCAATGTTAATAGTACCTACAAGAACTGGCTGTCCCTTCTCATGTGACTCCTTTACAGAAGCGATAACTGCTCTGTACTTTCCAGCCTTTGTCTTATATACAGCATCATTGTAATCAATTCTCTGAATAGGTCTGTTAGTAGGAATTGTAACTACATCCATGTTGTAGATTTCACGGAATTCCTTCTCCTCTGTGGCAGCTGTACCTGTCATACCAGCCTTCTTGTCAAATTTGTTGAAGAAGTTCTGGAATGTGATTGTAGCAAGAGTCTTAGACTCTCTCTTAACCTTGACATGCTCCTTAGCCTCAATTGCCTGGTGCAAGCCATCTGAGTAACGACGACCTGGCATAATACGGCCAGTGAACTCATCTACGATCAAGACTTCATCGTCCTTTACAACATAGTCCTTATCCCTGTGCATGATATTGTGAGCTCTGAGGGCAAGGTTTACATTGTGCTGTATCTCAAGGTTTTCTGGATCTGCATAGTTTTCAATGTGGAAGAATTTCTCAACCTTGTGAACGCCCTGCTCAGTGAGGTTTACAATCTTATCCTTCTCATTAACGATGAAATCGCCATCTTCCTCAAGCTCCTCGTTCATGATAGCCTGCATCTGAGTCATTTCACCCTTATACTCACCCTTTACAAGCTGCTTTGCCAAGATATCGCAGAGCTCATAGAGCTTTGTAGACTTATCTGACTGACCAGAGATGATAAGTGGAGTTCTAGCCTCATCGATAAGAACTGAATCGACCTCATCGATTATGCAGTAGTGAAGATCTCTCAATACTGTCTGAGTATTGTAGATAGCCATATTGTCACGAAGATAGTCAAATCCTAACTCGTTGTTTGTAACATAAGTGATATCGCAGTTGTAGGCCTCTCTACGCTCATCATCATTCATATCATGAAGAACAACGCCCACCTTTAAGCCAAGCCACTCGTGAAGCTGGCCCATCCACTCGGAGTCACGCTTTGCAAGGTAATCATTGACAGTTACAATCAATACGCCCTTCTCTTCAAGAGCATTAAGATATGCTGGAAGAGTTGAAACAAGTGTTTTACCTTCACCAGTACGCATCTCGGCGATACGGCCCTGGTGCAAAATCAAGCCACCGATAAGCTGAACTCTGTAGTGTTCCATGCCAAGAGCTCTTCTACCAGCCTCTCTTACTGTGGCAAATGCTTCTGGCAGAATATCATCAAGGGTCTCTCCCTTCTTTAATCTCTCCTTAAATTCGAGTGTTTTAGCCTTAACCTCATCATCAGACATATTGTTGTACTCATCGCGTAAGCTCTCAATTTTATCTATAATAGGTTTAATTCTCTTTAACTCGTGTTCGCTGTGTGTTCCGAACAACTTATCAATGATCTTCATTATAAAAATCCTCTTTCATATTGCAAAATTTAACAAAATTATACTCCATATATGAATATTTAGCAAGTTTGCACAGTCAAGTCTCGGCTTGGCCTTCTGCTCTTATAATCCCTTAGATTAAGCTTATCCCCCATATTCACTCTATTGGTTTTTTCATCATCTTTTGCAATTTACAGTCTTCATTTAAAAATGCCTGGCAATTATCTAAATCAAGGCCTCTATGGCTAAAAATAAAGAGGCATACAGTTAATCCTGTATGCCTCCGTTTTCAATTCTTAATTAAACTTAATCTTTTACAAATTAATCAAGTTCTGGCTCGATCAAGCCATATGTGTTTCCCTTTCTCTTGTAAACAACATTAACTTCCTCTGTCTCTGAATTAAAGAAAACATAGAAGTTATGTCCGAGAAGTTCCATCTGTACGCATGCCTCTTCTGGATCCATTGGCTTAATTCCAAACTTCTTAGTTCTGATGATCTTTACATCCTCATCATCTGTGAAATCCTTGTCAACAAACTCCTGAGCAAATGCTGCTGCATTCTGCTGCTTTGAAACAATCTTGTTCTTGTATTTCTTTAACTGTCTCTCAATAACCTCTTCAACAAGATCTATAGAAACGTACATGTCACTGCTGACCTGCTCACTTCTGATAATGTTGCCCTTAACTGGGATAGTCACCTCAATTTTCTGTCTTTCTTTCTCCACGCTAAGTGTGACATTAACCTCTGTCTCAGGAGCGAAGAATCTGTCAAGCTTTCCAAGCTTTTCCTCTACTGCTGATCTAAGTCCCTCAGTAACATCGATATTTCTTCCCGTAATTATAAAACGCATGATGATCAACTCCTTTATTAGGTATTATCATGATATGCTTGTGTGTTTTTTCTTACACACCTATCTGACGAATTCATTATAACATAAAATTTGATTTTAACAAGCAAAAAATGATTATTTATTTTTCAAGTTGTAGCATCTATGATTTTCTTTTCATACTTTTTTCACATTTATCTATTTTTCTACCCACTTTACAAATTACATTTTTCTTTGTGGATTAATGTGGATAAAGTGGATAACTTTGTGTAAAAGCCTATTTACTAGGCTCAGCCATGTGTATAAAAATTTTCATAAAATGCCTTCAAAGTCAAGTGTGTACTGAATTTTATACAATCAAAATTTTTTCCACATTTTCCACCTTTAAATAAGCCTTTCTCCCCCCAAGCCATCCAATTTCAGAAAGACCTAAAAAAATTTGTAATTATAGGCCTTTACGCCAAGACTTTTGTTGAAGAAAAATCCCTATTATCTTATACTTTTTACATATAGTTCTGATTAATCATTTACTAGGGAAAGAAGGAATTGTTTTGAAACATATTATTATAAGCGGCGCTTCAAGGGGCATAGGAAAGGCTATAGCCCTTGAGCTTGCCTCTAAGGACACAGCCTTATCTATCTCCTGCAAGAATTCAACAGCGCTTCTGTCTGAAACAAGCGACCTGATAAAAGCAAAAGGTTCATCCTGCATGACATTTGCCGGCGACATGGCCGACTACAAAACCACAGAAAGGTTTATTAAAGAGAGTCAGGACAAGTTCGGGCCTTGTGATATCTTAATTAACAATGCCGGAATCTCCCTTGTAGGCCTCTTCCAGGATATGAGTCGAGAAGATTGGGACAGAATCATGGACACCAATGTAGGTTCAGTTTTCAACACCTGCCATGCAGTCCTTCCCAACATGATTAGCAATAAGGCCGGCAAGATTATAAACATCAGCTCTGTCTGGGGCAATGTAGGTGCTTCCTGCGAGGTTGCATACTCAGCAAGTAAGGGCGCTATCAATGCTATGACAAGAGCCCTTGCCAAAGAGCTTGCCATAAGCAATATTCAGGTCAATGCAATATCATGCGGAGCCATAGACACTTCCATGAACGACAACCTCAGTCAGGAAGAGAAGGCAATCCTCTGCGGGGAAATACCTACAGGGCGCTTTGGACAGCCAAGCGAAGTTGCAAAACTTGTAAGTCAAATCATACAAGCTCCATCTTATCTTAACGGACAGATAATAAGCCTTGATGGAGCATGGATATAAATCTATAAAGAAAAGGAGTTTATTATGGAATTACAAATCTCTAACGCTGAAAAAGAAGGCCTAGAAAGTGGAAGAATAGAGGCCTTCATCTCAAGTCTCAAAAGACACGACTTTCCACTTCACAGTATTCTTATTTCAAAAAACGGAAAAATCGTATATGAGGACTATGCCGCTCCATATACAAAGGATTCCTTGCACAGAATGTTCTCAACAACAAAATCAATGGTATCGCTCGCAATTGGCTGCCTGATTGATGCAGGCAAGCTAAGCCTTGATGACCATATAATAGATTATTTTCCAGAGTATGTTGACAGCAAAAATCCTGACCCCTTCCTTGCCATGCTCACAATAAGAGACATGCTCACTATGAGAACAAGCAGATCCTTTAACGCTTACAAAAGTGCCAAGACAACAGATTATATAAAGGCATTTTTCACTGAGAAATCTGAGTATGTGCCTGGCACAACCTGGGCCTACGACACATCATCAACTCATGTTTTAAGCTATCTAGTTGAAAAGCTCTCAGGCAAGCCTTTCCTTGACTTCCTCAAAGAAGCCTTTCTAAACGATCTCAGTTTTTCAAAGGATTCATATGTAATCCCTGATCCATCCGGCATAGGTCTCGGAGGCTCCGGACTTATGGCAAGTTCTCGCGACCTTTTAAGAGTCATGCTTCTCTTGAGAAATCACGGCAATATCGATGGCAAGCAGTATATCAGTCAAGCCTATATAGATGCAGCGACCTCACTCCAGTCAGATCCTTTTGTCAAGGCCAGCTTCCTAGAAGAATCAGTCGGTTATGGTTACCAGTTCTGGATCACAAGAAATGGAGGCTATGCCATGTATGGTATGGCCGGACAGATGGCTATCTACGACAAGGACACTGACACAATCCTCATAACAACTGGCGATTGCATGAACATCAAGGGTGGAATCCAGCTCATATATGACGGCTTCTTCGACTACCTTGTAAACCCTGATTTTAAGGCCCAGCCAGATGCCCCAATCAGCAAGCTTGAGCTTCCAGTTCTCTCATCACAGGCTGCTCCTTCAATTCAGGGCAATCCTTCTAATGATGAGATTCTCTCACTTCTTGAAGCAAATAATGGACTTGTCTTTAAAGCCTGTCCTAGTCAGAATGATATAAAGAGCATAAGCCTGCACTTCAAGAAGAAAGATGGAGCCTTTGACACCGGCTATATTGAGATTGAGAGAGAAAGCTATAAGAACCACATCAATTTTGGTATAGGCCACAACCTTGTCGACAATTTTGAGATCAGCAAGCTGCAATATGCCGCATCATGCGCTGTCAGAGCTGGCTCCTGCATAGAAATCTATATTCAGATTCTAGACAGCAGTGTGGGCAGCATCCGTATGACATGTGCCTTCAGGGATGACTATATCGCTGTCACAAGCCGCAAGTATGTAGAAGATTACTACACTGACTTCAACTTTGTATTCTCAGGCAAGAAGTGATAAGAACTTGGCAATCAAAAAGAAAGCATAAGTTGTATAAGCTATATTAGTTACATAAGCTGTATTAGTCACATAAGCTGTATAAGCTATAAAAAGCCCCCAAATGGGGGCTTTTTTTATATTCTAATATTTTTTACTGACATATCTTTTTTAAGCTCTCGCAGAGAAGGTCATATCTGTCTTTTTTCTCCTGACTCGACATGTGAACTTCCTTGAACTGTTCGCATGCATTGTCATAATCAAGCTTTTCCTCCCCAAACTGCTCGCTGGTCAGATCAAATATGCTATCTCCCACCAGATTAAAGCAGTGATAATTTCCCTTAGGCCTTAAAAGACCATAAACCTTTCCCCCGAATATATCCTGAGCCAAAAAGGCCGTTATAGAGCACTGTCCAAGGCTATAATTATCCTGACTCCAAGCCTCTTGCATTCTAGGCGCGCATGTCTCCTTACACCAAACCTTCTTAAGAGCCTCATATAAATCTAGAGGAGTCTCAATCCCCTTGTAATCATCAATAAGTGCCTTAGTATATGAATTTGCCGCGCCATAGAAGGCATAAGACTCAGCAGCCTTGACATAGGCTTCTCTCTTTTTCTCTTCTTTAGCCAACATTTCCTCTTTTGAGCCTTCGCTCTCATACTCAAGGACCTGACAGTTTTTTACACCAAAAGCTGCATAATCCTCATTGCTCATCTCAGCAAAGTACGACTGTACCATGCGGGCTATGCCGTTATGAGCAACCAAAATATAGGTCTTATCCTGGCTAGTCAGCTCATCTAAAAGGTTGTAAATTCTCTGAGCTAGCCTGAGCATGGATTCGCCGCCATCATATCTATTCAGAAACTGAGTCTTTGCCGCCTTAAATTCCGCTCCATCCCTGGGACTAGACTCATAAATGCCAAAATTCTGCTCTCTAAGTCTCTCCTCAGGCCTAGCCTTAATCCCTGTAATTTCTTCAATGTGCCTAGCAGTGTCTGCAGCCCTTATAAGCGGCGAATACAGTATCTCATCTGCCTTTATCCCCAGCCTTTTAATTTCAAGTCCAGCTTCTATGGCCTGCTCATGCCCTGTCTTAGTCAGAGCTATATCCGAGGCCCCGCATATCTTATTCTCAACATTCCAAACTGTCTGACCGTGCCTGACAAAGTAAATCTTTCCCATAAATCTCTAATTCCTTAATCTTTAATTTCCTTAATCTTTAATTTCCTTAATCTCTATTTCCTTAATCTCTAATCCTTAATACTTAACTTAATCATCTGCTATAATCCACTTTTTCTTGCAAATCCCACCCTAGATAGAAGCCAAAATCTGCTCAATTCTTGCGTCATAGCTATGGTATTTCCTAACCTTAAGCTGTCCTGCTCTAGCTATAGCTTCCCTCTGACTGTCATGGGTCAAATAGTAAGTGGCAAGTTCCTCAAGCTCGTCCTGACTGCTATAGTAGGCCAGCTCCTTCCCATTTTCAAAGTATGCGGGAAGCTCCGCCTGAAAATTGGTCAGAAGGAAGCCTCCAGCCGCAAGCACATCCCATACTCTAAGTGGAAGTCCCGTTCTGATATTTCTAATAGTCATATTGAGATTGATTTTTGAGGCAGCAAAGACAAGAGGCATCTGACTCTTGTAGTCCACACTTCCCCTAAAGTGCACATTTTCTAGTCTTTCATCATCGCAATCCGAATAAAGACTCGTACTCATGGTTCTTGCAAGGCGATTCAGGCTTTTAATCCTCTCAAACTGCGCCATCTTATAACCCAAAAAGGTGTTTTTAAAAACCAGGGCCAGATTAGACAAACTCTTCTCATCCTGCCTAAAGTCAATCAATTCCTCAAGTTCAGCAATTATATCACTTGTAAGAAGACTGTCAAAAAAATTATCCCCATATATATCAAGCTGGGCGGCAAATGCTCCATCAAAGTAGCCCTTTAGGTAGGCCGGAAGTCTGTCTTTCAAGCCATCGTATGAATTTTTATAGTAAAGTCCTCCAACAAAGCTAATATCATCCCCCCAGCTTTCAAGCTCGCTCTCAGTCCTATTTGCAAGGATCTTATCCATAGCAAAAGGATCAGAAGCCAGAGGAAGGTAAAACATCTGACAAGCCCCTTTTTGACTCAGTCCCAATTCAAGGTCTAAAAGCTCAAGCATTATTCTGTCAAAAATAAAGAGCTTATTGCAGGAGTTGTAGATTGACTTGTCATACATAGTTAACATGGGGCTATCCACAGTCCATGATATATAAGGAATGCCAGCTCTATTGCAAGCCCATGAAATATTAGCAAAGTAATTGACGCTAAAAGCTGCATCAGGCTTGCTTTCTAATATCTGCTCATAAAAAAAGTCCTCATCAATATCTATAGACTTTTCCCCTCTGCCTCTCAGACATACTATCTCAAGACCCTTTCTCTCAAAGCTATCTTTAATATAATCCTGGTTGAATACCTCCCAGTAAAAAAATAGAATCTTTCTTATCTTCATAAAACACCCTTAAAGTCCAAAGTCTAGCCAACACGACTAAAGTTCAGTCGCTATGGCTAATCATCAAGATAAATCTATAATACAACCAAAGGTGCTCAAAAAGCAAAGGTCAGTCTTATGATAAGCACTGCAAATCTAATAATCTGCCAATCTTTTGCACTTCTCTTAGCGGGCAGTGAAGCATTTCCCACCACTTAAGAGAACAAATCAGCTTCTCCCAGTACTTAAGATAATAAATTAGCTCCTTCCACCACTTAAGATAATAAATTATTTTGTACAAAAAAAGATACTAGTCTTGTAATTAAGAAAAACAGGTGTTAATATCTGTCTGAGCGTTATTCATCATGAAAATGCATCAGTATTTACAATCATTTTAAATATCCTAAAGGGCTGACCGCGAGGCAGATACTTATCCTGGATATGGTCATAATATGCATTTTCATAATTCCAATAACGTATCAAAAGGCCTGAAAGACAGACTAAAATCGTATTATCAGGCGGAAAGAGGAATATATGGAAAACACATCAAGTGTGGCTTATAACGCCACAGACAAGGCAGAAAAAAAATCAGCTGCATCCCCAAAAATCAACGTTACATCAAGAACAAAGTACCTTGTAGAGTTAGCTTTAATGATAGCTATCGTTGTACTTATGGCTTACACACCACTTGGCTACATCAAGACACCAGTGCTATCTGTAACCTTACTCACAGTGCCTGTTGCAATAGGAGCTGCAATTTTAGGACCTAAAGCTGGCGCCGTTCTCGGTCTCACTTTTGGCGCAACAAGCTTCATTAACTCTCTAACTGGTCAGTCAGCATTTATGACTTTACTCATGGGCGTTAGTCCTTTTGGAGTTTTTGTAACAACTGTCGTTGCAAGAGTATTATGTGGTTGGTGCACAGGCCTTATCTTCAAGGGTCTTCACTCAATAAAGGCAACTCAGAGAATCTCTTACTATGCTTCAAGCCTTGCTTGTCCTCTGCTCAACACTCTCTTCTTTATGAGCAGCCTTATAATCTTTTTCTACGGCACAGTTAACGCAAAGGGAACATTCTCTAACCCATTCAGCTACGTTATAGCAACTGTAGGAATTCAGGGCCTTATCGAAGCTGGAACTTGCTTTGTTATTGCCAGCGCAGTGACAAGAGTTTTATATAAGTACTTAAACACAGATAAGAACTAAGAAGAATAAAGCAAGAAGAATAAAACAATAAAACAAACAAGATAAAACAAATTTCATATAACAAATTACATAAAATAAATTACATAAAACAAATAAGAATAAAACGGCTTTGAAGCACTGCCTCAAAGCCGTTTTTTTATTATATTATTTTCTTTTAGAATTTATGCCACAAGCTCAAAGCTTATAGGCATAAAAATAATATCCATTTATTCTATCCAAACTTAAATCTAAGCCCTTCTATTCATGTATCCCATAGATGAAAGAGTCGAGATCTTTGCTGGACAGACCTCTAGACAAAGCCCACACTTAAGGCACTTGGCACTAGAGTATTGCAGATCAAACTCCTTAGCATTGGGACTTGTCTTATCCCCCATTTAGATTCCCGCTTCCTTAAGGCTCTCAAATATGAGACTTCTGTCCACACACAAATCACATATGGTTGGAAATTTAGTCAGGGGCTCTATAGTAATTTTTTCAAGCTTATCGCCATCTATAAACTTAGAGCAGGCTAGAACCGGCTCACGATTTACAACCATAGCGCAGGCTCCACACATTTTCTGCAAGCAAGAGCACTCCCACTTTATCTTAGCAGCAGGCCTGCCTTCTATATCTGTCAAGCAGGGCCTGTCATTTAGTTTTTCTAATATGCCAGCTACAGTTTCTCTTCCCTTAAGCTCATACTCAAAGCTTTGCCAATAAGGACTTGAATCAGCATCTTTCTGTCTCCTGATTGTCACTAACATAATTACACCTACATTCTTCTCAAATTACTTAAATTCAATTTTAATATGACCATTCTCGTAAAGAGCATAAGATATACATAGTCCTATTGATTAGCCTCAGTGCCTTCTCTGATCTTATCAAACCCAGGCTCACAAAAGAATTTCCAAATGAAAGGGCAAGGTGTAGAATTACAGCCCCGAAAAATACAGCTTCAACTGTGAGAGCCAGAATCAATTTTCCCCCTTCAAATCCTTGACCAGAAACAAAGGCATCAACTGCCTTACCATGAAAATGCATAGCGAAGAGTATGACAAGTCCCGAAGCCCTCTGTAACACAGTTGCCATATTCTTTTTCTTATAGTAGCCAAAATTTGCCCCATCATGCATAAAAAGAAAATTATAAATACCACAATAATATGTAAGATCATAGCTCCCAGTATTATAAGCCAAGTTAAGACTGCATTCAGTTTTTTCATAAAGTCTCCATAGAATCATTAAGACATAAGCATCAAATCTAGATTAAAATATTTTTTAAATCAGTCACAGTCTCAACTATTTTTTTTGCCCCTGTCTCTTCAAGTTCCTCTTTACTTCCATATCCGTAGAGAACACCTATACAATCAATTCCAACTTTTTTAGAGCCCAAAGTGTCATGTTTTCTGTCGCCGACCATGACCGCATCCTCAAGACCGGTCTCCTTGTCTATATTCAGGCACTCAAGTGCATACTCAATAACTTCCGCCTTTGAGTTCCTGCTGCCGTCAAGCTCACTTGCAGCTAAGACATCAAGATAGGCGGCAATTCCAAAATGCTCGACAATCTTTTCGGCATATGGCCTTGGCTTGCTTGTCGCGAGAGCCAAAACCTTTCCAGCCTTTTTAAGGCTGTCTAAAAGGTCATCAATACCGTCATAGAGGGCATTGTCAAAGATTCCGTGAATTGGATAGTATTCCCTGTAGGCAGCTGTTGCCTTTTTTGCCTTCTCATCGTCAAATCCATAGAAATCTCTGAAAGAGTCCACAAGAGGGGGACCGATAAACTTTCTCAGATTATCAGGATTTTCCTCGTCAACCCCGACAGTTTTAAGAGCATACTTAACTGAACTCATAATACCTGGTGCTGACTCTGTAAGAGTTCCATCTAAGTCAAAAAGTATATATTTTCTATCTCTAAATTCTTTCATTTTCAATTCCTTCTCTTTTTCTTTTTTCTTATTATTTCTAACTAGGCCAATCTATCATATACTGCTATATAAATGCAATAAGGCCCCTGCCGTTAATTCACGGCAGAGGCCTTAAAAATTTATAAAATCAAAGATAGTTCAGATATAATTTTGAATTATTCTGCAATTGTAACTGTAACTGTCTTTGTTGCTGCATTACCAGCCTTATCTGAAACTACGAAAGTAACAACCTGGTCACCAATCTTCTCGTTGTCGAAGCCTGTAACCTTGATTGATGATGTAACATCGCCATCAACATCATCAACAGCCTTTACACCCTCAAGGAGTGAAGAATCAGAAGCACCCTTAGATGCTGTGATCTCAGCCTTGATGCCAGAGAATGTAGGAACAGTTGTATCTGCAACGTTAACTGTGAAGTAAACGTCTCTAGACTTACCGTTTGATGTGATTGTGAATGTATCCTTATACTCACCAAGAGACTTGTAAGACTTCTCTGTTGTTCCATCCTTGAATGTAACCTTGAATGCAGATCCATCCTTTAATGAAACAGGGATATCAGAAGCCTTAAGAGTGTCACCATACTTTACTGCAATTGGCTTGCTATCGAAAACGATATCAAGTGCGTTACCTGAGCTTGACTGCTCGTTATTTTCTGCCTGTGAAGCAGCGCCTGTTGATGTGCTGTCTCCGCATCCTGTAAATACTACAGATGATGCAACTAATGTAGCTACTGCAAGTGTTGTGAATAATGACTTTCTTCTCATGATGATCTCTCCATTTCGTAAATAAATATTTTTTCTTCCCGCGAGCATCTTCTTGTCTTTTTCTTCTTTATAATATCTTTTCTTCTTCCGTCTTGTCTTCTTCCCTCGCGCAAATTTATTATATCATCACTTTTGAAAAATAACTTCCCGAACATCTGCCCTTATTTGTATACAATCTTTTTTGCAATTTGCACAAAAACCTTGTAAGGCACTATTTATGTGCTTTACAAGGCTTTATCCTCTGCTTTTATTTCAAATTTTGCTCAATCAGACTCCTTTTTTCAGCCTGATCCCTTTTTATCGGTCAGGCTCCCTTTTCATGGTTCAGGCTTCCCTTTGATAAAAGAAAAATCACTTTGTCTGATCAAAAACCTGCTTGATGCTATCATAATGTAAGAAGATTCCAGCGTCAGCCAGTTCCTTGATTTCATCAAGGCTAGCTATCTTAAAAGCAGGAGCCTCTCTGGTCTGCAAAACAACATCCTTCTCATCGAAATCAAGAATGAACTTATAGACATCAACAAAGTAGTTATCGCCCTTTCCAGGGTTTTCTCTGTGGTAAGTAAAGGCATAACCGCCCTCAGCCTTTGATACATCAAGGCCTGTCTCCTCGAGAACTTCACGCATAACAGCCTGCTCAGATGTTTCGCCAGCCATAACTCCGCCGCCTGAAACTTCCCACCAACCGGCAGCCCAAGCCTTATCAGCAGCTCGCTGAGTGATAAGATACTTGCCGTCTCTTCTCTCAATAACACCAAGGACTGTGAGGTGGTACTCATCATCCTTTAAAGTCCAATTATTGCGCTCCATCTGGCGTCCTGTAAGCTTTTTATCCTTATCGTAGATATCCCACATTTCCATATAATTTATTCCTCCATTTTAATATTCAATTCTGTTATTTTAAATATTAACCAATTTTCAGACTTTTTTTTATGCATTTTTCACAAAGCATTTATGTACAAGCTGTTAACAAATTGTGAACCCAAATCAGGTCAAATGTCTCTAACCCGCTCAGTCACTGATGTCATAGTCTCTGTTAACTTTTACCAAATAGTCTGGAAATTCTGCTGATATCTCTTTATGAATTTCAGAAAAGACAGCATCCATATCCTTAACATCAAAAGAAATAACACAGTCTATTGTCAAAACCTTATTTACTGTATCAAGGTAAAAGCCATGTGTCTGCTTGATTCCCTCGTGTGCCAGGGCTATTTTACTGGCTATATTTCTAGCCTTGACGATTTCCTCATCAACATTGTTGACTGCATATATGCTGACCGCCTCAAGAATTACGCCTAATTCATTGTAGACTTTTGCCTGTATTCTTCTTGTAACTCTCTCTATATCAAGAGCTCCCAGTTTATCAGATATTTCAATATGAACAGAACCTGTATATGAGTCTGGTCCGTAATTGTGAAGTATCAAGTCATAAGCACCGCTTACATCCTCATCTTCAACTATCATCTTCTTTATGGCAAGTACCAGATCACAGTCAGCTCTCTTACCTATAAGCTCTGATATAGTCTCAGCAAGCATCTGGCAACCAGCCTTGATAATTATGAGCGATATAAGGAGTCCAATATAGGCTTCTATGCTAATACTAAAAAGCACATATACAAGGGCTGAAACTAAAACCGATAGAGATACTATTGCATCTGTCAAGGCGTCTGTTCCCGAAGCTACTAAAGAAGCCGACTTAACTTCCTTGCCCTTCTTCATCACATACAAACCAAGAAGCAACTTAACAAGGACAGCAGCTCCTATTATGATTATTGAAAAAAGACTGTAATCAGCACTTTCAGGATGAATGATCTTTTTAATCGACTCTCCACATGAAGTCACACCAGCATATAAAACTATGGCCGCAACTATCATGGCACTCAGATACTCTATTCTTCCATAACCTAGTGGATGTTTTCTGTCAGGCTGTTTCCTTGATAACTTTGTTCCTATTATAGTCACCAGGGAAGAAACTGCATCACTCAGGTTGTTGATTGCATCCAAAATAACTGCAATTGAGCCAGAGAGTAAGCCCACAAAGGCTTTAAAGGCTGCAAGCAACACATTGGCCGCGATTCCTATAAAAGAGGTCCTGACTATAACTTTATCTCTCTCTTCCATAAATTACCTCACTATTCAATTTTCAAATTCTAAACAATTGTACTAAAGATGCGCTATTTGTCAAGCCAAGGCTAAATAATTCCAATATCTATACTTACTGTCTATAATTTTTAGGATTTGCCTATATTTCAAATTTCTAGTATAATAAGCTCAAATGTTTAAAAATTATCAATGGAGGTTCACCGTATGGAATTAAACAAAAAGCACAGTTTAGACCCAGCACAATACGCTGCGCAGCACTCATCGCTCTGCGTAAAGAACGACACAATCCCTGATGATCTCTTCAAGAAATATAATGTCAACAGAGGACTCAGAGATCTCAACGGAAAGGGCGTCTTAACAGGACTCACTAGCATTTCCGAAATAATATCATTCAATGAGGGCAGTGATGGCAACCGCATCCCTTGTGATGGCCAGCTTTGGTACAGAGGCTTCAATGTTCAGGACCTTGTAAAGACATACAGTCAGGAGCGTTTTGCCTACGAAAAGCTAACTTATCTCCTTCTTTTTGGAGAGTTGCCAGACCAGGAGCAGACTGATGAATTCATCAAGGTTTTAGCCAAGGAGAGAGATCTTCCTAGATATTTTGTCAGAGATGTAATCATGAAGGCCCCAACAAAGGACATCATGAACTCTATGACAAAATCTATACTCACTCTTTCTTCTTATGATAAGAAAGCTGAAAACACTGACTTGCCTAACTGCTTAAGACAATGCATGCAGCTCATTGCTCAGTTCCCTATGCTTGCCATCTATGGCTATCACGCTTATAACCACTACGAAAACATGGACAGCATGTATATTCACCGTCCAGACCCTAAAAAGTCAACTGCAGAGAATATACTTATGATGCTTCGCCCTGATAAGAAGTACACAGACACTGAGGCCAAGGTTCTTGATGCAGCCCTTATGCTTCACATGGAGCACGGCGGTGGTAACAACTCTACTTTCACAACCAGAGTTGTCACATCTTCAGGTTCAGACACCTATGCAACTATCGCAGCAGCAATGTCATCTCTCAAGGGACCTAAGCACGGTGGTGCCAATATAAAGGTAATGCAGATGATGTCTGACATCAGAAAACACGTCAAAGACTGGAACGATGATGATGAGATCTATGCTTACCTCTCTGCCATCATTAAGGGAGAGGCCTTTGACAATAAGGGTCTTATCTATGGTATGGGACATGCAGTCTACTCTATATCAGACCCAAGAGAGAGAGTTTTCAAATCATTCGTTGAAAAGCTCTCCGAAGAAAAGCATCGCTCAAAGGATATGGGACTCTATCAGAGCATCGAGCGAATCGCTCCAAAAGTCATCGCTGACAACCGCCATATCTTCAAGGGTGTAAGCCCTAACGTAGACTTCTACAGCGGTTTTGTTTACGATATGTTAGGTATCCCTCAGGAGCTCTACACACCAATCTTTGCCATAGCAAGAATCACTGGTTGGAGCGCTCACAGAATTGAGGAAATCGTTGGCAACGGAAAGATTTTGCGTCCAGCATATATGAGTGTTATGGAGCACAAGGACTCTTTGCTATAAGCTATATAATAGACTTTATAATAAGCTATATAATAAACAATATAGTAAACCTTATAATAGACTTTATTAAGCTAGGCCTTTGGCAGTCAGCTCGAAATTCAATAAATATAAAAGGCAAGAAAACCTCGTTTTCTTGCCTTTTTTAAGCTAATCTTATTGTAATCTTTTATTGTAGACTCTTATTGTAGTCTCTTATTGTAGTCTTTTATTATAGTCTCTTATTATAGTCTCTTATTGTGGTCTATTTTTCTAATCCAAAATAATTTCTTTAAGCACCACGCCGCGGCCGCCTGTAATTTTACAATCAAAGCCACCGCACTTTGGACACAGATAGTCATGTTCCTTGTCAGGTATAAATTCTGTGCCGCAGTTATTGCAGTAGGCCCTAGTTTTGTCGTGAATCAGGTTTAGCTTTGCGCCCTCTAGAATTGTTCCCTCAACAGCCTTTTCATAGCAGTTTATAAAGAGCTGATCAACTATTCCAGTCATCTCTCCTACAAGTACGCTCAACTCCTCAACTCTTTTAGCTTGCTCTCTCTGGGCTGTTTCAATTGCCAGATTTACAAGCTTTATGCAAAAGCTCATCTCATGCATTAGACTCTCTCATCTCCCATAAAGAAGAGAGCAACTGTGCCAGGACCTGTGTGAACACTTATAGTTCCACCGATTGGATATATAACAATCTCGCCTGAAATTCTAGGGAATTTGTTCTCTATAAGTTCCTTAACCTGAGCCGCTGCTTCATCATCTGTGCTTGAGATAATACATTTGCCGGAATATTCATAACCATCAGTCGCATGCTCAGCCATACGCTCAACAATCTTCTTTATGACATTCTTTTTGCCCCTGATTTTCTCCCTAACCTGAAGTTTTCCCTCCTGGTCAACGTCCATCAATGGGCATATATTAAGCACCTGTCCTATAGCTCCAGCTGTCTTTGAAATTCTTCCTCCCTTGATAAAGAAGGTGAGATCTGTTGAAAAGAACCAGTGGTGAAGATTATGCTTATACTCCTCTGCCCACTTTGCAAGCTCGTCTATATCCATGCCGGCGTCTCTTCTCTCAACCATATACATCATAAGCAAACCAAATCCTGATGATGCACACAAAGAATCTATAACATAGATTTTGCGGTCAGGATACTTCTGCTTCATCTCCTCATATGCAAACATAGCTGAGTTGTAAGAACCAGAAATACCTGAAGAAAGACATACATGAATCAGGTCTTTTCCCTGTGAAAGGATACTGTCAAAGTATTCCATATACTCGCCAAGTGTAACCTGGGAACTCTTAGCTGATTCTCCAGCAAGCATCTTATCAAACATTTCCTTATGACTGATTGTGACTCCAATGTTGTCATCATATTCCCTCTCTCCAACTGTGAGATGGAAATAGAGATGACCTACATCGTGCACATCATACCATTCATTACTAAGATCAGCTGTTGAACAACAGCTCAAAACATAATCTGCCATTTTAACTCCTAAATTTTATTACTTACATTTCTACAAAGTATCTAATATGCTCATTCTCCATGAGTATATCATAGACTTTCTTACTTTCCATACCCTTTGGCAATTCCAAAGTAATGTAGGCCGCATTGTCAGCGACACTGTGATTCTCATTCATGCTGACATTAGAATATTTAATCTTATTCTCCTTCAGGGTCATGATAAAATCTTTAAAATCACTCATCATGTCAAATTCTATGATTAAGACCATAAAGTGGCTCTTGCTGTGGATTCGTCTGTCGGTAATTCTCAAAACTCTGAGAGCTAAGAAAATAAATGCAAGCGCAATCAAAGTACCCTCAACAAAGCCTATACCAGCAGCGAGTCCTGCGCAAGCGCATGCCCAAAGTCCTGCCGCCGTGGTAAGTCCCTTGACTTCCTTGTTTCCTGTTATAATAATTGTTCCTACTCCAAGGAAACCAACCCCACTGACGACCTGAGCGCCAATACGGTTTATATCTGCTTTTGCCTCCGGAAACTGTCTGTATATATATTCACTGGTAATCATAACAAGAGCAGATCCAATACATACCAAAACATGGGTCTTGACGCCAGCAGCTCTATTTTTGTATTCTCTCTCAACTCCTATCACAACTCCCACAAGAGTGGCAAGTAAAAGTCTCAAGAAAATCGCAGAAAAACTCCAACCTTTAACTATTTCCATACTTATTTCTGATTGATAAATGCAATTATGTGATTTACTGTCTGATTGATCTGCTCCTGATTAGTAAGAACAGGGCTGCCATCACCTTCCTGTATGCCATAGCATCCAAAGTAAGAATGATTTCCACCATCTATAACAAACTCAGTTGCTGTAGAAGGAAGATTTTTCTTGTTCTCATCAAACTTTTCAAGGTCAAGCACATAATCATTAGTTCCTCTGATTGTGAGTATCTTCATGCCAGATGCCTTCAAATCTTTTGTTGAGTAAGAAGCCAACATAACAAGGCCCTTGTACTGGCTGCCTCTTGTCGATGCATATGATGCAGCAACCTGACCTCCAACGCCGTGGCCTACAATATACCAATTTTCAATCTCAGGGTAGGCTGACTTGAGTCCATCACCTACATTCTGTGAAAGATATGGAATATTGAGTGGCATATGGGCAACTATTGTGAGCACACCCTGTGATGCAAGAGCTCTTGCCAAAGGTGCGTATGCCTTATAGTCAACCCTCTGTTCTGGATATATGATAAGACCAGCCTTGATTTCCTTAGGTCTCATAACAATCTTATCGCCTTCTGCTGAGGCCTCAACTGTAACTCCATCTGCTGACTCTTTCATAGCACTTTCTGCAGCCTGATCTGGTGTCTGAACCTGTCTCACATAGTAGACTCCGTATCCTGCACCGCCGATTATGGCAATTAAAATAAGCCAAATTATTGCTTTTCTCATTTCAAACCTCCTGATTTTGAATTATAAATATTTTGCTTTTCACACCTCTTCGTTCCAGTCAAATGACCTTCCAACCGCCTTTTTCCAGCCTTTAAGCATTCTCTCTCTAGCCTCATCAGAAATCTCATCCTTAAAGATGCGGTCTATATTCATATTGACCATAATCTCCTGAGTGCTTGACCAGTAGCCACATGCAAGTCCCGCCAGATAAGCTGCGCCGAGTGCAGTAGTCTCCACACATACCGGTCTCACAACTGTCGTCTTTATGACATCTGCCTGAGTCTGCATAAGAAAGTTGTTGGCACTTGCTCCTCCATCAACTTTTAGTGTGTTAAGTTTAATTTTTGAATCCCATTCCATAGCCTCAAGTACATCATGAACGCTATAGGCTATGGATTCAAGTGTTGCCCTGATTATGTGATACTTATTTACTCCCCTGGTGATTCCTACAATAGTTCCCCTTGCATTCTGATTCCAATATGGCGCTCCCAAACCGGTAAATGCAGGGACCACATAACACCCATTGGTGTCACTGACCTTGCAGGCCATATATTCTGAATCCTCAGATGAATCAATAAGTTTCATCTCATCCCTAAGCCACTGAATCGAAGCTCCAGCGATAAAGATTGAACCTTCCAGAGCATAATTAATTTTTCCATCTATGCCCCAGGCTATGGTGGTCACCAGTCCATTGTCCGAGAAAACCGGCTTATCGCCTGTATTCATCAATAGAAAGCAACCTGTTCCATAGGTGTTCTTGGCATCTCCCGGATTAAAGCAGTTCTGTCCAAAAAGGGCAGCCTGCTGGTCTCCTGCAATTCCTGCTATAGGTATATTCCCACCAAAGTAAGATGAATCAGTCTCACCGACTATCTCACTCGACTGATGGACTTGAGGCAGGATATTTTTAGGTATATTTAGAAGAGAACATATCTCATCATCCCACTCAAGAGTATTGATGTTAAACATCATAGTTCTTGAGGCATTGGAATAATCAGTCACATGTATCTTCCCCTTAGACAGCTTATAGATAAGCCAAGAATCAACTGTTCCAAAAGCCAATTCCCCATTTTCAGCCTTTTGCCTTGCACCCTCGACATTGTCCAGAATCCAGGCCAGCTTAGTCGCTGAAAAGTAAGCATCTAGCATAAGTCCGGTTTTTTTCTTGATCTTATCGGCATAACCCTTAGCTTTCAACTCATCACAAAACTGAGATGTCCTTCTGCATTGCCAAACTATAGCATTGTAGATAGGTTCATGAGTCTTTTTATCCCAAACTATAGTGGTTTCTCTCTGGTTAGTTATGCCTATTCCTGCAATATCTGATGCATCTATTCCAATCTTGGTCATAGCTTCGACTGCACAGCCAAGCATTGAAGACCAAATCTCATTGGCATTATGCTCCACCCAGCCCGGCTTCGGAAAGATTTGTGTAAACTCCTTCTGAGCCATAGACACTATCTGGGCATTTTGATTGAAGAGAATACAACGATTGCTCGTAGTCCCTGCATCCAGAGCCATTATATATTTTTGTTTCATAAAATCCCCGTTAATATAAGCAATTAAAAATCCTAAAGCGAATCTAGCAAGTCATCATAAGACTTAAAATACTGCCCATCAAGGCAGTGCATTTCACTAAATTGATCGTTGTAGCCATCAAAGCCAGTCTTTTTGATATCTTCCTTTATCTTAGGTGTCTGAATTTTCACCTCATCATAGCCCCATTTAATCAGCTCACTTGCATATTCCCTGTGGAAATTGAGAGTCCCATCAAAGAGGTCTCCCAGATCCCAGGAAGGAAAGATGTGGATATATTTAGCCCCATTGTAGAAGGACTCTTTTAAGTTCTTCCTGTTGAGTCTGATCATATTGATATCCTTTTTGCATTCATTCCTAGATGCCAGATGGATAACAATAAAGTTTCTAAATCCAATATTGTAAAGAGGTGATAGAGGCAGATTATTTCCGAAGAAAGGATATCCGCCGTCATAGTAATCCCCATCCATAAATCTGACTGGGTCATAGACAAAAGGCATGCAAGATGAAGCCAAAAGTCCATCTTCAATATCTTCAGGCGTCAGCTTGTTTAAGAGAAAGTTTTTAGGCCTGTAATCCTTACAATCAAAGCATGTAATAGAGCACAAAAGCTTATCCATACCCAGATTAGAGGAAATATTGCTGTCTCTAATTATCTTTTTCAAACCATTGCGGCTAAACTTAGTATGCTTGCCCAAAATCTCACTGATTATGAAATCTTTAATCTGCTCTTCGCTAAATCTTGGATCAATCGATCCCTGAGCCTGATTGATTTGATCAAGCTGACTGTCCGTCATCTCCTTTGGTGTGAGCACATCTTCCGGATCTATCTGAGTCCATATATCATAAGCCTTCTCATAAGAGCCTGCAGCAAAAAGGGCTGCATTGAGAGCTCCGACAGATGTTCCGGCAACTGCTCCAAATTTCAGGTCACTAATCTCAGCCAAAGCCTTGATTGCTCCTATTTGGTAAGCTCCCTTGCCGCCTCCTCCGTTCAGAATCAGGCCATAAGTATCAAGGCTAGCCTCAATCTTATCCTGCAAATCTAAATCAAGATTCTCAAAGGCCCTAGAGTTGACCTCAAAGGCATCCATACTTCTGTCCACATCCAAAGAATTGCTCGAATAGATTCTATGACTTCTCTCAAAGTTAGAATCCATCTCTTCTCCAACCTTTTTTAGATCCTCATAGCCTTCTGGAATAAACTGCATTAAGTTCTTAACATTGTCCGAAAACATAATAGTTTCTCCTCCCTATCATGACTAGACATTTTGCTTAGCTATTCTTGTAGATAAGCTAAAAATTAAAGGCTTTTCTTGATAGCATTGAGAAGCTCATCATATGTCTCGAAAGCCTCAAGATCAGGGTTATCAGCCTTAATCTTATCTGTTGACTTAAAGAGGAAACCAGCCTTGCTTGCCTTGATCATACCAAGGTCATTGTAGCTATCACCGCTGGCAATAGTCTCAAAACCAATTGACTGAAGAGCCTTAACAGTTGTGAGCTTTGAATCCTCAATTCTCATTCTAAAACCTGTGATCTCATCATTATCTGCAACCTCAAGTGTGTTACAGAAGATTGTAGGCCATCCAAGCTTCTTCATAAGTGGAGTTGCAAACTGGTCAAATGTATCACTTATGATAAGTACCTGTGTGAGTGAACGCAACTCATCAAGGAAGTCCTTAGCACCTGGAATAGGATCAATCTTTGCTATAGTATTCTGAACATCCTTAAGTCCAAGGCCGTGCTCCTTTAAGATTCCAAGTCTCCAGCGCATAAGCTTGTCATAATCTGGTTCGTCTCTTGTTGTCTTTGTGAGCTCAGGAATTCCACTCTCTTTTGCAAATGCAATCCAAATCTCAGGAACCAATACACCTTCAAGGTCTAAACATACGATATTCATACTAATCTCCTATTTTTCTTTTCATTTAAATCTTTGTAACAAGGCCTAAGCTCTTGTTCACACACAGATTTATTTTATCATATTAGTGTCTCTTTTACTAGAAATTTCAATTTTTACTTGCATTGTAAGCAAGAATCTTTTCATTGAGCTCATTCAGGTACTCCCAGCGGCTATAAAGCTCTTCAAGTCTGGCCTCTGTCTCTTCCTTTTTCTTAGTGAGTTCCGCCAATTTCACAAAATCAGTTGCAGCCTTTAGTATTGCCTCATCAAGTTCTGCAACTTCCTCCTCTGCCTTCTCTATATCAGAATCAATTGTCTCAAACTCTTTCTTTTCCATATAGGTGAATTTTGGCTTATCCTCATGGCCATTTGTGTTAGCAGAGCCTGGGCCTGCTGAAGCCTTGTCTGATGACGCCTTACCTGCTGAGCTTGAATCTGACCCCTTAGTGGCATCCATTGCAGCATCTGCGCCGCCCCCTATAGCTTCCTTTGTAGAAGTCAGACTGCCTCCAGCTTTAAGTTCAGCGACAAAACCGCTTTTTTCCACATAGTCAGTATAATTGCCATCATATCTGACAATCTTGCCCCCATCTTCAAAGGCAAAAATCTTGTCGACAACATTGTCAAGAAAGTATCTGTCGTGACTGACTGTGATTACAATTCCCTCAAACCCCTCAAGGAAGTCCTCAAATATAGATAGGGTTGCTATATCAAGATCGTTGGTTGGCTCATCGAGCACCAAAACATTAGGTGCTTCCATAAGGACCTTTAAGAGCATAAGTCTTCTCTTTTCTCCACCGGAAAGCTTGCCTATTGGAGAGTACTGTACTTTGCCCTCAAAAAGGAAACGCTCAAGCATCTTGGCTGCGCTTATAAGCCCATCCCTGGTTCTGATAAACTCAGCTGTATCCCTTATATAGTCAATTACCCTTGTATTGTCTCCCGCCTTCTTTAAAAGGTCCATTTCCTGGCTCAGATAGCCAAAAGAAAGGGTTTCTCCTCTCTCTATACTACCGCTGTCAACTTCCTCAAGTCCCACAATAAGCTTTAGAAGGGTTGATTTTCCGCATCCATTGCTTCCAACTACTCCGACTCTGTCATTTCTCTCAGTAAAGTAAGTGAAGTCATCTATCAAGGTTCTTTGGCCAAACTTCTTGCTTATATGACTGATTTCTATTGTCTTCTTGCCCATTCTGGTAGCAATTGAATCCATCTGAACCGTGTCTGTGACTCTGGAATCTCTAGGCTTTTCGTTCTTGACTGCCTCAAATCTGGCAAGCCTTGCCTTCTGCTTGGTAGATCTAGCCTGAGCTCCCCTTCTTACCCAAACAAGTTCATTGCGCAGGAAGTTTTGTCTTTTTTGCTCTGATGCAATCATCTCCTCTATTCTTCTGTTCTTTGCCTCAAGGAAGCCAGAATAGTTAGTCTCATAAGTATAGAGTTTAGCATCATCTATCTCTACTATCTTGTGACAGACCTTATCTAAGAAGTATCTGTCGTGGGTTACCATGATAATAGCCCCCCTGTAAGACTTCAGATAATCCTCAAGCCAGTTGATCATAGCCATATCAAGGTGATTGGTTGGCTCATCAAGAATCAGTACGTCTGATGGCTGAATCAGGGTTGCAACCAGAGCCACCTTCTTCTTCTCACCGCCTGACATCTTATCAGTCGTCTTTGTAAAGTCATTAAACCCAAGAATATTGAGCATCTCACGAGCCTTGGCATCCATATTCCAACCGTCAGCCATATCGCTAAGGCCAGCCAGACAACAATCGACTATATTCAAATCCTTAGGAAATTCCGGTATCTGGGCCAGGCTTGCAATTTTAATTCTTGAAGCCTTTACAATCTGCCCACTGTCAGCCTCTTCAAGGCCAGAAATAATCCTTAAAAGGGTAGATTTACCAGTTCCGTTGATTCCTATGATTCCAATCTTGTCATGTTGGTCTATCCCCAGTGAGCAATCATCATAGAGTCTCTTCTCTCCATATATTTTGCTAATATGTTCAACTGTAATTATACTCATATCTTAACCATTTATAGCCGATTCACCATGCTAGCGCAGGTGAGTCGGCTATACCTCTTATCTAAAAATATCTTAGTATCAATTATGCCCACAAAGAAGACAAAAGTATTTAATCTTTATCTATAAGTGAAAGCTATATTAACCTCTGTTATCACTATGCCTCATAGGCTATCTTGCCTGCAGCAATCGTAAAGTGAACCTTACCTGGCAGTTCCCAACCTATAAATGGTGTATTGGACGCCTTGCTTGCAAAGTCCTCTTCCCTAACTCTCCACAGCTCATTCTCGCCAAATATGACTATATCCGCCACATTGCCGGCAGCAATGCTGACAGGAATCATCCTGTAAAGTCTTGTAGGGTTCTCACTCATTAGCTTCATAAGCTTTAAAAGACTGATGTGTCCGGGCTGAACCAGGGACTTAATTCCAAGTCCAAGGGAAGTCTCCAAACCTGTGATGCCGCTTGGTGCCTGAGCCAAGCCCTTTTCCTTCTCCTCCTTGCTGTGAGGTGCATGATCTGTAACTATGCAGTCAATTGTGCCGTCCTTAATGCCTTCTATGATGGCCTGACGATCTGCCTCTGTTCTAAGTGGTGGATTCATGCGAGCATTGGCACCATACTTAAGCACAGCATCCTCAGTCAGGGTGAAATGGTGAGGTGTAGCCTCAGCCCAAAGGTCTGCTCCAAATTTCTTCATAAGTCTGACAAGCTCTACAGACCTGCCTGAGCTTATGTGCTGAATGCAGACTGTAGCCCCAGTATCAAGCGCTATCATACCATCACGGGCAACCATAATATCTTCAGCTGTTGCACTTGCTCCGCCGTACTCCAACTTTTCTGAGATCTTGCCCATATTAACTCCAGCTTTTTTGATAAAGAGTGGATCCTCCTCATGAAGACTGATAGGCATATCAAGCTCTGCAGCTTTGACCATAGCCTGTCGCAGAAGTCCCTCGTCAAGAATAGGTATTCCGTCATCTGTAAAACCTATAGCACCTGCCTTGGCAAGCTCTTCCATATCAGTGAGCTCCTTGCCTGAGAGTCCCTTGGTAATACTTGCCGCCTGAAGTACGTGAATATCAGTCTCACTGGCCTTATTTTTAACATATTCTAGAGTCTCAACATTGTCTACGCTAGGCTTTGTATTGGCCATGCAGACAACAGTTGTGAAACCTCCTCTGGCTGCAGCTTTTGCTCCAGTGTATATATCCTCTTTGTATGTGAGTCCCGGATCTCTAAAATGGACATGAGTGTCACAAAGTCCAGGTGCCACAACAAGTCCCTTTGCGTCTATTATTCTATCTTCTGGGCCCATGCCAGCCTCTTCAGGCTCAATAAAGCACGAAACCTCCTTGATCTTTTCTCCATCGATAAGTATGTCCATGCAAGCATCTATGCCTCTTACTGGGTCAACAAGACGGCCATTTTTAATTAAAATCATCTTTAATTCCTTTCGATAAAAAATACTGTGATAAACCTCTATGGATTATATCACAGTATTCTCATTAATTCTTTAATTTTTTCTTTTCCTGCCAAAGGACTATCATGGCAAGTATAAAGGCAAAAAGACCTGTCAGAGCATTGCTCAGAGCCATAACTACACCAACTGCTTGTGAGCCCATGCTTGAATAGTGCTGAAAAGCCCAGAGTATAGGAATTCTAAAGACAAATACTCTACAGAAGTTTGACAAGAGTGAGAGCTTAGTCTTTCCAAATCCAAAGAAAAGGGCCATGGACGCTGCATTCACGCCCAATGGAATACAGCCACCGATAGATTCAGCCTTAAATACAGCCACAATAATTTTTTGGAACTCATAGTCAAATCCATTTGCACTTCTGGCAAAAATAGATGAGATTGGCCATATAAAGGTATTAAGCAGGATATACATGATAAGTCCCAAGCTCATATTGATTATAAGAACTCGCCAAAAGACCTTAATCGCCCTTTTGACATCACCAGCTCCTCTGAGCTGACTGATTATGGCTGAACCTCCATCCTGAAATCCATTCTGCATCTGAGTACAACAGCCATTGATATTGTTAGATATTCCGAGGGCTCCAACCGTTGTAGCCCCGTAGTTCTTACTCATAGAATTTATAACAGTCTTACCAAAGGCAAATGCTACCTTTTCGATAATTACCGGGTAGGACAAGAGCAGCATAGGTGCCAGCACTTCTTTTTTAAAGCTGATATAAGCCTTAGAGAAGGAGAAGGCTCCCTGACTAAAGAAGATATTTCTTGTAGCACAGATAAAAAGGAAGGTCTGAGAGATAACACTGGCAACAGCAATCATAGTCACCCCTCCCTTAAGGCCATAGATAAAGCCGGCAGTCAGAGATAGTTTTATAAAAATCACAACCATGTTGAGTTTAAGTATTCTCTTAGAATTTCCTCTAGATCTCTCAATAGCTATATACACATTGTTAAAAAAGCCCAAAACTGTAGAGAGAAGGGTAGCTACAAAATATCTGGTTCCTATGTCTATAAATTCATCCGGAGTGCCAATAAATCTCAAAAATACTGGTGTAAACTGGGCACACAAAAGGACCAAGGCTCCAAGCCCGAAGCATATTGTAACCAAGGTCGACAGTCTTTTCTTGACCATCTCAAAGTCGCCTGCCCCGTAGGCTTCGCTAATTTTCAAGGTTGATCCTGCTGCCAGGCCCACTCCAACTGCAGATATCATACTTTGAATCTGAGATAGATAAGCCACAGCCGAAACTGCCAAGGCACTTACATGCGACGCCATCATGGTATCCAAGATATTAAAAGCGTGATTAAAGAGCTGAAATAAGCTTAAGGGAAGGCATACATTAAAAATAACACCCCAGAGGTTGCCATGCAAAACTAAGTCCCTAAATTTAGCATCTTTCTCACTTATCTGTGCCTCTTTTTGTGTGGACATCTCTATGTCCTCCTCTCATAAATCTCTCAAATACTGCATATTTTCTGTATTACAAGATTATAATAATTCAAGAAATCCATAATTACCACAAAAATAAAATTCTCAAAGTTAGCTATTACAGATATTTTGTCATAATTTTAGCTAACCCTTAACCAAGCTTAACTGCTTTTTCAAAGCTTAAATGACTCAGGCAAAAGCTCCTCAAGGCTGTATACCTTATAGTCAGCACAGCTCTTAGCCACTATTATCTTAAAGTCTTTGCCGGCCCACTCCGACATAACCTGGCGGCATATTCCACAAGGATAGGCATAAGTATCACTTGCCTCTCCCTTTCTGCCCCCAACTATGGCAATTGCAGCAAAATCTCTATGTCCTTCACTCACAGCCTTAAACATTGCGCATCTCTCAGCACAGATACCTGCAGGATATGATGCATTTTCCGCGTTGCATCCCCTGTAAATCTCGCCAGAGCCTACAAGCAAGGCAGCGCCAACTGCAAAGTTAGAATATGGACAATAAGCCCTTTCTCTAGCCTCAATTGCCTCCTTTATAAGCTTTTCAATATCTATTTCCATAAGTAATCTCCTCGTACCAAAATTAGTTTTTATAGAGCCCTTACTTTCCCATATCTACCAGGGCCAGCGAATCCTCATATTCCACATTATAATCCCCATCAGGCACGAAATGTTTATTTCCCCTCGCAACCATGATAAGGTCAAAACCGTAGAGTTCTTTGATATCTGCTGCACTTGCCCCAATCCAGTTGGAATCTATATCTACATATATTGTCTGAACTGTCTCTCCCAGCACAACACCGCCTTTTGACTTGTTTTGGGCATTGGAATACTGCTCAACAAAGCCGGCAGATATGATACCTGTAGGAATCGCAACTACTCCCACTCCCAAAAAGGCTATAACAATAGCCATAAGTCTGCCTGCCATGGTTATTGGATAGACATCGCCGTAACCTACAGTCAGGATGGTTGACATACTCCACCAGATACCAGAAAAGGCGTTGGAAAAGGCTTCAGGCTGTGCCTCATGCTCTGCTGAATACATGCAAAGGGATGATGCACACATAAGAATCATTATTATAAACATGGACGAAAACAGCTGATTCTTCTTGTCTATAAAGACCGTCTTTATAACATTGATCGAGTCGTAGTTTGAATTAATTCTAAAAAGATGAAGAATTCTCACCACTCTCAGCATCCTGAAGGCTATAAAACCTGACAGATAGAAGAAAGGCAGTATTGTGCACAGATCCACTATACCGTCAAATGATGTCACAAAGCGAAAAACTGCCGTCATCCTCTTAGAATCCGGATATAGATAAGAGGCTGTCCAAATTCTCAAAAAATACTCGAGGCAAAAAATCAGCACTGTCACGAGCTCAATTGTACCCATAAGTCCCTGATACTGGGCAAGTTCATCATAGGTTTGAAAAAACATAATTGAGATGTTGACTATTATCGTGATTACGATTCCCACATCAAAAGCCTTGCTGGCGAAATCATTCTCCTTGCCAATTTGAATTATGTCAAAGATTCTTTTCTTAAAATCATTCATATCTATAAAACTTCTCCAAATTCCTCTTGTATAGCTTTGCAGGCCTATATCCCACGCCATCTTTTTGCAAGCTTGAGGCTATCAAATAGTCGATTACCTTACGCCTAAAATTCGGCATAAGAAGCTTCTTTCCTGTGACCTGCTCATGAGCTTGGGCCAATTGCTGTATAGTAAAGTACTCAGGCATAAAGTCAAATATTTTCTTTTCATCTAGCTCTATGTCCTGCCTAAGCTTAACTATTGCATCTATGATTATCCTGCCGTGGTCAAAGGCTAGACCCTCACTCTCCTCAAGTTCTGACTCTATAGTCTCATGATAATCCATATATTTCTTAACTTGAATAAGGCTGCAAGTCAGAAGCTGGTCCTGACCTCTCAGGCTCAATTTGATTCTTTTCTTGACAGAGGCAAGCTCCTGATTCTTCTTAATCTCTCTCTCAAGTTCCTCTTCACTTATATCAAGCTGGTACCAGGCTGCTTCCCAAGCCTCATCGCCCGCGCGAAGCTTATAAGCATTAGCATCTATCAAGGCAGTAAATGCTTGACTTACAATCCATCCCCTTGGATCCCTGCCCATGTCTGAATAAACTCCTGTCAGGTCCATGTACTCGCGGTCTATGCCTGTCTCCTCCAAAAGGACTCGCCTTGCTGTTGTATAGATTGACTGATTATTTTTCATAAATCCGCCAGGCAGGGCCCACATTCCCTTAAAGGGATATTCAGCTCTCTTAACCAAAAGGACCGAGAGTTTGCTCTCTGGATTTTTTCTGATATCAGAGCTGACCTCATCTCTAAGCGAAAAGGCAACAATGTCTGCTGTCATAGACGGACGTTCATACTTAGTATAGTCGTGTTCTTTTATATACTTCTTTTCCAAAGGACTCATCTTATACATATATACCCCTATAAAGGCCTGCTTTCGCAGGCCCTATTTAAAAATCCAAATTCAATGAGTCAAAAATTCTACTTGGTAAGATCATCCTTATCATTCCAATGGAAACCAGGAATTGCCTTCATCTTGAATAAGTTCAATTCATGCTTGTGGTCTATCTTTTCCTTAGTCTCCTCATCATCTATAAGTCCTGTACGGATATACTTATCAAGAGCATCGTAAGTGAAGCCCAAATTGTCCTCATCAGTTAGACCTGTCAGGCCGTCAGATGGAGCCTTTACAACCAAATGTTTTGGAACAGCTGTGAGTGCCCCGATTGCTCTAACCTCTGTCACTGTCAGTCCTGCAAGTGGTGAAAAGTCACCTGCTGCATCACCGTATCTAGTAGAATATCCAACCCAATCCTCTGAAAGGTTGCAAGTATTGGCAACTCTGCCGTTATTGCTCTGGCTGACAGCATAGAGGACTGACATTCTGATTCTAGGTGAGAGATTGACCTTAGTCTGCTTTGTGACCTCAATGCCAGCTTCCTTAAACTGAACATCAAGAAGAGCACTTGTCATGTCATGAATGTTGATTGTGTAATTCTTGATACCCAAAGCTGCACATACTTCCTTGGAGTCGTCTATATCAGGCTGAACTCCATTAGGCATCATAACGCCAATTACTCTATCAGTTCCAAGTGCCTCACAGAGCAGGGCAGCAACTACTGATGAATCCTTGCCACCAGATATGCCAACGATTGCATTACATCCCTTTCCATTCTTCTCGAACCAATCTCTAATCCAATTAATACACTCTTCCTTAACTCTTACCGCATCAAATTCCTTCATGGTTACGCCCTTTCTTAACTTAGCTAGTTTATAAACCCTTTGTATAAACCTATTTTATAAGCCTATTTTATAAGCAAATCACTTTACTCAATTACATCTATCTGGCATGACTTCATGGTTGCAAGTGCAGCCTCGTGCAATTCTTTGCTAACACCAGCACAAGCCTTTGCATCCACACTGATTTTAGCTTCTGGGAACTGAGCCTTTAAAATCAAAGCATTGGACACGACGCATATATCTGTGCAAAGGCCAATTAACTCAATTTCATCATCTGCTCCAAACTTGTAGAGCTTATTCCAGTCAGCAAAACCAAAAGTTCCCTTCTCAATGTGATCTGCATCTATAATATCAAGTTCTTCTCTAATTTTCCATCCCTCTTGACCCTTGATACAGTGCTTTACAGGCAGTTTCTTTCCCTCAGGTGTATCAAGATAGGACTCTGTGTGAGTATCCAGTGTAAAGATAATCTTATCGCCCCTTTTCTCGTACTCTTTGATCTTTTCAAGAGCTCTGGGAATAATTGCCACAGCCTCCTTAGTGCCAAGAGCTTGATCTATAAAGTCATTCTGCATATCGATTACAATAAGTGTCTTTTTAGCTTCCATAATAACCATCCTTTCCGCAAAGTACTAATTATCAAAATGATATTAAGTTCTTGATGTCATCTTACTATCATTTTGATACTATGTCAAGCCATTTTTTTATTTCAATTTTACACCAAGTTTATAGTCTGCCTTGAAAAAAGCTAAGTGGTATGGTATGTTAATTTATGTAGTTTTAAAAACCACATGTAATTATTAAAAATTGACACTTGGAGGCTCACTTATGACTTACCAGATTTTTTCAGACAGCTCATGCGATTTAAACGAAGAAGAAGCTGCCCTTAATTCTATAAATGTTGTACCTTTCTACATCTCAATCGACGGAAAGACATATAAGAAGGAAATCGTAGAGATTGGCGTTCACAAGTTCTATGAGAGCATGGTTGAACATCCCAATACCTTTCCTATAACATCAACTCCTTCAAGCGCTGATTATATCGATGCTTGGACACCTTACATCGAAAAAGGTATAGGTATTCTCAATATCTGTATCACTGCAAAGTTCAGCGGTTCCTACAATGCAGCTCTCAATGCCAAGAACATGCTTCTTGAGGATTATCCAGATGCCAAAATCGAAGTTGTGGATTCAATAGTTGACACTGTTCTTCAGGGTCTTGTAGCTCTCGAGGCTTCAAAGCTTCAGCGCGAGGGCAAGTCTTTGGAGGAGAATGCTGAAATCCTTAATAATATCCGCTCATCAGGCCGTATCATTTTCACATGTGGAAGCATGGATTATCTCATCCACGGCGGCAGAGTAGGTAAGGTTCTCAAGCTTGTAGTTGGAGCCTTAAAGATTCGCCCTATGATTATCCTTCAGGATGGAGAAATCTTCCCATTCGGCATGGCTAGAAGCCGCAAGTCTTCTCAGGAGAAAATCATCAAGAAGGCTGAATCTTACTTCAAGGAGTCAGGTGAAAATCCTGCTGATTATGAGTTTGTAATCGGTTATGGCTATGATTACCACGAAGCTCTTGAGTTCAAAGAGAAAGTTCTTGAGTCTATGCACGGCTACAGCAATATTAACAACATACCAGTAAGACAGATTGGCGCTGCCATCGGTGTTCACACTGGCCCATATCCACTTGGACTCGCCTTTGTAAAAAAGGGTTGATTGCCTAAGCAAGAAAACATTAGATAATTTAAGGGTAGAATAAGCCTCAGACTCCTGTCTGACACTTATCCTACCCTTTTTTAATCCCCGTATCCAAAAGATCAGTCCTCTGATTTGGACTCAAGCTTTAATATGTCGTCCATATGAATCAGACTCCTATCCTCGAGAAGAATCTCTCTCTTAATCTGGTCCACTCTCCTGATAGCACCCTCAACTGTAATGTAGGCTCCGCCCTCTTTGAGGGCATCCTCAACAAAGTAACAAATCTCAACTCTTCTATCCCTCGAAGACAAGACTTTTTTCAGATTTAGGTCAATCAGAGCCAGCTCATCATCTGTCAGCTCTATGCGTGAATCCACGATTCTAGCCCTTTCTCTAACCTTGTCCTCATAGCCGGTCAATGCGGCAAATGGAGCAAACTGAGCAGCCCTCATCTGCAATGACATAGGTGGATGTTTGCTCGAAGTGTGATGAGGCATATCAATATACTTTCCATATATTTTCAAAGCTTCCAACTCTTCCCTTGTCTCAGCCACGGTGACCTCCTATCTGACCATTTCTCTCTATAGCAGTTCCTCCCTGCTCCAGGTTCATCCCCTTCAATATGGCATTCTTTCCAAATTTCTTTTTGATTTCAAGAGCTGCCTGCTGTATAGCAAGCTGCTTTCTCTCATCTGCCTCAGTTGATTTTCTTTCAGCTTCAGGTGATTTTCTGTCAGCTTCATCAATAGATTTTCTTTCAGCTTCAAATCCAGTCTCACCCTCTTTTTGACTCTCCTTGTTGCTCTCATCGAACTCCATAAGATCAAAGATGCTAACCTGCTTAAAGTTCTCAGACTCAGACTCGGCCTGAGTCTCTTGGGATGAGGCCATTTTTCTACCACTTTCCTCATCTATCACATGATTTGCAACTATATACATGCGTCTGACAGAGAGATTTTTATCGACAATTTTCTCAAAAAGTTCGCTTGTCTTCTCTACTATATAGGCCCCTGAACATGAGTAATATCCCAAATTAATCGAGCCATGAGCCTGCTTGGGAACCTTTCGGCCATATCTGTCAATCTGTATCAAATCTTGATCCTGATACTTCTTTTCAAGCTCAGGATCCATCAGATTCTCAATATCATATCCAACTGTAAGGACTAGCTGATCAGTTCTCAAGCCCTTATCAACCAAATCCAAAGCCAAACTATCTGCCATCTCCTTGATTACCAAAAGAGCCTTATCATATTCATAAGGTCCCTTGAGCACTTGTCCATGACTTATGCTGTGATTGGATGGAGCATAGGACTTTATGTCCGAAATCCTTGCTGGTTCGTAGCCCCAGGCATGATCTATGAGAAGTTCAGCATTGACGCCGAAAAGCTTGTAGAGAACCTCTTCATTCTGAACCGAGCACATGGCTATATCTCCCATGGTGTAGATTCCAATATTTTCAAGTTTTTTCCTGTATCCAGGTCCTAGGCGCCAAAAATCGGTCAGAGGTCTGTGAGTCCAGAGTTTGCGCCTATAGCTCATCTCATCAAGCTCAGCTATCCTGACTCCCTGTTCATCAGCCTCTATATGCTTAGCCACAATATCCATGGCAATTTTAGCCAGGTACATATTGGTTCCAATACCTGCTGTCGCTGTAATTCCAGTCTCCCTAAACACATGATCAATCATCTTCTTTGCGAGCTGCCTTGGACTCAAGCCATAACTTGCAAGATAATCAGTCACGTCCATAAAGACTTCATCTACTGAGTAGACATGGATATCCTCAGCTGCCACATAGTTTAGATAGATCCCATAAATATCTGTGCTGTATTTCATATAAAGGGACATTCTAGGTCTTGCAGCTATAAAGCTCAGTTTTTTAGAAGGATCTGCGGCCAGCTCGCACGAATCTATAGACTCGCCGTCAAAGTCCCTTGCGCCAAGGGCTTGCTTGCGGTAAACATTGGCCATGCGAACCTTCTCAATGACCTCAAAAAGTCTGGCTCTGCCCGGTATGCCATAAGCCTTTAAAGACGGGCTTACAGCCAGGCAGATAGTCTTCTGCGTCCTTGACTCATCAGCCACAACCAGATTGCTGGTCAGGGGATTTAGGCCTCTTTCCCTGCACTCCACTGATGCATAAAAAGATTTAAGATCAATTGCTATATAGCATCTTTCTTGCTCGCACATAAGCCCTCCTTTCCTCGTATTATGGCAAAAACCAATAAGTCAATAAGCCTTTCCCATTTTAGAGCCTAAAAGGGCTGCGAAGAAATGTCAATTTCCACGCAGCCGAATTTTCGAACAAAAGTTCTTGTTTTATTTTAACATAGGATTTCTAGCTTGTAAACTAGCCACAGTAGACATAGTCATTCATAACTGGCTGCAAGCCTAAAGCCCTCATATCCTCGAGTACTTCTTCCACACTCCTGTCATCATCTATCTCAAACTGGGCATCTCCCTTATCCTTCTTATCAACCTTCTCGGAATGTGCCCCCACACCTGTATCTGATGCAGCTGATATCTTGGAAGCCGCTATATTCATCAAATTATCCCTAACTCTCTTACACTCTCTGGTAGAGACTGTGATGCTGGCAAATGGCATAAAAAGTCTGTAAGCTAGGACTACTTGCAAAAGCTCAGTCTCATGCACATCCATTGGATTGATTCTGTCATTGTTGATGATAGGTCTGAGTCTTGGGCAGGAGAAGGCTATCTCAGCCCTAGGATACTTTCTCTGAAGAAGATATCCATGCATTCCCGTGGCGAAGGCGTCTTTTCTGAAATCGTCCAAACCCAAGAGAGCCGCAAAGCCTACACCTCTCATACCTCCCATAAGAGCCCTTTCCTGGGCATTGATTCTATATGGAAAAATCCTCTTATTTCCAGCTAGATGAAGACTTTCATACTTGTCTGAATTGTAGGTTTCCTGGAATACAGTTACATAGTCAGCTCCACACTCGTGCAGGTAGGCATACTCATCAGAATTTACCGGATATATTTCAATTCCAATAACCTTAAAATACTCTCTGGCAATCTTGATAGCCTGGCCAATATAGTGCACATCTGACATCTGCTTGCTCTCACCTGTAAGAATCAGAATTTCCTGCAAGCCTGTAGCCGCTATAGCCTCCATCTCTTCTCTAATCTCATTTTCGTTGAGCTTAGCCCTCTTTATCTTGTTATGGCAGTTAAAACCGCAGTATATGCAGTAATTAGCGCAATAGTTTGCAATGTAGATTGGAGTGAAAAAATTAATCGAATTTCCAAAGTGCTCCATCTTCTCTTTTCTGGCAAGCTGAGCCATCTCCTCCAAAAAAGGCCTGGCCGCCGGTGACAAAAGAGCTGCAAAATCCTCTGGCCCTCTGTTCTTCTTATCCAAAGCTGCCCTTACGTCAGAAGCTGTGTATGAATCATAATCATAGGCCTCCATCGCCGCAATAACCCTTTCTGGAATATCAGAATGAATATCCTCCATGCCGGGCAGATAGGTCATATGGTCAATTCTGTTGCTCTTTAAATCCTCAAGTATCTCCTCACTCAAAATACTTGTATTGATATGCTTATCCTCGCTCATGGCTGCCTTTATGTCCATATTCTCTTTAAGAGCTGTATTTATTTCCTTATCCTCGCTCACGTTCTCTTCTCTCCTTTTCTAGTCTCTAAGATATCCTGTCAATGGTGATGAAGCGCTGGCCCCCTCTTTTACAATTCGTCCAAGTCCAGCCAAGTAGGCCTCTCTACCTGCCTTTATTGCCTGGGCAAATGCTTCTGCCATAGCAGGCACATTGCCGGCTGTAGCAATAGCTGTATTGGCCATAACTGCGCTTGCCCCCATCTCCATAACCTGACAGGCCTGAGAAGGCGAGCCTATACCTGCATCCACGATAATTGGCAGATCAAGCTCATCAATCAAAATCTTTATGAAAGCCCTGGTCTCTAATCCCCTGTTGGAGCCAATTGGTGCCGCAAGCGGCATAATACATGCAGCTCCAGCATCTCTCAAATCTCTTGCCACATTAAGATCAGGGTACATATATGGCATAACCACAAAGCCCTCACTGGCGAGCTTTTCAGTTGCCTTAATAGTCTCAAAATTATCTGGCAGAAGATACTTGCTGTCTCTCATAATCTCTATCTTCACAAAATCAGAGCCGCTGAGTTCTCTTGAAAGGTGGGCTATTCTTATAGCTTCCTCTGCATTTCTTGCCCCTGATGTATTTGGAAGCAAGACTACATCCTTAGGAATATAGTCAAATATATTGTCCACACCGCCCTGATTGGCCCTTCTTAAGGCAACTGTCACAATTTCAGCTGAAGCATTCTCCACTGCTGCCTTAATTAAATCAATCGAGTACTTGCCAGATCCCAATATAAATCTAGATTTAAATTTATGTCCCTTTAAGTCCAAATAATCATCATTTATTTCCATCATTTTTCTCCTTTTTTGTCTCTATATTTCCAATCTTGGCCTCTTTAAATAAGTCCTATAATCCAGGCTATGTCAGCCCCCCTGCATAAAGGTGACAATTTCAATTTCATCACCTTCTTCAAGGCCTCTATCCTGCAATTTTTCGCGAGATACTATCTCAAGATTGACTTCACACACCACAAGTTGTGGATTGTAGCCCTGTGACTCGACAAGTTCCTTGAGATTTGCCAGAGATCCAATTTCCATCTCTTCACCATTGACCTTAATCATCTCTTCCTCCCTATCTTGAATTTATTGACGCAAGTGTCTTTATCGCCCTTGCAAAAGACACAAAAAAACGGGCATGAAAAGTACACACCCAAGGTGGTGTGCCCCTTCATGCCCGCTTAGCGTTCAATCTTTTTATTATTTTAGCATCATAAAGCTATATGTCAAGTTTTATTTCTATCTAATCCCTACATTATGGCAAGCCATATTTGGCAGGCCATGTATGGTGGCCAAATATCGAGGCCATAAGCAGGCCATAGGCCAATCTTAACTTAAGCCAACTTATCTGATTATGATATAGATTAGGTAAACCACATATATGGCAACCATTGAAAAACCTTCAAGTCTGTTTACTGATCTTTTGCCCAGACAGAAGAGAGTTCCGATAAGACTTGTGAAGAAAAGTACTATAATATCCACAACAGAGGCTGAGAAAATCATTATTGGATGAATTGTTGATGACACGCCGAGTATCAGAAGGATATTAAAAAGGTTTGATCCTACAACATTTCCTACTGCCAAATCACACTCATCTTTTCTGGCTGCAACAACACTTGTCACAAGCTCAGGAAGTGATGTTCCAAGAGCAACTATTGTGAGTCCGATAAGAGTCTGGCTCATACCGCATGTACTTGCTATAAAGGTTGCAGATCTTACTACAAAATCTCCACCAAATTTAATAAGCACTACTCCAAGTACAATATAGACAAGAGCAAGGATTACAGGATGTGCCTTGCCAAGCTGGTCTAGCTTCTTGCTGATTGCTTTCAGCTCCTTCTCATCCTCTTCCTTAATCTCTTCCTCTATCTCATCATATTCTCTGCCTTCATTTTCAAGCTCCTTGGCGTCTCTTCTTGCACTCAAGGCTGTCTTTACAGTGTAGGCCATATATAAGACAAAGACTATAAGCAGGATAATTCCATCAGTTCTTCCCAAACTACCTGTTGCGACATGAGCATTTGCATTTGAGAAAATGTTGCCTTCGCTAAAAATGCCGCCTTTAAATAAAAGATCACAAGACATAAGACCCAAAACTGCTACCATTACAAGGCCAAGTGGAAATTCCACCTTAAGCAGAGATTTTTTTACTGGGACTGCCGTCTTTGCAAGTACCGCTGTCATGCCCAGGACAACCATAAAATTGAAGGTATTAGAGCCAACAACGTTACTGAGAGCAATCTCATTGGCCCCGCGCATTGCTGCTGTAGTACTTACAGCAAGTTCTGGCAGTGATGTTCCCATTGACACCACTGTAACTCCTACGATTACTGCAGGAATTTTTAAAATCTTTGCTATGCTTGAACTGCCATCAACAAAGATATCT
This sequence comes from uncultured Lachnospiraceae bacterium, assembly GCA_947164605.1. Taxonomy (GTDB): domain Bacteria; phylum Bacillota; class Clostridia; order Lachnospirales; family Lachnospiraceae; genus CAMUXE01. The sequence goes on along the minus strand of CAMUXE010000014.1, from coordinate 16,269 downwards.
GCGCCCTTAACCAGGAATACAAATCCCAGAACCAAGAGCAAAAGATTTAGTATCAAATTAATTGCTACTTCCATATAACCTCCTTAAAAATAAAGCGAGGCATTTATTACAAAAAACGAAACATAGGACAAAGTGAATTGCATATTAAAATTTTCAATTCAGCTTATAGACTCTGCTTCAATTTCTGTAATAAAAGTCTCGCTTTTAAATACGCTCCGGATATCTACCCTCGCTGTCTGCTCAAGATATCGTGATGACGTCATCGTATAACAAGCAATCATCTTGCCTGCAAGCTACTCCCTTTTGATAACATTTGTATCATACTTTATATTAAAGTCAAAGTCAACAGAGAGCTCTAATAAGATTTGCTTTTTCTTTAGCTTAATCTAAAAAAATGCTATAATCAAAGCAATATTTTTTTACTAATAATGAAAGGTAATTCTTAAAAATGAAAGCAGTTATTCTCGAAGGAAAAGCAGTAAATCCTGGTGATATTTCATGGAATCCTGTCACATCTGTAATTGATTGCAAGATATATGAAAATACGACTGAGGCAGAAAAAATTGACCACATAGCTGATGCCGAAATTGTACTCTCCAACAAGGTAATTATCGATAAAGCAGTATTTGACGCCTGCCCTAATATAAAATATGTCGGCCTTTGTTCTACCGGTTATAATGTCGTCGATTTGGACGAGGCCAGGGCTCGCGGCATAGTCGTGACCAATGTTCCAGCCTACTCAACTGACTCGGTTGCCCAGCTCGCCTGGTCTATGATTCTAAACGCCAGCTGCAAGCTTAATCTGCACAACCAAAGTGTACATGATGGAGATTGGATTAAATCCGACAGTTTCTGCTACTGGCTAGATTCCTTCATTGAGCTTACAGGCAAAAAAATCGGCCTTATCGGCTTTGGCAACATAGGCCAGCAAATGGCAGCCATAGCCAAGGCCTTCAAGATGGATATTTTGGTCTATACCAGCCACCCAGACAAGTACAGGGAGTCAAATCCTGATATTTGCTTTACAGACCTAGACCAACTCTACAAGGAGTCAGACATAATAAGTCTTCACTGCCCGCTCACCGAGGCCAATCAGGGTATGATCAACAAGGACTCTATAAGCAAGATGAAAGACGGTGTCATAATCATCAACGTGTCCCGCGGCCCTCTTATTGTTGAAAAAGATTTAGCAGAGGCCCTTGAATCTGGCAAAGTTGCTCAGGCAGCCTGCGATGTTGTTTCAGTCGAACCAATGCAGGCCTCTAATCCTCTATATAGGGCTAAAAACATGACTATAACTCCTCATATAGGCTGGGCCAGCACCGAAGCTCGTCAGCGTCTCGTCGCTACTGTCGCAGGCAATATTTCAGCCTTTTTAGCAGGCCAGCCTCAAAATCAGGTAAACAAGTAAAAATTCTTCTCCATGCAAAGGATTATGTCTATGAAAACTAACCTTCTAAACTTTTTTTATCAGGCTAAAAATTTCATCAAAAGGAATATATGCACCTGTCTTTTGACCTTTCTTACAGGCTGGCTTCTCTGCGCTCTTTTATTCACTTTTAATCTATGTGTCGACAAGAATCAGAGCGTAGACCAAATCGGCCTAATATCTTATATAAACAGGCCTCTCTTTATATCTTCGACCATAATTTTAGCCCTCGCGAATTTTATCTTATACAGATACCTTTTTAAATCTTTTCAGTATTTGAGACTTTCGGCCGCAGCAAGCCTGCTGATTTATTTTTTATACTGTCTTGTCAAATTATCCGATTTCAGACTCTCTATGTGTCTTTTGATTACTTACATAGTCCTTGCCTCAGCTATATTCAGAGTTAAGCCTCTTGACCAGCTTGATGATGAAGCGAGTGACATGGGCAAAGACAAGGCATCATCTAAAGCAAAAACCGCCTCATTTTTTTCTGATCCCAAGAGGCTGATCTTTGCCATAGCCATTATTGTGGCCTCGGCTGCCTTCACAGCATTTGTCTCAGTATTGACCATACTGAGGGTCAAAACCTTTATATCGCCTAATTTTGACCAGGGCCTCTTTACACAGATGTTTTACTATATGAGAACTCATGCCACTATGCAGACTACCTTGGAGCGCGATGAACTCCTATCTCATATGTCGATTCACTTCTCACCAGCTTTTTGGCTAGCTCTGCCTTTCTATGCCATCTTGCCAAAGGCTGAGACCCTTTTATTCGCCCAGGCCTTTTATCTGGGCCTAGCCTCTATACCTTTAGCAATACTTGCAAGAAGAAAGGGCCTAAACCGCATAGAGAGCTTTTTGATAGTCTTAATCTATCTGACTCTCCCTGCTATAAGCGGTGGTTGCTTTTATGACATCCATGAGAATATGTTCCTGCCTCTCTTTATCTTTTCCCTCCTCTTAGCCATAGATTATGACAAGAATTGGGCCATAGGACTGACAAGCTTTCTCACTCTCATGGTCAAGGAAGATGCTGCTGTCTATGTCATCTTTATAGCTCTTTACATGATTTTCTGCTTAAAAAAAACAAAAAAGGGCCTTATACTCTTCCTTGTATCGAGCATCTACTTTATAGTTGCAGTCTCATATATTGACCTCTATGGTGCCGGCACTGCCTCATACAGGTTCAACAATATGCTCTTGGACCCTGACGATAGCCTTTTAGGTATATTTAAGACTGTTTTTTACAGTCCTTTCTTCATCTTTACTCAGGCTTTTGATTCTAGCAAGTCCATCTACATTGCGCAGACCTTCTTAGTCTATTTATTCCTGCCTCTTATGACTAAAAAGACTATGAGATACCTCCTAATCCTGCCTTACATAATTTTCAACGTAACACCAGAGTATCCTTATCTGCACAATATTTTTTTCCAGTACACTTTTGGCAATGCAAGTCTGCTTCTCTATCTAGCCTTGATAAACATAGTAGATATCAAGGCCTATATAGGAACTTACCTGGCAAGTCACAAGGACTCAGCCAGCAAGGACTCAGCCAGCAAGAGCTCAGGCAGCAAACTTAAAGATAAGGCAAAGACTTTTTCATTTAAAGCAGTTAAGCTTTCAGTTATTTTTCTTATTCTGATTGCTGCATGCACAGCCTCTTTCTTCAGCCTTAAGCCTAAGACTGAGATTATTAAGTATTATCAGGATACAAAGGCTGATGGATCTATTGATAAAATCCAAGCCGCTATAGACCTTATTCCCAAGGACGCAAGCGTATCTGCCTCAACCTTTATGACTCCTAAGCTTGCGGACCGCGATACAATCTATGAGACCTTCTACACTGATAAGTACTTTGATACTGACTATGTTATTTTAGATTTGAGATACCAGGATGATAAGGTCAACGACAGTCTTTTTGTCAACAATCCAAATTATGACTGTCTCACCTATGAGGATGGCCTTGTTGCTTTATTCAAAAAAAAGATATAAGATAAGGGAATCTTTTTAGAAATTAGATTTTTGGAGTTTTTCCCATGTCAGATAAAAGAAATGATAATTTAAGGGCATTTTCCACAGGTCTAAAGGACGGCATACCAATAGCTCTCGGCTATTTTGCTGTTTCCTTTGCCCTGGGAATTGCCGCGAAGAACATAGGCATGAACGCTATCCAGTCCTTCTTCATGTCGCTAGGTATGGTAGCCTCTGCCGGCGAATTTGCCGCGATTACCCTGATTAGTGCAAGCGCTGGTATTATAGAAATGATTGCAACTTCTCTGATTATCAATTTGAGATATTTCCTTATGAGTTGCTCTATGACCCAGAAGCTGAGCCAAAAGACAAGTTTTTTTCACAGGTTTCTCATAGCCTACTGTATGACTGACGAGATATTCGCCCTATCCGTTTCTGTTGATGGTTTTCTTAACCCCTTCTTCACCTACGGAATAGCATGTATTTCAGTCTCTGGCTGGTGCCTCGGAACTGTCCTTGGAGTTTTAGTCGGCAATATCATTCCAAACTGGATTGCTTCATCTCTTGGAATTGCCGTTTACGGTATGTTTATCGCAATCGTGATACCTGCTGCTAAAAAGGACCGCTTCACAGCACTTTTAATACTGATTTCCATGCTTTCAAGCTGGGTTTTCTCTCTTATACCGCTCCTCAAGGACATATCATCAGGCTTCCAGATAATCATACTCACTATCATAATTGCCGGTATTGCCGCCTTTATTAAGCCTGTCGATAGCAGCGAGGAATCATAAATTTATATAATTTGAGGTCGATTTTATGTCATCAATCACTATTGCCTTGATAGTAATAACCCTAACAATTTATTCAATCAGGCTCCTGCCATTTGTCTTTCTTAAAAAGCCTATCAAAAACAGGTGGTTCAGGTCTTTTCTTTACTATGTGCCCTATGTGACCCTGTCGCTTATGACTTTCCCAAGCATAATCCATGCAACAGGAAACCTTGCGGGAGGCCTTCTTGCCTTTGTCATAGGCCTTGTAGTTGCCTACTGCACTGAGAACCTTTTCGCTGTAGCCATTTGCTGTTGCTTGATTTCTCTTCTTTGCAACTATTTTCTAATTTAATTCGATCTAATCTAAAACAAATAATTTAAAGCAAAAAATCCACGAGAAAATCATTCTCGTGGATTTCTTTATGGTCTTTAAGACATAAATTTTTTTACCGTCTTTGAATCCTTTTATTCTCTTTGAATCCCTTAACTGGCTTTGAATTTTATTACTTTACAACAAAGTTGAGAATCTTTCCTGGAACATAGATTTCCTTTACGATTGTCTTGCCCTCAAGCTGCTTAGCAACGGCCTCTCTTGCTGCTGCAAGTGCCTCTTCCTTAGTAGCATCGGTTGCAATCTCAACAGAACCTCTAACCTTACCATTTACCTGAACTCCGATTTCCTTAACTGCATCTACAGTCTTGGCCTCATCGTACTCTGGCCATGCTGCAAGAGTGATGAATGTCTTTCCATCAGTATTCTGGCCAAGCTCTTCCCACATTTCCTCAGTCAAGTGAGGGGCAAATGGTGAGAGAAGCTTGATAAAGCTGATAAGGTCTTCCTTGGTGATTGCTCCAGCCTTTGTGAAGTCGTTGATAAGAGTCATAAGAGCTGCAATTGCTGTATTGAACTTCATGCTCTCGATATCATCTGTAACCTTCTTGATTGTCTTGTGTACCTTGACCTCAAGCTTGCTGTCTTCCTTGTCTGCAGTAGCAATATCAGTGAGTGCTGCAACTCTCTCTAAGAATCTTGCACAACCCTTGAGTGACTCATCACTCCATGGAGCTGCACTTGAGTAATCGCCCATGAACATTACATATGTTCTAAGTGTATCTGCACCGTACTCTTCTACGATATCTACAGGATCGATTACGTTACCCTTAGACTTACTCATCTTCTCGCCGTCAGCGCCAAGAATCATACCCTGATATGTTCTCTTTGCATATGGTTCTGGAGTATTGACCTCTCCAATATCGTATAAGAACTGATGCCAGAATCTTGAATAGAGAAGATGTCTTGTAACATGCTCCATACCACCGTTATAGTGATCTACTGGCATCCAGTACTTAAGCTTTTCCTTATCGGCAAATGCTTCTGTATTATGTGGATCTATAAATCTTAAGAAGTACCATGATGAACCTGCCCACTGTGGCATTGTATCTGTCTCTCTCTTAGCTGCTCCGCCACACTTAGGACATGTGCAGTTTACGAATGAGTCAATCTTTGCCAATGGTGACTGGCCGTCTGTACCTGGCTCAAAGTTGTCAACATCAGGAAGCTCAAGTGGAAGCTGTTCCTCAGGAACTGTAACTGTGCCGCACTCTGGACAATGAATAAGAGGAATTGGCTCTCCCCAGTATCTCTGACGATTGAAAGCCCAATCCTTCATCTTGTACTGTACACCCTTGTGGCCTATGCCCATCTTCTCAATCTCTTCAAGCATCCTCTCGATTGAGTCTTTCTTGTTTGTGAAGCCATTGAGGAAACCAGAGTTGATCATCTCGCCATCACCTGTGTAAGCCTCAGTCTCGATATCTCCACCCTTGATTACCTGGATTATATCCATGCCAAACTTCTTTGCGAAGTCATAGTCTCTCTGGTCATGAGCTGGAACAGCCATAATTGCGCCTGTACCATATCCCATCATTACATAGTCAGCTATGAAAAGTGGAATCTGCTTTCCTGTGATAGGATTGATTGCATAGAGGCCATCAAGCTTAACGCCTGTCTTATCTTTAGCAATCTGTGTACGCTCAAACTCAGTCTTTTTGGCGCACTCTGTTCTGTAATCTACTACAGCATCCCAGTTCTTAATCTGATCCTTGTATTTGTCAAGGATTGGGTGCTCAGGAGCTACTACCATGAAGGTTACACCATAAAGTGTATCGCAACGTGTTGTATAGATTTCAAGTGAATCATCGCATCCATCAAGTTTGAAGTTTACGAAAGCACCTGTTGACTTTCCAATCCAAGTAACTTCCTGCTGCTTGATGCTGTCTGGATAATCAACATTATCAAGTCCGCCGAGAAGTTTATCTGCATAATCTGTGATTCTTAAGAACCAAACGTCCTTTGAGAGCTGTACAACATCGCTGTGGCAAATGTCACATTTGCCGCCCTGTGAATCCTCGTTTGAAAGTACTACCTTACAGTGAGGGCAGTAGTTTACAAGTGTCTTTGAACGGAATACAAGGTCATGCTCATAGAGCTTTTCAAATATCCACTGTGTCCACTTGTAATAATCTTTATGTGATGTGGCAATTACTCTGTTCCAATCAAAAGAAAAACCTACTTTTCTTAACTGGTCTGAGAAGTGCTCGATATTCTTTTCTGTGATATCGTGAGGGTGAGTATTAGTCTTGATAGCATAGTTCTCAGCTGGAAGACCGAAACTATCAAAACCGATAGGGAACAATACGTTATATCCCTGCATCCTTCTCTTTCTGCTCAATACCTCAATACTTGAGTAAGCCTTGATATGACCTACGTGCATACCTGCGCCTGAAGGATATGGGAACTCAACTAATCCATACCACTTTGGCTTATCAGAGAAATCTACTGCCTTGAATGCATCGTTATCATTCCAGGCTTTCTGCCACTTTGGTTCAATTTTCTTAAAATTGTACTTCATTTTATTTCCTCTTCTCCTTAAAATCAAACTACAATAGTCTAATTATCACTCATTTAGGTTACTTATGCAAGGTTTTTCAGTGTTTTTAGCAAACAAAAAATCCCCCTCTTCAGTATGCAAACACTGTGAAGAGGGGGACTCTGATTATTTTTCTTTACTTTAAGAATTTAAAAAGCTTTATTGCTTTTTGACTTATAAATACACCTTTATGTGTTTACACTTTTACGCTTTTATGCCTTTATATTCGTAATCCTCGTCTTCCACAGCTTCTCTGATTAAGTTTTCATCTACACTTGAACTCAAAGTGAGAACTACTGTCCCTTCTTCAAAGGAAGCCTGGGCCTGATCTATACCATCAATCTTCTCAAGTGCTTTTCTGACACTTGTCTCACAATGACCACACATCATGCCAGCGACCTCGATTACCATACTTTCAGTCGCTTTTTTAGTTTCAACAATAATGGCATCTCTGTCAATTTTCACTGAATTTTTCAGCTTATGATCATGCTTTGTATTGTGCATTTTAAAAAGATTTAATCTAAGAGCATTCATACATACTGTAAAGCTTGAAAGGGACATTGCTGCTGCTCCCAACATAGGGTTCATGTGAATTCCTCTGTACAGACCAGCTGCCATAGGTATCAAAAGCACATTATAAGCAAATGCCCAAAAAAGGTTCTCATATATATTTCTCAAAGTAGCACGGCTGAGTCTGATAGCAGCTGACACATCGGTAAGTTTAGAATTCATAAGAACAAGGTCTGCTGAATCTATAGCCACGTCTGCTCCTGCTCCAATTGCTATACCTATATCAGCCCTTGTGAGAGCTGGTGCATCATTGATGCCGTCTCCAACCATTGCTACCTTACCGTATTCCTGTAACTGGCGTATTACTGCTTCCTTGCCATCTGGCAAGACTCCAGCAATTACAAGGTCCACACCGGTCTGCTTTCCAATTGCCTGGGCTGTGGCTTCGTTATCACCTGTAAGCATAACGACCTCAATGCCCATCTTCTGCATCTCTTCTACAGCTCTTGATGAATCATCTTTGATTACATCAGCCACAGCTATGATTCCAAGTAAGGACGCATCTTTTGCAAAAAAGAGAGGTGTCTTTCCTTGGCTAGCCAGCTCTTTTTCTTTTAGAACAGTATTCTCATCAAGCTCTGTTATGCTTCTTATAAAGCTTCCAGATCCAGCGTAAATCTTAGATCCATCCATCACAGCTGAGAGGCTATTGCCAGGCAAAACCTTCCAATTGCTCAATTCTGGCCATACACTTGACTTATAATCAACGTATTCTACAATTGCCCTTGCCAGCGGATGCTCACTCTTCTCTTCCATGAGATAGGCCAGATCAAGCAAGTCTTCTTCCTTAACTCCAGGAGCTGGGATAATATCCGTAACTTCTGGTCTTCCAGCAGTGATAGTTCCAGTCTTGTCCAATGCTACAATCTGAATCTTTCCTGTGCTTTCCAAGGCTTCGCTGGTTTTAAAGAGAATGCCATTCTTAGCTCCCATTCCGTTGCCAACCATAATTGCCACAGGTGTTGCAAGACCAAGTGCACATGGGCAACTGATTACAAGAACACTGATTGCCCTTTCAAGAGAATATGCACTGCCGCTTCCTTTAAAAATCCAAATAAGAAATATAAGTAGGGCAATTCCTATAACTGATGGAACAAATACTCCAGACACCTTATCTGCTATTCTTGCTATAGGTGCCTTAGTAGCTGCTGCATCACTCACCATCTGAATAATCTGAGAGAAGGTTGTATCTTGGCCAACACGGCTTGCCTTTGCGCGAACAAATCCTGACTGATTGATTGTAGCAGCACTTAGACTGTCTCCAACTGTCTTATCCACAGGGATTGATTCACCAGTAAGAGCCGATTCATCTACTGCAGTCTGTCCTTCAATGATAAGGCCATCTACAGGTATTGCCTGTCCTGGCTTAACAATAAAAATATCACCGACTTTAACTTCGTCTATGTCAAGCTCAATCTGCTCGCCATCTCTCTCAATCAAGGCTGTTTTAGGAGCCATTTTCATAAGATTCTTTAGTGCATCTGTTGTTCTTCCCTTGGATAATGATTCAAGGGTTTTTCCAACTGTGATAAGAGCAGGTATCATAGCAGCTGGCTCAAAATACAGCTGTGTGTGATATATGTCCATCAGACTAGCATAGTCCTGTCCCTGACTCACCATTATGGTTAATCTGTAAAAGATATAGAGTGACCAAGCAAATGAAACTGATGATCCCAGAGCAACAAGAGCATCCATATTAGGGCTTGCGTGAAAAAGAGTCCTAAATCCGGATATAAAGAAAGCTCGATTTATATACATAACTATGATTGCTAATAGCATCTGAGTCAGTGCCAGGCCCAAGTAATTATCATTAAGAAATGATGGTATAGGCCATTTAAGCATATTATGTCCCATTGTAAGATACATAAGGATTAGTAAAAATCCTATAGACCACTTCAATCTCCTTAATAACTTAGGTGTCTCGTGATCCTTTAAAGCTTCTTCTTCCGCAGCCAACTTAGCTGAAGCAGATTCTGCCCCCTGTGATGCAGCACCAGTTACAGAAGAACCCTTAAGCGAAGCCCCATAACCGGCCTGTACCACAGCATTGATAACGTCAGTATCACTGACATCTCCCTCAACTCCCATTGAGTTTGTGAGGAGAGAAACACTAACCGAGTCTACCTGAGGAAGCTTTGAAACTGCCTTTTCAACCCTATTCTGACATGCGGCACATGTCATACCTGTAACTATATACTGTTTCATAAATTCCTTTCAAATATCGCAAACCTTAGGTTTACTGACTTATCACTTGGCAAATTTTTTGATTTAATAGCAAGCAATAATTATTAATCTTCTACCTTCCAACCCTTGTCAGGATCAGCCTCAACCGCAGCCTTCAATAAGCTAAGATCAAGATCATCATTAGTAAGTCTCACAAGGACTCTGTCATTGTCGTGATCAGCTACTGCCTTCTCAACGCCATCTACTTTTTCAAGAGCCTTTGCAACTCCTGCCTCACAATGTACACAATTCATACCTGTAACCTTTAATTCTACTGTCTTCATAATATATCCTCTTTTTTTAAATTATTCTTTAGGAGAAGAAAAATACTCCCCCCTAGTACCTAAATATTAATACTAGGGGGGAGTATTTGTCAATACATTTTATTTCATTAATTTTCGAACCGTCTTCAAAAGCTCATCAATAATCTCTGAATCATCATTTTTTATTTTCTCAGTTACACATCCCTTTAAATGATATTCAAGCAAGGTCTGATTAAAACCGTCAAGTGCAGATCCTGCTGCCATAGATTGCTGCAAAATGTCATTACAATAGGAATCTTCATCAATCATTTTCTCTATAGCCCTGATTTGTCCTTCTAGTCTTTTCAACCTGTTTATCAGATTTTTCTTTTCTTCCTCTGTGCGCAAAGTCTTCTTTTTACAACAGGATTCTTCAATACATTTTTTCACAGCCATCTTTAAAATTCCTAACTTTCTTCCTATCTGATATTTTATTATCTTGCTATCTCAATAATCTGATATTTTTATTATCTTGCTATCACAATATTTTAAGCTCAAAATATTATGTTACCTCAATATCATTTTTACTAGCTTTATATACTACCCCATAGTATATATTGTGGCAAAGATTTATGTCAAGCTATGCTCAATCATTGAGATATACCTCTTTCACATAGCTTTTCCTGTTTATAAAACCCATTTTATAACTTAAAACATAGGCCTTTAATTCCATATCATCATAGGTGTTCAAAAACGGCTCCTCAAAATAATACTCTGCTTTAAAACCTTTATTCCTCACTATTTCTACTTCTTGCTGAGCTTTTTCCTTAAGCTTTTCAACCCTCTCCTCAGTTCTTATATCGTACTTTCTTGATGGATACTGTTCCCCTTCTTCCCTTAGCATGTCCATTATTAGGTCCACAAAATTTCTATGTCTGCTCCTATGCATCTCCGATGCAAGCTTTCTAGCCCTCATCTTACTAGGATGTCTTGAATAGGCCTCTAAACTTGCTCTCATACTAGAATCTTCTGCTTTTTGTGCCAATTCAAGTAAAAAATCCAATGCTTTTTGTGACACTGGCCTTGGTAAACAGCAAAAAGCTTTCCACTGCATCATTCATGAGGTAAATCAGCCTAAGCTCCCCATTTTCTTGGATTAAATCGAACTGATCCTGAGATAACAAACGAGCCAGGCACATGTATTCGATTCAATTCTTTCTTTCAATTCCTGGTATTATTTCAGCATAATCTTTAAGACTCATCATAAATTATCATCAACCCAATTCATAATAAAAATAATCTTTATTCAAGATTCTCCAATACTAAATCTTCCAAGTTTTCATATATTTTGTTATATTCACTGAATTCCCTGGAATCTAATCTTTTAGTAATTTGACCATTTTTCATAAAAAGTAATTGGTCGGCAAATCCTACAACATCCGTTGCAATATGGGTACAGTATATTACAATTTTATCCTTTGATAAATCCTTAATATAATCTTTAAATTTTTTTCTTTCAATTGGATCAAGTCCAACAGTTGGCTCATCAAGTACTAGAATGTTTGGATTCCCCATAATAAGCCTTGTCTTGTGGCATATATCCAATCTGGCTTCGATAATTAGAACCCAACTTTTCTATTTTTTTACCATCATAGAGTATCTGACCTTCTCTTCTTAATGTATCTGTAATCAACTTAATTAAAGTTGTCTTCCCAGCACCATTTAATCCAAGTATTGCATATACACCTGATTTAAAATCAACATTTTAATTATTAGCATCATCAGGAATAGCCCCATTATTGTCAAATGATATTTGAAATCAGACAAAAATTCCAAACTATGTAACTCAATATTTTTTTCATAATCTTCAATTCTAATTACATTACTAATTTTTTTATATTCTATAACAATTAATGCTATGCTAATCAATTCTGAAATGATAAAAGCCTCTGTAAATTTATACACATGAAATTTCTTATAGCCGAGATGAGTTGTATGTATGAGGTCAAGCATAAAAAGCTAAAAAAATGTACATTTTAAAATTAAATGAGGATGAATATCACGAGACAATCCTCTTGATATTCACCCTTTTAAAAAATTTAATTATTATTCTTAATGAATCCTATTTGGAATTACTGAAAACAGGCCATCTTGATTACAATAGAAGAAGAATTTTTTTGCTCCCCTTATCTTAAATCTAGCCTCTGCATTTCCCTCTGGGTATAACTTAACCATCTGCATATTATCACCCGATACTGCAGCAATGAAGGAAATATAATGTTCTTTTGTCATGCTATGGTCAATCCTCACATAATACTCATCTTCCACTACTTCAATATTTATCTTGTGATTATTATCCGTGTGTTCAGCCTCAAGTGCTATGAGTTGCTTGCCATGACAATTAATTTCTGCCTCAAACATGCTGTGTATCACATTGCCACATAAAGGACATACATAAAATCTAGATTTTAACATATTAGCAGAATGATTAACCTTATTTATATTATTATCCAATATTTCTTTCTCAATTGTCTCACTCATAATTTACCATCTCCATCAAAATATGAATTTTGTCTTTTATTTTCTTGCTTTCAAGGATATTCTCAAAGCTTTAAATCTTTCTTTCCACTCATCAGAAATGCGATAAGAATCACATATTTTCTGAATAGCCTTGCCATTAATATTGTATTTTATATTATTCTCTCTCATCCACTTATATACCTTATCTGGCTCATCGATGGCAAGTTCAGCTATCAGCCATGCCTCACCCATCTGTACATAATAATGATCATGATCTTTAATTAGCTTTAAAAGCTCATCTGCATGTCCTCTTCCTAATTTGCTTATAAACATAACATATCCCCATCTCTGAATAAAGGGATCCTTATATTTCAAATATTTTTTTGCCTGCTCCAAAGCAATATCAAAATTTAAATCTGCAACAAATTTTATTAATTGATCAGTATGCCACCAATCTTCAAATAAAAGATTGTCATTGATAAAAGCCAGTCGTTCCATGACATCCCTCATCTGTTTAAGAGCAACATAAAAATAAATGCGGTGAAACTGCTGCATATCAAGCACATATTCCCTAAGTGGTGATACATCAGCTGCTTGACTGACATAAGATTTAATCAACATGTCTAGGTCTTTTGTTTTATAGTTTTTAGGCAATGCATCAATATCCGCCTGCACCTCATTTTTCGTCAGTCTCATATTTCCTCCTTTATTACAGTAAATCCTCACTAGACTATAATCACAAATGTGCCTCTGCAAATCATCCTAAGTTTTCACCTCTTATTCAAACTTTTAACTATCCATATCTGATTTTGGTAAACTATTAGCTTTATATGCTTCCCAAACATGCATGCAATCCTTCTCATCTATCTTACGAATAAATTTTGCAGGAATTCCCGCAAATATTGAATTTGCAGATACATCCCTGGTCACCACACTGCCAGCCGCAACAATAGCCCCATTTCCTATCGTTACCCCACCTAGTATTGTAACATTTGCCCCAATCCAACAATTATCTCCAATTGTGATTGCTTTCGCATACTCTAGATTATGATATCCATCAGGGTAATCCTTTGACATGCGCTCTTCAGCAAGTATGGGATGTTGAGGTGTAGCCAAACATACATTAGGTCCAAACATAGTGCCTTGGCCAATAGTAATTTTTGCCACATCAAGAAATGTACAATTGTAATTTATAAAAACATTTTCCTCCACACTTATGTTAGTTCCATACTCACACAAAAAGGGGGTAAAAATAGTTAGATTTTTACCAATTGATGATGGAATCAAGTTTTCCTTTGCCGCATTTTTTTCATCTTCTTGATCAAATGGTATGGCGTTGAACTTTTGACAAAGAGTCATAGCCTCCATATGAATGCTCTTCAACTCCTCATCATCTGGATTGTAAAATTTTCCCGCTTCTCTATATCCACTGACCGTACCAAAATAACCAACTGCCGCTAAATTCTCCTGATTTACAAGAGCAATGGTAAATGCTTTTCTCTTTTCAATATTTTCATGTGTTTTCTTGCTTTCGCCAATGCAAAGGCACATGTCACCTTCTACGGGATTGTAAAATAAAGTGTGTAAGTCTTCCAAAACCTTTTACTTATGACAACTTAACGATTATGATTTATGAAAGGACATTTATGGAAAGAATTACACTTATGGCCAAACGCGAAAAAACTCCACATGAAATTTTTGCTGAGAAGTTCGTCTCAGAACTGCAACCCAAAACTGTTGAAGATGTTGAAGAAGGACTTAAATCCATCTTTCCAAAAGCAGTAATTCAACGCTGCATCGTGCACCTTGTGCGCAACTCTATGAAGTACATTCCTTCAAAGGAGTACAAAGCCTTTACTGCGAATCTGAAGCTACTCTATCAGGCTCCTAACAAGAAGGTTGCTCTTCTTGAGTTTGAAAAGTTTAAAGACCGTTGGGTTGACTATCCTGGTGCTGTTAAAGTCTGGGAAAGCAACTGGAAGCATGTAGAACAACTCTACAACTACACTAATGCGATTCGCAAAGTGATGTACACCACAAACACGATTGAATCTATCAATTCCAGTTTTCGTAAGGTAACCAAAAAGGGAACCTTCCCTAACGAAACTGCTGTACTCAAAGTGCTTTATCTTCGCATTCTGGAGCTCTACGAAAAATGGCATGACGCATCATATCGCAACTGGGCCATCATTCGAAATCAGCTCATTCTCATCGATGACCTCGGAGAACGAATTCAGCATCTCGAACAATTCGAATAGTCAAAACTCATAAGTTTTGGCTACAGTACCTTGAAAACCGAATATCAAGGCTTTCAGCCTTGTCATAACTTATGTTCACGAAAAAGGAGCAAAAATGATATGTGGATACGCCCGTGTTAGCACAAAAATTCAAGAACGAGAAGGCAACTCTCTGGAGGCTCAAGAAGAACAACTAAAAGCCGCCGGATCCAAGATCGTTTTCTCTGAATCATTTACCGGTGCAACACTTGATCGTCCTCAGCTTAACGAACTACGCAAAGCATTAGATCCTGGGGACACTCTTATGATTACAAAACTCGACCGATTAGCGAGATCCGCTTCACAAGGCATCAGTTTCATTGAGGACCTGCTAAGTCACGGAATCAATGTCCATGTACTCAACATGGGACTCATGGACAACTCTCCTACTGGAAAGCTAATTCGAAGTATTCTGCTCGCATTCGCAGAATTCGAACGTGACATGATTGTAGAACGAACACAGGAAGGACGTCGTATTTCAGGCCACTACGGTGGACGTCCTAGGAAATACAAACAAGAGCAGCTGGAACATGCGCTCTACCTTCTGGAAAACAACTCCTACAACCAGGTCGCTGCAATGACCGGAATATCGGTCAGCACACTATACCGCACTAAGTTGCGGAAAGGGTCGGAGGAATGAACTTACACACTTTAGTTGACAAACCCCCGTTTTGCATCGTTCGGAAGTGGTTCATATTCATATTTATAATTTTCATCAACAAATCCTATAAACATATACATTTTCTTTATGCACCTTTGCTGCATTAACCTGAAAGATAATTTTACTTTGCCTTACATGATAGTTTATCGACTTCTAATCGAAAAACCGCAACTGCATCAACCATATCTTTAGAATAATCCCATTCAGATTTACCAGAAATATGATTCATTAAAGCATTTAATCCCTTTATCTTTTCTTCATAATCTTCAATTATTGATAAACGGCCTGTACCGATAACACTTTGGAATTTAGCTGAATAATCACATGCTACATCTGCCTGTAATAATTCATATTCTCCATCTATTTCAAATCCAACCATAGGTGAAGATTTACTAAGCTCAAATTTTCGCCCTGCTTTTGCTCCGTGAAAATAAAATACATATTTGTCATTCTCATATATAAATCCATAATTAAGCGGAACAATATATAAATCACCATTATCATAGAATGCAATTCGTATTATCTGTTCTTTAGTAATAAACTGTTCAATTAAAGCTTTATCTTTTATTTCTCTATCATTTCTTCTCATTTTTTTCTATCTCCATAAGTGAGTTTTACTGGAATTAACTTTACCATTACTCTCATTCTGTATTACGACACTCTTTGATAATCCA
>CAMUXE010000013.1 GCA_947164605.1 uncultured Lachnospiraceae bacterium | reverse complement strand
CCAAATAGGAAACATAGTAAAGACCAGAATAGGAAAACTAGTCAGGACCAGTCCATGCTTAAGGATTTTAGCTTAAGAAAGGCTTCGCCTGCTAATGACAATAAGAAAAAGTATATTTTGCTTATATGTCAGGCCCTTGTGATACTTCTTGTAATAGTTTTAGGGACTATTTTTATAAGGTCTAGGGCTAAGAATGAGAACATGTACTATGTCAGAAATGACAGTCTCTATCAGCTCAATAAAAAACTTGAATCAGGTCAGGCTGCAGACTTATCAAATATAGCCTTCAATCATGACGACAGTACATATAAAGAGATAGACGATGAAATCTGTAATTCAAGTACCAAGAGACTGATTTCTGACTCAGGCTCTTATGCAGCAGTCATAAGCTATGACGAGAAGAAAGAGGTCTATAGCCTTTATGGCTACAGCTTTAAGGATAATGAGTCTGTAACTCTGTCAAGTGATGGGGATTTAAAGAAGATTGTAGCTGTCTTGGATAATGGACTTATCGTTTACACTAAGAGCCAAGTTATCAATGACCAGGCTACATATGGCTCACTTAGCTTAAATTTGGCCCTCCTTGATGGTTCAAGGCTAGTGGAATCCAAGCAGGTCTGTGAAGATACATATGAGACCTATGTCCTAGAAGGGGCCAATGTGCTTCTTTATACAGACAGTAATTCAGAGCTCTACAGTTTGGACTGCTCAAAGAAGAGCATAGACCTTCCCGAAAAGCTTTTAGATAAGGTCGATTATATAATGCTTAAGGATGCTAAAAGTCAGACATATAGATATGATGCAGATCAGGTCAGCGACGGTGATTCATATGTCTATACAGTTGACGGTATGGCCTACTTTAGAACCTACAATAAGAATATGCAAAACCTTAATTTGGGACAAGCTGAGAGCCTTGATTTTAGCTACGCTATTGACCTTAAAAGCGTTTACAAAAACGATGGAAAAAAGCTATACTATTGCAATGACATAAGTAAAGAAAACTACAGTGAACTTTGCCAAGTTAGTGATAGTGTAAACTTTGTCTTTGATCCTGAGGGCAAGGCTGCCTATGTGATTAAGGATAAGAGCCTTATACAGGCCATTAGGACTAAGATTAAGACTTTGGATGAAAAGATAGTTGACAACTCTCTTACTAGAGTTATAGGACTCGATAGAGAAAAAAATTATGGTATTAGCTATATTGTTGACGGCAAGAGATACTATAGAAAAGGATCAGCAGCTCCCGTTTGTATTGGCGATGTTGAGTCTTCATCAAGAGATTATGATGTAATATATGCCTATAATAGGCTTTTCTATTACAATAGTGATAATAAGCTTGCTTCTTGCAAGAGTTCTGGAACTGACTTAAAACTTATAGGTCAGGTCGATAAATATGGATTAGGTGGTTTTTAAAAATGGATCTTTTTGATTTTGCCAGACAACAGAATAAGGAGAAAGAGTCGCCGCTAGCCGCCAGACTAAGACCGACAACTCTGGATGAGGTTGTGGGGCAGTCTCATATATTGGGAAAAGATAAGTTGCTCTACAGGGCTATAAAGGCCGATAAGTTGAGTTCTCTTATCTTTTATGGACCACCGGGTACCGGAAAGACAACATTGGCCATGGTTATTGCCAATACGACATCTGCTGAGTTTAAACAGCTCAATGCAACTGTGGCTGGCAAGAAGGATATGGAGGAGATTGTAGAGGAGGCTAAGAATAATCTTGGCATGCACAATCGACGCACTATCCTCTTTGTAGATGAGATTCATAGATTCAATAAGAGTCAGCAGGACTACCTTCTTCCTTTTGTGGAGGATGGAACCCTGATCCTTATCGGAGCAACCACGGAAAATCCTTATTTTGAGGTAAATGGAGCTTTGATATCAAGGTCTACCATTTTTGAATTAAAACCTCTCAGCAAGGATGATATAATAACTATTATTAAAAAAGCTGTCTATGATAAGGAAAAGGGAATGGGCAGCCTGAATCCAACAATCGATGATGATGCCTGTGAATTTTTAGCTGACATGTGCAATGGCGATGCCAGAAATGCCCTTAATGCAATTGAGATAGGTGTATTGACAACTGAGCCTTCAAATGATGGTCTTATACACATAAGCCTGGAGATAGCTCAGGAATGTATCCAGAAAAGAGTTCTTAAGTACGATAAGGATGGGGACAATCATTATGATACAATCTCAGCCTTTATCAAGAGTATGAGAGGTTCTGATCCTGATGCCGCTATCTATTATCTGGCAAGGATGCTCTATGCAGGGGAGGACATAAAATTCATAGCTAGAAGGATTATGATATGTGCTTCAGAGGATGTGGGAATGGCTGATCCAAATGCACTTGTAGTAGCAACAAGCGCAGCGACTGCGGTTGAGAGGATAGGCATGCCTGAGGCAAGGATTATTCTTGCAGAGGCTGCCACATATGTTGCATGTGCACCTAAGAGCAATGCCTCATATTTGGCCATAGACAAGGCCCTTGACCTGGTTGCCCACGAGACAACATATAGTGTGCCAAATCACCTTAAAGATGCACATTATAAGGGGGCTGGAAAGCTGGGACATGGTCAGGGCTATATGTATGCTCATGATTACGAAGAGCACTATGTGCATCAGCAGTATCTGCCTGATGATTTGCTTGGAACTGTTTTTTATGATCCAACTGACATTGGCTATGAAAAGATATGCAAGGATAGACTTACTAGACTTGTGAATAGGGATGGAGATTAAGTAGGGTGAAGGATTATCTTAAAGTACTTGCAAAGGGTATATTTCCTAATGGTGAGGATTCTATAACCCTTTCATCTAATGAGATTAATATGACTGTGGAGGAGAATACTGTCGCTACAAACAGTTTCTCTTTTCAGATAGATCACGATTTTGCGGGAGTAGTTTACTCTGATAATGACAGGGTGAGCCTGATAAAGTCAACATTTACCGGTAATACCTGTATTATTAGATTTAAGGTTGATGCGACTGCTTATAGTGACAAGGAAATAATAGAGGCTAAAATTACGGTGGAGAGCGATAGCGGTGAGTTTAGTATAAAACTCAACTGTATTGTTGTAGCTTCTCACTATGAGATAAATCAGAGATCTATATACAATATCGATGATTTTACCGATCTTGCAGCATATGATATGGACAGTGCTGTAAAGATTTTTATGGATGAGAATTTTGAGCGCATAGTTCTTGACTATGACAATAAGCTCTGTAATTTCTATGAGCTCCTCAAGCTCAATGAGAGGCCTGATGAGGCTATTGAAGAGTTTCTGATTGCCGCTGGCAAGAAGGAGAAGATTAGACTTAGTCTGCCTGAAATTATTAGATTAAAGGTTGAAAATAGGTCCAGATTGTACGGAGAGTTGCCAATTAAGGCCTCAAGTGATGGCTTTATGGAGATCATACTCTCTACAAGTGATGGTTTGGTTAACTTTGAGCTTAAAAAGCTCAATGTCATGAACTTTACAAACCAAGAATTTGGTCTGCCTTTTTATATCGATGCCAGTGACTTACATGCTGGCATGAATTTTGATGCCATAATTTTAAAGACAAGAGAGTTTGAGAAGAGAGTTGAGATTGCAATTGACAATGTCAGTGAGAAGCCTTCTAGGTCCTTAAAAAGACTTAAATACAATCTTGTCACATATTACCTTGATTATCGCTCAAACAGGATTAACTCAGCTATTTGGATTGAGAAGTCTCTGAGAGAATTAGAGGATAATGGCTATCTTGAAACCAGCAATCTGCGCCTCTTGCTTATACACACAGCCTTTCTTTATATGGCTGGTGAGACAGCAATGGCTGATCGCGCAATGAAGGGGATTAATGTAGTTCAGGGCGATTCAATCAATTACTGCATCTATCTCTATGTTCAGGCCCTGTCAGGTAAGAGCGCTACAGATAAAACTAAGGCAGCAGCTTCAATTCGCCTTATGTACAGCTATGGTTATACCGATTTTAGGCTTATGTGGATGCTTATCAATCTTGACAAAAGTTTTGCTGAGGATCCTAGTGAGAGACTTACAAGACTTAAACTGACTGAGAGCAAGGGATGCAAGAGTCCTATGCTTTACTATGAGGCTGCTTTGACTCTTAATGCTCATCCACAGCTTTTGAGAAAGATAGACCTTTTTGAGTACAAGGCTATATGTCTTGCTGTTAGGGAAAAGGTAATTAATAAAAATCTAGCTGGCAGAGTTCTTGAGATTATATCTTTAAAGAAGTCTGCGTCTATGTTTGATATTAAGCTTTTGGCCCATATATATGACTACTTTGAAGATGAGGATTCACTTGAGATTCTTATCACTCACATGATTAGGAACTCAGTCTATGGTCATGAATACTTTAAGTACTATAAGGCTGCATGTGGCATGAAGCTAAAGATAACTAGACTCTACGACTATTATTTGAGAAGCATGGATAGATCTTGCTTTGTCAAGCTGCCTATGTCTTTGTTAACTTATTATTCTTACGATACAAGCCTTGATGATGAACTCAAGTCTTATCTTTATGCCTGCATAGTTACTGCATACATGAAAGATACTAAGGTTTGGAATATGTATGAATCGCTTATTCGCACCTATGCCTATAAGCAGCTTAAACACGGCAATATAACCCATAATTTGTTAACTATATATGAGAGCCTTTGGTCAGAGTCTTTAGTTGATGATTTGAGCGCTGATACTATGATGCAGATTCTCAACACTTATAAGCTTGAACTAAAGGATCACAAAAGCGGCAATGTCTTGATTAAGCATAAGGAGTTTAAGCAGGTTTTATCTGTATTTGTCACAGATTCTACAGCATATCTTCCTATGTACACAAAGGATGCATGTCTGATTTATATGTCAGAAAATGGAACTATGTCCTACATTGACCATGCTAAGTTAAGTCCTGTCTCAAAGGAGAAGAAGCTTTTTGAATATCTCTTTATGCATGGGGCTGACACTTACTATGTCAAGGCGGCAATTTTGGAGGGAAGAACACCAATCAAACTCGCTGATGAAGAGGTCTATCATCTAACCAGACAGCTATATCTGACAAAGGATTTGTCTGGCTATTGCAGACGTAAGTATGCTGAGTCAATGATTATGGACTATCCAGAGGAAAACAATGCCAATGAGATAGCTAAAAATATGTTTTACCTGCCTAGCACCGGGCTATCACACAGGGTTTATGAGAAGATTGCCGGCATATGCATAAGTGCTGGAAGATATGATGACGCTGCCTCTTGCATGAGAAAGTATGGTTATACCTATATAGAGGATCAGCATCTTATAGATTATTGTTCGCATATGGCAGAACTCTATCTCGATGACATCAGCGATGTCAGTAAACTGGCCAGAGAGCTTGATGACTTTATCATAGGGCTTGAATATAAGGCATACACCATGAAAAAGGATGATAAGCCTATACTTAGCTTCCTCAACAGGTATTATAATGGCCCTAATGAAAACATGCTCGAAATCTTGTCAAGCCTTGATGAGAATGGCCTTCCTTCTGATGAACTCGCAGAGAGATTGCTGATTCAGCTTCTTTTTGTAGGTCAGAATTCGCAAACTGTTGCTGATGTCTTTAAGCATGTAAAACCTGATTACAGCAAGACTGGCATTTTGACTGTGGCCGCTGCAACTTATCTTGCTCAGGCCTATCTGATAAAGGGAGAAGAAGTTGATAATAGTGTCTTTGAAGTTATCAGAGGCTTGATTACAAAGAGAATAAAACTGGCTGATGTGTGCTTTGTTGCTTATCTTAAGTATAAGAGGCAGGATGTAGCTTCCTTAAGTCCTGAAGAAAAGGAACTCATATGTGCTATCATCAGCGAACTTAATGATCAAGGCAAGTGCCTGTCTATCTTTAAGGATTTTGAGTCTCAGATTAGTCTGCCATATCAGATGCTTGATAAGACCTATGTGGAATTTATAGCACCTGTGGATATCAGAGTTAGCGTCCATTACAGGATTGGAAGCGAGAAAAAGGAGCATG
The DNA here is from genome assembly GCA_947164605.1 of uncultured Lachnospiraceae bacterium. Taxonomy (GTDB): domain Bacteria; phylum Bacillota; class Clostridia; order Lachnospirales; family Lachnospiraceae; genus CAMUXE01. The sequence continues at coordinate 70,276 of CAMUXE010000013.1, read as the reverse complement.
AGGAAGTATGTCGCTGTGTGGGCGGTATATTTACCAAGTCTTTTACTCTTTTTGACGGTGAGAGAATTAGATACTACTTTACATATGAGAACAATGGCAAGTTAGTCACATCGAAGGAGATGGAACACATAGTTAGAACTAAGACTCCGGAGAATGGCTACAACCGTTACCAGCATATCAATGATTGCATAAAAAAACAGTCTGAGCGCGATAGCAAGGGGCTTGAACACGCCATCGAGTCTTATCTAGTAGAGGATTATGTTGTGAAAAACATGTTTAAGAGATTGAAGAAATAGGTAAAGCTATGGAGAGAGAAGTTAAGGGATTATATTTCGGTATAGATATAGAAAAAAATACGACTAGTATCTCATACTTTGATACTAAATTAGGTTTGCCTAAGAATGTGGCTGAGAATGAAAATCTTTACAATCCATGTCCTATCGATATGTGGAACTTGGATGAGAAGAAGGCTTCAGTCATGAGTCACATAAAGAATGTGGCAAAAAAGATAAAGATTATTGCTCAGGAGAGTGGTATAGCTCGTATTACCGTGACTCTGTCACTTTTTGAGAAGGAAATACTTGATCTTGTTGTTACTTCGATGATGGCAGCAGGCATTAAGAGGGACTTAATCACATGTATAAGTCACGATGAAGCATTTACATATTATGCATATTCACAAAAGAGTAATCTGACAGCTGGCGGAGTTATGATGCTTGATTTGTCAGAAGATGGGCTCTATGCCATGCTTATGAGTACGGCAAAGGTTGAGAAGACAACTCTGATACTTGAAAAGATGATAGATTCAAAGGATCAGGATATAGTTCAAGCTGGAAAGAGGGAAATAGCCCTTTCAAGTGTGAGTGACAAAATTTTGGAAAAGGTAATGCCACTTTTCTCACTCAGAACAGTATCTTCAGTCTACTTAAGTGGCACAGGATTCAGCCTAGAGGACTTTCCTAAGGATTTTACCAAAGTTTTGACCAATCACAGAAGAGTTTTTGCAGGTCAGAATATATATGTTAAAGGAGCCTGTTATGCGGCACTTGCAGGGGATGGAAATCAGAGATTGCAGCTTGCTGTAAAACACAGGATTACTTCTGGTGTCGAAGTTGAGATAGTTGAGCGCGGAAGCAAAAAACGTTTCAGGGTTCTTTACCCATGTCAGAACTGGTACCAGGCAAAAAGAAGTATAGATGTTATCATTGATGATTTGAGAAGTATAGATGTCTTTCTTATACCGTGCGATGGAAGCACACAGACTAAGTATAAGCTTGATATTAGTGACATTCCATACAGAGATGGCAAGAGGATTCGCTTAAGGATTAACTTTGAGTGCAGCTCTGACAAGGTGCTAAATATGGAAGTTAAGGATTTGGGCTTTGGTGAAATCGTAAAAAGTTCTGGAGTCACAGTCAAAGGCTCCTGTGAGATCTGATAGGAAGTGAAATTATGGGAAAGATGATACTTTGTAGAACGAAAACATCGACAAGACCTCTTTTGATAAGAGATGTAGGCCTTAAGGTGTATTCGCTTGAGGAACTTGCCTACATAATATACAACAACATATATCTCATGAATATGGACTTCTTTAGCGATGAACTCTTGGACTTCATAGAGAATGGTGTTGGAGAGCCTGAACTTGCAACTAAATTGGCTAAGATGAAAAGGGAGAGAGCTGACCTTGTAAGTCTTATTGTGGCCCTTTTGACCTATGTTGATTTCTACACGATAGATGAGATAGAAAAGATTAAGGGAGCTCTTTCAACCTTAAAAAATGATAATGTACTTTTGAGATTAAAGACCAGGGCTGATGCCTGCTTTGACCATGAGTCATATCTGAGTGCTGTGGACAATTATCTTAAGATAATACGCGCACCAAGGGATCCAAAGCTTACAGGAATCTTTTACTCTGAGATATACCACAATGCGGCAGCTTGCTTTGCCAGACTTATGATGTATGATAAGGCGCTTGATTACTATAAGCAGGCCTACAAGATAGGACAGCACAAGGAGTCACTTGACTGCGCAATACTCTGTGCAAGGCTCTATCAGGGCAATCACTACATAGAACGCGATGATGCCAGCCCAGTGGAACTTAAGGTTAAGAGAGATTATGAGGCGTGTCTGGATAGGGCAAGGCTGAGCCAAGAGTTTCAGGACTTAGATGAGATTATCTCTAATAAGTCGGAAAATATAGATGAATACCGAAAGAAGCTTGATGAAAAGGTTATAGAATTCAAAGATAGATATCTTAGAATGAATAGCTGATTAGGCTGCAAGACTAGGAGTTTTTATTATGGGAAAGAGAATTAGATTCACTTTCAAAAAAAAATATAATTACCAGCCAAATGATCTGTATCTGGACTTGTATGAGGATCCATCCGATGATTTGCAGGACTTTTCTCCTAGCAATGGACAGGATTCTTATGATGATCCCAACTTTCATGGCAATAAAAATGATGCCATAAGGATGTCATCAGGCAATAAGAGGGTTTTAAGGCAAGGACAAGAAGACCAAATAATCTTTAATGAGCCTGAGGAAGAAGGCCAAAGAGATCAAGGCTTAAGGAATCTTGAGAACAGAGGAGAGGAAGAAAGAGGCCATAAGCAGACCAGGGTTAATCTGGCACAGTTTGAAGAGCATGATATGAGAAGATATGTCAGAGAACAGTGCGAGATTATGGAAAAACTCGGTGACAGTATTGATGCCCTCAAAGTTGACTATGATGATATAGCCCTGCACTTTAATGATATTGAACTTATCGAGGGAGCGCCAGCTGATGTCAGGGAAGAGATTAGACAGTCAGCTGAACAGATTGATACTCTTACTGTGGATCGTCATATTTTGAAATCAACTTCTCAGAAGTTGTCCAACAGTGCTTATCACAGGATGGAAACCTATGAGAATGAGATAGCAGATAATTTGAAATTTATGACAGAAGAGGAATCGTATTATGAGGCTATTAAGCATGACATGCACCTTATGATGGGAGAGAGGGAGTCTCTCAGGATGGATGCCAGAAAACTTAAGAAGCGTCAAGTCCTTATGCATAATATGGCCGCAGCTGTTGCTGTTGTACTTTTCGCTGTATATGCAGTTTTGCTGGGTATAAGCATACAGCTGAATAATACCAAAATGGTAAATGCTTACATTTTCATAACGCTGATTGCCGGAGCATTTGCCGTGTCAATAATTGCAGTTATCCTTAAGACAAGGCGTGATGTGGCAATTACTGAAGCCAAGCTCAATAAGGTCCTTGTTATGATGAATTCTGCAAGGATTAAGTATATAAATACAGCAAATTACCTTGATTATGTCTACAAGAAATACAGGGTCAAGAATTCTTATGAGCTTGTGAAAAAATACGGGCTTTATCAGGAGATGAAGGAGGAGCAGGCAAGAGCCATGAGGATGACTCATTCCTTGAGCAAGGCGGAAAATGCTCTGCTTCATGAACTTGACCGTTTGGGAATAGTAGACACTAGCATTTGGCTCTCTAAGATTAAAGCCTTGTATAACAATAACGATATGATGGATGTCAGACACGACCTTGTTGTGAGACGAAAGGAAATCAGGACTAGGATTGAGGACTGTGAATCCAAAATAGATGACATCAAGATGAATATAAGGGTTATTACAAAAAGATATCCTCAGTACATGGAGGAAACCATGGCTGTTTTGGATGAATTTGAACGCAGAAACGAAGAAAAAACAGCCTTGTAATTATTGTCCAATGTGATAAAATAAATATTTAGTGTTGGCATATGAGATTCTTAAATCTTATATATACAGGAAGAAATTATGAAGGGAAAGGCCAACCTTTCTCAGGATAGTGAGGTAAACCATATGATGAACGAAAAACTGCAGGAGATCAAGAATAGAGCTCTTGAACAGATTAAGGACACTGATTCGCTTGAGAAGTTAAGTGAGGTCAGAGTTGCCTTTTTGGGTAAAAAGGGTGAACTTACAGATGTGCTCAAGAGTATGAAAAATGTTGATCCTAAAGACAGACCTGCTGTTGGACAGCTCGTTAATGAGACTAGAAAAGCAATTGAAGATGTTCTTGATGAGGCAAAAAAGAATCTCTCAGAAAAAATGAGAGAGATTCAGATGAAGGCTGAAGTTATCGATGTTACTCTTCCAGCAAAGAAGGCAGTTTATGGTCACCCACATCCTAACACAAGAGCTCTTGATGAGATTAAGAGAATCTTTATCGGTATGGGATATGAAGTTATTGAAGGACCTGAAGTTGAGTATGATTACTACAATTTCGAGGCTCTTAATATACCTGCAAATCATCCAGCTAAGGATGAGCAGGATACATTCTATATCAATGACAAGATTGTATTGCGTACACAGACATCTGGTGAGCAGGTGCACGTTATGGAGAAAGGTAAGCTTCCAATCAGAATGATCAGCCCAGGTAGGGTTTACAGAGCTGATGAGGTTGATGCAACTCACTCACCATGTTTCCACCAGGTTGAAGGTATGGTTGTAGATGAAAACATTACATTTTCTGACTTAAAGGGTACTTTAGCTGAGTTTGCTAAGCAGCTCTTTGGACCAGAGACAAAGGTTAAGTTCAGACCTCACCACTTCCCATTCACTGAGCCTAGCGCTGAGATGGATGTATCATGCTTTAAGTGTGGCGGTAAGGGATGTCGTATGTGTAAGGGCGAGGGATGGATTGAAATCCTTGGCTGCGGTATGGTTCACCCACATGTATTTGAGATGAGTGGAATTGATCCAGAGAAGTACACAGGATTTGCCTTTGGTATAGGTCTTGAGAGAATAGCTCTTTTAAAGTATGAGATTGATGATATGAGACTTCTCTACGAGAATGATGACAGATTCTTAAAGCAGTTCTAAGCTGTATTTAGATTGATTAATTATAATTTGATAAATTCGGAAAGAAGAGGAAATAAATATGAATACATCAATCAATTGGATCAAGGCTATGGTTCCAGGACTTGAAGGAGTTACAGATCAGGAATTCCGTGATGCTATGACACTTTCAGGTACTAAGGTTGAGGGATTTGAGAGATACGATAAGAATCTTAAGAATATTGTAGTTGGACAGGTCCTTTCAGTAGAGAGACATCCAGATGCTGACAAGCTTGTAGTATGTCAGGTCAATGTAGGTCAGGCTGAGCCAGTACAGATTGTCACAGGTGCTCCAAACATTGAAGTTGGATCTAGTGGACAGAAGGTTCCTGTTGTCCTTGACGGTGGTAGTGTGGCTGGAGGCCATGATGGCAGCCCACTTCCAGAAAATGGAATTAAGATCAAGAAGGGTAAGCTCAGAGGTGTAGAATCTGCAGGTATGATGTGTGCTATCGAAGAGTTGGGTTGGCCACATGATTTCTTCCCAGATGCAGCAGAAGACGGTATCTATATACTTGCCGATGACGCTGTAGTTGGTGAGGATGCAGTTCACTATCTTGGTTTAGATGATACAAGTTTTGAGTATGAAATTACTAACAATCGTGTAGATTGCTACAGCCTTATAGGTATAGCTCGTGAGGCAGCGGCTACATTTAACAAGGAGTTTAATCCACCTAAGGTTGAGCCTACAGGTAATGATGAAAAGGTAGAGGATTACATCAGCGTTGATGTTGAGGCTACAGACCTTTGCAAGAGATATACAGCTAGGGTTGTCAAGAATATTAAGTTAGCTCCTTCACCAAAGTGGATGAGAGACAGACTTCGTGCTTCAGGTATCAGACCTATTAACAATATCGTAGATATCACTAACTACGTTATGGAAGAGTATGGTCAGCCTATGCATGCTTATGATCTTGACACAATCGAGGGAAAGAAGATTGTTGTAAGAAAGGCTAGCCAGGGCGAGAAGTTCACTACTCTTGATGGAATTGAGAGAAATCTTGATTCAGAGGTACTTCTTATCAATGACAGCAAGAAGGCTATAGGACTCGCTGGTATCATGGGTGGCGAAAACTCTATGATTACTGATTCGGTTAGCACAATGCTTTTCGAGTCAGCTACATTTGACGGAACAAATATCAGAAAGGCATCTAAGAGAATTGGTCTTAGAACTGATGCATCTGGCAAGTTTGAGAAGGGTCTTGACCCTAACAATGCTATTGATGCTCTTAACAGAGCTTGTCAGCTCGTAGAGGAGCTTGGCGCTGGTCAGGTTGTCGGCGGCACAATTGATGTATATCCATCACCTAAGCAGCAGGAGAGACTTCCATTTGAGTATGACAAGATTAATGCTATGCTTGGCACTGATATAAGTCGTGAGGACTGTTTAGATTACTTCAAGAGACTTGAGATTGGCTATGATGAGGCTAGCAATGAACTCTTGATTCCAAGTTTCCGTCAGGATCTTCACAGAACTTGTGATATTGCTGAGGAAGTTGCAAGACTTTACGGATATGACAATATCCCAACTACTCTTCCTCACTCATCTTCAACAGCAGGTGGTGTAAGCTTTGAGCAGAGAGTAATTGATAAGGCATCTGATATAGCACTTTACAGCGGTTTCTCAGAGGCTATGACATATTCATTCGAGAGCCCTAAAGTTTTCGATAAGCTCCTTATTGCTTCTGATTCACCACTCAGAAATACAGTTCGCATCAGCAATCCACTCGGTGAGGATTTCTCAGTTATGAGAACTGTACCTGTAAATGGTTTACTTACTTCTCTTGCAACTAACTATAAGAGAAGAAATAAGAATATAAAGCTTTTTGAAATCGCAAAGATTTATCTTCCAAGCCAGGAGGCAGACAAGCTTCCTGATGAGAGAAAGCAGTTTACACTCGGTTTCTTCGGAGATGGAGATTTCTATACACTCAAAGGTGTTCTTGAGGAAATCTTAGAGAGACTCAACTTGTGTGACAGACCTGAGTATGATCCAAAGTCAGAAGTTGAATTCCTTCATCCTGGCCGTAGAGCTGATCTTATCTATGATGGCAAGAAGATTGGTTACTTAGGTGAGGTTCACCCAGATGTAGCTGATAATTATGGCTTGGGAGAGAAGACATATATTGCAGTTCTTGACATTCCTACTTTGGTGGCAGAAGCTAACTTCGATATCAAATATACAGGAATTGCAAATTTCCCTGCTGTATCTAGAGATATTAGCTTGGTTGTGCCAAATACAGTACTTGCAGGCGATATTGAAAAGGTTATTGAGAATTGCGGCGGTAAGCTTCTTGAGAACTTTAAGCTTTTTGATATCTATGAAGGTGATCAGATTGAAAAGGGATTCAAGTCTATGGCTTACTCAATCACATTTAGAGCTAAGGACAGAACACTTGTAGATGACGACATCAAGGGAATTATGGACAAACTTTTAGGTCAGCTTAAGGATATGGGTATTGAACTCAGAGCCTAAGACTTGCTTAAGTAAATATTGCTTTTAAATTTATGGCCCTCTTCGGAATTTTATCCGCAAGAGGGCTTATGCATGGGTTTTATGGAAGGGCATGGATATGCAGGAAACAACAAATTTACATGATTATTATTATGACTTGCCAGAGGAGCTGATAGCTCAGGATCCACTGACAGACAGAGCTAGTTCAAGACTTATGATTCTTGATAAAGAGACAGGTCAGGTTACGCATAAGATCTTTAAGGACGTAATTGATTATTTAAATCCAGGCGATTGCCTTGTGATTAACGATACGAAAGTTATACCTGCAAGACTTATAGGTAGCAAGGTTGATACTGGTGCTACAATTGAGGTTCTTCTGCTTAAGAGAAAGCCAGACCTAAAGGATACCTGGGAAGTTTTGGTTAAACCAGGCAAAAAGGCTAAGGTTGGTGCTAGAATCAGCTTTGGAGATGGTAAGCTTGTCGGCGAGATTATCGATATAGTAGATGAGGGCAACAGAATTATTAAGTTTGAATATGATGGTATTTTTGAGGAAATCTTAGATCAGTTGGGTCAGATGCCTCTCCCTCCATATATCACTCATAAACTTGAAGATAAGACCATGTACAACACTGTATATGCTACCCATAATGGCTCAGCAGCTGCACCTACAGCTGGTCTTCACTTTACTGAGGAGCTTCTGGCAAAAATAGAAGAGAAGGGGATTAAAATAGCCCGTGTAACTCTTCATGTGGGCCTTGGAACCTTCAGACCGGTCAAGGTAGAAAACATATTGGAACATCACATGCACTCAGAATTCTACATGGTAGATGAAAAGGCCGCAGAGATTGTCAATTCTACTATTGATAATGGTGGCAGGGTTGTTTCAGTCGGAACAACAAGCACAAGAACTCTGGAGTCAATAGCGCAGGAAGATGGCCATATTCAGGCCTGTTCAGGTTGGACTCAGATCTTTATATATCCAGGTTACAAGTTTAAGACAGTAGATTGCCTTATAACGAATTTCCACTTACCTGAGTCAACACTGGTAATGCTCGTCTCAGCTCTTGCGGGCAGAGAGCATGTTCTTGATGCCTATAAGATAGCAGTCGAGAACAAGTACCGCTTCTTCTCTTTTGGAGATGCCATGATGATAACAGACACAAAGAAGTAAGCTTGCCTTTTTAGACAAATGGTGTTATAGTTTATAAGATTTTGAGTAGTGCAGATGATCGCTGGTATACTGACGAAAGGGTATACGAGAGGAAAGTCCGGGCTTCATAGGGCAAGGTGCCAGATAACGTCTGGTGGAGGCGACTCCAAGGCTAGTGCAACAGAAATATACCGCCTTTTTTAAAGGTAAGGGTGGAAAGGTAGCTTAAGAGACTACCGAGGTTTTGGTAACAAAACCTGCCATGTAAACCCCACTTGAAGCAAGACCGCATAAAGAACTATACAGTTGCCCGCTGTGTTCTTAGGTAGGTCGCTTGATTCCTGTCGGTGACGATAGGGCTAGATAGATGATCATCACACTTTTAGTGACATAACTCGGCTTATAGCACTGCTCATAATCTCATAATAATAGTTTTAAATAAGCTTTGATTAAAGCAGTTGATGCCCTTTGGGGCTTAAAAATCCTCCTCTTTTCTGTAAACGCAGAGAGAGGGGGGATTTTTTTAAGCAGGGCAAATATGAAAAAACCATGAGCCCAAAAGACTCATGGTTTTTATTGTTAATGGATTTAAATTATTTGAGGATTAGAGATACTGGTGTCTGATTTCCTCGCCACTTAAAGGTGAGAGGTAAGCTGGAGCAATATCGAATGCTGTCTTACAACCATTAGCACCTTCTGCGTTGAGCTTTGCAGCTGCACGGGCAAATGCTGTGAGGATAGAACCTGTAAACTCTGGGTTAGAATCAAGCTTTAAGCTGTACTCGATAACGTGCTTGCTGCTTCCGTCAGCACTCTGACCAGAGTAGATTACTGAACCACCGTGAGGGAGACCAGCGTGATTTGCTAAAAGCTCTTCTTCTGTAATAAATGTAACTGTTGTATCGTAATCACTGAAGTAGTTAGGCATTTCCTTTATTTCCTTCTCGATTCTAGCAAGGTCAGCACCTTCCTCAGCTACAACATAACACTCTCTAGTGTGCTTCTGACGAGTTGTGAGTTCTGGATTCTCACCATTTCTGACAGCCTCAAGTGCTGCAGGAACAGGTACTGTGTACTGACGAGCATCAACAACGCCCTCAATTCTTCTGATAGCATCAGAGTGACCCTGGCTTACGCCACGTCCCCAGAATGTATAATCCTTGCCATCTGGAAGGATAGAGTGAGCATAAAGACGATTTAATGAGAACATACCTGGATCCCAACCTGTAGAGATAACAGCAATCTTATTAGCTTCCTTAGCTGCCTTATCAACATTAGCGAAGTGCTCAGGTACCTTTGCGTGAGTATCAAAGCTGTCTACTACATTGAATTTAGCTGCATACTTAGGTGTCATAACTGGAAGATCAGTTGCGCTACCACCACAGAGAATTAAAACATCAATATCATCTGTCATATTATCAAGATCATTAGCTGAGTATACCTTAGCACCTGAAACTGTCTTTACATCTGCTGGGTTTCTTCTTGAGAAAATACCAACGAGTTCCATGTCTGGTGCAGCATTAACTGCCTTTTCAACACCCTTACCAAGGTTACCATAACCTAATATACCAATTCTAGTTGTCATGAATATATACCCCTTTCATGTGATATCTGGGTAATGCCCTATGCATTCCTTTTTTGATATCTGAATAATTACAATGGTTATTATAATGTTTCTTAATCTACTTGTCTATAAAAAATTAAAAAAAATTGCTTATGGATTTAATTTAATCAAGTTAAAGATAAAAGAACTTTTTTTTATTAAGCAAAAAAGGACATTCCTCAATGAGATTTGGTCCATTTGGAGTTCTTCCTTTTGGATTTGGTCTCATATTAAGAAATGTCCTAAAATAGTCTGAATTATGATGTGTATCGCTCTTCGCAGTATCTACAACGGTAAATCTTCTTGTCAGCATCGGCAAGCACGAATACCTGCTCAAGCTGCTGCTCGATAGAGGTAATGCATCTAGGGTTGCGGCACTTGATTACATTGTGAATCTCGTGAGGGAGTGTAAGTGGCTTTTTTTCAGCGATAGTGCCATTGCGGATGATATTTACAGTTATATTGCAATCAATGAATCCAATAACGTCAAGATCGATAAGGTCAAGACCTCCCTCAATCTTAATTATATCCTTGCGGCCCATCTTGCTTGAGTGTGCATTTTTAATAATTGCAACACAGCAATCAAGTTCATCGAGACCAAGATCCTTATAGATAGTCATAGCCTTGCCGGCTGCAATGTGGTCAAGAACAATACCTTCGTTAAGCTGTCCTACGTTTAACATGATTATCTTACCTCCTTGTCTAATCCTAGAAGTGTAAGTATGAGGGCCATACGTACATAAACTCCGAATTGAACCTGCTTGAAGTAGCTGGCTCTTGGATCGTCATCAACTTCGATTGAAATCTCGTTAACTCTTGGGAGTGGGTGAAGAACATACATATCTGGCTTTGCCATATCCATCTTAGCCTTGTTGAGAATATAGAAGTCTTTCATTCTAAGATAGTCATCCTCATTGAAGAAACGCTCTTTCTGAACTCTTGTCATATAGAGGATGTCAAGTTTGCTGATAACATCTTCAAGCTTTTCAACAACTTCGTATTCTATGTGCTTTTCGTCGAGAGTTTCAATTATGTAGTCAGGAACTCTGAGCTCTTTAGGTGATATAAGAACAAATTTAACATTCTCATATCTGATAAGCTCATTGATGAGTGAGTGAACTGTTCTGCCGAACTTTAAGTCTCCACAAAGACCTATTGTGAAGTTGTTGAGGGAACCTCTCAATTCACGGATTGTCATAAGATCAGTTAAGGTCTGTGTTGGATGCTGGTGACCGCCATCACCTGCGTTAATGACAGGTATAGCAGACTTGCTGGCTGCAACTCTTGGAGCACCTTCTTTAGGATGTCTCATGGCGCAAATGTTGGCATAACAAGATACAACTCTTATAGTGTCCGCAACGCTTTCACCTTTAGATGCTGAGCTTGAGTTTGCAGAAGAAAAACCAAGGACAGTACCACCGAGATTCATCATTGCTGCTTCAAAACTCAATCTGGTACGTGTGCTTGGCTCGTAAAATAATGTAGCTAAACGCTTGCCATCACATACATGGCTATATTTTTCTGGATTCTTAGAAATATCTCTTGCGAGATCAAGAAGTGTGTTGGTTTCTTCAATAGTTAAATCAAGTGGACTTAACAAATGTCTCATGGAATAAACCTCCTGTGGCTAATACATTGAATAGGGCAGTATAACCCCACTTCTAAATATCATACACTTAATTCTTATATTTAACAATAGCAAATGCTCTATGAAATATTATAGATTAGTTAAAAAATATTGTTTACATTTACACATTTTGTATATAAAATGAAGTGAAATAGACTTTTACTAATAAAAGATAAGGCTGGAAAAATGAAAAAGAAAATATTCAGTTCGATTTTGGCAGTACTACTTATAACCATTCTCGCAGTCACAGTTATTGTCAAGCTCAGAGCAGGTGTTGATAAGGAAAAGAAAAGCAGTCAACAATCACAGCAGGAGCTTGCATCAAGGGAAGATGAAGCGAAAACAAGTGCAGCTATGCATACTACAGAGGCATCGACTCAAGAAGAAAAAGAAGATTCTGATGATGGACAAATCAGTGATAAGATGCAGGAATTAATGGATGATGATAAGATTAATCTGAAAGAAGTCAATCCATGGGATATACCTCTTGATGAGAGTCAGTTGAATATTATTGAAGATCAGGACTTTATTAATCAGTTTATGAATGAGATGGTTAATACTGATGATGAAGAGGCTTATGACTTGGATGATGACATAGTTGACAGAAGTGTGTATAGATCAAATCCAGGTTATGACGGAGCATCTAGAAATATAGTCTGTTGGGGTGACTCAATGACTCAGGGCATAGGTACAGATGAGAGGCTTATCGATATAGATGGCTACCAGAGATACATATATACGGATTATCCATCTACTCTTGAGGATTTGACAGGAATCAGGGTTAGAAACAATGGAATAGGCGGTGAAGATTCAGTAGATATAGCTACCAGACAGGGTGGACTTTCAATGAGAACAGACCGTGATATAGAACTCAGCCCTGATGGCATGTCGGAAGTCGCATTCTTGAGCGATTATATTGACAGAGATATGTCCTTTATATATTACGGGGGACATATAGATTATGGCATATATGGAAATGTGGTATATTTTGATGAAAAGTATGCAGCAAATGTTGATGATGACGGATATTCTAAAAGGGTTAGTCTGGTGCCTGAACTAACATTATATCCAACAGTTTATGCAACTTTGACCAGTAAGTCGATAGATACAACAAGTGAAGCGGCTCAGACTTCTCAAGCCCAGACAAGTGATGGTGCTAAAAATGCTACAACAAGCCCATCTACAAGCCAAGAAAGCACAACTGAATCTGAATCAAACATTGGTGGAAGCCATTCTCAAAGCTCATATTCAATTACTATACCTGAGGGCACATTGGTGAACACTAAAGAGGCAATCGATAGAAGAAATGATATCATGATACTTGAGATTGGCAGTAATGGTGGCTGGAATGGGGATTATCAAGAAATCATCAGACAGTATGATGCAATGATTGATTACTCTAATTGCCCATATTTTATAATTATTGGAGATACAGATGACCCAGGTACATCAGATGGTGATATATATGAGGATGAGTTTGATGCCAATGGAGATTATATAGGCCTTGGAGATACAGCTTGGGAAGCTACCCTTAGGGAGGCTTACGGTGACCACTTTATCAATATGAGAACTTATCTTATAGAAAATGGTTTGTCTGACTGCGGTCTGTCACCAACAGTTGAGGATCTTGAAGCGGCAGCATATGGATTTGTCTCAGTGAGACTTAGAAGTGACTGGACTCACCTTAATTCATGGGGCTATTACTCAAAGGGTAAGGCTGTCTATGAAAAGGGAGTAGAATTAGGATATTGGAATTAAAAAGGTGAGAAGAGGCATATGTGATACAGGCTCTAACTGCTTTGTGCAGTTAGAGGCCTATCATAAAAGCTTCTTCTCATTTTTTAACTTTTATTTACTTTAAATAGCATAATTATCTGACAAGCTTGTCAATCTAGTATCGGCTGGCGTTTTGCTTGCTGTAATCCTTAAAAAGATTTAGACAATCATTACGATTGAATTCAGAGATAGAGTAGATTTCGCTATCTTTCTCGTAAAATGCTTTGTAGAAGATGTCATCTCGAAAGCCTATGGAGTCAGTGTCTAGCTTATTACAGCCATAATATATAACCTTAATATTGGCCCAGAGGATAGCTCCAAGGCACATAGGACATGGTTCTGCTGTAGTGTAGAGGATGCAGCCACTTAAATCATGAGTTCCAAGGTTTGCACAGGCGTCACGAATTGCCTCCATCTCGCCGTGGCAGGTAGGGTCATGTTTTAGCAGGACTCTGTTATGTCCACGACCTACAATTATATTATCTTTTACAATTATTGAACCGAAGGGGCCGCCGTGTTTTTGGTTTATTCCGTCGTAAGCTTCTTTAATAGCTTGGTTCATAAATTCATCTTTAGCTTGCATAGGCACTCCTTTTGAATTATAATAGTTTTCGGCTTTTTAGATATGAACTCTTTATTTTGAGAGTTTTCTTAGGTTAATTATAACATTTTGGAGGATCACATGGGCGGATTTTTTGGCGTAGTTGGTAAGAAAAATGAGAACTGTGTATTTGACCTGTTTTATGGTACAGATTATCATTCCCACCTTGGAACAAGAAGAGCTGGTTTAGCTGTTTATGATGGTGAAAACTTTGATAGAGCTATTCATAATATTGAAAATTCACCATTCAGAACTAAGTTTGGCGGAGATTCACAGAAGATGAATGGATATATGGGAATAGGCTGTATATCAGATTTTGAGCCACAGCCACTCATAGTTCGCTCTCACCATGGTACTTATGCAATTACAACAGTAAGCAAGATTAACAACAAGCAGGAGCTCCTTGAGGAACTTTTCAACCACGGAACTTCACACTTCCTCGAGATGAGTGGTGGAGATATCAACTCTACAGAGCTTGTTTCAGCTCTTATCAATGAGAGTGATAATTTTATCGATGGTATTCGCAATGCACTTGAGTCAGTAGACGGCTCACTTTCTATGCTTATTCTTACTCCAAAGGGAATATACTGTGCAAGAGACAATTATGGAAGAACACCAATCGCTATCGGTAAGAGAGATGATGACGAGTATTGTGCTTCATTTGAGGATTTTGCATATCACAAACTCGGCTATGAGAATGCTTACAACTTAAAGCCAGGCGAAATCGCTGTTATCAATAATGACGGTATTAAGACTCTTTATGAGGGAAGTGGTAAGATGAAAATCTGTACTTTCCTTTGGGTTTACTATGGTTATCCTTCAACATCATACGAAAATATCAATGTTGAGGAAATGCGTTATCGTTGTGGTGCCTGCATCGCTAAGAGGGACAATGTTAAGGCTGATGTAGTTGCCGGAGTTCCTGATTCTGGTACAGCCCATGCTATTGGATATTCTAACGAGTCTGGTATTCCATTCTCAAGACCATTTATCAAGTACACACCAACTTGGTCTAGATCATTCATGCCAACAACACAGAGCAAGAGAAATGTAATTGCCAAGATGAAGCTTATTGCTATAACAGATCTTATCAAAGACAAGAGCCTTCTTCTTATCGATGACTCAATTGTTCGTGGAACACAGCTCAGAGAGACAACAGAGTTCCTTTACCAGAATGGCGCCAAGGAAGTCCACATCAGACCAGCATGTCCTCCTCTTGTGTATGGATGTAAGTATGTAAACTTCTCACGTTCTAACTCAGATATGGACCTTATCACAAGAAGAGTTATCTGTAAGCTTGAGAATACTGATGATCCAAGTCCAGAAGTACTTGATAAGTACACAGATCCAGATTCAAAGGAATACGCAGCAATGGTTGAAGAAATCAGAAAAGAGCTTAACTTTACATCACTTCAGTTTAATAGACTTGATGATATGCTTGATTCAGTTGGTATCCCTAGAGAGAATCTTTGTACATTCTGCTGGGATGGCAAGGAATGATAATTTAAAGGTTTTTAATGAGTGATAGTGATGCCGGTTTAATTCTTCTCGTTTCATTTGTTTAAAGAAGCTTTCGCAGCAAGCATTATCGTAAGGATAGCCTTTCTTAGAAAATGATTGAATTACATTACATTTATCGAGTCTTTGACGGAATGAAAAGGCAGTATACTCAGAACCGCGGTCTGAGTGGAAAAGAATATACTCAGGACATCTGCGATTCTCATAAGCTTTATTAAGGGCATTAATAGTAAGATTGACATCGTGCCGAGAGGCAACATGCCAACCAATAACTTTTCTAGAAAATAGATCTAAGACAACACAAAGATAGTTATCTTTTCCATTGACTTTAACGTAAGTGAAATCACTAGCCCAAACTAGATTCCGACACTGATGGCAATGCCATAATCTCGCTCAAGAACACGGCGGATTTTATATGCGCCAATACTTTTATCATAATCAGTGTAAATTTGGAGGATATCAACTTTAATTTGCTGATTAATATTTGTTCTTGGAGCAGGCTCAGAATAAAAATGCTTGTAATAAGTACTCCGATTTACATTCAGAAATCTGTTTAGCAGTAAAGATTTGACCATCATCCGTCTCGACAGTAGAGTATTGTTTAATCCAACGGGACAAAGCAGTAATGCTTACGCCGTATTCTTTACATAAGGAACTTTGAGTTTTACCGTTATGATAAAGATCTACAAGAGTTCTTTTGAATTCTTCGTCATAACGAGTTTGACGTGTGGACATACGAATACCTCCTTTTGGTGTATGATTTAATAGTACCCATTAAATCGAATCGTGTCCACTTTTATAGGTAGCACCATAATAGGGAATATACTAAGTATTTCAAATGATTCTTTAAAAGGAAAAGATGAAAATGAAAAGGGTAATTATTACAATATAAAAATTCAAATTGCCCCACTTGATACCAATGAAATGAAACTTAGGTGTGGAATGAGTGCGAATGCAGAGATAAAGGTTAGTGAAAGACGCATGATTGGATATTTCTTTGATAATTTAAAATTGCGAGCACATGAAACATTTAGCATGAAGTAAAAATAGCAGTGAGAAAGGAGTAAAAACTCGATTCTCACTGCTATTTAAGTCTTAAGATGCGAAGTCGTTCATGTGGTATCCGTCTTCAAAATAATCATTATACCAAACGAGGAACATGTAAATTGTCCAGATTTTTCTTGAATTGTCTGCTAAGCCATTCTTGTGGTCATTTAGCAACTTTACAAGTTCGTCAGTGTTGAAATATTTCTCAGAGGCCTCTGAAGTGAAAGCGGCCTTAATTTTGTTATAATACTTCTCATCTTTAATCCATATTCTGATAGGAACAGGGAATCCAAGTTTTTTCTTCTCTGCAACCATATCAGGTAGATAACGGTTTGCGGCAAGTCTCATGGCGTACTTGGTGTTCTTTTTGTTGACCTTGTACTTTGTAGGAATGTGTCTTGCAACTTCAAAAACTCTTCTGTCAAGAAAAGGTACACGAACCTCTAGAGAGTGAGCCATACTCATCTTGTCGGCTTTAAGAAGAATATCGCCTATAAGCCAGAAATTGATATCGATGTACTGCATCTTTGTGACATCGTCCATATCCTTAACCTTGTCATAGAAAGGTTTGGTCAGTTCCTTGTGGTCGTATTTGCCACTTGGATTTTTGAGAATGCGTGAACGTTCAGCCTCAGTGAACATAAAGGCGTTACCGATAAATCTCTCTTCAACGCTCTTGCTTGCTCTGATTAAGAAATTCTTGCCCTTGAAGCGACGTTTGCTCTTCTGAACCTGGCTTGCGAGCAGGCGACGTAGGCCCTTTGGAAGTTTCTGATATGCTGCAAGGTCATGAGGCTCGCGGTAAATGTTGTATCCACCGAAGAATTCGTCTGCGCCCTCGCCTGACAAGGCAACCTTAACATGCTTTGCAGCAGTCTGGCTTACAAAATAGAGGGCTATAGCTGCTGGGTCGGCAAGTGGTTCATCCATGTGGTACTGAATCTTTGGGATTTCATTCCAATATTCTTGGCTTGTGACAAGCTTGCTGTAGTTATCAATCTTGATCTTATCTGATAGGGCTTTGGCATAGTCAACTTCGTTATATTTCTCATAGTCGAATCCTACGGTAAATGTTTTGTCGCCCTTGAAAGTAGCAGCTACATAGCTGGAATCGACACCGCTTGAAAGGAAAGAGCCAACCTCAACATCACTTATCTTGTGTGCCTCAACTGAATCATGCATGGCGTTATCAATCTCGTTTACAAAGTCATCAAGGCTTTTGTTATTGTCTGGTTCAAAGACTGGTTCCCAGTATCTCTTGATATCAAGATTTCCGTCTTTAAATATGAGATAGTGAGAAGGCATAAGCTTGAAGATGCCTTTAAAGAAGCTTTCCTCAAGGACTGAGTACTGGAAAGTGAGATAATTCTCAAGTGCAAGCTCATTGACCTGCTTCTTGTATTTTGGATGGTCAAGAATAGACTTAATTTCTGAACCATATATCAAACAATCATCAACTAAAGCATAGTAAAAAGGCTTGATTCCGAAGAAATCTCTAGCGGCAAAAAGAGTTTCGGTTTTCTTATCCCATATGGCAAATGCGAACATACCTCTCAATTTTGCTACCATATCCTCACCATACTCCTCATATGCATGAAGAAGAACCTCAGTGTCGGCATTGTTTGCAAAGATGTGACCCTTGGCCTCGAGATCAGCGCGAAGCTCGCTGTAGTTGTAAATCTCACCGTTAAATGTGACGACAATAGACTTGTCCTCGTTGAACATAGGCTGGGAACCATTGTTGAGATCTACGATTGAGAGTCTCCTGAATCCCATGTGTATTTTTTCATCTATGTATGTTCCGGCACTGTCTGGACCACGATGGATGATTCTGTTCATCATGTTCTCAAGTACCTTATCACCATCAGTGCATGTGCCTGTAAAACCTGCAAATCCGCACATATAAACCTCCTTAAGAAAATTAAGCGTAAATTGAGTATGGATTAATAAACAAAAGTTTTTTTATCCATGGACAGAATTATAGCAGACTTGACAGGGCTTTACAATATTTTAAATAATGTGTATAATTTTCTAAATTAGGTTCAATAATATGGCTAAGTATGGCTTGTGCTGACTTGACTTGAGTTGAATTTATAATTAATTAATAATTATAGTAAGAAAGGGACTTTGGATTATTATGGCAAAGATTGCAATGAAGACTCCACTCGTTGAGATGGACGGAGATGAGATGACACGTGTTTTATGGAAGATGATTAAGGATGAGCTTATCCTTCCATATGTAGATCTTAAGTCAGAGTATTATGATTTAGGTCTTGTACACCGTAACGAGACAGCAGATCAGGTAACAAAGGATTCTGCAGAGGCAACTAAGAAATATGGTGTTGCTGTTAAGTGTGCAACTATCACTCCAAATGCTGCCAGAGTTAAGGAATATGACTTAAAGGAGATGTATAAGAGCCCAAATGGTACAATCAGAGCTATTCTTGATGGTACAGTATTCAGAGCTCCTATTATTGTTAAAGGAATTGAGCCATACGTAAAGAACTGGGTAAAGCCTATCACAATTGCCAGACATGCTTATGGTGATGTTTACAAGGCTAGTGAGATGAAGATTCCTGGTCCTGGTAAGGCTGAGCTTGTATTTACAGATGAGAATGGCAATGAGACAAGAGAACTTATTCACGACTTTAAGGAAGCTGGCGTTCTTCAGGGAATGCATAACCTTGAAGGTTCTATTGAGAACTTTGCAAGAAGCTGCTTTAATTTTGCACTTGATAAGAAGCAGGATCTTTGGTTTGCTACAAAGGATACAATTTCTAAGAAGTATGATCACACATTCAAGGATATCTTCCAGGATATTTATGATAACGAGTACAAGGCTAAGTTTGAAGAAGCTGGAATTACTTATTTCTACACTTTGATTGATGATGCTGTAGCTAGAGTTGTTCGTTCTGAAGGCGGATTTATCTGGGCTTGTAAGAATTATGATGGAGATGTAATGAGTGATATGCTTGCAACAGCATTTGGTTCACTCTCAATGATGACAAGCGTACTTGTTTCTCCTTCTGGCAATTATGAGTATGAGGCTGCTCACGGAACAGTACAGAGACATTACTACAAGTACTTAAAGGGTGAAGAGACATCTACAAACCCAATAGCTACTATCTTTGCATGGAGTGGCGCACTTCAGAAGAGAGGAGAGCTTGATGGACTTGAGAGTCTTACTGATTTTGGTAAGAAACTTGAGCAGGCTTGTATCGACACAGTTGAAGGTGGAGAGATGACAAAGGATCTTGCACTTATCACAACTCTTGAAAATCCTAAGACACTTAACACAGAGGAATTTATCGCTGCTATCAAGAGGACACTTGATGGCCTTATGGCGTAATTAATTTTGCTCCAGCAAAAGGGGAATGATTTATGGGCTATACATTTAGAGGAATGGAACTAGGACAACTGGCTCTTTGGTTCTTTATATATAGTTTTCTGGGATGGTGCATGGAATGTGTCGTTATCAGAATACAGTTGAAAAGATGGGAAAACAGAGGATTTGCTAAGATGCCTTTCTGCGTTATTTATGGATTTGGCACCTTTATAGCTTTCCATATACTGGCTCCTGTTGAACACAATTATGTAGTACTCTTTCTTGCTGGAGCTTTTTTTGCTACTTTATTTGAATTTGCTACTGCTAAGGCCATGTTAAAACTTTTTGGCGAAGTTTGGTGGAACTATGATCATCTGCCATTTAATTATGAAGGCATTATATGCTTGGAAAGTACTATAGGATGGGGCTTCTTGGCTGTCTTTATTTTTGGATTTTTAGATAGTATTGTAAGAGGAACCGTCCTAAGGGTTCCAATCTATATAGCTGATAGAGTAGGATTGATAATATCTATAGCTTATATATTAGATTTCTCATTTCATTTTTTCAAAAACTTTGACAATAAGCTTATTACAAGAGAAGAAATTGAAAAGAAAATCATGGAAGTTTGTCCAGCGACTATGATTAAAAGAATCCAGGAAATAAAAAAATTCCATGAGGAACATTTACCTGATAGACAGAAGATAATCTCTAAAATCCAACAGACTAATGGTTACCAGAGAATGGAACTTATCTCTAAGAAAGCTGGCGATAAATTTGTTGAAATTAATGATGGCCGCAAAGAGGTGATGGACGGTTTTGTTGACAAAATTAAAAGGAATTCAAAGTAGTTCAAAGTTAGTGGAGAATTTATTATGAGGATTATTGCTGCGGTCGATAGTTCATGGGGCATAGGAGCACACGGAGAACTCCTTGTCAGTATCCCGGAAGATATGAAACTCTTTCGCGAAGAGACCATGGGGAAGACAATAATTATGGGCCGAAAAACCTACGAAAAAGTTTATGGCCTCCACCCTTTAGTGGGCCGAAAAGCTATCGTGTTAACAAAAAAGAAAGATTTCAAGCCCTTGCATGAGGGAGACATAGTCGCCTTCAGTGTGGATGAAGTCTTAGAACTAACAAAAGAGTTAAGTGATGAAGAGTGTTATGTATGTGGCGGAGAAAGCATATATAAAGCTTTTCTTCCATATTGTAACAGTGCTGATATTACAAAAATTGACTACAAGTACCAGGCAGACAGACATATGCCTGATTTGGACAGCGATGGTGATTGGCATATTACAGCAGAGAGTGAAGAAAAGACATATTTCAATTTAATTTATAGTTTTATTCGATATGAGAGGAAGAAAAAATGATTTGTGTAAAATGTGGCTTTGAAATAGCAAACAGATCTATTTGCCCGATGTGTGGCGCTATTAACAAACACGCATCGGACGACCCTGGAAGTGGTACACAAGTATATGAAGATAACAATCAATTTGTGGCCAATCAATTTAATCCCTATAAAACTGTACAAAGAAATCCCTTATACGGAGTTGATTCAAATGCTAGTGATCTTAACTTTGAAATCAAACCTATGATTACATTTGATGATGATAATCAAGAATTTGTACCCAAAACCAATAATAAACCAGATCTGACAGCAGATATGATGAGTGATATAGACAGCGTCAGTTCGTATTTTGTCGAGGATGATTTGGTCCCTGCTCAAGATCTAAACTTTGGCCAGCAAAGTTCAGTTAATGAAGAGCCAGCAATGACAAGCCCATCTATGGACACTATGCCTGAAATTGATAGTGAAGAGAAGAAATCGGTAAATGTTGCAAATCCTGTCAATGAGGGCTTTGTAAGTGCTGATAGATCAAATCTTTCTAATGATGATAATTTCTTGAAGAATGGCAAGAGGGCCGACAAGGATGCAGGAGTTAGAAGAAATCCATTTCATCACGGCAGAAATGAGACTAGATATATTGATAAGTCTGGTTTTAATGCCAATGTGAAGAAGATTGCTATTGTGGGGAGTGTCCTAGTTGCAGCGCTTGTGATTTTTATTTTGTATCCAATAGTTCTAAATTTGGCAATGCCTTCTTTCTACGGTAGTAGGGCTATGGTTAACGCCAACAATGAGGTTAAAACAGTAGCGGTTGAGTATTATACACAGAATGCCAACAGCATAAATGCTCACCAGGCATATAAGGGCATACTTAACATTGATTCCATCAATATTGATGGAAAGGATAGCCTTAATGATGCGGGCATTAATATTGTAGAGTACGAAATCGAGATCAATGCTGAGAATTCTATAATAAGTGGCAATTTTAAACTAGGGCATGATCAGATTTTACAGGACTCTAGTGCTGCATGTGAGCTTAATTTTTACATGTCAGATGCTGCTATTTATATAGACAGTCCGGGAGTTTTGAATGAGACCATTGTAATCCCGATTGAGGCCCAGGATCAGATTGGTGGCAGTGGAAATGAAGATGTGAAGAACTTTAAAAAGCTCATAAGTGCCATATCAGGATTATCTGATACAGGCTCAGTTGAGGCGGAAAAGGTTATGACTTCTTTGATTACTGACGTATTCAACGGTTTAAATGTCATGTTTAAGACTTCTTACTATAGCTGGAAGGGTAAAGCAACTCTTAAAGAAGATAATTCTAAAATTAGCACAGACAAGTACTATGTTGAGATAACCAAAACATCTTTAATAGCTGGTATGGTAGCTATTATTGATAATATGTGGAAAGATGACAATTTGAAGCCATATATTGGTATGCTAAAGATTGATAAGGAAAGACTGAAAAAGAGCATTGAAAGTTCAGGCTTTGCGGAAGACTTTACTGGAATCGGAATGATGGCCTATGTGGTTGGACATAAAAAGCTTGCAGGTTTGGATTTATATTTTAGAAACAAAAAAGATGATTCTGATGGAAGCTTGAAGCTTAGGTTCTTTGGCGAAAAAATCAGAGATGATGCTAGATTCTATCTGGATGATGGGGATAGGCAGGTAATCGGCAGGTATACAACTAGCAATTATAATCACACTGTTTCAGTTGATATAGGCAAGGATGAAAAGACAAAAATCAGCCTTGAATACAGCTCTGCTGGCAGCAATATTAATATCAACAAGGCTACTATATCAGGTAAGATTAATGATAGCAAAGTCGATTTGGAATTCCATGGCAATGCTAAGATTACTACATATTCTTCTATGAAGCTTAAAGCCGAGGATTTCCCTTCACAGATTCATGTAGATAACATGACTGCTGAACAAAGAGATGCTATATATGCTGAAATTGAATCAAATACTGCCAATGGAGGACAACTATATCCAAAGTTGCTAAAGGGTGCAATGGCTAGGTTGGGCGCTTATTAAAAAATCTTCAAAATTTTTGAATAAGAGCTTGACTTGAACCTTAGATAATGGTATATTACTTAAGGTTTTGAAAGCGAAGCAGAGTTTCCACTCTCACCTTAGCGCAGAGGCGACTTGGGTTTATATTGGTTTTTAGCATTTGTTCGAATGTTTAGATTGATATGTGTGGATAGCTACTGCTATCCACATTTTTTATATTGGAGGTGCACAGCAATTAGCGATTTATTTATTAACGAACAGATTAGAGACAGAGAGGTTCGTGTAATCGGACAGGACGGTGAGCAGTTAGGTATCATGCCACCAAAAGATGCTATGAAGATTGCAAGGGAAGCTGGTGTGGATCTTGTCAAGATTGCTCCAACAGCTAAGCCACCTGTTTGCAAGATCGTTGACTATGGCAAGTACAAGTATGAGCAACTCAGAAAAGAGAAGGAAGCCAAGAAAAAGCAGAAGACAATTGAAATCAAAGAAGTTAGACTTTCTCCTAACATTGATATCAATGACTTGAACACAAAGTGTAATGCTGCTAGAAAGTTCCTTGAGAAAGGAAACAAAGTAAAGGTTACTCTCAGATTTAGAGGAAGAGAGATGGCTCATATTGATGATAGCAAGCACATCCTTGCAGATTTCGCTGAAAGACTTGATGACGTTGCTGTTGTTGAAAAAGCTCCGAAAATGGAAGGTAGGAGCATGATGATGTTTTTAGCGGTAAAACGTTAAAAATATAAAATTTTAAATGGAGGTCTATTATGCCAAAGGTAAAGACAAAAAGAGCTGCTGCAAAGCGTTTTAAAGTAACTGGATCAGGAAAGCTTAAGAGAATGAAGGCTTACAAGAGCCACATCCTTACAAAGAAGTCTCAGAAGAGAAAGAGAAACTTAAGACATGCTGCAATGACAGATGCAACTAATGTTAAGACAATGAAGAAGATTTTACCATATCTTTAATTTTGAGTAGAGTAAGGAGGATTTAGAAGATGGCAAGAATAAAAGGCGGTTTAAACGCAAAGAAAAAGCACAACAGAGTTTTAAAGCTCGCTAAGGGTTATAGAGGAGCTAGATCTAAGCAGTACAGAGTTGCTAAGCAGTCTGTAATGAGAGCTCTTAACACAGCATATGCTGGTAGAAAGCAGAGAAAGAGAGATTTCAGAAAGCTCTGGATCGCTCGTATCAACGCTGCTGCAAGAATCAATGGTCTTTCATACAGCAAGCTTATGCACGGCCTTAAGCTCGCTAATGTTGATCTTAACAGAAAGGTTCTTTCGGAGATGGCTGTTAATGACGCTGAAGGATTCGCAAAGCTTGTAGAGCTTGCAAAGTCTAAGGTTGCATAATAAGTCATGTTGAAAGTATTAAAGAAGATTGCTTTAGTTTCAACTGCAGCAGTCATGCTTACTAGCTTGACTGCTTGCAATACTAAGATAAAGATCGATTACGGCTACAACCCAGAGGATTACATTACACTGGGACAGTATCAGGGCATTGAGGTCTCTGTTGACACAGAGTCTATTAAAAATGGTTTGATTAATGACCACATTAAGAGCGAGCAGGAAGATAATACAACTTATTCAGATGTGAGCCGTGGCGCTGTTGAAGGTGATAAGGTAATCTGTGACTTTGCTGGTTCTATTAAGGGCCAGATGGTTAATGGTTTCTCAGATAATGATTATTCACTTGTTTTGGGTAAGGACACATTCGTAGTTGATGGATTTATTGATCAGCTATATGGAATGAAGGCTGGCGAGTCAAAAGTCGCTATTCTTGAAGTTCCTGAATCATTTAGCAGTGCTCCTGAATATGCTGGATCAAAGATTGTATTTGAAATTACTGTTACTGCTGTACAGCAGCCATTAGTACCAATGGTTACTGATGCCTATGTAAAGGAGAAATTCAACCTTAACAGTGTTGAAGAGTATCGTAATAGCGTAGAAGAGGAAATCAAAGATACAATAGATGAGAAGCTTGAAGCTGCAAAAAAAGAGGCTGTTCTTTCAAAGCTTCAGGATAATTGTACAGTTAAGGGATATCCAGAGGACTTCCTTAATTCGCAGAGAGATTCTTTTGAGCAATCAATTAAGTTCTATGCATTAATGCAGGGAAAGAGCAATGACGAGTACTGTCAGGATCATTTTGGCATAAGCTTTGAAGAGTATGTCAAGAAGGCTGTAGCACAGCAGCTGATATTACAAGCAATAGCTCAAAAAGAGAAAATGACAATTACTGAATATGAGTATAAGGGAGATCTTGAGGCTTTTGTTAAGAGACAAGGCTCTACTGACAAAGATAACTTTGTTGAAAAATACGGCCGTGATAAGGTTGTACAGAGCATGCTCGCTGAAAAGGCTCAAAATTTAGTAATGGAAACAGCGGTTTATAAATAAAGATTTTTATTAAAACAGCTTATATATGGATTTTTTCTATGGCTCGGTTGGTTTATACTAACCGAGCTTTTTTTTTCTTTAATTGGTGAATTTATGGCCTGATATTTGAATTGAGTCTATGTAGATTAATTTTTGCAAACTTGAGATTAAGTAAATATGAGATTATGTAAATTTGAGATTATGCAAACTTGAGATTAAGTAAATATGAGATTATGTAAATTAGAGATTATGCAAATTTGAGATTATGCAAATTTGAGACAAATATTTAGAAGGAGCCTAAGTAGATTTTAGAATGGATGATTTTGATATGAGCCAAGATGATGATGCATACAGGCACTGCCTCTTATGTGAGAGAAGATGTGGAATTGACAGAAGCCTAAAGGCGGGCTATTGCGGTATGACAGACGAAATATATGCTGCGAGAGCGGCTCTGCACATGTGGGAGGAAGGTCCTATATCTGGAACTAAGGGATCTGGCGCGGTATTTTTCTCAGGTTGTAGTCTGAGATGTATATTCTGTCAAAACCGAAATATTGCAATAGGAAAGACTGGAAAGCTGATAAGCCAGGATAGACTTGTCGAAATTTACCTTGAATTACAGGAAAAGGGGGCCCACAACATAAATTTAGTGACGGGAACCCATTTTATACCGAGCATAGTTCAAAGCTTGAAAACGGCTAAGAAAAAGGGATTGTCCATACCTATAGTCTATAATACTGGAAATTATGAGACCGAAGATGCCTTAGGCATGCTGGATGGTCTTGTTGATATTTATTTGCCGGATGTCAAGTATTATTCTGAAGACTTGTCAGCGCAATTTTCTAATTCCAAGGACTACTTTAAAATTGCAATGAGAAATGTTAAAATTATGCTTGATCAGGTTGGAAAAACAAAATTTGATGAGAATTCAATTATGAAATCAGGGCTTATAGTAAGACATTTGGTCTTACCGGGACATACTAATGATTCTAAGGCTTTGATTAAGAGCCTTTATGATGAATTTGGGGATGACATATATATTAGTATTATGAGTCAGTACACTCCCTTGCTGTCTTTTAAGGACCATAAGGAATTGTCTAGGAAGCTTACTGACAGGGAGTATGATAGAGTCTTGGACTATGCCCTTGAACTTGGCTTAAATAATGCATTTGTTCAGGAGGGCCATGTGGCAAGTGAGAGTTTTATTCCTGAATTTGATTATGAGGGTTTGTAAGAAAATTGCTATAAGCCTGCTAGAAGCTAACAAGAAACTGATACAGTTTTTGAGAGACCTGACATAAGTTTGTGATAGAGTAGAGAAGAGGAATTATGAATTACGCAGAGATTAAATATATAGATGTGGCCAATGGGCCGGGAATTAGGACTTCTCTCTTTGTGAGTGGCTGCAACCATCACTGCAAGGGCTGCTTTAATGAGGTTGCTTGGGATTTTAATTATGGCAAGGTCTTTGACAAGAAGGTTGAGGATGAAATACTGGAGTCGCTTGCACCAGAATATGTAGATGGCATCACGCTTTTGGGCGGTGAGCCTCTTGAAAAGGTTAACCAAGAAGGTCTATTGCCTTTGGTTAAAAGAATTAAGGAGACCTATCCCAAGAAGAATATATGGCTTTTTACAGGCTTTCTTTTTGATAAGGATGTAATGGGGAATATGCTTGAAAAGTGGGATGTCAGCAAAGAGCTGATTCCGCTTATAGATGTTGTGGTTGACGGCAAATTTGACGAAGAACTAAAAGACTTGAATTTGAAATTCAAGGGCTCATCCAATCAAAGAACTATAGATGTGCAGGAGACTTTGAAGAAGGGCTGCATATGCCTGCTTGAAGAGTATAATTAAAAAGGAGAAAAGAAATGAATCGTTTTAAGTTGGACTTTAAAAAATTGAGAGATGGAGCAATCACTCCTACATATGGATCTGAATACGCAGCTGGTGCTGACCTTTATGCCTGCATAGATGAGACACTTACAATAAATCCGGGTCAGACACAGTTTATACCGACAGGTTTGGCTATGTCTATTCCAGAGGGGCTTGTTGGCCTTATATATGCCAGAAGCGGCATGGCTTGTAAGCATGGCTTGGCACCTGCTAATAAGGTTGGAGTTATAGATTCTGACTACAGGGGAGAGATAATAGTTGCTCTTCACAACCATTCTGATCAGCCTTTTGATGTTGAAACTAATACAAGAGTGGCTCAGATAGTTTTTGCACCATATTATTGCGCGGAATTCAGCCAGGTTGACCAGCTGGATGATACAGTCAGAGGCGATGGTGGATTTGGTTCTACAGGAAGAAAGTAGTAAAGATGCTGTGAGTTCTTGCTCACAGCTTTTTTTAGAATAGTGAGCAAGGCTTGTCTGGTTCACATGTATGGGGAGGTTTTTAAGCTATGATAGAGG
This sequence comes from uncultured Lachnospiraceae bacterium, assembly GCA_947164605.1. GTDB lineage: Bacteria > Bacillota > Clostridia > Lachnospirales > Lachnospiraceae > CAMUXE01. The sequence goes on along the minus strand of CAMUXE010000013.1, from coordinate 42,110 downwards.
AAAAATTTGCAGCTGTGGGAGCTTTTGAGGGGAAGCCGAATTGGGATAGATTTGTAAAGAGGAAGAACAGGCTCTACGGCCGAAAGGATGATATAAGAAGTCCTTTTCAGAGAGACTATACGAGAATATTACACTGCCTTGCCTACAGAAGGCTTAAGCATAAGACTCAGGTCTTTTTTAATGCTGCAGGCAATGACCATATATGTACTAGAATGGAACATGTACAGCATGTGGAATCAGTTTCTTACACAATAGCGAAAACCTTGGGATTAAACACAGAATTGACCATGGCAATTGCTCTGGCTCACGATTTAGGCCATGCGCCCTTTGGTCACCAAGGTGAGAAGATTTTATCTGAATTATGCGAGGAACATGGCCTTGGTAAATTCTGGCATGAAAAGAATGGCCTTTATATAGCTGACAGTCTGGAATTGTTGGAGGACGATACAAGAAAGTTCAAGAATCTCAACCTCACCTATGCTGTGAGAGACGGAATTATATCTCATTGCGGGGAGTTGAATGAAAATGCCTTAAAGCCTAGAGGGGGATTCTTTGACCTGTCTGAATTTGACTCTGTCGGCAAGTACCAGGCAAGTAGCTGGGAGGGACTTGCAGTAAAACTCTCTGATAAGATTGCCTACCTGGGGAGAGATATAGAGGATGCCAATAGATTGGGAATCTTGTCGGAATCTGATATGGATCAATTGAAGCAGATAGCAAGAGTTAACAAGGAAAATGTTATAAACACTACGGTTATCATGCACGGTATGATTATCGACTTGTGCAGGAACTCTAGCCCGGAAAGTGGACTTTGCCTGAGCGAGCCTATGTCAAGACAGCTCAATGATATAAAGGACTTCAATTATAAGCACATATACTTAAACGACAGAATTCAGCCCTTTAACAATTATTCTAGATTAGTGCTCAGGGAACTCTTTGCCAAACTTATGTCTTTTTATGATGATAAAGGCCTGACGGATATAATGGCCCATGCAATAGAGAGAAATTATGATGATTTGAGCTATGTAAAGAGCTTTTTTGAATGGCTTTTGAACTATGTGGAGCTTGATGAAATCGATATGAAAAAGAAGGTCTTTATGGATAAGAAAGACGATTTTGCAAGGCTTAGACAGATTTTGGACAATACAAAGACATATAAGAAAGTAGAGAAGAAGGAATATTATATAAGAGCAGTAATTGATTTTCTGGCAGGTATGACTGACAAATACGCAGTAGGAGCCTTTAATCAGCTTATAGAGATAAAACAAGCCTAAATATAGCAAAAAATTTAACTTGGAAAAATGGATTCGCATAAATACTGGGCTTTGACATGGTTAAAATACTTATAATGTATTGAAATATATTTAAAGGATAAAACAATCTTTCAAAAATCTTGTAAAAATGGCAGATAAATAATATAATTGTCTAAATTAAGTCGATTTTAGAAGAATAACATGTTTTTTTGTGATTATAGGAGATAAATTGGAAAGTAAAAAGCTTTTATTAAAACAAAATAAGGCCCATATATGGCAAATTGCTTTTTTTTCGCTCAATAATACATCGACTAATCTTTACCTGGCAATGATGGGCTATGTATCATACTATGCCAACGGAATAGCGGGCATAGGAGTGCTTGCCATTTCAGTGATTTTGACTGCTATGAGAGTATTTGACGGAGTTACGGATCCAATCATAGGCTATATAATTGACAAAACAAATTCGAGATTTGGCAAGTTTAGACCATATATCTTAAGTGGATGGTTTATCTTGGCTATCGCATCCTATCTTCTTTACACATTTTGCGATTTGGTTCCCGGATTTTTGAGAATACCTTTTTTTATACTTGTATATTCCCTTTACATAATAGGCTACACCTTGCAGACAGCGGTTGTGAAATCTGGTCAGTCTGTCATAACCAATGATGTTGGCCAAAGACCCATGATTACTTTTTTTGACTCGACCTTCATAATGCTGGCACATGGCCTAACTGCTTTTTATGTTTCTGTATATCTTATTGGAAAGTATGGCTCCTTTAGCAATAAGGCCCTCTTTAGGGAATTTGTCATAAGCGTGATAATTCTTTCTTTTATCTGCACGGTCATGGCTATTGTTGGAATTTGGCAAAAGGATAAGAGTGAGGTTTATATAAAGCTGGAGGAGAGCGGCCACAGGCCGGATATAAAGTTCAGGGATTACATCTCAATCTTAAGGCATAACAGACCTATTAGGATGCTGGTTATGGCAGCGGCTTCCAACAAATTTGCCGCTATGGTCTATTCTAATTCAACAGTTTTAGTCATGTTTTTTGGCATAATGATTGGAAATTATGCGATAGCTGGAATTATTGGCCTCATTGTAGGCCTGCCAACTTTGCTTATCATAAGCCTAGGTATAAGAATGGCCAAAAAGATGGGGCAGAAAAAGGTTTTTATAATCTCAACCTGGGCTTGCTTTATATTTCAGGGCATTATGATGCTTATGATGATATTTTGCGATATGAGGATGGTCTCTTTGACTTCCTTTAATTTGATAAGTTTGGGCTTTATAGCCCTCTTTGCGATTTTAAACGGCACCAAGTCGATAAGCAATAATATGATAGTTCCTATGATTGCAGACTGCACGGATTACGAATATAGCATGAGTGGGCGATTTGTGCCTGGACTTATGGGGGCTTTATTTTCTTTTGTAGATAAGTCTTTTAGCGCTCTGGGTACAGGAGTGGTGGGCCTGGTGCTTACCTTTGCAGGCTATTCAAAGGTATTGCCTGCGGTAAATGATGAGTTGAGCCCTACTTTAAAGGTTTTGACCATAGTCTTCTATTGCGCCCTACCTATGGCGTCTTGGCTCTTTACGATTTTTATTATGAAATATTACAAGCTTGACAGGAAGGCAATCGAGAGGCTTTACGAAGCAGAATCAAGCGAGGAGGTTGTGAAAAAATGATAGAAGTTTCTAAAGGGAATCCATATATATGTGGAGCGAGTAAGCTGAATAATAAGACCTATAACTTTACAATAGTCACGGACTCGGACGATGTGAGCCTTTTGATTTACGACAATAAGTTCAACTTAAAGCATGAGATAAAGCTAGGCTCGGAATACAGATTTGGAGGAGCTTTGAGCCTATGCCTTAGCAAGGAATCGCTTGATAAGGCCCTCTATTGTTATAAGCTTGATGGCAAGTTCTATATAGATCCCTATTCAAAGACAATTAGCAATAAGAATAAGTTTGGCATAAAGTCTGAGGATGAGGAGCTTTTTTTGAGCAGAGTGGTGCTTGATCCTTACGATTGGAGCCTTGACAAGGAAGTAAAACTGCCTTTTTCTGATATGATTCTCTACAAGATGCATGCTAGAGGTTTTACAAAATCTAGGACTTCACAGGTTCTTGCAAAGGGAACATTTGCGGGTATTGAAGAGAAGCTGCCATACTTGAGAAAGCTTGGCATCACAGCAGTCGAGTTGATGCCTGTCTATGAATTTGACGAGACGGGAAGATATGAGCAATTACATGAACAGAATTCGATATATAGGGCTGCACCAAGCAGGGCTGCGGTCAATTATTGGGGCTACACCAAGGGCTTTCATTTTGCCCTAAAGCCTTCTTTTTGCTCTATTGCCGGCACAAAGTCGGACTACACGACAGAGTTTAAAGATTTGGTTAAGGCTATGCACAGGGCAGGCTTAGAGATGATATTGGAGTTCTATTTTGATAAGGAACCGTATGAGTATGTGAAAGAGTGCCTTAGATTCTACAAGGATGAGTACCACATCGACGGAGCTCATATCTATTCAAGAGATTATGTTATTTATGGCTTGGCAGAAGATCCTAACTTTAGAGATTTTAAGATAATTGTAGATAATCTTTATATGATGTATTCTGACTACAGCGACCTGCTGGATAAGAAGAAAAACTTTGCTGTTTGCAACAGGGATTTTATGACTGTTGCCAGAAAGTTTTTAAAGGGGGATGAGGATCAGTTGCCTGGCTTTAGTATGAGACAGCGCTTTAATCCTACAAATTATGCTGTTATCAATACGATTACAAACCATGACGGATTTACTCTCTGTGATCTTGTGAGCTACGAGAGAAAGCACAATGAGGCCAATGGTGAGAACAACAGGGATGGTGAGAATTATAACAATAGCTGGAATTGCGGGGCAGAAGGCAGATCTAGAAAGAAAAAGATAGTTGATCTTAGACTTAAACAGATAAAGAATGCCTTGATGATGCTTTTCTTATCCCAGGGAACACCTATGTTGCTTGCGGGTGATGAATTTCTGAATTCTCAGGGAGGAAACAATAATCCCTATTGCATAGATGGAGAGACTACTTGGCTCAACTGGAAGGATTCGGATGAGGCTTTGGAAATCTTTGAATTTGTCAGGAAGCTGATAGCCTTCAGAAAAAAACACAAGATACTCCATATGTCAAAGCCACTCTATGCCACAGATATGTTGGAGTGTGGATATCCGGATATATCTTATCACAGCTCTAGCGCCTGGATACACAATATGGAGCCTTTTGACAGGCAGATAGGCATTATGCTCTGCTCGAAGTATGATGGCCAAAAAAAAGACAATATCTTAATCTATATGGTGTATAATATGCACTGGGAGAGGCACGAATTGGCTATACCTAACCTCCCTAAAAAGAAAAAATTTACAATTGCATTTTGCACAGATAAGGACACGAATAGGGCAATCAGGACATCTGATAGGACTCTGGTCTTAGAAGCTAGAACCAGCGCAGTCCTTATATGCAATATTGATGACGAAGATGAGGACTAGTTATGGATATAAATAAGTTGAGAGCCGCTATAGATGATATGGAATTTCAGACAAAGGATTTGCGCAAGGCTTGTGATATCAGCCTTAGAGGTGAGATTTCTTTGTCTAAAGAAAAAGGCAGAATCTATATAGATATTGCTCATCCCAGTGAATACTACCTTTATGGGGCTCTTTATAATCCTGATCAGGATGTATATGTGACAAGTTATGTGCTTGAGTGTCAGGGAAAGAAGATGACACCAGCTCTTGCCTATTATAATCTTGGCCAGCTTTGCCTTGAGGTCTTAAGATATAAAGAGGCAGTCGATGCCTATAAAAAGGCCATAATATGGGATCCGGTCAATGTTGATTATTTCTTCGCTTTGGCTGAAGCCTACAAGATGCTTGGCATGATGGAAAGATATAAGAATGTTACAGACGAAGCCTATAAGCTCTGTGTGACGAGGGCAACCTATGCCAGATATCTGAGAAACTACGGCTGGTATTGTACTAAGGCCTATATGCCTAAGACAGCCAGAGCCTGTTATAGATTGAGCAATTTGGTATTTCCTACGGCCAATGCTGATGATGGCCTGAAATTCCTTGATGAGGCCTTGGATGGCTTAAAGGAATATGAGTTTAAAAATGTGACCAGCTCAAAAGTTGGCAACAGTGAGCTTTTGACTGATTACAAGGAAAATCTCTCACTTGAGGGCATAAAGACTGGAATAGATTCAAAGTCTGTAGAGCTATACCATGCAATAGGTGGCCAGCTCCTGAAGGAGGGGGATTATCCTGCTGCTGTTGACTGCTTTAAGATGGTCTATGATGTCACAGCTGAGCCTAAAATCCTTGAGCTAATCGAGGAGTGTGAGGGCTATATTGGCTGAAAATAAGCAGGGCGGCCTTAATTGAACACAAAAGAGGGTGCCTTTGTAGGCAAAAATAAAAAATGTAGCCAAAGCTGCGTGAATTTTAAAAGGAGGCCTTGATAGAAGGAATAATGATAGATAAAGAATACGATAGTTTAATATTTGACCTAGATGGAACCCTTTGGGATGCAACAGAAGGTATAAGACAGTCATGGAATTATATCCTTGAGCACAATGACAAGGTTAAAAGGGATCCGATATCAGTTGAGGAACTTGGCTCCTGTATGGGGCTTGTAATGTATGATATAGCTGCCAAGCTTTTTCCTGCAGTTGAAAAGAAAGTCAGAGATTCCCTGATGGATGAGCTTTGTCTTTATGAGAATCAGTATCTAAGCCAAAATGGAGGCGATTTGTATCCTGATTTGGAGTCAAGCCTAAAGACCTTAAGACAAAAGTACAGACTCTTTATAGTCAGCAATTGTCAAGATGGCTACATTGAGGCTTTTTTGGAATCATCGGGTCTTGGTTATCTCTTTGAGGACACAGAGTGTTGGGGAAGGACGAGACTTAGCAAGGATAAGTCCAATAAGATCTTGATTGAAAGAAATGACCTTAAAAATCCTGTCTATATAGGTGATACAGCCTCAGATGCCAAAGCGGCCCACGATGCAGGCGTGGATTTTATCTATGCATCTTATGGATTTGGAAATGTAGAAGAGGGACAATACGTAGAAAAAGTGGAAAAATTTAAAGAATTGATTGACAAATTATAAACTGGAGTTTACAATTTTTTTGTGCTTTGAGCACAGAAAATTTAAGACATAGGCAGAGTAGGAACGTGTGCGTTAAGTGCTCAGTGTACAGGGAGTTGACATTGGGACGAAAAGATAACCTTGCGATACACGATCCGCATCCCGCTGCTACATATAAGACTATAAAAATAGCCTCCTATGTAGTACAACGAGCTGCTACATTAAGGAGGTATTTTTATGTCTATTTTAACAAGTTTCAAAGAATCAGCAAAAGAGTTTAAGAGCGTGAGATCGCTGGTGCTTGCGGCTCTCTTAGTGGCCCTTCACACAGTTTTTTCATTCTTCTTGTCTATTCAGGTGACTCCATCACTCAGAATTTCAATCTCATTCCTAATCAATGTGATAATAGGTGTGACACTTGGCCCAGTTATGGGCTTTGTGTGTGGCGGAGTTGGCGACATAGTTCAGTTTGTGATTAAGCCAACAGGCCCATTCTTCCCAGGATGGACAATCAGTGCGGCTTTAGCAGGCCTTATCTATGGATCATTTCTCTATAAAAAGTATCCTCAGGCAAAAAAGACAGTTTTAAAGAAATTCTCACCAGCCTCTCAGGAAGAAGAGACTGAGACTGAGCAGAATGCGGATAAGAGTAAGTCGTCATTATTCAAGACATTAAACCTTGTATCAGGTTTGCTTATTCCTTTCATAAACCTTGCTCTTATGGCCTTTATGCCACTTGCTAAGGTTAGCGACAAAAAGAAGAATTTTGAGATGACTGGAAGCGGCCTTGACTTTGTCAAAAATGGTTTCTCTAACGGCGGGGCCAATGTTGCAATTATATCTCTTATCTTGGCAGTTGCCTTAGTCCTTAGTATTGTGCTTATGGCTTTCAAGGCTGATGTTATAGGATTTATAATACTTACACTCGCAACATGTGCAGGTGGACTTGCAATGTACACTGACAAAAAGACAGTTCAGCCTCTCACAGGATTTGCCTTGATAATAGCTTTGTCTTTAGCTTTGATTATTATTAAGTTTATCAGTCTTGCTAAGGTGCACAATCTTGACTGTAAATTCCTTGCAAGATTGACACTGACTATGGTAATTGATACAATCCTTGTTAATATTTTGCTTGGAACATACTGGTGCAGCCTTATGTATGGAAAGGGCTTTATGTTCTACTTTACATCAAGATTGATAAAGAATGTGATTCAGCTTCCAATCAACATAATGCTTACATATAGCGTTCTTGCTGTAATTCCAAAACATATTAGAGAATTTAGTTTTAAGGAAAAAAACAAGCTTTCTAGGGAGGCGTCTAGCGCTAGATCCTAGCAGGAATGTTTGAGGAAGGGTTTAGTATGAAAAAAATTATGATTGCTTCCGATATTCACGGATCAGCATATTATTGCAAGCTTATGCTTGATTGCTATAAGAAAGAAGGAGCTGACCTCCTCGTATTACTTGGGGATATTTTATATCATGGACCAAGAAATGATCTCCCACGAGATTATGCTCCCAAAGAAGTTATTGCAATGCTGAATCCTTTGGCAGACCAGATACTGGCTGTTAGAGGAAATTGTGATACTGAGGTAGATCAGATGGTATTAGATTTCAATGTGCTCTGTGAGCAGGCTCATTTGTATGTAAATGATGAGCATCTTGTCCTGGTACATGGCCACAAATTGGAAGGGACATCAATGCCTGCTTTGAGACAAGGAGATTATTTGATTTGTGGACATACTCACATACCTAAATTTGAAGCAAAGAGTAATTATACTTATGTAAACCCAGGTTCGGTTTCAATCCCTAAAGAGGGAAGCTGTCATTCTTACCTGATTTTTGATAAAGGATTTACCTTCAAGAATCTTGAAAGCTTTGAGGAATACAGTTTGTGATAGGGCTTTTAATTAGCTGACGCATATGATTCGAGTTTCTTGAATGTGCAATAAATGCATGACTTTAAAGAAGTGTATTTAAAACAGTTTTGCAAAAATAAATAGAATTTATATGTGTTTAGACTTATTTAATTGATAATGATGCCATATAATATTATGATAAGAATAGATTAGAATTAAGAGGTGATGGCCGTGAAAAAGATTAAAGATGTGGTTGTCCCTTTCTTTCAAGGTAGATACGGCGTTGATAAATTTTCAAAATTTCTTACACGCCTGTCAATAGTACTGCTTATATTAGGACTTTTATTTGGACTTTGGTTTTTTATTCTGCTTGGCTTAGCTATCATAATATATTCAGATTTTCGAATTTTTTCTATGAAATTCAACAAAAGATATATGGAAGAGCAGGCTTACATAAACTTTGTTAACAAGCTTAAGTTTGAGACTGAGAGAAGAATTAACATATGTAAAGACTTAAAAGTAAACAAGATAGTTAAATGTCCTAATTGCGGGCAAAAGATTAGACTGCCTAGAAAAAAAGGAAAAATTAGCATAAGATGTTCTACATGTAATATTGAATTTATTAAGAGAACATAAGATTTGTTGATATGGTGGAATTAAGAAGGTGGTATAAGCTTAACTTTAAGTTGAGCTTATACCACCTTTTTTGTGCCGTTTTTGGCAAATTAAGACAGGAACCAGGCTAGCCACATGAAATGACCGATACATAGTCTATACAGAGTTTATATAGATGGATTTTTAGATCAAAGTATTTCAGGCAGCTGCCAGTCATTGGCTAAATCTTCGTATTCCTTGGCTTTTTGGTCTTGACCCAGCATATGCAGAATTCTTGCTGCACTTAAAAAGGCAGTCTCGCCGCTTGAAACGATATCAAGACAACAGTCTGAATTGCTGGCTTTTATATACCAGAAAAGGGCCTCATCGTAATTTTTGAGGGCTTCCTGGTAGGAGCCAATCTCAATACAAATCTCAGATGATATGCAGGAAGCACACTCAAGTACTGAGTTTACGCTGTAGGTGTAAAAACGGTTTGTCAGGTTGAGAACTCTAGTTATTCTCAACATTGCAATTAAGATTGGCATGGCTAAATCGTCAACTGCGCCGTATTCTGGAATTATATACTTGTCGAAATAAGGGAGCAGTTTGGTCAGGTCGTCAAAGTCAGCCGTCTTGTATAATTGCTCACAGAGCATGCGCACAACATACTTTTCAAGCTTGTTACCGCTATCCAAGGCCTTAAGGTAAATTGAGAAATCTCTGTGGTTGTGTTCACTCTCCTGTATATGCAGGATGCATATATCACTGTCGTAGGTCAGAGGAGTGAGCCTTACAGTTTCGTGAATTGGAGATATAAAGGTCCAAGTGCGAAGCCTGCGAAAGAGCTTAGGTCTAAGCTCAGAAGTTGAATTATAGACACTTTTGATTCCGTTGACATTGATGTATTTCATGGTGACAATATCGACTTCTGGATGGATGTTTTCCTTGAGAGACTGGAATTTTACCAGATTATCCTGATCAAGAACTTCATCGGCATCAGCAGAGTAGATAAAATCACAAGTGCACAATGAAAAGGCATAGTTTCTTGCTTTTGAGAAATCGTCACTCCAAGGGAATGAATACACATGGTCAGTGTACTCGTTAGCAATTTCAACTGTGTTATCACTTGAACCAGTGTCTACGATGATTATTTCATCTGCGATAGGTAGATAAGAATCCAGGCAGGTGCGCAATCTTCTCGCCTCGTTCTTAACTATCATACAAAGAGATATAGTTGACATAGTACACCACGTTTCTTTAGTTATGTATTGTTTCGACCTTACTATGTCTATATAATATCATAATTTGTTTTACTATTCATTTATTATTTGTTAGAATAAAGAGGAAAGTTTTAAATAAAGGGGTATAAGCATGGAATTTATTAATTCTCAGGGTTACAGGGCAGGTTTTGAACTGCGTGGAGCCGAATTGAGAAGCTTTGAAAGACCTGATGGAAGCCAGATTATGCACGACGGAAATCCTAAGTATTGGAAGAGAGTTTCGCCGGTACTTTTCCCAATTATCGGAACAGTGAATGGGAATACCTTCAGGGTTGATGGCAAGGAGTACCATCAGACTCAGCACGGTTTTGCAAGGGATATGGAATTCACCATTATAGATAGGGGCGAGGATTTTATTGATTTTGAGCTAAAGAGCGATGAAAATACAAAAGAGAAATATCCTTTTGACTTTAGTTTGGTCATTTCTTATAAGCTTACTGGCCCAAGTCTTGAAATCAAGTGGAAGGTTAAAAATGACAGCGACAGGACTATGTATTACAGCATTGGAGGCCATCCTGCATTTTTATGCCAGGGTCAGACCCTGAAAGGATATAAGATAGAGCTTGAAAAGGCTGGAAAGAAGCTCTCAAAGCTTAATATTCATGATTTTAGTGATGAGACTCAGCTTGTTCTTGATAGCTTTCATGAAATCAGCCTTGCTGGTGGCAGACTTGAGCTTGATGAGCATACATTTGACCAGGGAGCTCTGATTATAGAGGATTATCAGGCAGATAAGGCCACAATCATAGGCCCTGATGAGAATGAAATCTTAAGCTTAAAGTTTTCGACACCTGTCTTTGGTATATGGAGCCCTGTTGGACTCAATGCACCTTTTGTCTGCATTGAACCTTGGTATGGTCGAGCTGACAGAACAGCATATGTTGGCGAGCTGAAGGATAGGGATTTTGAGGAGTCTCTTGATGCTTTGCAGGATAGAGAGTACAAGTACCAGATAGTACTTGCTTAAGTTTTTATGTAAATTGCTTTTAAAGGGAGAAGAAGATATGGATAAGATGGAAATAGAATTCATCACCAAAAAGATTGATATGGCAAAAAGCCAAATCAATGACATTGTAAAGGGAAAAGAGGATGTTGTTGAAAAGATAATGGCTGCTATTTTTGCAGGCGGAAATATCTTACTTGAGGATATACCCGGAGTAGGTAAGACAACCTTAGCTTTGGCTATATCAAAGACTATGGGACTTGACTATAAGAGAGTACAGTTTACACCTGACGTTCTGCCAAGTGATATAACAGGCTTTTCAATGTTCAATCGCCAGACCAATGAGTTTGAGTACCGTGAGGGAGCTGCTATGACAAATCTGCTCTTGGCAGATGAAATCAACAGAACATCGCCAAAGACTCAGTCAGCTTTGCTAGAGATTATGGAGGAGAAGAAGGTTACGGTAGACGGAGTTACACATAATCTTCCAGATCCTTTTATTGTCATAGCTACCGAGAATCCTATTGGCTCATCTGGAACCCAGATGCTGCCTGAATCTCAGCTTGACAGATTTATGATTTTGACTTCTCTTGGCTATCCTAGCCATGAGGATGCAATAAATATCTTAAGGGACAATGTGCATCTTTTACTGGACAATGCAAGTCCAGCCCTTAATATAGCGGATTTGTTGGAAATAAGAGATGCTGTCAACTCTGTTGAGGTTCACGATTCAATATTTGACTATATAGTTACAATTACAGAGAAGACAAGGACGGATGAGAGAGTTGCTCATGGTGCATCACCTAGAGGCTCCTTAGCTCTCCTTTCCCTTTCTAAGGCAATTGCTCTAATGAGGGGAAGAGATTATCTGATTCCAGCAGATATTTCAACAGTCATCGGAGATTGTCTAGGTCACAGAATAAAATTGAGCAATTTAGGAAAAGCTTCAGGATTGGGCAAAGAGGCTATACTGAGTGATATTGTCTCAAAAATTCCAATTCCAGCTACAAGTGGGATGCTATGAAAAGAAAAGTTAAGTTAAAAAGGATTAATGCATACTATGCAGTGCTTTGGATTAGCTTAAATATAATAGCTGCATTTGCATTTTGGTTTTTTAGAGAGTATTACGCTCTGATTTTTTTCCTGCTGACTATGGTAATTGTTTTTGCATCTTGTCTGGGGGCAAAATATGTGGCTTCAAGACTTGTTTTTGAAATCAAGATTAAGAATCCAGTAAATGCCTACAGATTAAAGACTAAGCTTGAACTTAGTATCTACAATCCATCTAAATGGCCTGTGACAAGCTTGGCTTTTAAGATCGCTGAAAATAATATTTTTCTTGGTAAGGTTAGAAATAGAAATGAAGTTAGGATTGGAAATTCCTGGATTTACGGCATGATGAAGCAAATTAGGAAGGAGAAAACAGTCTCCTATCTCTCATGTCAGGCCTCTATGCTTCCGGGAGATTATGCAACTTTTAACTATGAACTTGACTCAGATAACTGTGGTCAGGTTGATTTAGTTTGCTATGACATAGAGATTACTGACATATTAGGCTTTTTTACATTTTCTATCAGTGATCAGTATAAAGCTAATATTTCCTTGATTCCTTCTTATGATGCTGCCAGCCAGGACATGATTGAGAATGATGACAGCATACAGAAAGTTATCAATGCAGCTATTGCTGGCGGTGATGACCCAGAGATACTTGATTTTAGGGAGTATCAGCCGGGAGATAAGCTCAACAGTATCCACTGGAAATTGAGTGAGAAGACAGGAAAACTGATGGTTAAGGAGTTTGAAGATCACCAGGGAGGGAAGTTATCCCTTGCTCTTGAACTCTACAATCAAAATATAGATGGAATCAACACAATCAATGAGAGCCTTGAGGTGGCTTACACAACGATTTATGCCCTTGTTGCAAGGGGATATTCGATTAATCTTTATTACTATTCAAGCCTGTCAGGTGAGATAAACAATATCCTTATATCCAGTGACCTGGATTTGGATCAAGCATTTGCCACGATAGTAGCGGATAGGGTTTATGATACACCAGATCTTATGAAAGATTATGTTCAGGCTATGGGTAATATGGTGACTTTGACATAGTTTTGGGAGAAAAAATAAAAAATTATGTGGGATAAGATTAAAAAGTCCTTGCTTACAGACTCACTGATAAATTTTTTGATTTTGACAGGGTCAATATGTGGGTTTGCCTCAGCCTTTGGAGGACAGTTTAATGTTGCGCTGGTGCTTTTGGTATTTGCCTTGATCTCCTTTGGAACAGCACTAGTGTGCAGGCTAAAAACCTGGCAGAGAGTTTTGGTATATATTGTCTTTATACCAGGATATTTTGCAATACTGCTGAAATACTCATCAGTTGTCAATTCCGGTTTTTATATTCTGATTAACCGAATTCAGGATGTGGCAGTAGATTATTTGAAAATAACCTCTATACAGGAATATAGGGTAATCTATGATGATTCATACGTTGCTCTTTCATTCTTTATGTGTATGTTTGCCCTTTTAGTGATATTTTTACAAAATGCTTTTGCTGTAGAGCAGAAGTGTTTGGGAAGAGTATTTGCATTAACTATGCCTTTGCTCTTGGTTTATATGTACTTTAGGCAGACTCCAAATATGATATGGCAGGCTTTCTATTTTGCTGGTCTGGCCTTGGTGGCAATCATTGGATATTTGGAGAGGCTTGAGGAACCTGACAGATTTAGAAGACACTACACCTTGGTTCAACAGTCGACATACGGCTGGGTCAAACTTGAGGACAATAGCATAATCAAAGAAAAAGCTATTAAGATGAAAACTTACTTTACACTGGCAGTCACTGCAAGTGTGACGGCTATAGTTATATGCTTGAATTTGATAATGCCATCCTATTTGATAAATCAGGGCTTGCCAGACAATAAGCTCAAAGAAAAAACTACTAATTTTGTGTCGACAGCGGTGCTTTTTGGTATTTCTGGCTTTTTTAATGACTATTATGCAAAGGGCGGAATATCAGGTGGATACCTGGGTGGAGTTAGCTCGGTAAGACCTGATAACAAGGCAGATTTGAAGGTTAGGTTTGCACCAAGCTCTGATAATCAAACCCTCTATCTTAGATCTTTTGTGGGCGGAGATTATACCAGCAAAAGATGGATTCCAGCAGTGGAGTCTGCTTATGATTATGATGGTATTCTTGCAATGGACATCGACAATGTCAATGAGAGAGACATAGTTAGGCGTGAATATGCCTTTGGCAATCCTTTGACCGCTTACAGCAGGATAGATGTTCAAAATATTGACGCAAATGAGCATTATACTTATATTCCTTACTACAGCGCCCCTTACGAGAAGACTGATTCTAGATCAGACAAGAATCTTGCCAAGAATGGCATAATTAATGCTGATGGATATGTCACAATGGATACTTATCTGGATTTCAGTAAGGGTAAGATTAGTGTAGCAAGTGATGACAAGTACGTTAATCACATGCGTGCCTATACATTTTTCATGGATGTGCCATTTGAAAACAAGGCGACTCTGGACAATGTGGTAAATTCTGAGATTAAGCCAGAGGGAAAGACTAGCGAGGAAATTGTTGAGGCAACCAAGAATTACTTTTACAACAATTTTACATACACTATGTCTCCGGGAAAGACACCTGGCAAGGCTGATTTTGTTAACTACTTTTTGAATGACAAGAAAAAAGGCTACTGTGCGCACTTTGCTTCAGCTGGAGTTTTGCTTTTGAGAGAGTGCGGCATTCCTGCCAGATATGTCGAGGGCTATGCTCTCTCGGCATATGATATGCAAGATGGACAGATAGTGGAAGATGCTGATTATCAATCATACTACGATGGCTACAGCGAGCTTGATGTCAAGACTGTAATTGAGTGTGATGTAACTGATGCCATGGCACATGCCTGGGTAGAGTACTATGATATAGATTATGGTTGGAGAGTGGCTGACTTTACGCCACCTTCAGACGGAGATGATGACTATGGCGGCCTTTTTGGCTATTTACAGGGCATGATGGACAGACAGTTTAATGCCGACGGAGACAATGCCAACAATAACAACAATCAGGTTAATGCTGAACAGATTAAGAATAGTGCCGGTCTTTTGATAAGGGCCATTGAGGGCTTGATTTTAGGCTTGATTGCTCTTTATCTTCTTGTGAAATTTGTTAAGATAAGACGCAGATTTTATTCGAGGGATAAGAGAAAGAACCTTATAAATCTATATTCATCAATATGTGATAAGGCAAGAAAGAAATGTCCTGTCTATGAGGGTTATAAATTTACAGACTTAAGAACTCACACTGACCAGATGAGCTACATCAGCAGGGCTTATGGACTTAAAAATCTCAGCAACCTTGCCACATACATGCAGGAAATATCATATTCTAAGTCTCAAGTGGACTTGAGGGATTACAAAAAAATGCACTCAATCCTTCTAAAGAGCAGGTTGAGAATGCTTTTTCCTTTCAGAAAAAATAAGAAGTAAAAGAAAAGGGAAGTCATGAACCGCCCCCCAATTCTTAGACCAAAAATTTAAGGATTGGGAGCTTGGTTCATTTAGGCTTCCCTTATTTTTTTATTGAGAGTGTTGAGAACTCTTTTTTTATCACTGCTCCAAAGTGGGGCAATTAGGAGGGACTTGGGCCCATCGCCAGTTATGCGGTGAATTACAATATCAGGGTCAAGTCTCTTTAAGGCAGCTATAACTAAATCGCAATACTCATCAAGACTAGGCAAAGCGGAATCACCAAGTTCTCCATTTTCGTACATTGATGCCAGCTTCGTGTTTTTGAGTATGTGCAGCAGTTGGAGCTTAATGCCATCAAGCTTAGGATTCAAGCTGTTTAGGTAGTCCATAGTGGCAAGCAGGTCATCCTTATCCTCACCAGGCAGGCCTATTATGGTGTGAACCACAACCTTCAAACCTCTCTCCTTAAGCTTTTTATAGGACTCGGCAAATGTTTCAAGCTCATAACCCCTATTGATAAGCCTGGCAGTCTTCTCGTGTATGGTCTGTAAACCGAGCTCGATGGTAATGTCTTTGATCTTGTTAAGTTCTGTCAGCATGTCTAGTATGTCATCAGGAAGGCAGTCGGGTCTTGTTCCAATTGAAATTTCAACAATGTCTTTGCGCATAATGGCGGCCTTAAAGATAGGGTAGAGCTCACTGGCTGGCTTGTAGGTATTGGTGTAGGATTGGAAATAGGCTATGTAGAGCCTTTTATCCTCGGGTATAGAAGCTGGGATTTTTTTTGCAACCCTGGCTTTGGCAAGTTCAATCTGCTGGTCAATGGGCAGAAGGGGACTTGCAAAGTCACCAGATCCGCCTTCTGAGCAGAAGATGCAACCTCCGTAAGAGAGCTTACCATCACGGTTGGGACAGCTGCAGCCTGTCTGCAGAGACAATTTATAAACTTTTGTTTTATATTTTTTTTTTAATTCTTCAGATATTGTTTTAATCTGCATGATAGACACCTATCTTTCCTGTAAATACTAGATTCTTGAGCTTTTGACCGCAAGATTTGGCCTATATTTTAGACTTTTAATTTTAATTGAATTTAGTTATAATTCAAGTAGTTTTTTTAAAAAGGAGATACACATGAAGAAATTTCTAGAAGAGTTCAAAAAATTTGCCCTCCGTGGAAATGTCATGGACATGGCAATTGGTATCATCATAGGTGGTGCCTTCACTGACATCGTTAAGTCACTTACAACTAACTTTATCAATCCTATCTTGAAGTTCTGTACAGGCGGTACAGATTGGAAGTTCTATCCATGGTCAGAGGTATCAGGTTATATCTCAGCATTTGTGGGATCAGTTCTTAACTTCATCCTCATGGCTTTCATTCTTTTCTGCCTCATGAGATTTATCACAAAGGCAATGTCAATCGGACGTAAGAAGAAAGATGTGCCAAAGACAAAGAAAATCTGCCCATTCTGTAAGAATGAGATCGATATCGATGCTACAAGATGTGGTTTCTGTACATCAGAACTTGACGGCGTAGTAGAGGACGATGAGTAAAAAAGACACAATCATCCTGATTGGAATGCCGGGATCTGGCAAATCAACAGTTGGCGTAGTCTTAGCAAAAGCGATGGGTTGTCGTTTCCTTGACTCTGATCTGCTTATACAGGAAGTTACAGGTAAGTTGCTTCATGAGATTATAAGAGATGACGGACTTGAGTTTTTTCAATCCATAGAGGAACAGGTGAATTCCGAGATAGTTACCGACCATGCAATAATTGCTACAGGGGGCAGCGTAGTTTATGGCAAGCGCGCCATGGAGCATTTTAAGCAGATGGGTACCATAATTTATCTAAAGGTTTCACTTGAATCCATCGCTGAGAGACTGGGAAGCCTGACTGAAAGGGGCGTGGCTATTAAAGATGGCTATAGCCTGAGCGATTTATACGAAGAGAGAAGACCTTTGTATGAAATGTATGCAGATATCATTATAGATGAGGGTAATCTCTCTATTAGAGAGACTGTGAAATACATTAAGGAAAAGCTTAAAAGATAAGCAGTCGCTTTTGGTACAATATCAAGTACATAAGCAAAAATGCCTTGACAAGGCTCTTTCATAGGTTATAATAGTTCTGTAAAAATTAATAAGCAGGAGAAATTCTTCGGGGTCAGGTGTAAGTCCTAACCGGTGGTAAAGCCCACGAGCGTAAAGCATGATCTGGTGTGATTCCAGAGCCGACAGTAAAGTCTGGATGAAAGAAGAAATTAGAATCTTTTTATATCAAAACCCGCAGTTTCCTTGATTTGGACACTGCGGTTTTTTTATTCTTTCCCATCCTCCCCTCTACCTGCTTCATAGAAGCGAAAAGCTTCGGAATGGAGGACATTTATGAGTAACACAAGTTTTGAGACTTCATCTAAGGGTGAGTCAAAGTCAAAGAAGGATGTATTAGCATCAGGCAGAGCTAACAACTCGGCTAGCCGTATCAGAAAGATGAGCGGTATATCAATGCTTTCAGCTGTAGCATTTGTATTGATGTTTTTAGAGTTCCCTCTTCCAACACTTATCCCATCTTTTATTAAGATGGACTTTTCAGATTTGCCAGCCTTGATTGGTACATTTGCCTATGGACCAATTGCAGGAGTAATAATCTCTTTATTAAAGAATCTTTTACACCTTCCACTTACACAGACTGGTGGAGTAGGAGAACTCTCTAACTTTATCCTTGGTGCCAGCTTCTCTTTCACTGCAGGACTTGTCTACAACAAGAAGCACACAAAGATGGGCGCAATGCTTGGATCTGTAACTGGAGCATTTGTTATGTCTGCAGTTAGCGTTGTGACTAATTATTTCGTAGTATATCCAATCTATACAGCATTTATGCCTATGGAAGTAATTATTGGTATGTACAAGGCTATTCTCCCAAGTTCAGATACACTTATCAAATGCCTTTTGATTTTCAACCTTCCATTTACATTTTTTAAGGGAATGTGTTCAGTTTTGATTACTTTCTTGATTTACAAGCCTTTATCACCTGTGCTCAAGGGCATAAGAAATCATAATGAAGAGCTTAAAACATCAAAAGAGAGCAACTAATAATAACATTCGATAGCAACTTTAAGAAATTGACAATAAATTATTAATATAATAAAATAGACTCAAGCGAGGGGGTTAGAACCTAGCTTGAGTCTATTATTTTTTATACTATGGAGGTATTTACAATGGGAATTTTAACAAGATTTAAAGACATTATGGCTTCAAATGTTAACGCTTTACTCGACAAGGCTGAGGATCCAGAGAAGATGATTGATCAGTATATGAGAAATCTTCAGAGTGATCTTGGCAAGGTTAAGGCTGAGACAGCATCTGTAATGGCTGATGAGTCTAGAGCTAAGAGAGAGCTTGATGAAAATACTGCAGAGATTAACAAGATGCAGGCATATGCGGAGAAGGCTCTCCAGGCTGGCAACGAAGATGATGCTAGAAAGTTCCTTGAGAAGAAAGCAGCGCTTTCTAAGACAAATGAAACACTTCAGAAGACATATGACATGGCTGCTGCTAATTCAGCAAAGATGCGCCAGATGCATGACAAGCTTGTTACAGATATGAATTCTCTTGAAGAGAGAAGAAATGCTATCAAGGCTACTGTTCGTGCAGCAAAGGCTCAGAAGGACATGAATAAGATGACTTCTAAGACAAACATGACTGGCGATTCTATGGCAGCATTTGACCGTATGGAAGAGAAAGCAAACAGAATGCTTGACGAGGCCAATGCTATGGATCAGCTTAATCAGTCAGAGGCAAGCGAGTCTGTCAATGACCTTGCAGCTAAGTATGATGCAGCACCAGAAGCTTCTGGCGTAGATGACGAACTTGCAGCACTTAAGGCAAAGATGGGACTTTAATTTTAAATTTTTATAATTTGAATAGGAGTTTTATATGGGATTATTTGGTAAGCAGCTTTCCAATGTTGTTGAATGGGAAGAGTACAGAGATGATTTAATCTTTTGGAAATGGACTAATGACGAGATCAAGAAGGGCTCAAAGCTCATTATCAGACCTGGTCAGGATGCTATTTTTATGTTCAATGGCAATGTTGAAGGTATATTTAAGGACGAGGGCAGCTTTGATATTGAGTCAGAGATTATTCCTTTCCTCTCGACACTTAAGGGCTTTAAATTTGGCTTTAACAGTGGAATGAGAGCAGAAGTCCTCTTTATCAACACAAAGGAATTTACTGTTAACTGGGGTACTAAGAATGTTATTAATATTCCTACTCCTCAGCTTCCAGGCGGAATGCCTATCAGAGCAAACGGTAAGTTCTCATTTAAGATTAGCGATTATATGACACTTATTGACAAGGTTGCTGGCATTAAGCAGGTTTACAGTGTTGCTGATGTCAAGGACCGTGTGATTGGTGATCTTGATCCATTACTTATGAAGTGGATTGTTCAGGAAGGCAAGGATATGTTTAACCTTCAGATGAACAATTTACAGATCTCACAGGGCATCAAGGAAGACCTTGATATGCAGGTTGAGAAGATTGGTCTCACAGTTACAGACTTTAATGTCAACAGTTTCTCATATCCTGAGGAAATTCAGAGAATGGCCAACAAGGCAGCTTCTCAGTCAATGCTTGGCGATGTAGACAAGTACACAAAGATTGCTATGGCAGATTCTCTTGAAAAAGGTGGCTCTGGAGCAGGTCAGATGGCAGGCCAGATGGCTGGTTTGGCAGCAGGCATGGCTATGGGTCAGCAGATGGCAGGTCAGTTCCAGAATATGGGTCAGCAGGCTGGCGCTACAGGCGCTGTTGCTGGACAGGCTGCAGCAGGTCAGGGACCAAAGTTCTGCCCTAACTGTGGCACACCAACTAATGGAGCTAAGTTCTGCCCTAATTGTGGAACACAGTTATCATAAGGCTACCTCCAAAGTGTAATACTTTTTTTAAGGCGGATTTAAGCTCAGGCTTAAATCCGTTTTTTTAATGCCAAAAAATCAAAAAAATTTCAAATTTTTTTCAAAAAAGGCTAAAGTTTTAAAGCCATGTGACCGATACAATATGTGATACGAATAATTGTATCTTAAAAAAGAGTAAGGGCGCCGATTTGGCACTGGTAACAAGATAGATTTTATTTTAGATTGACTTAAATTTTGCGCAAACAGGAGTGTGGTCTTATGGGAAAAAAATTTTTGAAATTTAGATTGAGAAAGGGATGGAAGTTTTTAGCATCGCTTATGTTAGCCATGATTGTATTTAGTACAATTTTTGTTATGGTAAGAGCGGATTCCAAGGTAAACATAGTATTTAACACACAGATTGTCTATGTTGAGAAGGATAGAACAGCATCATCAGTAACCGCAGGTCTTACAGGTAATGATGAGAATACAAGCGACAATATTCCAATTCCTGAGAGACTTGAGTGGACTACATCAAACTCAGATATTGTAAATTTTGTTGATGGAGGTTCATCATCAACCAACTATACAGATCTTGTGACTGGTGTAAATCCTACAATCCATGGACATTTTGCCGGCAAGGCTACTCTTACTGCTAACTACTACACAAAGCAGTTCGATGACAACAATATGGAAATTCAGGGAACAAAGAAGTTGCTTGCTTCAAAGTCGCTCACAGCGGTTGTTCCTCTCACAACATCAACAACATACCAGGGTTCTGAATCCCTTCCAACAATTTTTCCAATAGGCGCTCAGATTTACATCACATCAAACGCCTCTGATTCAAACCCAATAGTAATAGAGACAACCAATGACACAAGCGGCACTGTTAGCAATGACGGTGTTGTAAAACTTGTAAATCAGTCAGGCAACACAGCTACACTTGAGGTTGTAGGCGGTGGCGTGACAACAGTTTATGTGAGAACACGAGATAACCCAGACAGACAGGATATCTTGACAAATTCCTTTAAGGTCAGCGGTGAGATTAAGTTCAACGATGGCACAGCTTATGCAAACCAGGCTGGACACTATATCCAGACAGCATCTACAGCACCAGCTAATGGAATCAAGAGATTCATGCTCCTTGATTCAACAGACTTTGTAGATTTTGCAGAGGAGACAGTTCCATCTAATATTCTTTATCCAGTCACATCTAATGCAACATTTAGATCTGGCAATGATAAGATCGCTAAGTACACAGATAACAAGGTTACAGGCGTGGCAGCAGGCGTTACTACTATCACTGCAGGAATTTTTGCCAATGATACACAGGGCAAGGAAGTAGCCCTGACATCAGATACAATCAATATCGTTGTTCCATTCAAGAAGATGGGAAATCAGATTTCTGATATGAACGTTGGAGATTCAATTGTTTTGTCTACTTCAGCTTCACCAGATTCAGTTACCTGGTCAACCACAGATAACAAGATAGCTCAGGTGGATCCAGCAACAGGCACTGTTACAGCAGTTGGAGCTGGTAATGTTTCAATCTATGCGACTAGAACACAGGATGAGCTCTCAACAGTTTTCAAGCAGCCATATCAGCTCAAGTATGACCTCACAGTTATCGATGGCTTTGGACTCAGCACTACAAGCAATAATGTAAATGTCGGCGATTCATTTGACCTGACAGCACTTGTGACAAATGCAGATTTAGATAAGTCACCAATTACTTTCACTGTTGAAAATCAGCCTGGGGCAAATGGTGTGGTTCCAACAGGCAACCTGGTTACAACTTCACAGAATGGAAAGACTTTGACTGTAACTGGTGTAAAGGCCGGTACAGTAAAGATTAAAGCTTCACAGACTGTCAATGGAGTTGTAAAGACAGAGACATGTGTTGTATATGTAACAGTTCCAGTAGGCGATGTAAGTATCAACCCATCAAGTCTCAACATTGATAGAGGTGGGGAAGAGACAGTACAGCTTATATTCACTCCTGAGTTCCCAACTAATCCTAAGGTTCTTTGGGGTTCATCAGATACATCAGTTGCCACAGTAAGCGGAGACAGCTATACAGCAACAATTAAGGCAGTCAAGGGTGGACATGCAACAATTAATGTAGTTACAGAGGATGGCCTTAAGGTTGCAACATGTGACGTAAATGTCAGAGAGCCAGTTACTGGAATTAGCCTGAATCAGACTACTGTTGAGACAGCAATGTCACTTGCCAAGTATCAGCTTGTTGCCACTGTCAGCCCAAGCGGAGATGGAGTAAACAAGTCTGTTTCATGGACATCATCAGATCCAAGTGTAGCAACAGTTGATCAGAATGGACTTGTCACATACGTGGCTCCTGGATACACAACAATCATCGCAAAGACAGACGATGGCGGTTATATGGCAACATGTAACTTTGTAATCTCAATTCCAGTAAGCAATATTAAGCTTGATTACACAGATGAGATTATGAGAGTTGGCGATAGACTTAGAATTTCAGCTGAGGTATTCCCACTCAATGCTTCAAATAGAACTGTTTACTATGAATCATCTAATACTAATACTTGTATCGTTGATTCAAATGGACTTGTAGAGGCAGTTGGAACAGGAAGCTGTACAATTCTTTGCAAGTCACTCGATGGAAATGCAACAGCTATGTGTAATATCTATGTTAAGCAGCCTGTAAGTCAGGTGGTACTTAACACTACAGACATCACAGTTCGACAGGGTCAGGTTTTCTGGCTCAATGCAACCTGCCTTCCGGAAAATGCTGATAACAAGCTGGTTACATGGGAGAGCAGAGATGAGAAGGTATGTAAAGTAGAAGCAGACGGAAAGGTTACTGCTGTCGGAGCAGGCACAACTTCAGTTATTGCTACTAACACAGATACAGGACTTACAGCCTACTGCGTAGTAACTGTAAAACAGCCGGTTGATTCAATCACACTTAACTCTGAATACCAGCAGATGTGGGTTGGTGCAAAATATGCTATCATTCCTACTATTGAGCCAAAGGATGCAGAGAATAAGAATGTAACTTATATGTCTAGTGATCCTTCAGTGGCATCTGTAGATGCATACGGCGTGGTCACAGCCCTCAAGGGTGGCAACACAGTTATTGAGGTAACAACAGAGGATGTTCATTTGGTTGCTGCTTGTACTATCGATGTAAAGGAATATGTATCAAGCGTAAGCCTTTCAGAGAAGACAAAGATGATGAATGAGGGAGCTTCTGGAACCCTTAAAGCTTCTGTAGGAACAGATACTGCAACTGACAAGAGCCTTAACTGGTCATCATCAAACAATGATGTGATAAGAGTAGACTCTAATGGAAATATATTTGCCGGAGAGGCAGGTGTGGCAGTTGTTACAGCCACAGCAGCAGATGGAAGCGGATGCTCAGATTCATGTATCATCACGGTTGTAAATCCTGTAAGAGGAGTTAGCCTTGAACCGGATACTGTAAGACTTTTAATAGGAGACTCTAAGGTAATATCTGCAAGCGTATCTCCGGATGACGCTTCAATTCAGGGACTTACCTGGACTTCGTCAAATGAGTCTGTAGCCACTGTCGATGAGGCAGGCGAAGTATTTGCCGTAGGTTCTGGTAAGACAAAGATTACAGCTACATCACAGGATGGTAACAATGTTAAGGGCGTTGCTTGGGTATATGTAACACCTGTTGTAAATATTTCATCAATTAAGATTAACTCATCAGAGATTTACATGCTCACTGGTAAGACACGAAAACTCACAGCTATGGTTAGACCTGCGGTTAACAATGATTACTTTGAATGGTATTCAACTGACACAGGAATTGTAACAGTCGACCAGTACGGAAATATTTCAACTGTGGGACCTGGTGTTGCAGATGTAGTTGCTATAAGCAATGCAAATGGAGTATCTTCATCTTGCACAGTTCACTCTCTTGCAATCAGCCGCTCTAGCATTACACTTGGCCAGTATGATTCCTACTACATGGACGTAATTGGAATTGAAGCCGGAGACAAGGTGACATGGAGAAGCTCAAATCCTAGAGTATGTACTATAACATCTTCAGGACAGATTATAGGAAGAAGACCTGGAACAACGACAATCACAGCTGTTTCACATAACAAGACTATGTATTGTACAGTTAAGGTTATTTCAGCTTACTAATTAAAACTAAAAGCCCGCTTTTGCTTATCTAAGGCAAAGGCGGGCTTTTTTTTATCTAAGACAAGGGGCTTTCTGATTTAGATAAGTCAAGGGGCTTTCTGATTTAGATAAGTCAAGGGGCTTTTTTGATTTAAAAATAGCATATAAATAGCAAAAAGCCACCGGAAGGAATCCGATGGCTTTCTGCTAACTTAATATGAGGGGAGATAGATTTCATCTATCGAATATTATAATACATGCAAATTGTGTTTAAATTGTGTTTTTAAAATAAATAAAAAATTAACATGTAGACAAGGGGAAATACCTAATTGACTTGTAAAAATGTGCTAAAAGTTGTATTCTTTTATATGATTGTACGGACGGGAGATTAGGGGAGAAAATCAAATTTATCGTCTTTTGAATTGGAGAGATATTAATAATAATGAGAAACGATAATTATAATGAGTTTGATGAAGATAAGGATATGACCGCACCTTACACAATAAACAAAGCTAGCTATGGACAAGACAGTGACTTAGGTGAGACTGATAAGAGCACTGAAGAAGAGCTTGAAAATCAGGTTATGAATTCACTCTCAAAACTTGTCGATGACGAAATTAATACTGCAAAAGAGTTGATAGGACAGGAAGCGGAAAGTGCTTCTAGCAGTAAATATATGGGTCAGGATGAGCTTAAGAATAAAGCCCAGGACAATAATCAAGGCAAAGGCCAAGATGAGTTTAAGGACCAGAAGCAAAGCAATAATTCTGACAAGGATAAAAGCATTGAAGAAGATGAGCAAGGGCCTATCATAAGTCCTTACACACCTTATAAGGAGAGCAAACACAAGTATTGGATTGCTGTAACTTTGGCTCTTGTATTCATGGCTTTTGCGGTGATTGCCACAGTGCTTATGATCAGATCTAACAGAAGCCATTCATATGCATATCTCACTCAACATGGTATGAAGGCTTACACCAAGAGTGATTATGACGGTGCTGTAAAGTACCTTTCACAGGCTTATGACACATCTCTTGGAAAACAGGATGTGGATATGATGTACACTCTATATACAGCATATTCAGTTCTTGGCAAAAAGAATGAGGCCATGGATGTCTTAAGCACTATACTCAAGGCTGACAAATATAATGAAAAGGCCCTGACTGCGCTGGCAAAGTTGTATTACGACAATAACGAAGGCGAGAAGCTGACTCAATTAATCAGAGATTACGCTGAGACAAGCCTTGAATCTGACTTAAAGATGTATGAGGTTTCACAGCCTATACCGTCTATTGAGTCAGGATCTTATCTTGATGCATTTTCATTGACCTTTATAGATAACAATAACAATGCTATCTATTACACAATTGATGGCTCTGAGCCGGATTTAAAGTCAACAAGATATGACAAACCTATAGATATCAAGAAGAATAAGGTAAAAGTTAAAGTAATCTCAGTGGATGAGCACAACGTAGCATCTAAAGTGCTGGAGTTGGAGTACATCATTTCAACACTGGGACCTGCAGCACCAGTATTTGCCATATCTGATTCAGTATTGACAACAGATACTGTGATCAAGATAACAAATATTGGAACTGGCAATGTTGCATATTACACAACTGATGGAACTACTCCTGACAAGACTTCTAAGAAGTATACTGAAGAGGGATTCAAGCTGTCTGAAGGCTCCTATGTGCTCTCAGCAGTAGTAATTACAAAGAGTGGTAAGGTCGGCAGTGTGGCGAGAAAGAGTGTCACTGTGACATCTGGCAATGCTTATACATATGAGCAGGCAGAGACTCTGCTTAAGGCCAGAATGCAGCAGTTATACATAATAGATGAAAATGCCAGATTAGTTGGTAAGCCTGGAAATGCAAATTTTGTTTACCAGACTAAGACAATAATTGATGGCATTGAAATCTACACAATCAGAGTGGATATCAGAGATGGTAACACGACAACAGTTGATGGATATTACGGTGTAGGCGTTAGGGACGGTCTGTGCTACAAGATTGAGTCGGACGGAAGTAAGACCATAGCCGTTAAATATTAATATTTTTTAAGTGAGGTATGTTCATGTACAAGATTTTAAAAGCAGAAAAACTTGCTGAGAAGATCTATCTTATGGATGTCGAAGCTCCAAGAGTTGTAGAACATTGTGAGCCAGGACAGTTTGTAATCGTAAAGATGGATGAGAAGGGAGAGAGAATTCCACTCACTATCTGTGATTATGACAGAGAGAAGGGAACAGTTACTATTGTATTCCAGAGCGTAGGCGTTTCTACTACAAGAATGGCAGACTTAAAGGCTGGCGATTATTTTGAAGATGTAGTAGGACCTCTTGGACACCCATCAGATCTTGTTGAGACTGATATTGAAGAGCTCAAGAAGATGAATATCGTATTTGTAGCTGGTGGTGTAGGTACTGCACCTGTATATCCACAGGTTAAGTGGTTATTTGAACATGGAGTTAATTGTGATGTAATCGTAGGTTCTAAGAACAAGGATTTACTTATCCTTGAGGATGAGCTCAGAGCAGTTGCAGGTGATCACCTCTATATCACAACAGATGATGGTTCATATGTGAGAAAGGGCATGGGTACTGATGTACTTAGAGATCTTGTACAGAATCAGGGAAAGAAGTACGACAGATGTATCGCTATCGGACCATTGATCATGATGAAATTTGTATGTCTTCTTACTAAGGAGCTTGAAATCCCAACAGTTGTAAGTATGAACCCTATCATGGTTGACGGTACAGGTATGTGCGGTGCTTGCAGACTTCAGGTTGGCGAAGAGATTAAATTTGCATGTGTAGACGGACCAGAGTTTGATGGTCACTTAGTTGATTTTGATCAGGCTATGAAGCGTCAGAGAACTTATAAGACAGAAGAGGGCAGAGCTATGCTTCGTCTTACAGAGGGTGACACACATCACGGTGGATGTGGTCAGTGCAATGGTTAATTTTATAGATAAGTGAGGTCAATATAATGGACGTTTTAAAGAAAGTGCCTGTTAAAGAGCAGGAGCCGAATGTCAGAAATAAAAATTTTGAAGAGGTTTGCCTTGGTTACACTAAGGAAGAGGCAATGGAAGAGGCTACAAGATGTCTTAACTGTAAGAATGCTAGATGTATCGAGGGATGCCCAGTATCTATCAATATCCCAGCATTTGTCGAGCAGGTAAAGAATGGTGATTTCGAGCAGGCTTACAAGATTATCAGCGAGTCATCGGCACTTCCAGCTGTATGTGGTCGTGTATGCCCACAGGAGAGCCAGTGTGAAGGTAAGTGTGTAAGAGGTATCAAGGGTGAGGCCGTTTCTATCGGTAAGCTTGAGAGATTTGTAGCTGATTATGCTAGAGAGAACAATGTAGAACTTGAGCCAGCTAAGGAGAAGAATGGCAAGAAGGTAGCTGTTATAGGTTCAGGCCCTTCAGGACTTACATGTGCTGGAGATCTTGCAAAGGCTGGATATGATGTTACTATCTTTGAAGCTCTTCATCAGCCAGGTGGTGTACTTGTATATGGTATTCCAGAGTTCAGACTTCCAAAGAGCACAGTAGTTGCTCATGAAGTTGAAAATGTTAAGAAGTTAGGCGTTAAGATTGAGACAAATGTTGTAATCGGACGTTCTGTAACAATTGATCAGCTCCTTGAAGAAGAAGGATTTGATGCAGTTTATGTAGGTTCAGGTGCTGGACTTCCAAGATTTATGGGTATACCAGGTGAGAACGCTAACAGCGTATTCTCAGCTAATGAGTATCTCACAAGAAGTAACCTTATGAAGGCTTTTGATGAGAATTATGATACTCCTATAGCATCATTCAAGAGAGTTGCTATCGTAGGTGGTGGTAACGTTGCTATGGATGCTGCTAGAACAGCTTTAAGACTTGGCGCTGAAGTTCACGTAGTATATCGTAGATCTGAGGCTGAGCTTCCAGCAAGAGCTGAGGAAGTACATCACGCTAAGGAAGAAGGTATCATCTTTGATCTCCTCACAAATCCTGTTGAAATTATCACAGACGATGATGGTAATGTTACAGGCATGAAGTGCGTTAAGATGGAGCTTGGCGAGCCTGATGCATCTGGCAGAAGAAAGCCGGTTGAGGTTGAAGGATCAGAGTTCACAATCGAACTTGATGCAGTAATTATGGCACTTGGTACATCTCCAAATCCACTTATCAGTTCAACAACTAAGGGTCTCGAGATCAATAAGAGAAAATGTATCGTAGCTGACGAGGCAGATGGCAAGACAAGCAAAGAGGCTGTTTATGCCGGTGGTGATGCTGTAACAGGCGCAGCTACAGTTATCCTCGCTATGGGCGCTGGTAAGGCTGCAGCTAAGGGTATTGATGAGTACTTGAGCGCAAAATAAAAGGATTTTATTTTAGAAAATAAAAAGGCAGAAGACAGGTCTTTAAATGACCTGTCTTCTGCTTTTTTGTTTTTTAAATATTAAGCTTAATGTTTAATAGCCTTTAATTCTTTGATAGGATTTTTAAATTCAATTAGCTTGACTTTAAAGCTTACTGCTGCTGGCCTGGCTGATTGTAATTGCCTGGATTGCTAACAGTCTGGTTAAAATTCTGAGGCTGGCCATAAGGTGTCTGAGCTGAATTCATGGAATTACCGTAAGGTGTCTGAGTTGCTTTTAGTTTTTTACGTAAAAATTCTGTATTTTGGTGATAGGGCCATCTGTCGGTATTCTCATAAGGGTATTACCCTTAAAGTCTATAAAGAAAGTGTACTGTGAAGTGCAGTAGACTTCTGAAATATTGCCGCCAGTGACTTTTTCAACAGAGCTGCCGTTTAGGTTCATTCTGTATAGGCCGGAATTGTCACCTTCAAGTACAAAGTATATTTTGTTTTCACTTCTGTTATAGTTTATAACCTTGTCTGTGTCAGAGGCGTAGACCTGTTCAAGGGTCTTGTTGGAACGGTTTACCCTCATAAGGGCATAGTTCTTGCTCAAATCAATATAGTAGAGATAATCAGCTGAACAGTCGGGCTTAAAAGCATTGGCCTCGTATTCTAAGGAAATATTGCCGGTCTTTGTGTCCATTGAATATATGTTATTTTTGGCTTCTTTATTGATGTAAAAAATCTTGTTCTTAAAGATGCTGCTTGTATCAATGCTGTAGTCGAGAACCTGGACATTGCTCTTTCCATCAATTTTGACCTTATAGAGTTTAAGGCCATCTGTATCATTGTAGTGTTCATAGAATACATAATTGCCGGAAAGGACTGCTGATTTGGATTTTGTGTCATCTAAATCAGTTAGGCTTGTACCATCAGTGTTTATTCTCATGACACCATACATATTAGTTCTTGTGCCCATCTCAATTGCAGTTCTTGAAAAGTTATTTTTTACATAGTAGACGTATTTGCCATAGACATTGATTGCTGTTGCCTTGTCTGAAGATAGTTTCTTGATTGAAGAACAGTCAGAATTCATCCTGTAGAGGGCATCGTCGTCGGCTGGATTTGAAAAATAAATTTTTCCATCGACCTCGCAGAACCTGCCTCCATTCATGAGATTGCCGGTGGTGTTTCCGACTGCGGTGTCATTATTGTAGATAAAACGGTGTAGATACTGGTATAGAACAAAATCTCCTATGAAGAATAGGAGAATAACTATCAAAATAATGATTTTTTTAGTTTTTGATTTCATATTAAAAACTCCCTATTTAAAAAATGTGGCGTCAATAATTGTTTTTATGTGTAAATATTATAGCATAAAAGCCCTAGTATATGTTAAAATACCTAGGTTAATTATAAAAGATATAGTTAAAAAGCCATTTGGCTCATGCAGGAGGATTAAAGTGGATTTAGGTGCGATTAGATCACAGATTGATGAGATAGATCAGCAGTTGGTTGACCTGTTTGAAAAGAGAATGAAACTCACAGGTGAGGTTGCTGAGTACAAGATTCAGACTGGAAAAAAAGTATTGGACCCAGAGAGGGAGAAGCAGAAACTTGAGTCCATCACAAAGATGGTCAAGTGTAAAGAAAATGTCCATGCTGTAGATGACCTTTTCTCACAGATTATGGCAAATTCCAGAAAGGGTCAGTATCGCTTGATGGAAGAGACTACTCAGTCTTTGAGAGAGCCTTATGAAGCTGTAGATAAAATTGAAACAGATGGAGTCAAGGTTGTATATCAGGGAGTACCAGGAGCATATTCATACATAGCTATGAAACAGTTCTTTGGCAATGATGTCGACTCCTTCAATGTGCAGACTTGGCGTGATGCAATGGATTATGTCAAGGATGGCAAGGCAGATTATGCAGTTCTTCCAATTGATAACTCGACAACTGGCATAGTTTCTGGAGTCTATGATCTTTTGCAGGAGTACAACAATTATATTGTTGCAGAGACTTATGTCCCAGTAGAGCATGCTCTTTTAGGACTTAAGGGAGCAGATATCAATAAAGTTACAACAGTCTATTCACACCCACAGGGTCTTATGCAGTGCGAGAAATTCCTTGATAATCACAAGGATTGGGTTAAAATCTCAACACCAAACACAGCACTCTCTGCAAAGAAGGTACTTGATGAGGCTGATCCTACCCATGTTGCAATTGCCAGTATGGAGGCAGCTAAGGTTTATGGTCTGGAAGTGCTTAAAGAAAAGGTCAATGACAATGTAAATAACACAACCAGATTTGTGATAGTTACCAATAAGAGAAAGTTTGTAAAGACAGCAAACAAGATGAGTATTGTTTTTGAGACCAAGAATGAGGCAGGAACACTCTACAATCTCTTGAGCCACATAATCTATAACGGACTCAATATGACAAAAATCGAATCTAGACCATTGGAGAGCAAAAATTGGGATTATAGGTTCTTTGTTGATTTTACAGGAAACATTGATGACCCTTGCGTTATGAATGCTATGCGTGGAATCGAGGAGGAAGCTGAGTCTATAAAGCTTCTTGGTAATTATTAAAGTATTTATTAATTAGGACTAGAAATTTTTCGTCAAATGATGTATCATCTTATCAGTTGTCGTACGACTGGCGGAAATCAAAATTATAATAATTTTGTGTGGGATAACCCACAGGGAGTATGATATGTCAATGCGGTCAGGATACTGATCTGATTAAAAAAGCCGACCGCCTGGGCAACCTATTATTAGGCTGCTCAGGCGGTCTTTTTGCTGAATTGGAGGTAAATATGGAAGTACAGTTACTTGAGAAGGAATTATCAGGATGTGATTATCCAGGAAGAGGAATCGTTCTTGGAAGATCTAGCGATGGAAAGTACGCAGTATCAGCTTACTTTATCATGGGTAGAAGTGAGAACAGCCGTAACAGAGTCTTTGTTGAGGATGGCGAAGGTATCAGAACACAGGCCTTTGATCCAAGCAAGCTCACAGATCCAAGCCTTATTATCTATGCACCAGTAAGAGTTCTTGGTGATACAACAATTGTTACTAACGGTGATCAGACAGATACAATCTATGACCTTATGAAGGAAGGCAAGACATTTGAGCAGGCACTCAGAACAAGAAAGTTCGAGCCAGATGAACCAAACTTCACACCTAGAATTTCAGGTATCATGAACTTTGCTGACGGCTATGACTACAGCCTTTCAATCTTAAAGAGCAACCGTGGTGACGGAGCAGAGTGTAACCGTTACACATTCTCATATGACAATCCAAAGAATGGTGAGGGTCACTTCATCCACACATATATGGGAGACGGCAACCCACTTCCAAGCTTTGAGGGTGAGCCAACACCAGTAAAGATCGAGGGTAATATCGACGAGTTCACAAACCTTATCTGGAACAACCTCAATGAGGCTAACAAGGTTTCTTTATTCGTAAGATTTGTAAAGATTGATGATGGTTCATACGAGACTAGAATCATAAACAAGAATAAGTAATTATCAAGAAGATAAGTAGGATAATTAGATAAAGCTTTAAACACCGCAGGATGCGGATTTTATATCATTAATAAAGGAGACTATAATGAACGAATTTCAGTTAAAGTATGGTTGTAACCCAAATCAGAAGCCATCAAGAATCTTTATGGAAGGCAATGCAGAGCTTCCAGTTGAGATTCTTAACGGAAGACCAGGATACATCAACTTCCTTGATGCCCTCAACGGATGGCAGTTAGTTAAGGAGCTTAAGGAGGCAACAGGCCTTCCAGCAGCTACTTCATTTAAGCATGTATCTCCAGCTGGCGCTGCAGTAGGACTTCCACTCGATGATGTTTTAAAGAAGATTTACTGGGTTGATCCTGAAATTGGTGAGCTTTCACCACTTGCTTGTGCTTATGCTAGAGCTAGAGGCGCTGATAGAATGTCATCTTTCGGTGATTTCATCTCACTCTCAGACAAGTGTGATCTTGCTACAGCAAAGCTTATTCAGCATGAGGTGTCTGACGGTGTTATCGCTCCTGACTATGATGATGATGCTCTTGAGATTCTTAAGTCTAAGAAGAAGGGCAACTACAATATCATCAAGATCGATCCTAGCTACGTTCCAGAAGAAATCGAGAGAAAGCAGGTATTTGGTGTAACTTTCGAGCAGGGAAGAAATAACTACAAGGTTAGCAAGGACCTTTTTGATAATATCGTAACTGAGAAGAATGAATTCACAGAGCAGGCTAAGATTGATCTTGTTATAGCTCTTATCACTTTAAAGTACACACAGTCAAATTCAGTATGTTATGTAAAGGGTGGACAGGCAATCGGTATCGGTGCTGGACAGCAGTCTAGAATTCACTGTACAAGACTTGCAGGCTCTAAGGCTGACAACTGGTTCTTAAGACAGAATCCAAAGGTTCTCAATCTTCCATTCAAGGCTGATCTTGGTAAGGCAGATCGTGACAATGCAATTGACCTCTACATCGGTGATGAGTACATGGATCTTTTAGCTGATGGCGCTTGGGAGAGAGTATTCACATCTAAGCCAGAAGTATTCACAGCAGAAGAGAAGAAAGAATGGCTTGCTAAGAATACAGATGTAGCTCTTGGCTCAGATGCATTCTTCCCATTTGGTGACAATATTGAGCGTGCTGTAAAGAGTGGTGTTAAGTATATCGCTGAGCCAGGCGGATCAATCAGAGATGACAATGTTATCGAGGCTTGCAACAAGCACGGTATCGTTATGGCATTCACAGGAATGAGATTATTCCACCACTAATTTTAAGTGAATATTTGCTTTTTTATTATTTGAAAAAATTGTATAAAAGCCTAATTATCTGAGCCGAGCAAGTTTTTTTGCTCGGCTCTTAAATTGACTAAAAATAGCTAAAAGTGTAAAATTATTACTAAATTAGAGCTAGACTATATTATAATTCTATAGAGTCAATATAGTTTAAGAGGACGAACAAAATGGAAGATAAGTTGTTTACAGATTTAGAAGGCATGGTTGATCTTCATGTTCACTCAACATGTTCGGATGGCAGCTTTAGCCCTGAAGAAGTAGTAGATTTAGCACATGATAAGGGCTTGAAAGCCATTGCTTTGACAGATCATGACACTTTTAGTGGGATTGAAAGGGCAAAGAATAGGGCTTGCGAAGTGGGACTTGAACTTATACCTGGCTGTGAGCTTGCCTGCGATTATAAGGACGGTGAAATTCACATAGTTGGCCTTTTCCTAGATATTCAGGATCAGCATATGAAAAAGATTCTTGAAGAGATGAATGAGGAGAGGGAGGCCAGAAACAGAAAGATGGCCTTAAGATTTGCCGATTATGGAATTATGGTCGACTACGATGAAATGATCGAAATTTATAAGGGGGCAGTTATCACAAGGGCAAATTTTGCTGATTACATAGTAAAAAAAGGCTATGTTAACACGAAAAAGGAAGTCTTTAGAAACTACCTGGCTGATAATAAGCCTTGCTATATTCCCAGGGTTAAAATAGATGCTGTCAAGGGAATTGAGATTATAAGACATAATGGTGGATTGGCGGTTTTGGCTCATCCTCTGCTTTATAAGAAGGATGACCAAGAGTTAAGAGATATGATGAAAGCTTTAAAGACAGCAGGCATCAGTGCTGTGGAGGCTATTTACTCAACTCATAAGGAGAAGGATCAGATCTATGTCAAGGAATTGGCTGATGAGATGGGACTTTTGATTTCGGGCGGCTCGGATTTTCATGGGGCCAATAAACCTGATATAGACCTTGGCGTAGGCAAGGGGAATATGAGAGTGCCTGTGAGTGTGCTGGACGCCTTGAAGGAATGCCACAGACAGCTTAAGTAAGCGTGAAATCATGATATTATGATAATTATGATAAGTATGATAGGGAGTTTGTATGGAGAAGGATAATCGTAAACACGGCCTCTATAAAAAAACACTTTTGATAACTATGACACCTCTATTTTTCTGTCTTGTTGTCTTGCTTATTGCCTCATTTAGGCTTGCAAGCACTTCGGTAGTACATGAGATTGAAAAACAGCTCGATGACAATGCTAATCTTTATCTTGAACTTTTGGATTTGAAGTATCCTGGAGATTATAGAAAAGTTGGAGATGATAAGATTGCCATATATAAGGGCGATACCTTGCTCAATAACAATTATGAATACATAGACCAAATTTGCAAGGACAATGATATAGACCTCACTGTCTTTTACAAAGATATGAGAGTAATCACAACTCTCAAGGATTCTGATGGCAACAGAAGAGTTGGAAGCAAGATAGGCAGTAATGTGTCAAGCTCAGTTTTTGTCAATGGTCAGATTAAGTTCTATGACAATATTGAGGTGGATGGAAAGAAGTATTTTGGCCACTATGAGCCTATATACAACTCTGATGGAAGCATATTTGGCATGATTGGAGTTATGGAGTCGGCAGATAAAGTCGAAAAATATGTCTTATCCAAGCTCTATCCGGTTATCTTTATAATCCTTGGAAGCATGCTCCTTATTGCAAGCTTTATCATTAAGGGTAATAAGGGCATGATTAGGGATATCAGAGAGTTGAATGAGGTGTGTGAAGACATAAGTAAGGGAAAACTAGAGACAGAACCTAGCTCGAAGATAATAGGAAGAAAAGACGAGATTGGTGAGATGGCAAATTCAGTTCAAATCATGAGAAAAAGCTTGAGGGGCATGATTGAACTTGATACACTGACCCAGATTAATAACCGTCTCAGCGGTGAAAAGAAGTTAAATGCGGCACTGGCAGAATTGAAAACTTCTGGCGTAAGATTTGCCGTGGGAATCTGTGATATTGACTTCTTTAAACAGGTGAATGACAATTATGGTCATGATGCCGGTGATATAGTTCTTAAGGAATTTGCCAAGGTTCTGAAAACTCAGATGGTTGGCAAGGGCTTTATTGCCAGATGGGGCGGTGAAGAGTTTCTGCTTGTCTATAACAAGGTCAGTCAGGAAAAGGCTTATGATATGCTTAATGAGATTCTTGAAGAGGTTAGAAATAAAGAGATTAAGCTAAAAGATGAGTCTATTAAGATTACAGTTTCAGCCGGCCTTACAAAGGTTGACGAGGCAGAGACTTCTAACATAATTTTAAAGAGAGCAGACATACTTTTGTATAAGGCTAAAAATAGCGGAAGAGACCGCATGCTAAGCGATATAAAGGAGTAATTTTTGGAAGACAAGAAGACTAAGGTTTGTGCAAATGTAGAGAAGGCAGCAGCTTCTGCTGGTGACAAGCCTATTCACAAGAGGAGAGCCCACTATAGCGGCAAGTATCCAAGGAAGTTCGAGGAAAAATACAAGGAGAGAAATCCGGAGAAATACAAGGATACAGTAGAAAAGGTTATAAGCAAGGGTTCAACACCAGCGGGAATGCATATTCCAATTATGGTGGCTGAAATCTTGGAGCATCTAGATATTAAGGAAGGTCAGAAAGGACTTGACTGTACTCTTGGATACGGAGGCCATACGACTGAGATTTTAAAGAAACTTAATCACACTGGACATCTCTATTCTCTTGATGTTGACTCGATTGAAATTGTTAAGACCAAGCAAAGAATTGCTGATAGAGGCTTTACAGATGACGATTTTACGGCTATTCATACCAATTTCAGAAATATAGACCAGGTTGCAGCTCAGTATGGCAAGTTTGACTTCCTTATGGCTGATCTTGGAGTATCCTCTATGCAGCTTGATAATCCTGAGAGGGGATTTTCGTACAAGTTTGACGGTCCTTTGGACTTAAGACTTGATCCTGAGAGTGGAATAAGTGCTGCAGAAAGACTTAAGGAGCTGAGTCAGGACGAGATAGAGAATATGCTGATTGAGAATTCAGATGAGATATATGCTGGCGAGATTGCTAAGGCTATAGCCGATGCCAAGAGAAAGAGGGAGAGCATTGAGACCACTATGGAACTCAAGGCCCTTGTTGAGAAGGCTTTGGTGAGACTGCCTAAAGATGTCCGAGAAGACGAGACTAGAAAGGCTCTGGCTAGAACTTTTCAGGCCTTGCGTATAGATGTTAATTCTGAGCTTGATGTCCTCTATGAGTTCCTTGAGAAGTTGCCTGATGTGCTCAATCCTGGAGCTAGGGTCTGCGTGTTGACTTTCCATTCTGGTGAGGACAGGCTGGTCAAGAAAGCATTTAAGTCAGGTTTGAAGGATGGCCTTTTTGAAGAAGTTTCCGAAGATGTTATAAGACCGGGCAGGGATGAGTGCTATATCAATCCTAGAGCCAGATCTACCAAGCTCAGATGGGCTATAAAGGCTTAATGAAATGAGCTTTGAGTCAGAAAGACATTAAAGAAATTGGCTTTGATGCAGAAAGCAAATTATTAAGGCCAAATGAAATAAGCTATAGGCTTAGCCTATAATTTTTAATTTATTTTAGGTATTTCCTTTTATCCAAAATAAGTGTTACTATAATTTAGTCGAAAGACAAGTGATTTTGTTTTGAAATAGTGAGAGGAAATATTATGGAAATTTTAGTTTACGGTGATTCAAATACATATGGATATATACCAGGCGGCTTTGGCAGATATGATGAAAATACACGCTGGACAAGGCTTTTAGACAAGAAGCTGGGAGATTCATACAGGGTTATAGATGAGGGACTGTGCGGAAGAACAACTGTCTTTGACGATGAGATTAGAACTGGCAGAAGAGGAATTGACAATCTTGGTGTGGTTCTTGAATCACACAGACCAGTGTCTCTTGTGACAATTATGCTTGGAACTAACGATTGCAAGGCTAGATTTAACAACTCGGCTGGAACAATTGCCAGAGGACTTGAGAGATTGATAATCCTCACAAGGCAGGTCACAGGCAATAATCAGAGAATTTTAATTATATCTCCAATTCATCTGGGTGAGGGAGTTGGCCATCCTGGCTTTGATCCTGAGTTTGATGACAATTCTGTTGAGGTGTCGAAGGGACTTGCTGATGCCTATAGAGACCTCGCTGAAAGATACGGCTGCCTCTTCCTTGATGCGGCTCAGGTTGCAGAGCCTAGCGAGGTTGACAGGGAACATCTGACTGAGGAAGGTCATGCAGCCCTAGCTGATGCGGTTTATGAGATAGTAAAGAACCTTGACTGAGGCTTTTTTGACATAGGGAGAGGCTTTGGCTGATGCTTTTGTGATATGAAATGAGACAGGCTGAATTGCAGGCAGTAAAAATGCTTGTAATTCGGCCTTTTTAGATATAGAATAAAGTAGTAGTCTAAGGTCCTGTTTTTAAAGAGGATAAATCATGAGAAAAAAGTCACATATTGAGTTGTCGAGATTTTTAGCAACTAATGTTCCTAGTGAAATTTTGGATTGTCACAGAAAGGCCTTTATAATCGGTAGTGTGCTTCCTGATTGTAAACCATCATTTATTACTACAAAGCACAATATTGATGAAACATTTGACCTTTTGAGCAAGTTTATAAGTGATTGCACTGTAAAATCTTCTGAGGAGTTTAGAAGAATCAGTACAGACTATTGTGTGAAATTGGGCGAGATTACTCACTATATAGCAGACTACTTTACATATCCGCACAATAGCATCTATCTTGGCAATCTCAAGGATCACTGCCTTTATGAGAAGTATTTAAAGACTTCTTTAAAGGAATATGTCAGAGGCAACAGTGTTGTTGTTGATAAAGAAGCAGTTCTTAAACTTAAGACTCCATCTATGATTTTGGATTATATTAAATCAAAGCACGAGCTTTACTTGAAAGAAGAGAAGTCCTTAAAGAACGATTGTAGCTTTATTGTATCTATATGCTATGTAGTTGTTGTGGCTGTTTTGAATATATGTCAGAGCCTTC
This sequence comes from uncultured Lachnospiraceae bacterium, assembly GCA_947164605.1. Taxonomy (GTDB): domain Bacteria; phylum Bacillota; class Clostridia; order Lachnospirales; family Lachnospiraceae; genus CAMUXE01. The sequence goes on along the minus strand of CAMUXE010000013.1, from coordinate 3,298 downwards.
TTTTAAATCATTCGAGCAAACTGTGCATACAGTGAGGTTGATCTATGGAAGACAATTTCGTAAGACAGGTCCATGTAATGGGCTTTTACAGACATTTTAAAAATAAGTACTATCAGGTTAAGGGAACTTGTATTCACTCAGAAACTAAAGAAAAAATGGTTTTATATCAAGCGCTTTACGGAACTTATGAGCTCTACGTAAGGCCTTTTTCAATGTTTATGAGTGAGGTTGACCATGTAAAGTACCCTGACGTTAAGCAAAAATATCGTTTTGAAGAAGTTGATGTCAAGGAAGTGGAGCAGGCAAGACTTACAAGACTTGAGGAGCCTGTGGAAATAAAGAATGAAGAGCCTGAGTTTAAGACATCTTCAGAGTCAGCAGCAGAGCCTAAGACCAGCGCTGATTATGAAGACAAGGCTGATTTTGAAGAGTCAGTCTTGGAACATGATTTAGACCAGGATGAGTCAGGAGAGGGAATGATCAATCCTTTCTTGTTAGATTTTCTAGATGCTGACTCTATGGAGGACAAATATAACCTCCTAAACAATTTTAGAGGTCAGCTTGATCAAAAATTGATTGATGATCTTGCAGTAAGCCTTGACACTGAAGTCAGTGAGGGAGACTTATCTGCACAGTTTAATCAGATAAAAAAACTTGTTGCTACAAGGGCACACTTTGAAGGCAGCAGATTAAGGTGATTTGGAGGAAGTATGAATATAACAGTTATTGCTGGTGGAACTAGCACAGAGAGAGATATCTCAATCGTATCAGGAAGAATGATTTGTGAATCACTCAGAAGAAACGGTCATAAGGCCAATATGATTGATGTATTTCTTGGAAGTGACGAGTATGAAAACAGCGAGGCTTTCTTTAATGCTGACAATGATTTGGCAAAGCTTGCAGATGAGCTTAAAGCTAAGACAAAGTCAGTAGTTGATGAGGCTGCTAGAAGAGAAGAAAATAGAGAAGCATTCTTTGGTAAGAATGTTTTGGACTATTGCAAGGCAGCTGATATTGTATTCATGGGACTCCATGGAGCAAATGGCGAGGACGGAAAGGTTCAGGCTACATTTGACCTCTTAGGAATTAGATATACAGGTACAGGTTACCTCTCTAGTGCTATTTCAATGGATAAGCAGCTCACAAAGACTGTATTGCTTATGAACGATGTACCTATGCCTAAGGGAATTACTCTTAGAAAGGGACATAAGATTGAGTATGTACCATTTCCATGTGTTGTAAAGCCATGTTGCGGTGGTTCTTCTGTTGGTGTTTCAATCGTCAACAAAGAGGAGGACTTTAAGCAGGCTCTCGATCTTGCATTTTCACTTGAAGACCAGATTATGGTTGAAGAGTATGTAAAGGGCAGAGAGTTCTCTGTTGCTGTTATTGATGGCAAGGCTTTACCAGTTATTGAGATTGAGCCATTGGAAGGCTTTTATGATTATAAGAACAAGTACTCAGGCAATACTAAAGAGACTTGTCCTGCTGATATCACAGAAGAAGAGAGCAAGAAAATGCAGAGCATAGCTGTGAGAGCATGCAATGCAGTAGGTATTGAGACATATTCTAGAGTTGACATTCTCATGAGAGAAGACAGCGAGATGTATGTACTTGAAATCAACAGCTTGCCAGGAATGACACCAACAAGCTTGATTCCGCAGGAAGCAGCTGCAATTGGCGTGTCTTACGATGAGCTTACAGAAAAGATTATCAAGTGCTCAATGGACAAGTACAATAATTAATGGCTTTTAAATACTTAATTAAGGCATATTAAAATGCTTAATTGAGGGCAAAGCACAATAATTAATTACAAGACAAAATTAAAATAATAAGATACTTAATTGATGCAAGCGCTTTTTAGGGCTTGCATTTCAATAAGTTAGAGAAGAGGAAAGATGAAAGGTTTAAGTATTAAGAACCTTGTGAGCGCCTGCAATGGCCTATATCACGGCGATGAATCATATCTTGACAGGGAAATCAGTTCTATCACCACTGATTCAAGACAGGTTGAGAAAGATGGGCTTTTTGCTGCAATAAAGGGTGAGAGAAGCGATGGACATAAGTTTATAGGCCAATGCTTTGAAAAAGGAGCTTTAGTTTGCATATCAGAGCTTGAGCTTGAGGGAGAGACTAGACCTTACATTCAGGTTGAGTCTACAATCACAGCCCTTAGAATGATTGCAAAGTTTTATAGAGAGCAGATGACAGACCTAAAGGTGGTTGCCATAAGTGGAAGTGCTGGAAAGACAAGTACTAAGGAGACAATTGCTTCTGTTCTTGAAAAGAAGTACAAGGTATTAAAGACTGAGGGCAATTTCAATAATGATTTGGGAGTTCCACTCACAGTTTTTAGGCTTAAGGAAGATGATCAGGTTGCTGTGATTGAGCTTGGTATAAGCCACTTTGGAGATATGGAGAAGATTGCCAGTATCGTAAGCCCTGATATCTGTGTTATTACAAATATTGGTCAGTGCCATCTTGAGAATTTAAAGACTAGGGATGGAATCTTAGAAGAAAAGACAGATATGTTCCGCTTTATGAAAGATGGAGGATATGTTGTTCTCAATGGAGATGATGACAAGCTCTCAACAGTAGGCGAAGTTAAGGGAAGAAAACCTTATTTCTTTGGCATCGATTCTCATGAGGGAGCCTATGCCACAGATATAAAAAACTTGGGACTCAAGGGTATGAAGGCTGAGTTCCACCAGCTTAATCCAGCTGATGGACTGGCTAACTTTGCTGTCAGCATTCCTATTCCTGGTAGGCATATGGTTTACAATGCACTTGCTGCGGCTACAGTTGCCTCTATTTTGGGACTTAGCTCTGACCAGATTATTGCTGGAATCAGTGATGTAGTTACACTTAAGGGAAGAAATAACTTGATCGAAGCCAACGGACTCTGCATATTGGACGATTGTTACAATGCTAATCCAGGTTCGATGAGAGCTTCTATTGATGTTCTTGATGCCTCAGATGGCAGAAAAGTAGCTATCTTGGGAGATATGTTTGAACTTGGCAAAGAGGAGAGAGAGCTCCACTATGAAGTAGGAAGATATCTTGCCTATAAAAAGATTGATGAGTTGGTTGCTATAGGCAATCTTGCAAAAAGTTTGGCTGACGGAGCATCTGACGAGTGTAAGAAGTGCGATAATAAGCATCTTAAGGTGACTCATTATGACAGCAAGGCTGACTTTTTTGACAACTTAAATGTACATATTCAAAGAGGGGACAATGTTTTGGTAAAATCATCACATGGTATGAATTTTGCTGAGATAGTTGAGAAATTGTCCCACAT